>NZ_CANRKH010000010.1 GCF_947631165.1 uncultured Dysosmobacter sp. | reverse complement strand
GAAAGCGTGGTCCGGGTCCTGGACCGTCTGGAGCGCCGCCTGGGGGCAAAGTTCCGGGACATATTCCAGACCATAACAGTGGATAATGGCTGCGAGTTTCAGGACTGCCGGGGAATGGAGAAATCCAAGCGGGCGCGGAGGCCGCGCACAAAGGTATATTACTGCCATCCATATTCCGCCTATGAAAGAGGATCCAATGAGAACATGAACCGGATTATTAGACGGTTTTTCCCAAAGGGGACAAACTTTGATCTTATATCCGCGTCAGAGGTGGCGGAGGCGGAGGCGTGGCTGGCGAACTACCCGCGCCGGATCCTGGGCTGGAAAACCCCGCAAATGCTTTTTGACGAATACACCACCGTGGCGGCCTGACCATGGAGAACAGGCCACGGGGAGAGGCCGGAGCCGCACCCGGAGGCCGGCCCGGTTTTCTGCGCCGTTTTTTGGCCACACCCGGAGCGGGACAGCACAAAAACGGGGGCAGCCGCCTGGCCGCCCCTGTCTTTTTCGCCGCTTATAAAAATTTTTTAAGACTTTTTGTAATTTTGTCTTGACATTTCGGAAAAAACTCAAAAAACTTTTCTGGCGTGAACGGGGAAAAGTTGCACCGCCCTTTATCAATGTAAATTGACAAAGCACCGCGGCTGTGGTATGGTATGCAGGGTGAAAGCGGCGTGTGGCTTTCACGCGAAAGAAAAGGAGGAACACATATGTTTCTGGAAATTCTCAATGCGATATCCAATTTTTTGTGGGGGACGCCAATGACCGTGGCGGTGGTAGGCACAGGACTCTATCTCAGCATCCGGTTCGGCTTCCGCTACAACTTCCGCAAGATCGGCTTCAACTTTAAAAATACCTTCGGGAAGATGTTCAAGAAGGACGAGGGCACCGGCACGGTCTCCGGCTTTGCGGCGGCCTGCACGGCCATGGCCAACACCATCGGCGTGGGCAATATCGGCGGCGTGGCTACCGCCATCGTCTCCGGCGGCCCCGGCGCGGTGTTCTGGATGTGGGTCACGGCTCTGCTGGGCATGTCCACCAAGGCGTGTGAGATCATTTTGGGCCAGCGCTACCGGGTGAAGTACAGCGAGTCCATTGACGAGTACCTCTGCGACCGTTCCTTCGTGATGAAAAACGCTCTGGGATGGAAAAAGGGGGCCATGGTACTGGGCGTGGCCTGCTGCCTGCTGGGACCCTGGACCTGCTGTGTACAGACGGAATCCTTTACCGGCGCGCTGCAGGAGGGCTTCGGCATCGACCCGCTGGTGTCCGTCAGCGTGCTGGGCATCACCTGCTTTATCACCATCGCCGGCGGCTTGAAGCGGATCTCCGCCATTATGGAAAAGGTGGTTCCCTTTATGGCGCTGCTGTATGTGGCGGGGGGCTTGGGCATCATGCTGATGAACCTGTCCGCCGTGCCGGCTGCCTTCGCGTTGATCTTCAAAAGTGCCTTTACTCCCATGGCGGGCATCGGCGGTTTTGCCGGGGCCACCGTGCGGGATGCCATCCGCTATGGCGTGGCCCGGGGCATGTATTCCAACGACGCAGGCACCGGCTACGGCATCGTGGCCCACGCCTCCGCCAAGACGGACCATCCCGTCCGGCAGGCGTCCTGGGGCTGGGGCGAGGTGTTTCTGGACACTATCGTAGTTTGCTCCGTCACCGCGCTGTCCCTGATCCTGACCAATGTGTATGTGGATTATCCCGGCGTGGACAGCGCGCAGCTGACCACCGTGGCATTCAAGGTGGCGTACGGAAAGTTCGGCGGCTGGTTCATGGCAGTGGCTCTGGCGTTTTTGGTGTGGACCACCATCATCGGCATGTATTACAGCTGTGAGAAGTCCGTCAACTATGTGTTTGGCGATACCCGGCTCAACCGGAAGGCCACATGGGTATATATGGTGTATTACATGCTGCCCTGTGTGCTGTTCTACAACATTGAGGCCGACTCCCTGTGGGCCATGACGGACATCCTTTCCGCCATTTACATCATCATTACGCTCATCTTTATTTACAGCAAGCAGAAGGAGATCTTCCGCCTGGTACGGGATTTCTGGGAGCGCTTCATACCGGCCCAGGAGCGGGGCGAGGAGCCGGAGCCGGTGGTCTACGGCACGGTGGATGAAAAAGCAAAGGAGATTTGACATGCGGGTATCATTACAGGAGACATTGAAGAAAACCGGTGTTCTGGTGATCGACGGGTCTATGTCCACGCTGCTGGAGCAGTTGGGCTGTGACCTGCGGGACAGCCTGTGGACCGCCAAGGCTTTGGCGGAGCAGCCGGAGCTGGTGCGGGAGGTACACCTGCGCTATTTCCGGGCGGGAGCCGACTGCGGCATCACATGCAGCTATCAGGCCACGATCCCCGGCCTGATGAATAAGGGCTGCTCCTGTGAAGAAGCGGAACGGATGATCGTCCGCTCTGTGGAACTGATGCTGGAGGCCCGGGAGACCTGGTGGGCCGATGAGGGGCGGGCCGCCGGACGGGCCTATCCCCTGTGTCTGGCGGGCGTCGGCCCCTATGGAGCTTATCTGGCGGACGGCTCTGAGTACCGGGGAAATTACGGGATCTCCGACCAGGCGCTGAAGGAGTTCCACCGGCGGCGGATGGAGCTGCTGTGGAATGCCGGCGCGGACCTGCTGCTGATCGAGACCCAGCCATCCTTGAAAGAGGCCATGATCGCCGCAGGGATCGCCGAGTCGCTGGGGGCAGATTACTGGATCAGCTTTGTCTGCAAGGACGGGCGGCATATCTGCGAGGGAGACCTTCTCGCGGACTGCGCTAAGGCGCTGGCGGCGGAGCGGTATCCCCATCTGCGGATGATCGGCGTCAACTGCACGGCGCCCCAACTGGTGGAGAGGCTGATCGGAGAACTGAAAACGGCAACCGGCCTGCCCATCGCCGTTTATCCCAACAGCGGCGAGGTCTATGACCCTGTGACCAAGACCTGGCATGGCCAGAGGGACGGCGTGACCTTTGGCGATTATGCCCGCCGTTACATCCGGGCCGGCGCCAGCGCTGTAGGTGGCTGCTGCACTACGGTGGAGAGCCACGTCCGGGAGGTGGTCAAGGCCCGGGAGATCGTGGCGAAGCTGGGCAGATGAGGCTTGGGCGGAGCAGATGGCAAAAAGCAGCCGGAAGCACTGTAAAAACAGCTTTTGTGGCGGAGTCCTCTTGAAAAAGGCTGGTATCTATACTATACTTGGGTTGAATTGATGCTGGCGCTGCGGCCGGCTGGCGCGGAAATTCATGCTGAAATTCCTGGAGGACAAGAGCTGCGGCCTGCTCCGGACCTCCATGGCGGAGAAAAATTATGAAGAGGCGTTTCGGGCGGCCCATACGATCAAGGGCGTGTGCCAGAATCTGCGCTTCACCCGGCTGGGGAAGTCCAGCAGCCGCCTGTCCGACGCGCTGCACCACGGCTGGACGCCGGAGGCGGACACGCTGCTGGAGCAGGTGCGGGCCGACCACCTCGCCGTGACGGCGGCGATCCGGACCTTTCAAGAGGAATGTGAGGGAGAGTAATATGCAGAACAAGATCAAACATTTCCTGATCGGCAGCCTGGCCGCTGTCTGTGTCGTCTGTATCGCGGTTTTCGCGGCGCTGGCGATCTATCTGAACCGGCAGAACGAGCAGACCATCACGCAGCTGGGCAATATCTATATGTCCAGCATGAACAACCGGATCTCCATGCACTTCGGCTCTATCACCGATCACCGCCTGAGCCAGATGAGGGCCCTGACCGAGGATATTCCGCCGGCGTACCGCGGCGGTAAGGATGCGCTGCGGGAGTGGCTCGCTTATAACGGGGAGGCTAGGGGATATGCATCCATGGCCTATTGCTATAAAGACGGCAGCATGGAGATGATCTATGGCAGCCAGTTGGAGAACTCCAGTCCGGAAGCCTTCCTGCGGGTCATGGAAAGCGGCGAGGATCGGATTGCTGTGGGGCTTAACGGCACCGGAGAGCGGGTTTCTTTGATCTGCGTACCTGCCAGCATCCAGGTCCCGGGCTTGGAGGACTGCATCGCCTTGGTAGGTGAGCTGCCCATCAGCTATATCGCGGAAACGCTTTCCCTGGAGGAAGAGGATTCTCTGATCTACTCTTTTGTCATCCGCAAGGACGGCGATTTTGTGGTTCGCAATTCCGACGCGGTCCGGGACAATTATTTCGAGCGTGTCCAGGCCGTTTACGATGAGGTGGACGGCAGGACCAACGAGGAGTACATCAAGGAGCTGAAAGCGGCTATGGCCGCAGGAAACGATTATTCCACCATGATCCAGTTTGAGGGCGAGCGCCGTCATATGTACGCATCTCCTCTGCCCAACTCCGTTTGGTATCTGATCACACTCATGCCCTACGGTGCACTGAACGAATCGGTGGAGACTTTGGGGAGCCGGTCTCTTCTGGCAGCACTGGGAGGCTGCACGGTGATCCTGCTGGTGCTGCTGGCGGTGTTCTTGGAATATTTCCGCATGAACAGGGAACAGATGGCGGAGCTGGAGGAGGCCCGGCGAACGGCAGAGCAGGCAAGCCGGTCTAAGAGCGAATTCCTCTCCAACATGAGCCACGATATCCGCACGCCCATGAACGCCATCGTGGGCATGACAGCCATTGCCACGGCCCACGTCGATGACTCCCAGCAGGTGGGCAGGTGTTTGAGGAAGATCGCTCTGTCCAGCAAGCATCTGCTGGGTCTCATCAACGATGTGCTGGACATGTCCAAGATCGAGAGCGGAAAGATGACCCTGAATGTGGAGCTGGTCTCCCTGCGGGAGGTCATGGATAGTATCGTCAGCATCGTTCAGCCTCAGATCAAGGCCAAGCGCCAGAACTTCAACATCTCCATCTATAACATCATGTCGGAGAATGTGCACTGCGACAGTGTGCGGCTGAACCAGATCCTGCTGAACCTGCTGTCCAACGCCATCAAGTTTACGCCCGAGGGCGGCGCTATCGAGGTGGCCCTGCATGAGGAAACATCGCCCAAGGGGGAAGATCACGTCCGCATCCGCATCCATGTGAAGGACACCGGCATCGGCATGTCCGAGGAGTTCCGGGAGCACATCTTCGAGTCCTTTACCCGGGAGGACAGCAAGCGGGTCCATAAGATCGAGGGCACCGGTCTGGGCATGGCCATCACCAAGTACATCGTGGACGCCATGGGCGGTGAGATCACTGTGGCCAGCCAGCAGGGCAAAGGCACCGAGTTCCAGGTGGTTTTGGATCTGGAGCGGGCTGAGGAACGGGAAGAGGATATGATCCTGCCCGACTGGACCATGCTGGTGGTGGATGACGACCAGCAGCTGTGCGAGAGCACCACAGCCTCGCTGCGCTCTATCGGCATTCGGGCGGAATGGACCCTGGACGGCGAGAGCGCCGTGAAGATGGTGACCCAGCACCACAAGATCCATAATGATTATCACGTTATCCTGCTGGACTGGAAGCTGCCTGAGATGGACGGCATCGAGACCGCTCGGGAGCTGCGGCGGCAGCTGGGAGATGACGTGCCCATCCTGCTGATATCGGCCTACGATTGGAGCGAGATCGAAGAGGAGGCCCGCGCGGCGGGTATCAGCGGCTTCCTGATGAAGCCCCTGTTCCGCTCGACCCTGTATTACGGCCTGAAGCCCTATGCCGGCGAGATCGAGCCGCAGGAGATAAAGAAGAAGGCCGCTGAGCCGGAGTTCTCCAACAAGCGGCTGCTGGTGGCGGAGGACAATGAACTGAACTGGGAGATCTCCCGCGAACTGCTGGGAAGCATGGGGCTGGAGCTGGAGTGGGCAGAGAACGGCCAGATCTGTCTGGATATGTTCCAGCAGTCTCCGTCAGGCTATTACGACGCCATTCTGATGGATATCCGCATGCCGGTGATGAACGGTTACGAGGCGGCCGACGCCATCCGGGCGCTGGACCGGCCCGACGCCGGCCTGCCCATCGTAGCCATGACGGCGGACGCTTATTCCGAGGATATCCAGCGGTGCTTGGAGCACGGCATGAACGCTCATGTGGCAAAGCCCATTGACATTAAGGAGGTCGTCCGGGTCCTGAAGAGATATTTGGACGATTGAACCGGACAGCCAGTTCCCCACAGGACGCATGGGGATGAAGCCCCGTAAACGGGGGGCGGCCCTTGCCGGCAGCCAAGCGACGGCACCTGCAGATCCAAATCAAAAAACGGCCTCTCCCAATTGGGGAGAGGCCGTTTTCTCAGTGGTGCGTATTCCAACGCGGTCAGCTTGACAGCCATTTGCGCAGCACCTTTTCCGGCATGTTGAGAGACGGAGATTTTGCAGTGCGTGCAGTGTAGGATACCGGGATCATACAGAACAGAACGGCGTTCCGGAGGCGTCAGCGGGCTTAGCGCCGGTATCGATAGACGCTGCACACTGTCTGGGCGGGCATTTCCCCGCCGCTCCGCGTTGTTTCTTTTTGAAATACACGAAGTATTCCTGCGCTGAAACGCCTTCATTGGTGGAAAAAATCCCTCGCCCATCCGGCATCCTTCGCTTGTTGATACGGGTTCTTAAAGAAATTTTCACACCTTGTCCGCCGGACTGTGGTATATTGACAAAAAAGGAGGGGACGCCGCATGAAAAAGATCTTGCTGCTGGAGGATGACGGGGCGCTGGGCCGGGGGATCTGTCTGGCGCTGGACAGCGGGAGCGCCGCTGTGACCCGCTGTGAAAATCTGCTCCAAGGGCGGCAGGCGCTGGAGGCGGGGGATTTTGACCTGCTGATCCTGGACGTCAATCTGCCGGACGGCAGCGGGCTGGACCTGCTGCGCCAGATCCGGCGGACCAGTGCCGTGCCTGTCATCCTGCTGACTGCCAACGACATGGAGACGGATATCGTAGTGGGTCTGGAGTCCGGCGCGGACGATTACATCACCAAGCCCTTCTCGCTGGCCGTCCTGCGGGCCAGGGTCAACGCCCAGCTGCGGCGGGGCACGTTGCCCCAGGCGGGCGCGCTGGAGCTGGCGGGCTTTTCCTTTGACTTTGACCGGATGGAGTTCCGGAAGCACGGCGTCCCGGTGGAGCTGAGCAAGACGGAGCAGAGGCTGCTGCGGGTTCTGGTGGAAAACCGGGGAACGACGCTGCCCCGGGAGACGCTGCTGGACCGGGTCTGGTCCGATGGGGCGGAGTACGTGGACGAGAACGCGCTGTCCGTCACGGTGAAGCGGCTGCGGGACAAGCTGGAGGACACCCCCTCCAAGCCCCAGTATCTGAAGACGGTGTACGGCATCGGTTACACCTGGGCGGTGAAGTGACATGACGAAAACAGGATATATCGTGCTGACCGCCGCGGTCCTGGCGGCGCTGCTCGTGATGTTCTGGGACCGCTGGCGGCTGCGGCGGACGCTGAGGGGATTGGAACGGATGCTGGACGAGGCCATCCGGGGGGAGTTCAAAGAATCCCGGTTTGACGAGAGCCGCCTGTCGGCGGTGGAGACCAAGCTGGCCCACTATCTCTCCGCCTCTGCCATCTCCGCCAAAAACGTGGCGGAAGAAAAGGACAAGATCAAGACGCTGATCGCCGATATCTCCCACCAGACGAAAACGCCCATCGCCAACATCCTGCTGTACGCCCAGCTATTGGAGGAGCAGGCCCTGCCGAAGGAGAGCCGCACCTGTGTCACAGCCCTGGAAGATCAAACGGAAAAGCTCCGCGCCCTTATTGAAGCGCTGGTCAAGACCTCCCGGCTGGAGACCGGCGTGCTGGCCCTGCATCCCGCGGAAGGCCCCCTGGCCCCTATGCTGAAGGAGGCTGTGACCCAGTTTGCCACCAGGGCGGCGGAGAAGGGGATTACGCTGACCATCCGCCCCACGGACGCGTCGGCGGTGTTCGACGCCAAGTGGACGGGGGAGGCGGTGTGCTGCCTGCTGGATAACGCGGTGAAGTACACCCCCGCCGGGGGAAGCGTTACGGTGGAAGCCGTCTCCTACGAGCTGTTCTGCCGGATCAACGTCACTGACACCGGCCCCGGCATCCCGGAGGAGGAGCAGGCCAGGGTGTTCCGGCGGTTCTACCGCTCCGCCGCCGTGGCCCAGGAGCCGGGGGTAGGCATCGGGCTGTACCTGGCCCGGCAGATCGCCGAGGGCCAGGGCGGGTATCTCAAAGTATTTTCCAAGCCGGGGAAGGGTGCGAAGTTCTCGTTGTACCTGCCGAGGGGCTAACGTCGGGGCGCGGTCAAGCGGCGCAGGGAAAGCCTTTTTTGTATGGGGAAAGGAACAGAAATGAAAGACTTGCTCAACGCGGTAAGGGGCGAGATCGCCCAGTATGGCTACAGGAAAACGCGAAGCTCCTTTTGGAAGATCGAGGATGGCTTTTACAAGCTGATCCATTTTCAGCACGGCGCCTATGGGGACTATTTCTTTATCAACATGGGGCTCCATCCGGTGGGCCTGCCGTCCCTGGTTCCTGGAAGGCTGGAGTTCCTTGAGAGACCGCGGGAACACGAGTGCGTCATACGGCGGAGGCTTGAGGAGATCGCGCCAACTGAGATGTTCAGGAAGTCGCTCGCCCCGATCCATGATCCAAACACGGTTCAGGAAATTGCCGCCAGCCTCCCGGCGGTGGAGCGCTGGCTGGATCTCTGGGGGTCGTATGACGCGATTGCCGGCAAGGACTTTTCGGAGCTGTCACCCATGATGCCCATCGCTCCGATTTTATGGCGAAAGGCCTACGACCTTCTGGAATGCTACTGCATGGTCAAGCTGGGGGATCTTCCCAGGGCCGGAGAGTTTTATCAGGCGTATCTGTCGGAGAACCGGGAGATGGATTTTTCCCCGGTGGACCGTTACATGGAGGCCCTGCTCCGCTGAAATCTTTCAACACTGTTAGATTTCAGAAAGATTGTGGAAAGATTCGTATGGTACAGTCTGTATTGCCGAAAGGCAGTACAGACTTTTCCCTGTGGAGGTATTGAAACATGACCATTTTGGAAACCAAGGACCTGCGGAAAACCTACGGCTCCGGGGATACGGAGGTCCGGGCGCTGGACGGTGTGGATCTGACGGTGGAGAAGGGCGAGTTCGTTGCCGTCGTGGGCACCTCCGGGTCCGGGAAGTCCACCCTGCTCCACATGCTGGGCGGGCTGGACCGTCCCACCGGAGGCACCGTGACGGTGGACGGGAAGGACATCTTCTCATTGAAGGACGAGGAGCTGACCATCTTCCGCCGCCGGAAGATCGGCTTCGTGTTCCAGAACTACAACCTGGTCCCGGTGCTGAACGTGTACGAAAACATCATGCTGCCCATCCAGCTGGACGGCGGCAGCGTGGACAAGGCCCACGTGGACCAGATCATTGAGACGCTGGGCCTGGAATCCAAGCTCCAGAACCTGCCAAACAACCTCTCCGGGGGCCAGCAGCAGCGGGTCGCTATCGCCCGGGCGCTGGCGGCAAAGCCCGCCATCATCCTGGCGGACGAGCCCACCGGGAACCTGGACAGCAAGACCAGCCAGGATGTCATGAGCCTGCTGAAGATCACCAGCCAGAAATTCGTCCAGACCATCGTGATGATAACCCACAACGAGGAGATCGCCCAGATGGCCGACCGGATCATCCGCATCGAGGACGGCCGGATCGTGGTCCGGGGGTGAGGGCCATGCTGAAGGTATCCAACGGCAAATGCGTCCGGCGCCTGGGCTTCCGCTCCATGGGGGCGGCCCGGACCCGGAACATCGTCGCGGTGCTGGCCATCGCTTTGACGACGGTTCTGTTTACGTCCCTCTTCACCATCGCCGCCTCCATCAACTACTCCTACCAGCAGGAGAACTTCCGCCAGATGGGCGGCGACGGCCACGGGGCCATCAAGGAAGTCACCTGGGAGCAGGCGGAAGAATTTCGCAGTGACCCCCTGGTTGTGGATTCCTGGGCCAGGCTGTTTGTGGGGATGCTCACGGAGCCGCCCTTCAACAAGTCCCACGTGGAGGTCAGCTACATCGAGCCCCACGGCGCGCCCCACTTCTTCTGCGACGTCGTGGAGGGGACCCTGCCCCGGGAGGGCACCGACGAGATGGCCACCGACACCCACATCCTGGCCCTGCTGGGAGTGGAGCCGGAGGTGGGGGCGAAAATAGCCCTGCCCATCACCATCGACTGCGATGTGGGCGATGGAAAAGTCGTGGAGCGCACGTTTACCCTGTCCGGCTGGTGGGAGTATGACAATGCCGTGGTGGCCAACCATGTCCTCCTGCCCCAGTCCGCCGCGAAGAAGCTTGTGGCCCTGTCGGAGGCAGACGTGCCCACCATGACCGGCAAGTGGACCCTGGACGTGAATTTCAAAAACGCACTGCACATCCGGGAGAACCTGGAGACCGTGCTGGAAAACCACGGCTACCAAAATGAGGAACCCGGCAAGGAGAACTACCTGAAGATCGGCGTCAGCTGGGCCCACACCGGTTCCCGGATCACCAGCGGCTTTGACGTCCAGACGGCTGTCACCGTGATTGCGCTCCTGCTGCTGATCGTCTTCACCGGATATCTGATCATCTACAACGTGTTCCAGATCTCTGTCACCAACGACATCCGGTTCTACGGTCTGCTGAAAACCGTCGGTACCACAGGGCGGCAGCTGAAACGGATCATCCGCCAGCAGGCCCTGCTGCTGAGCTGCATCGGTATCCCCCTCGGGCTGCTGCTGGGCTTTGTGATCGGCAACGGCCTGACGCCTGTCATCATGGCCCGCCTCAGCTATAAGCGGGCCTTTGTCTCCTTCAACCCCTGGATCTTCCTGGGCGCGGCGGCGTTCTCCCTGGGGACGGTGTTCCTGTCCTGCCGCCGTCCCGGCCGGATGGCCGCCAAGGTCTCTCCGGTGGAGGCCCTCCGCTACACCGAGGGCGGCCAGGCATCAAGCAAAAAGAAGGCCGCCGGAAAGCGGGCTGTGAAAAAGGCGGCGGAGGGTGCGTCATTGCCCCGGATGGCCTGGGCCAACCTGGGCCGCAGCAAAAGCAAAACCGTTGTGACCGTGGTGTCCCTGACGTTGGCGGTGGTGCTGATGACACTGACCTGGACCTTCACCAACGGTTTCGATATGGACAAGTATCTGTCCAATTTCGTGTGCACCGACTTCATCCTGGGCCACGCCGACCAGTTTGTGGCGGGCAGCGGCAACTTCCGTTCCGCCGACAACGCCGTCCCGGAGGAGGTCATCGCCGACATCGACGCCCAGAGCGGCATTACCGAATCGGGCCGGGTGTACGCCCTGACCTGGAACGTCCAGCAGTTCGTCGCCCAGGACTGGCTGAAGCAGGCGTGGATGGGATTCGGCGACGAGGCCGCCCAGAGCCAGGTGGATTACGCCGAGCACCTGCCCGACGGGCGGGTAGTGGCGGACGCCCTGCTCTACGGCATGGAGGCCTTCCCCCTGAGCAAGCTGACCGTCATCGAGGGGGATTTGGAGCCGCTGAAGGACCCCACGCAAAACGCCATCGCTGCCGTGGGCGGCGTGGACGACTACGGAAACCTGCGCCCCAACACCGCCTGGGCCAGGATCGGAGACACCGTGACCTTGCGCTACGTGTCCGAGTGGATGTATCTGGACCGGGAAACGGGAGAAGAGCTTTCCAGCGAGGAGGTGGGCGCCCGGTTCAGCCGGGATGAGACTGACACCTTCTATCGTTGCCCCAAGGTCTATGAGGAGAAGAACTACACCGTCTGCGCCCTGGTGACGGTACCCAGCGCCCTGTCTTTCCGGTATGGGGTCACAGGGGCAGACGACTATATCCTGGGGGCGGAGCGGTTCAAGCAGGACACCGGCACAGATCTCATTATGATCTACCCCTTCAACACCACCGAGGTATCCAACAATGCCATGGAGGGCTTCCTGGCGGACTACACCGAGACCGTCCAGCCCCTCTACGGCTACGAGAGCAGGCAGACCTACGTGGACGAGTTCGAGGGCTTCCGGGGGATGTTCCTGACCCTGGGCGGCGTGCTGAGCTTCATCATCGGCCTGGTGGGGGTCCTGAACTTCGTCAACGCCGTGCTGACAGGCATCCTGACCCGGAAGCGGGAACTGGCCGTCCTCCAGTCCGTGGGCATGACGGGGAAGCAGCTGAAAACCATGCTGGTGTACGAGGGACTGTACTATACCCTCCTGGCCATGGCCCTCTCCCTGGTCCTGAGCCTTTTGCTGGGGCCGTTGACGGGGAGCGTGGTCGGCAATCTGTTCTGGTTTTTCACCTACCGGTTCACCGTCCTGCCGGTGCTGCTGGTGCTGCCGGTGTTCCTGGTCCTGGGGGCCGTGGTGCCGCTGTTGGTGTACCGGGTCATCGCCCGGTCCACCATCGTGGAGCGGCTCCGGGAGGCGGAGGCGTAAGCGGTGAACCGGCTTGCGGTCCCAGGCTTTCCCGCTGCAATGCACAGCTCCTTTTTAAAAAACGTTTTTCGGAAAACTGAGCCGGACGGGAAATTTTCCCGTCCGGTTTTTCTGCGGCGGGGAGGGGAGAATGCTCTTCGCCACGCCGCAGATGCAGGAAAACACCAATTCTTTCCTGTCCAGCGGTAGGGGGCGACAAAGTGCAGCAGCACAAGCGTCAAAATGTAAGCGGTTTCATAAATTAAGCACAATAGACAAATAAAACTGTTGCAATCAGCATGTTTTATACAAAAATGCAATTCAAGGGTTGCGCTTTTGTGAAAATGGTGGTAAGTTAAAGACAGAAAACAGAGATTTGAGCGTATTCAACGGAATATGTGTTTTCTTTTACATGAAAATGTAAGTGCTTACATATTGGGAAAAGGAGGCGTTTTTCTTGGAAAATCCCACGATTTATGACGTTTCCAGGCTTTCGGGCGTCTCCACGGCCACGGTCTCCCGGGCCTTTTCCAACCCGGAGCAGGTGCGGGAGGGGACCCGCCGGAAGGTCTACGAGGCGGCGGAGGTGCTGCGGTATTCTCCTAACGCCATCGCCCGGGCCATGGCCCGGCAGCGGACCGACAAGATCGCCTACCTGATCTGCAAAAAGGACGCGACGCTGCTGGACGAGTTTTATGCCGCCATCTGCGAGGGCATCATGGGGAAGGCCTATCGCTCAGACTATCAGTTGTTGATCTCCAACGCGGAGGACTGGCGGGTCACCGTGGGCACGGCCCAGAGCAAGCAGATCGAGGGGGTCATCCTGGGGGGCAACGCCCCGGCGGAGCTGGTGACGGAGCTGCAGAGCCAGAAGGTGGCGGTGGTGCTGGTGAACCACCGGCTGGCGGGCCTGGAGCTGCCCTGCGTGATTTCTGACGAGCGGGAGGGCGTCCGCCAGGCTGTGACCTATCTGCTGAGCAGGGGCCACCGCCGGATCGCTATGCTGGCCGGACGGCTGCAGCCCTATGTGGCCGGCGCGCGGTACAACGCCTTTTTGGAAGTCATGGCGGAGCATGGCCTGCGGGTTGATGCCTCCGGCGTGAAGATGTGCAACCCCGATGTGGAGCAGGCCGCCCAGGCGGCGGCGGAGCTGCTGGCCCTGCCGGACCGGCCCACGGCCATTTTGGGGGCCAACGATGTCATTGCAGCCGGGGCCATCAAGGCGGCCCGGCGGATGGGCCTGCGGCTGCCGGAGGATCTGGCGGTGGTGGGCTTCGACGATTCCTCCATCTGCACCATGCTGGAGCCGGCCCTGACCTCTGTGCATATCGACTGCCGCCGGATGGGAGAGCTGTGCATGGAGCGGCTGAAAGCCCTGCTGGACGGGGAGGAGGACATCCCCCGGGTCACCGTGGTGCCCACGGAGCTGAAGGTGCGGGGCTCCGCCTGAGCGCGCCTTCCCCGCCGGGGTATACTTTACCGATGTTTTACGTATTTTTTGCAAGAGCCTGCTATCCCGGGGCGGCGGAGGCCGCTATACTGAGAGAGCCGTGAGAACAAGACGAGAGGGAGGAGCTCCATGAAAACCAAAAAGAAAGTGATGGCCGTGGTGAAGGCCGTGATCTGCGCCGTGATGCTGGTGGTTTCCCTGTTTCCCATCTACTGGCTGGCGGCCATGGCCATCCGGCCCACAGAGGAGATGCGGGGACACATCCCGCTGCTGCCCCAGACGCTGACCATGGAGCATTTCATGCAGCTTTTTACCGACGAGGGCTTTGGGCAGGCTATCGTCAACAGTCTGCAGACTACCTTCGGCTCGCTGGTGATCTCTCTGGCGGTGGGCATCTGCGCGGCCTATATCCTGGCCCGGCGGCGGTTCCGCTTCGGCCTGAAGAAGCCCATGACCTATTGGGTCCTGCTGGTGCGGGTCCTGCCGCCGGTGGCGTTCACCATTCCGCTGTACATCATGTTCAACAAGGTGGGGATTCTGAACACCAAGCTGCCGGTGATGCTGGCCTGTGTGCTCATCAATGTGCCGCTGATCATCTGGTTCCTCATCAGCTTTTTCCAGGACCTGCCGGAGGAGATCGAGGAAAGCGCCAAGGTGGATGGCGCCACGGAGTGGCAGCTCTTCCGCAAGATCGTGCTGCCCCTGGTGGCACCGGGCATCGCGGCGGTGGCCATGCTGTCCTTCATGTATGCCTGGAATGAGTACACCTACACCGTGATCTTTACCCGCAGCCCCGCCAACAACACCGTGCCCCTGGCCCTGGCGCTGCTGAATACGGAGGACAGCCTGACCAACTTCGGCCTGGTGGCCGCCGGAGGCGTGATCTCCGTCATCCCCATCACCTTGTTTGTGATCTTTGCGCAGAACTACTTGATCTCTGGCTTGTCAAGCGGCGCTGTCAAAGAGTAACAAAAATAGAAGAGAAGAGCGACAATCAGATTAGGAGGAAAAGAAATGAAAAAGCTGTTAGCGTTGATCCTGGCTCTTGTCATGGTCCTGTCCCTGGCCGCCTGCGGCGGCGACAAAAAGCCTGCTGAGGACCCCAAGCCCTCCGAGGGCACCGAAGCGCCCGCCGCGCCCACCAAGATGACCCTGATCCTCCGCGCCGGCACCTATGCCGATGTCATCAAGAAATGCCTGCCCGACTTTGAGAAGGAGCACAACGTCACCTGCGAGGTGCAGGAGCTCTCCGAGGGCGACCTGTATTCCGGCATCGCCCTGGACGCCATCAACGCCAAGGGCACCTATGACCTGTGCATGGTGGACGGCTCCTGGATGGCCGAGTTCACCGAGAACGGCGTTCTGGCCAACCTGACCGAGCTGGGCTATGCACTGGACGACGACGTGATCCCCGCCACCACCAGCATCTGCTATGTGGGCGACGACCTGTATCTGGCGCCCTATTATGGCAATGTGACCGTGCTGATGTACAACAAGGCCAATGTGGAGGCCGCCGGCTATGAGGCCGATGGCATCAAGAGCCTGGACGACCTGTTGACCATCTGCAAGAAGGCCCAGGCCGACGGCAAGAAGGGCTTCATTTACCGCGGCGACAATCAGAACAACCTGGTGGTGGACTTCCTGCCCATCCTGCTGTCCTTCGGCGGCTGGGTCATTGATGAGAACAACAAGCCCACCGTGAACACCGACGAGTTTAAGGCCGCCATGAACTACTATCTGGAGCTGATCGCCACCGGCGAGGCCCAGGTGAAGGATGACCTGATCGCCTCTGTGGACACCGGCGCCGGCACCATGGGCATTGGCTGGCCCGGCTGGTACACGCCCACCGCTGATTCCACCGCTGATTACATCGCCCTGTCCGGCGCCGCTACCGCCGGTGCTGAGGCATACAACTCCAACGTGTACGGCATCTGGACCATCGGCGTGCCCGCCAACAGCCAGAACAAGGAGCTGGGCGCGGAGCTGCTGGCCTATCTGATGGACGCCGACGTGCAGAAGGCCACCGTGCCTGACGGCGGCGTGCCCTGCCGGTATTCCAGCCTGCAGGACCCCGAGGTCCTGGCCACCTATCCCCAGTATGAGGTCGTCTGCAAGGCGCTGGAGAGCGGTATGTACCGCCCCGTCATCGCTGAGTGGACCCAGTTCTACACCACCCTGGGCACCGAGATGGACAATATTGTCAACGGCGTAAAGACTGTGGACCAGGGCTTGGCCGACGCCCAGACCCAGCTGGAAAAGCTGATGGGCTGAGACACAGCATTGATCTGACCTGAGCGCGGCCGGGACGCCGCAAGGCGCCCCGGCCCCTTCCAAACGGCACCGTCCCCGGCGCCGCAACCTTCCAACCTGTGAGGGTACCATATGAAAAGACATAACGTGGAAAAACTGCATACGACCAGTGACAACGCACGGCGGTTCGGCCTTCGGATGATCTCCCCCACCATGCTGGTCCTGCTGGTGCTGACGGCTTACCCCCTGCTGTTTACCCTGTTTTACAGCTTCACTGACTACAATCTGCTGCGGAATCTGCGGACCCCCGCGTCCTTCATCGCCCTGCAGAATTACACAGACCTGCTGGAGGATCCCTATTTCCGTCAGGCGGTGCTGAACACCGTGAAGTTCACCATCCTGGCGGTGGTCTTTGAGATGCTCATCGGCTTTTTCATGGCGCTGGTTGTCAACAGCCTGACCCGGGGCCAAAAAACGATGCGGACCTTACTGCTGCTGCCTTACCTGCTTCCCACCGTCACCGTGGCGCTGAGCTGGCGGATGATGCTCTCTCCCAACTACGGCATCGTCAACCAGGTGCTGGAAGCCCTGAATCTGCCGGTATACAACTGGTTTTCCGATATCCACACGGCCTTCGGGATGCTGTTGTTGATCGATATATGGCAGAGCGCGCCCTTCGTGTTCCTGCTGCTGTACGCCGCCCTCCAATCGGTGCCGCAGAGCCAGTATGAGGCAGCCCGCATCGATGGGGCCAATGCCGTCAAGACGCTGTTCTACGTCACCATCCCCAACATCAAGGGGAGCCTGGCCCTGTGCGCCCTGCTGCGGACCATCGACAGCTTCCGCCTGTTCGACAAGGTGAACCTGCTGACCGGCGGCGGTCCCGCCAACAGCACGGCCACGATCACGCAATACCTGTATAATTACGGCATCAGCTCGCTGGACTTCGGCTTTGGCAGCGCCGGCGCCATCGTGATGACGCTGCTGGTGCTGATCCTCTCCAGCTTTTACATCAAGCGTGCGATGGGCTGAGTGTATGGATAAAATGAAACTGACCTTCGTCAATGTGGGCTACGGCGAGGCGATCCTGCTGGAATGCCCCGATCCCCGTTTCCCCGGCGGCGTCTTTGTGATGCTGATCGACGGCGGCAGCGGCGAGGCCGGGGAATACGCGGACCGCGCCACTGGAAGGACGCCGCTGGCGGATTATCTGGCGGATCAGGCGCTGGACCACATCGACCTGATGGTGAGCACACACATCCACGAGGACCACATCTGCGGCATGCTGCCCGTGGCGGAGCGGTTTCCGCCCGCCGGCCTGTGGCAGCTTCTGCCGCCGGCGTTCTGCCGGGATGTGATGCGCCAGCTGGACGCCGGACTTGCCCAAACACCCTCTCAGGACAAGTTCATCCGCGCCCTGAACGACTGCCAGACCCTGGTGGAGCTGGTGGAGGCGGAGGGCGGCCAGGTCAGGGCCATGAAGGCCGGAGATTCCGGCCGTCTCTGCGGAGGATTGACCTTTCAGGTCCTGGCTCCCGGCGCCAAAGCCCGGGAGGAGCTGCGCCGGCTCTGCCGGGAGACCTTCGCGGAGACAGACCAGACGGAGTTCCGGCGGAGCCTGTCGGTGCTGGACGCCCGGATGAACAATTTCAGCCTGATGCTGCTGCTGGACTACCAAGGGACCCGCATCCTGCTGCCCGGCGACACCAACTGTCATGGCTACGGCGGGATCGACCCCGCTGCCCTGGAAGCGCACCTGTTCAAGGTGGGCCACCACGGCCAGCGGGACGGCGCGGACCGGGCGCTGCTGGAGGCTGTCCGGCCCCAGGCAGTGGTTTGCTGCGCCTCCAGCGACCGGCGCTACGACAGCGCCCATCCCGACACGCTGCGGCTGATGGAGGAATACGGCGCAAAGCTGTACTTTTCCGACTGCCCCCGGCTCCCCGGCCGGGACCTGCCGCCCCATCGGGCGCTGGCGTTCTCTGTGGGGGAGCATGGGAGCTTTGAGGCACAGTATATCCCTTGAGACTTTATAGCGTCGATCACCATTTTATTAAATGGCAAGTTATCCGGTCATAACGAACGAAAAACCGACCCTTGGGAGGAACTTCGTAAGGAAGTTCCTCCTGTTTTTTCGGCCAATCGTGGTTTGAGTGCGGCGCTTCAAAGCCCTGCCCATTTGCGCAGCGCACAGAAAGAAAGCCCGGAGAATTTGCAAAAATGCAATCTCCGGGCGAAGGTAGATTGATAAAATTTTTCGGCGCGGCAGGCCGCAGCACCGGCGCTCCGCGCCGGTCAAAGGCGGGTTTGGGGGTGCAGCCCCAGTAAGATTGACCAGCGGAGCAAAGAGAAAGGAAGGCGAAATTTGGGCCACGGGTCGAATCTTGCTCTTATAAATCCGTCACTCATCATAGGCATCACCTAAGTATTGAAAATCCGGTTCTGTCCAATAAATTGACTGGCCTTTGCTTGCATAAAGATTTGTTAATAAATCAGTAAAACATTTTGCAACAATAGCGCAATCACCAGCAAGACCGTGGCGGTCAATCGCACTGTCATAACAAAAACCGTTTTTTGTACCTCTGCTAAAATCAATAGAGATGTAGTTTCCATTTCCATCTTGTGCGATGGCAAACCAATTAGAAGAAATATCTTCTTCATACATTTCGCCAATGATTAAGGGATTGACTGGCATCACTTTGTCTGCTGGCATAATTCTAAATCCCAAACTGCTCTTACAATAGATTTCCATACCACCACAGAGGCGATAGAATTCCATAACATCATCTGGTATTGCAAATTTTTCAAGAACGCTCGGAAGTTTGGCTGGCGCATATACGACACAGTTAGCATCTAAGCGTATTTTATCAATAATTGCAGCTAACATAATTTCCCTCTATAGCTTGTTTTCATTATAGCGGTAATTGGACTTGGTTTCAAGGTATTTATAAAAATCTATACTTGAAATGGCTAATCGGAATAGCGGGGTAGCTGTCAATTCGACAAACTTTTCTTGTGATACTTTACCGCACCTGAGCATTCGCACTGGGAGTATCTCTACAGAATTTCATGCAAAAAGGTATTGGCAGATGCTTGTTCTGCATGCAAACGAAAGGCAACACTGCATTGCTTGCCGCACTGCGAGACAGGGCAGCGGGTTGCCGCCCGGGGGCTTTTTGGGATTTGACCAAGGGACTGCCTGAAATGCCGTATTCAGATGGTCCCCTGTGATGGAGATTTTAGGCAACACCGCACAATATCGTCTACGGCTGTGCGCATGAGAGAATGATTCCTTTGACCAAAAAATTTAACAGATAGTCTAAAATTTTATTTGCTTTTTGATAAAACTGTGCTATGATGATGGCAGTGACAAATTCCGCTGTAAGGAGGCCTGCTCTATGAAGACCCGCGCACAGGATCTGCTGTTCCAATTCCACGGACGCCCGCCCATGGGCGTGTCTATCTCCCTGGCCCTTCAGCATCTGGTGGCTATGATCGTAGGCTGTGTGACGCCGCCCATCATCATCGCCGGAGCCGTGGGCCTCAGCCAGGCGGACCGGGTCCTGCTGATCCAGGCGTCTCTGGTGATGTCCGCCGTGTCGACTTTGCTGCAGCTGTATCCCATCGGAGGCTGGTTTGGCTCCGGCCTGCCGGTGATCCTGGGCGTCAGCTTCGCCTATGTGCCCAGTATGCAGGCCATCGCCGCATCCGGCGGTGGGGTGTCCGCCATCGCGGGAGCCATGCTGGTGGGCGGTGTGGTGGCCGTTTTGGTGGGCCTGTT
Source organism: uncultured Dysosmobacter sp. (assembly GCF_947631165.1). Classification (GTDB taxonomy): domain Bacteria; phylum Bacillota; class Clostridia; order Oscillospirales; family Oscillospiraceae; genus Oscillibacter. The sequence goes on along the minus strand of NZ_CANRKH010000010.1, from coordinate 72,687 downwards.
CGTGAAGAAGATCCGCCTGCTCTTTCCTCCGGTCATCACTGGCACGGTGGTGTTTACCATCGGTCTGTCTCTGTATCCCACAGCCATCAACTACATGGCGGGAGGCACCGGCAACACCTATGAGGCCGTGACGGCCAAAGGACTGCCCGAGGCGCTGGTCTACGGCTCCTGGCAGAACTGGCTGGTGGCGGTGCTGACGCTGGCGGCGGTGATGGTGCTGAACCACCACGGACGGGGCGTGTGCAAGCTGGCCTCCATCCTGCTGGGGATGCTGGCGGGCTATGCGGTGGCCCTGTGCTTCGGCATGGTCAGCTTTGCCGACGTGGGGACGGCGGCCTGGTTCTCTCTGCCCCGGCCGCTGCATTTCGGCGTCACCTTTGACGTACCCAGCTGCGTGGCGGTGGGCTTGCTGTTTGCCATCAACGCCGTGCAGGCCATCGGCGATTTTACCGCCACCACTGTGGGCGGCCTGAGCCGTGACCCTACAGACAGCGAGCTGCAGGGCGGCATCATCGCCTATGGTGCCAGCAATATCCTGGCGGCCATCTTCGGCGGCCTGCCCACAGCTACATACTCCCAGAACGTGGGCATCGTCACCACCAACAAGGTGGTGAACCGGACGGTGTTTACCCTGGCCGGCGGCTTTTTGCTGCTGGCGGGAGTGTCGCCCAAATTCGCGGCGGTGCTGACCACCATCCCCCAGTGCGTGCTGGGCGGAGCCACCATCACCGTGTTCTCCACCATCGCCATGACCGGCATGAAGCTCATCGCCTCTCAGGATCTGACCGCCCGAAACACCACCATTGTAGGGCTGTCCGCCGCTTTGGGCGTGGGGATTTCCCAGGCCAGTGCTGCGCTGAGCCAGTTCCCGGAGGCCGTTACCATGATCTTCGGCAAATCCCCGGTGGTCATCGCTACTTTGATGGCGGTGCTGCTGAATCTGATCCTGCCGAAGGAGAATGAAGGAAGCACTGATTAAATCCAAGTATGCGGTATGCGGATTGACGGGCTTTTTCATCTGACAAGGCAAAAGGTGCAGGAATACTGAACGTATTTCAAAATTTTTTAACGAAGTCAAATGGATGCCGCCAAGACGTATGCGGGAATTTATTCAGTGGTTCCTAAAAAAGCACCCCCTGCCGGGGGTGCTTTTTTAGGATACCTGCTGCTCCAGCTCCGCCATGCTGCGCTTGAACTGGAAGGAGAACATGGTGGCGGTGGTGCAGACCGCCAGCAGGTCCGCGATAGGTTCTGCCAGAAACACGGCAAAGGCCTTGTCTGCGAAGAAGAGGGGCAGGATATAGATAAGGGGGATCAACAGGATGATCTTCCGCAGGACCGCCAGAAACAGGGAGGTCTTGGCGTTGCCCAGCGCGATGAAGGTCTGCTGGCAGGCGATCTGGACGCCGAAGATGCCTGTGGCGCCCATGTAGATCCGCAAAGCCCAGGCGGCATAATCCACCAGCGTGGGATTGTTGTTGAAAATCAGAACAAACAGGCGGGGGAAAAGCTGTACCAGCGCCCACAGCGTCAGGGAATAGATCACGCAGGAGCGTAACAGGCACCGGAATGCGTCCCGGACCCGGCGGGCGTTCCGGGCGCCGAAGTTGTAGCTGATGATGGGCTGTGCGCCCTGGGTCAATCCATGGAGAGGCATCATGGCAAACTGCATGATGCTGCTCAGCACCGTCATGGAGCCTACGGCGATATCACCGCCGTATTTCAGCAGGGAGGAATTGAAGCACACGGCGATCAGGCTCTCTGTGGACTGCATGATGAACGGCGCCAAGCCCAGGGCCAGACAGGGCAGGAATACCGACGGTACGGGCCGCAGATACTCCTTCCGCAGACGCCAATGGGTCTGAGGCCCCAGCAGGAACCGCAGGACCCATACGGCGGACACCGCCTGAGAGAGAATGGTGGCCAGCGCCGCCCCCCGCACGCCCAGGTCCAGCGCAAAAATGAAAATGGGGTCCAGCACGGTGTTCAGACCGGCGCCGATCAAAACGGTCTTCATGCTGACAGTGGTGAAGCCCTGGGCGGTGATATAGGCGTTCATGCCCAGGGTCATCTGCACGAACAGCGTTCCCAGGGTATAGATCCGCATATAGGACAGAGCGTAGCTAATGGTATTTTCGCTGGCGCCGAAAGTCAGCAGCAGCGGTTCCGCAAAGACCTGGAACAGAACCGTCAGCACGATGGAGACGATCAGCAGCAGGGTGAAGCTGTTGCCCATGATGCGTTCGGCTGCCTGGGGATCGCCCCGCCCTTCCTGAATAGAGGCCCGGGGCGCGCCGCCCATGGCCAGCAGCGCCGCGAAGGCGGAGATGATCATGATGATGGGCAGGCACACGCCCACACCGGTAAGGGCCAGGGAGCCGACGGTATCCACCGGCTGCATGTGGCCGATGTAGACCCGGTCCACCAGGTTGTAGAGCATGTTGACCAGCTGAGAGGTGATGGTGGGCAGCGCCAAGGAGAACAGGAGCCTGCCTACAGGGCCGTGGCCCAGATCCGCACTTTGCTGTTTCATAGAGACGCCTCCTCTGCCAGCTGCGCGCCGTTGTCCAGCACGGTTTGCAGATATGTGAGAAATTGGGCCGTATCCGCCGGGGACAGGCCCTCCAGCAGCCGCCTGCCGCAGGCCGCCTGGATTTCCTGACACTCCCGGGCCAGCGGTCTGCCGGCCTCCGTGATGGAGAGACGGACGATCCGCCGGTCCTGCGGGTCTGGCGTCCGGCGGAGGAAGCCCTCCGCCGTCAAAAGCTCCACCGCCTGGGAGACCTGAGACTTGGACAATCCCCGGAACTCTGTCACATCCCGGGCGGTATCGTAGGCGGGATTATTGACCAGGAACAAAAGCACATGGACCTCCCGCATGGAAAGACCGGTGCGGTCTAAAAAGGGGGAGAACTGATGGGTATAGAATTTTCCGAATTGCTGAAAAAATTGCAGCAGGCGTGTATAGTTGGTGGACATGAAAACGGTCCTCTCAGATAGTTTTTGCAAAAATGGTTTTTCAAAGAACTTTTTTAAAATAGCACAGCCGCGGGGCGTTGTCAAGTCCTGCGTTTCGGCGGTCTCGCTCCGGCTCCCGCGGTCCTGTGGAGGGAGAGATCCGGCAGAGCTGTTTGTTTTTTCCGGTTTCAGCGGAAAGAGCCACTTTTGACATTGACAAACAGTACAGAACATTGTATGATACAAATATAGTATTAAAAACCACGTTATAAGGAGAAGCGTATGATCTGGAATATTGTGAGCGACAGCAGTTGTGATCTGCGGATGCGGGATTATCCCGGCGGAAGCGTGCTGTTTGAGACGGTCCCCCTGCGGCTGCAGGTGGGCGATCGGGAATTCGTGGACAACGACGATTTGAACATCCCGGAGCTGCTTGCGGCCATGGAAGCGGAAAAGACCGCTTCCTCCACGGCGTGTCCCTCGCCTGCCGCCTTTGCCAGAGCCTTTGAGAAAGGGGATAAGACGGTCTGCTTCACCATTTCCTCCAACCTCTCCGGCACCTACAACGCCGCCGTGATGGGACGGGAAATGGCGCTGGAGGAGCATCCGGAAAAGGAGATCTGCGTCATCGACTCCAAGGCTACCGCCGGAGCTATGGTGCTGCTGATCCGCAAGGCTCGGGAGTTGATGGAAGCAGACCCCGCAGGAGAGCGGTTTGAGGAGATCTGTGCCCAGCTGCGGCTGTATCAGGCGGCGCTGCGGACCTGCTTTACGCTGGAGAATTTTGACAACCTTATCAAAAACGGTCGGATGCGGCCGCTGGTGGGCACGCTGCTGCACTCGCTGGGCATCCATGTCATCGCCGACGCCACGCCCCAAGGGACCATTCATGTGGCCGACAAGGCCCGGGGCGAGGTCAAGACCTATAGAGCCATCACGGCCCTGATGGGCGGCAGCAAGGACTGCTCCGGCGCAGAGGTGGTCATCTCCCACTGCGAGAACTCCGTTAGCGCCATGAAGCTGCGGGATCAGATTCTGAAGGACCTGCCGGTAAAGAGTGTGGAGGTCATTCCCTGTCGGGGCCTGACCAGCTTTTACGCCATGGAAAAGGGACTTATCATCGGCTATTGAGAGACATGCCGTGCGCAAGCGGCACATAATAGAGGCGGGCGCTGCCAATGGCAGCGCCCGTTTTTGCAGTTTTAGAACCTGTACCAATAGGGGAGGAACGCCGGATGGGAGAGGAATTTTTCTGCCGATCAAGGCGTTTTGACGCAGGAATACTTGAAGTATTCCAAGGAGAAACAACGCAGAGCGGCGGGAAAAGGACCGCTCAGACGGTGTGCTGCACCTATTGGTACAGGTTCTTATATTGCGGAGCTTTCAAGGAATCAGAGCTGCGGAAAGCGATGGCCCGGCGCGACCCGCTGTGCGGGGCCCCGGTCAGCGGCGTTCAGGAGAGCAGCAGTTTGTCGTCAGCCTCATCACTCCCGCTGACCTTGCTGAACAGCTCCAGAAGCTGGGGAACCGTCAGCTTTTTCTTCTCCTCGCCGGAAACGTCGATGACGATGCGGCCCTCATACATCATGATAAGGCGGTTGCCGTGGGTTATGGCGTCCTTCATGTTGTGGGTTATCATCAGGGTCGTCAGGCTGTCCTTGGACACGATGCGGTCCGTGGCGTCCAGCACCTTTGCGGCGGTCTTGGGGTCCAGGGCGGCAGTATGCTCGTCCAGCAGCAGGAGCTGGGGCTTGATGAGGGTTGCCATCAGCAGCGTCAGGGCCTGGCGCTGGCCGCCGGACAGCAGGCCCACCTTGCTGGTGAGCCGGTCCTCCAGGCCCAGGTCCAGGATCTTCAGCCGCTCGATGTATTCTTCCCGCTCGGCCTTGGTGATGCCGGCGCGGAGGCTGCGGCTCTTGCCCCGGCGGGCCGCCAGAGCCAGGTTTTCCTCGATCTGCATGGTGGCGGCGGTGCCCATCATGGGGTCCTGGAACACCCGGCCGATGTATTTGGCCCGCTTGTGCTCCGGCATGTGGGTCAGGTCCACGCCGCCGATGGAGATGGTGCCGGCGTCCACCGGCCACACACCGGCCACGGCGTTCAGCAGGGTTGATTTGCCCGCACCGTTGCCGCCGATGACGGTGACGAAATCGCCGGGGTCCAGATGCAGGGAAACGCCCTTCAAAGCCGTCTTTTCATTGACCGTACCGGCGTTGAAGGTCTTGTAGATATTCTTGACGTCAAGCATTGAGATCGCCTCCCATCTTGGCTCCCGCCTGGGCGGGGACAGCCGCTTTTGTGTGGATGTACTTGCCCTTCCAGTAGGGGATGGACAGGAAGATGGCCACCACGATGGCGGACAGCGCCTTCAGGTAGTTGGCGTTGAGGCCCATGGCCAGCACCGCCTGGATGACGATGTAGTAGATGATGGCGCCGATGGAAACGCTCAGCAGCTTCAGGGCGAAGTTGCGGAAGATCTTGGAAAAGATCACATCGCCGATGATGACGGCGGCCAGGCCGATGACGATGGCGCCGCGTCCCATATTGATCTCGCTGGCGCTGTTATACTGGGCCAGCAGAGCGCCGGACAGGGAGACCAGACCGTTGGAGAGCACCAGGCCCAGCACCTTGGCCACGTTCGTGTTGATGCCCTGGGCGCGGGCCATGTTCTGATTGGAGCCAGTGGCCCGCAGGGAGCAGCCCAGCTCGGTGCCGAAGAACCAGTACAGGACGGCGATGACGGCCACGGTGAGCAGGCCCACCACAAAAATGGGGTGGCGGTAGAAGGGACGGGTCCCGTTGGACACATCCTTCACGAACCGCAGGGAGACCAGCAGCTTGTCCAGCATCTCCGGGGTCGTGACGTTGATGGCCACGGTGGCCTTCATGCCCATGACGGCCATATTCACAGACCACAGGCTCAGCTGGGTCAGGATGCCGGCCAGGATGGCGGGGATGCCGCAGAAGGTGTGCAGCAGTCCGGTGACCAGACCAGCCAGCATACCGGCGATCAGGGCGGCCAGCAGCGCCAGCCACAGGTTCATGCCGCCGGTGAACAGCACCACGAAAACCGCCGCGCCGGTGCAGAAGGAGCCGTCCACGGTCAGATCCGCGATATCCAGGATCTTATAGGTGATATAGACGCCGATGGCCATGATGCCCCAGATCAATCCCTGGGAGACGGCCCCCGGCAGTGCGTTGATGAAATCCATCATAGTTGTGTGTTCCCCCTCAAAAGTCGATAGTCTTCAATAGTATAGCAAAAAGCGGCGAAAAAGGGAAGCCTTTTTCGCCGCTTTTTTGAGGAAATAAAGGGGAATTACTGTGCGATGGCCTCGTAGCCCTCGGGTACGGGCAGGCCCAAGTCGGAGCAGATCGCCTCGTTGTACTTCTTGGTGAACTGGGGCGCGTACTCAATGGGCATCTCGGACACATTGGACTCACCGGTGAGGATCTTGGCGGCCATCTTGCCGGTGGCGACGCCCAGATCATAGTAGCTGATGGACAGGGTCGCCACGCCGCAGCCGCCGCAGATACCCTCTTCGCCGCAGATGACGGGGACCTTGGCGGGACGGCAGATATTGTCGATCACGCCGGTGTTGTTGGCGCAGGTGTTGTCGGTGGGGACATACAGAACATCGTTGTTATCGGCGGCGTTCTGGACGACGGAGGCCATGTCGTTGGTGTCAGAGAAGGGATACTGAGCGCAGGTGAAGCCCAGATCCTCCAGGTACTTCTGCACGTTGTCCACCTGATACTGGCTGTTGGCCTCGGCGGAGCAGTACACCAGACCCACGGTCTTGGCGTCGGGGAACCACTCCTTCACCATGGCGGCCTGCTGATCCAAGGGAGCCAGGTCGCTGGTGCCGGACACGTTGGTTCCCACGGTGCCGGAGAAGTCGCTGATGCCCAGGGCCACGCCGTACTCAGTCACGGAGGTGCCCAGCACGGGGATATCGCTGGTGGCGGACACGGCGGCCTGCAGGGCGGGGGTCGCGTTGGCCATGATCAGATCCACGTCAGAGGACACAAAGCCGTTGATGATGGTGGCGCAGGTGGCGGATTCACCGGCGGCGTTGTCCACCTTGATCTCCACGGCGTCGCCGAGGGCTTCCTTCAGCGCGTCCTGGAAGCCCTCAGTAGCGGCGTCCAGAGCGGGGTGGGGGGCCAGCTGGCAGATGCCCACGGTGTAGGTCTCGGCGGCAGGCTCAGCGGGCTCGGCGGGCTGTTCGGTCTCCTTGGGGTCCTCGGCGGGGGCAGGCTCGTCCTTGGCGCCGCAGGCGGCCAGGCTCAGGACCATGATGCCTGCCAGAATGAGTGCAAGCAGCTTCTTTTTCATCGTTCAGATCTCCTTATGTTTATAATTTGCAAGATATTATAAAAAGCGGCCCCGTCCGTGAGACAGGGCCGCTCTTCATACGGCGGTCATGCTTCAGCCGGACAGCTTTTCGGTACGCTCAAAACGGCCCGCGTAGCGGACCTTCATAAAGTAATAGGAGCCCGGGGCGGGCCGCAGGGACAACACGACGGTATGACGCATCACGGGAACTCCTTTCTGCCGGCTGGACTTTAGTACTTTTACAACATACAGCTTTAAAGGAATAAAGTCAATCGTCATTTTTTACAAAATAAATTGCCGTGTCCATGGCAACAGTCACAGTTTGGCGGGAAAGGGGGCGGAAAACGACTGCCGCACATGGCCCCGGCGGTCCCGGCAAAATGCGGCGGGGACGAGAGGGGGAAAAAGAGAATCATTGACAAGAAAAAAACGGGGTGGTATAGTGGGAAAGTATTTTGGAAACGCTTCGGCGGCGGTTTGCGGCGTGAGCCGCAGGGCGACAATCGAACAGACGAGCGACACCGCGGATCGCAGCGAAGAGTCCCGAAAGAGGCTGGGACTTTTCACCGCAAAATGGTCTGGCGGTGCTTTTTTGTTTTCAAAAGGGCACCGCTTTGTCCATTTTATGCGTACAGATCGTCTCTCGGGAAAAACTGTTGTGTGTAAAGGTAAGGTGAGCGGTATGTCAACAAAGTTCGTGTTTGTCACCGGCGGCGTGGTGTCCGGCCTGGGCAAGGGGATCTGCGCGGCGTCCCTGGGCCGGCTGCTGAAGCAGCGGGGGGTCCGGGTGCGGAATCAGAAATTCGATCCCTATATCAATGTGGACCCGGGAACCATGAGCCCCTATCAGCATGGCGAGGTCTTCGTCACCGACGACGGCGCGGAGACGGACCTGGACCTGGGCCATTATGAGCGGTTCGTGGACGAGGATCTGTCCGGCAACAGCTCCATCTCCTCCGGCAAGGTCTGGTGGTCCGTGCTGAACCGGGAGCGCCGGGGCGATTACCTGGGGGCCACGGTGCAGATCATCCCCCACATCACCCAGGAGATCAAGGACCGCATCTACGCCATGGCCAGCGAGGATGTGGACGTGGTCATCTGCGAGATCGGCGGCACCGTGGGCGATATCGAGTCCCAGCCCTTCCTGGAGGCCATCCGCCAGGTGGCGTCGGAACGGCCCCGGGGCGACGTGCTGTTCATCCATGTGCCCCTCATTGTCCAGATCCCCGGCTCGGGGGAATTGAAGAGCAAGCCGACTCAGCACTCCGTCAAGGAGCTGCTGAGCCTGGGCATCCAGCCGGATGTGCTGGTCTGCCGCTGCGACGTTCCCATTACCGAGGATGTGCGGAAAAAGATCGCCCTGTTCTGCAACGTCCAGCCGGACTGCGTCATCCAGAACACCACGGCGGAGACCCTCTATGAGGTGCCGCTGCTGATGGCCAGGGAGGGCCTGGACGAGGTGGTCTGCCGCAAGCTGGGCCTGATAACCCACCAGCCGGACCTGCGGGAGTGGAGCGCCATGGTAAAGCGGGAGAAAAACGCCCGCAAAAAGGTCCATATCGCCCTGGTGGGCAAGTATACCCAGCTCCACGACGCCTACCTCTCCGTGGTGGAGTCTTTGAACCATGCCGGCACCGCCAACGACGCCGTGGTGGAGATCGAATGGGTCGATTCCGAGGGCGTGACGGAGGAGAACGCGGCAGAAAAGCTGGCGGGCTGCACCGGCGTGCTGGTGCCCGGCGGCTTCGGGTATCGCGGTACAGAGGGCATGATCGCCGCCTGCCGCTATGCCCGGGAGAACAATGTCCCCTATTTCGGCATCTGCCTGGGGATGCAGATGGCGGTCATCGAGTTTGCCCGCCATGTGTTGGATTATGAGGACGCCGCCTCCGCCGAGTTCTCGGAGACGACGAAACACCCGGTCATCGCCCTGATGCCGGATCAGGTGAACGTGACGGAGAAGGGCGGCACCATGCGGCTGGGCCGGTATCCCTGCGTGCTGAAGGAGGGGACCCGCAGCCGGGAGCTGTACGGCGCGGCGGAGATCTCCGAGCGCCACCGTCATCGTTATGAGTTCAATAACGAGTTCCGGGCGGATATGGAGGCCCATGGCCTGGTGCTGGCGGGACTGTCTCCGGACGACCGTCTGGTGGAGATCGTGGAGCTGCCGGACCACCCCTGGTTCGTGGCCGCCCAGTTCCATCCGGAGTTCAAGAGCCGGCCGGATAGGCCGCATCCGCTGTTTTATGGGTTCGTGAGAGCGGCGGCGGAGAAAAGTGAAGCATAAAAATAAACAGGAGAGGCGCAGGGATTGAATTTGTTCGGGCGGAATGAAGATGGATCTGTCCGGCAAAGCCGGATACGTTTGCTCCGAATTCCTCATTTCTCATTCTGCATTGTTTGAAAGGATGACTGTATGGACCATTTTGCCAAGATCGCCTCACAGTTGGAGGCCCATGGCTTGGACGCCATGCTGCTGACTGGCGAGGCAGACCGGTTTTACGCCTCCGGATTTCATTCCACCGGCACTGACGGCGTGGCGCTGGTGACCCGGAACAAGGCCTATTATTTCACCGACTCCCGTTATACGGAGGCGGCGGCCCGCTGCCTGACGGGCGCGGAGCTGCGGGAGACCGGTCACGGGCGGGGATATGCCGCGCTGATCCAGGAGGCTGTCCAGGAGCAGCAGGTCCGGCGCATGGGCTTCGAGGACGCCTATATGAGCGTCTGTGACTATGAGCGGTACAAAAAAGCCCTCTCTTGTGAGCTGGTCCCCGCCACGGAGCTGCTGTGGCAGCTGCGGGCGGTGAAGGACGAGGAGGAGCTGGAGGCGCTGGTATCCGCCCAGCGGATCGCGGAGAAGGCGTTGGCGGACATTTTGAAGGAGATCCGCCCCGGCGTTACGGAAAAGGAGATCGCCGCCCGGCTCCAGTACCTGATGCTCCACTATGGCGCGTCAGATATGTCCTTCGATCCCATCGTGGTCTCCGGACCCAACGGCAGCCTGCCCCACGGCGTTCCCTCGGAGCGGCCCATTGGCCGTGGAGAATTCGTCACCATGGATTTCGGCTGCGTCTATCACGGCTACTGCTCCGATATGACCCGCACCGTGGCGGTGGGCTTTGCCACGGAGGAGATGCGGCGCGTTTACGAAACCGTTCTGTCGGCCCAGCTGGCGGGCATCGCCGCTGCCCGGGCCGGCGCCACGGGCAGGGAAGTGGACGGCGCTGCCCGGGCCGTCATCAGCGATGCTGGTTACGGCGCGTATTTCGGCCACAGTTTTGGCCACGGCGTGGGCGTGGAGATCCACGAGGCTCCCAACGCCTCCCCCATGAACGAAAAGCCCCTGCCCGCCGGCGCGGTGATCTCCGCGGAGCCGGGCATTTATCTGCCGGGAAAGCTGGGGGTCCGCATCGAGGATGTGATCGTGCTGACGGAGAGCGGCTGCCGGAACATCACACAGGCTCCGAAGGAGCTGCTGATCCTGTGAGAAGCAGGGCTTCAGGGGAAATTTTTCTGAGGGCATCCGCGGAGGCAATCGTTTCCGCGGATGTTTTTCACGGCTCAGGCCGTTGACAAAGCTGTTTTGGGAAAGCATAATGGGTTGAGAACCACATGAAGGAGAGACCGCTTATGGACAACGTTTATATCACCGGGCATCGCAACCCGGATACCGACTCCATCGTATCCGCCATGGCCTATGCCGCATTGAAAAACGCGCTGGGCCACCGGGAATATCACGCCGCCCGCCTGGGCCAGATCAGCGACGAGACCCAGATCGTGCTGGACCGCTTCGGCTTCCGCGCGCCCCAGCTTATCAACAATGTCCGCACGCAGGTCCGGGACCTGGACTACGACACGCCGTCCACTCTGTCTGCCGCCGCCACTATCAGCCGTGCTTGGCAGACCATGCAGGCGGATAAGATCTCCGTGATGCCGGTGACCAACGAGGACGGGACTCTGTACGGGATGCTGTCCGCCGGAGACGTGGCCAACTACGATATGACTTCCGTCCGGGACCCCATGGTGCGGGAGGTGCCGGTGTACAACCTGCTGTCCGTTCTGGAGGGCCGCATTTTGAACTGTGTCAGCCCCGAGCAGGAGGAGATCTCCGGCGAGGTGACCATCGCCCTGCCCGCGGGGCGGGAGAACCTGCTGTTTTCCGACCCCAACAGTGTGGTGGTCTGCGGCGACCAGCCGGAGATGATCCGGCGGGCGCTGGACCTGAAGGTCAGCTGCGTCATCGTCTGTCAGGCGGAGGTGGAACAGGCGCTGCTGGAGCAGGAGACCCAGACCTGCATCATATCCACACCTTTTGACGCGTATCAGGCGGTGCACCTGATCTGCCACGCCCTGCCCATCGCCCGCATCTGCAAGAGCGGCGAGGTGGTGAGTTTCCACCTGGACGACTATATCGACGATGTGCAGAACACCGTGCTGGAGAGCCGCTTCCGGGCCTATCCCATCCTGGATGATGAGGAGAGGGTCGTGGGGATGCTGTCCCGTTATCACCTGCTGCGCCCCCGCCGGAAGCAGGTGATCTTGATGGACCATAACGAACAGGCCCAGTCTGTTCCCGGCCTGGACCAGGCAGAGATCCTGGAGATCGTGGACCATCACCGGCTGGCGGACATCGAAACCAAGAATCCCATCTATGTCCGCAATGAGCCGGTGGGCAGCACCACCACCATCGTGGCCGAGATGTATCAGGAGAAGGGCTTGATGCCCACCGCAAAAATGGCGGGCCTTATGACCGCCGCCATCGTGTCCGACACGGTCATGTTCAAATCGCCCACCTGCACCCAGCGGGATATCGACATGGCCAACCGTATGGCCCGCATCGCCAACGAGTCGCTGGATGAGCTGGGAAAGGCCATCTTCTCCGCCGCCTGCGGCGACGACAAGACGGTGGACGCCATGCTGAGCACGGACTACAAGGAATTCCACATTGCGGGCCACAACCTGGCGGTCAGCCAGATCACCTGCATGGACTCCGACCGGCTGCTGGCCCGGAAGGACGAGTTCCTGGCCAGCATGCGGGAGAACCGGAAGAAACGGGGCCTGGACACGGTGGTGCTGATGATCACCGACGTGCTGCTGGAGGGCACGCAGCTGCTGTACGTGGGCGACGAGGACACCATCCGGCAGGCCTTCAACATCAAAAACGACAAGGAGAATGCCGCCTTCCTGCCCAAGATCATGAGCCGGAAGAAGCAGGTCATCCCCATGCTGTCGGCATTGTGGGGATGACGGCGAAGCGCCGCCTGCGGCGGATGAAGCGAGCCGGTCATCGAGGATTTGCCGAAGCGCTGCCAGTGGCAGATAAAGCGAGGCAAATTCGAGGATAGGCCCCGATCGGCGGGTGCGAAGCACACGGGGATCGGTTGGCCTGACGGTGAGCAGGAGCGCCCCGATTGGCGGCCCAATAAGGGCCGGGAATCGGCTGGTCTGATGGTGGGCAGGCGAGATCATCTGCCTCCTCGCACCGCGGACGTGCCGCCGCGGCGGGCAGAGGTGTTTTGCCGGAAGTGAATTCCGGCAAAACGAATTGCTGTATGAAAACCCTTTGCCGTGCAGCATCGTGGTCCAAATAGCGCAGACAGCGTAAAAAGCCCCTGACGCAGGAAGCTTGCCTGTGTCAGGGGTCTTTGTCTATTGAGAGTACGGGATTATGTAGGCTCAGAGGGGGGTGCTGCGGGTATTGGCCAGGGATTCCAGCACCTCGTAGCGGTCCATCTGGAAGTGCTTCACCATGCCCAGGGCCTCCTCCATGTCCAGGTCCACGATACGGCCGTCCTGGGTCGCGATGATGCGGTTGCCCCGGCCCTGGGCCAGGGACATGACGGCCTCGTAGCCCATGCGGCTGGCTGTCTCCCGGTCCCGGGCGGTGGGGGTCCCGCCCCGCTGGATGTGGCCCAGCACGGTGACCCGGGGATCCATGCCGGTCTCCTCTTTGATGCGCTCCGCGATGCGGAAGGCGCTGCCGGCGCCCTCGGCCACCACCACCATGTAGTGGGTGGTGCCTGCCAGCCGGGCGCGGCGGATCTTCTCCGTCACATCCCGGTCAAAGTCCACTTCATGTTCTGGGATCAGCACGGCGGTGGCGCCGATGGAGATGCCCACGTACAGCGCCAGATATCCGGCGTGGCGCCCCATGACCTCCACCACTGAGCAGCGCTCGTGGGACTGCATGGTGTCCCGCAGCTTGTCGATGCACTCGACGGCGGTGTTGCAGGCGGTGTCGAAGCCGATGGTATAGTGGGAGCAGCCGATGTCGTTGTCGATGGTGGCGGGGATGCCCACCACCTGCAGCCGGCTGCCCGCCTGGGCGGCCTGGCGGCTCAGGGCCAGAGCGCCCTGAAAGGTGCCGTCGCCGCCGATGGCCACGATGCCCTCCAGTCCCAGCAGTTTGCAGGTGGCCAGGGCTTTGGCCCGGCCCTCCGCGGTGCGGAATTCCTCGCTGCGGGCGGTGTACAGCATGGTGCCGCCCTTGTTGATGATGTGACTGACGCTGGGGGCGTCCAGGGGGATAAAATCACTGTTGATGAGACCGTTCCAGCCCCGGCGGATGCCGACGCAGTCGATCCCGTGGTTGATGGCGGTCCGCACAACGGCCCGGACCGCCGCGTTCATGCCGGGGGCGTCGCCGCCGCTGGTGAGAACGCCGATACGCTTGACCTGTCTCTCCATAGCTGTCCTTCCTTCCAAGTCCCAATAAAAAAGCAATTTGACCGCGTCCCGTGGCAGCGGGGACCATCCAGCGGGTCTGTCCGCTGTCAGGCGGACCCTTGTGGGCCAGAACTCGGGTCCATCATAGCAGAACCGGACTTAACCGTCAATAAGGTTCTTATAAAAACGGAAAAATAATGACGAAATCGATTCAACTTTGTAAAAATATAACAATACAAAAAACGGCGATCGAGGACGCCGGCGGTGGAGCGCCTGTTCCCGCCGCGCCGCCTTTGCCTGGGAAAAAGGGAAAGGGCCGTCCATGCGTTGACTTTCGGCGGCGGAGGGTTTAAGATAGAGCCGGACGTACCGGAGAGGGGGCGCCCGCCGCACCGCCGTCCGGCGGGCGGATCTGTTTTTGGGAGGGTATTATGAAAAAATTATGCAACAGTCTGCCGTTCCGGCTGCTTTTGGGCATCGCCGTGGGCATCATCTGCGGCCTGGTATTTCCAGAGAGCGTGATGAAGGTGGTCGTCACCCTGCAGTACATCATGGGCCAGCTCATCACCTTCTGCGTGCCGCTGATCATCATCGGTTTCATCGCGCCGTCCATCACGAAGTTGGGGGCCAACGCTTCCCGGCTGCTGGGGGTCGCAGTGGCCATTGCCTATGTCTCTTCCATCTGCGCGGCGTTCATGTCCACTGCTGCAGGCTATGCCCTGATCCCCCATCTGTCTATCGACACCAGCGTGGCGGGTCTGAAGGAGCTGCCCGGCGTGGTGTTCCAGCTTGACATTCCTCAGATCATGCCGGTGATGAGCGCCCTGGTGCTGTCGGTGCTGCTGGGTCTGGCGGCCACTTGGACCAAGTCCGGCAGGACCATCGACCTGCTTGCAGAGTTCCAGAACATCGTGCTGGACATCGTGGGCAAGATCATCATTCCCGTGCTGCCCTTCTATATCGCCGCCACCTTCTGCAACCTGAGCTATCAGGGCATGATAACCCGCCAGCTCCCGGCCTTCCTCCAGATCATCCTCATCGTGATGGCGGGCCATTATATCTGGCTGGCGGTGCTGTATCTGCTGGCTGGGGCCTATTCCGGCAAAAACCCCTGGGAGGTGCTGCGGCACTATGGCCCCGCCTACCTTACCGCCGTGGGCACCATGTCCTCCGCCGCCACGCTGGCGGTGGCCCTGGACTGTGCCGGCAAGAGCGAAGTGCTGCGGAAGGATATGGTCAGTTTCGGCATTCCTCTGTTTGCCAACATCCACCTGTGCGGCTCCGTGCTGACGGAGGTGTTCTTCTGCATGACGATTGCCAAGATGCTGTACGGTGCTATCCCCAGCGTGGGTACTATGATCCTGTTCTGCCTGCTGCTGGGCATCTTCGCCATTGGCGCCCCCGGCGTTCCCGGCGGCACGGTGATGGCATCCCTGGGCCTCATCACTGGCGTGCTGCTCTTCAAGAACGACGGCACCGCCCTGATGCTGGCCATTTTCGCCCTGCAGGACAGCTTCGGCACCGCCTGCAACGTCACTGGCGACGGCGCACTGACTTTGATGCTCACCGGCTACGCCGAAAAGCACGGTATCCGGAACGAGGATCTCAAGACTCCCGCCCTGTAATTGCGGTATCCATGTCTATATCATAGATCATAAAAGAACATTTCCGCCCGGAGCAAGCGCTTCGGGCGGATTTTTCATACTTGTTTAAAAAAATCCGATGGAAAACTTTTTTACCTAGACTTTACAAGGGCCGGGTGACAGATTTTACGCAGGGCTGTTTATACTATCAACTGCAGCAAGGACGTGGCAGGGGCGATCCAAACCCGGCTGCGCGGACAAAAGAGCCGCGGACCCAAAGAAATGATCTCCATTTCGGAGGAACGAATTTTGATCGCCGTTGTGATGCCCTGCCAAAGACATATTGAAATCAAAGGAGTAGACAAGCGATGAAAAAAGCATGTGCTATTTTGCTGATCCTGATCCTGGCCCTGTCTCTGATGGCCGGCTGCGGTTCTTCCGAAACCGGGGAGCAGTCCGCCGAGACACAGCTGAGCGGCGCTGTTTCCACCAACGGCTCCACCTCTATGGAGAAAGTCATCGGCGCCCTGAGCGAGCAGTTTATGGCTGACAACAGCGGCGTGACCGTCACCTATGACGCTACCGGCTCCGGCGCCGGTATCGAGGCTGCCTCCAACGGCAGCGCCGACATCGGCTTGAGCTCCCGCGCCCTGAAGGACGAGGAAGCAGACTCCGGCCTGGTGGGTACCACCGTGGCTCTGGACGGCATCGCCGTCATCGTCAACCCCGCCTGCAAGGCGGAGGACCTGACTGTGGAGCAGATCGCTAAGATATTCACCGGTGAGATCACCGACTGGAGCGAGGCGGGCGGCGATGCCGGCACCATCTCCTGCATCGGCCGTGAGGCTGGCTCCGGTACCCGGGACGGCTTTGAGTCCATTACCGGCACCAAGGACGCATGCAAACTGGACCAGGAGCTGACCTCCACCGGCGCTGTCATTGAGGCTGTTGCCGGCAATCCCAACGCTGTCGGCTACGCCTCTCTGTCCGCCCTGAAGGATACGGTCAAGGCTGTTACTGTTGGCGGCGTGACCTGCACCGAGGACACCGTGCTGGATGGCAGCTATGAGATCCAGCGTCCCTTCATTCTGGTCACCAAGGAGGGTGCGGACCTGAGCGCTCAGGCCCAGGCATTCCTCAGCTTCGCCACCTCCGCCGCCGCAAACGATCTGATCCGTGCCGCCGGCGCGGTGCCCGTCGCGAAATGATCACGAACACACCCCCTTGGGGACGGCCTCCACCCACGAATGACAAGGAGCTGGGGGGAGGCTATTCCCGCAGACAGAAGGAGACATGGAAATCATGGAAATGGAAAATACCTGGTCCGGCCCCATGCCGGGGCGGCCGTCAGCTGAAAGAGAAAAAAACCGCCGCAAAGACCGCGGCTCCGCGCCA
Source organism: uncultured Dysosmobacter sp. (assembly GCF_947631165.1). GTDB lineage: Bacteria > Bacillota > Clostridia > Oscillospirales > Oscillospiraceae > Oscillibacter. The sequence goes on along the minus strand of NZ_CANRKH010000010.1, from coordinate 55,743 downwards.
AAGAAGACGTGGAACGGCAGGGAGGTCATGGAACTGTTCTTCCACCTGCTGTTTTTGCTGTGCGGCGTCGTGGCTGTGGCCTTTGTCCTGTTCATCAGCATCTACCTGATCGTCTCCGGCCTGCCGGCCATCCGGGAGATCGGCCTGGCGGACTTCCTCTTTGGACAGGTCTGGGCTCCCACCGCCACCACTGTGGAGGCGTCCTACGGTATCCTGCCCTTTATCCTGACCTCCGTCTACGGCACCGCGGGTGCCGTGATCATCGGTGTGCCTGTGGGATTGATGACCGCCGTCTTTCTGGCAAAGGTGGCGCCGCCCAAGGCCGCCCGGGTCATCAGGACCGCCGTGGAGCTGCTGGCGGGCATTCCCTCCGTGGTGTACGGCCTGGTGGGCATGATCGTGCTGGTGCCCGCCATCCGCAGCCTGTTTGGCCTCAGCTCCGGCGCCTGCCTGCTGGCTGCCATTCTGGTGCTTGCCATCATGATCCTGCCATCCATCATCAATGTGTCTGAAACGGCCCTTCGGGCCGTGCCTCGGGAGTATGAGGAGGCGTCCCTGGCCCTGGGCGCCACCAGGATCGAGACCTACTTTCGGGTGTCCCTGCCCGCCGCCAGCAGCGGCGTGGCAACGGCAGTGGTGCTGGGCGTGGGCCGCGCCATCGGCGAGGCCATGGCCATCATCATGGTCTCCGGCAACGTGGCCAACATGCCGGGCCTGTTTACCTCCGTCCGCTTCCTGACCACGGCCATTGCCTCGGAGATGTCTTACGCATCCTACGGGAGCCTTCAGCGGAACGCCCTGTACTCCATCGGCCTGGTGCTGTTTTTGTTCATCATGCTCATCAACGTGCTGCTGAACGTGTTCATCAAGAACAGGAAGGAGGACTGACCTATGGAACAGAAGCTGTCCCTGCGCCGCCGGGTCTACGACAGGGGCCTGCGGGGTCTGCTGTGGCTCTGTGCCGGACTGACCTGCGCCCTATTGATGTTCCTGATCGGCTATATCTTTTACCGCGGACTCGGCAACATCACCTGGGAGCTGCTGACCAGCCAGACCAGCTATATCAAGGATACCATCGGCATCCTGCCCAATATCCTCAACACCCTCTATATCATCGTCGTGGCCATGGCCATCGTCCTGCCCCTGGGCGTGGGCGCCGCCGTCTACCTGACGGAGTATGCTGCGAACCACCGGCTGGTGGCGGTCATCGAATTTGCCACCGAGACGCTGACGGGCATTCCCTCCATCATCTTCGGCCTGGTAGGCATGCTGTTCTTTCTGCAGCTGGTGGGCTGGCAGGCCGGTATCAAGGCCGGCGGCCTGACCCTGGTCATCATGGTCCTGCCCACCATCGTCCGCACGACCCAGGAGAGCCTGAAGACCGTGCCCCAGTCCTATCGGGAGGGCGCCCTGAGCCTGGGAGCGGGAAAGTGGCACATGGTCCGCACCGTGGTGCTGCCCAACGCCGTGGACGGAATCGTCACCGGCTGCATCCTGGCCGTCGGCCGTATCGTGGGTGAGAGCGCGGCCCTGCTGTTTACTGCTGGCTTCGGCCTGATCCTCAATAGCTTTAGCGGAGCCATGGAGTCCTCCTCCGCTACGCTGACCGTGGCGCTGTACGTCTATGCCAACGAGCGGGGTGAGACGGGCGTGGCTTTTGCCATTGCGGCGATTCTGATGGTGATGACGTTCCTCATCAACCTGGCCTCCAACTTCGCGGGCAGGAAATTGAAAAAGTGATAGGAGAATCTTCCATGCCGACGATTATTCAAGTGGAAAACCTGGACCTGTACTATGGGCAGAACCAGGCCCTCCGCAGCGTGAGCATTGACATTCCGGAGCACGAGATCACGGCCTTTATCGGCCCCTCCGGCTGCGGCAAGTCCACCTTCCTGCGGACGCTGAACCGCATGAACGACTTGATCCCCTCTGTCCGCATCACCGGCACGGTGAATTACCGGGGCCAGGACATCTATGGTCCCAATGTGGACGCCACCTGGCTGCGCAAGCGGGTGGGCATGGTGTTCCAGAAGGCCAACCCCTTCCCCATGAGCATCTATGACAACGTGGCTTACGGTCCCCGGACTCACGGCGTCCGCTCCAAAGTGAAGCTGGACGAGATTGTGGAGAGCGCCCTCCGCTCCGCCGCCATCTGGGACGAGGTAAAGGACCGGCTGAAAAAGAGCGCCCTAGGCCTCTCCGGCGGGCAGCAGCAGCGGCTGTGCATTGCCCGGGCCTTGGCGGTGGAGCCGGAGGTGCTGCTGATGGACGAATCCACCAGCGCTTTAGACCCTATTTCAACTTCTAGGATCGAAGACCTTGCGGCGGAGCTGAAAAACCAGTATACTGTAGTCATGGTAACCCATAACATGCAGCAGGCTGCCCGGGTCTCCGACAACACCGCCTTCTTCCTGCTGGGGGAGCTGGTGGAGTTCGGCAGGACGGAGCAGATGTTCTCCGATCCGAAGGACAAGCGCACAGAGGACTATATCACAGGGAGGTTCGGCTGATATGAGGGACCGGTTTGACCAGCAGCTGGAACGGCTGCACGTGGAGCTGATCCGCATGGGCGCGCTGTGCGAGGAGGCCATCTCCGCCGCGGCGGAGGCCCTGCTGAAGGACCAGCGCGCCCTGGCGGAGACCGCTATGGAGAAGGAGCGGGAGCTGGATCAGGCGGAGCGGGAAGTGGAGAACCTCTGCCTGAAGCTGCTGCTGCGGCAGCAGCCGGTGGCCCGGGACCTGCGGAACATCTCGGCGGCGCTGAAAATGATTTCGGACCTGGAGCGCATCGGCGACCAGGCGGCGGACATCGCGGAGCTGACGGCCCATGTGCGCCTGCCGCCGGACAGCTGCGTCTCCCACATCCCGGACATGGCCCGGGCGGTGATCTCCATGGTAACGGACAGCGTGGACTCCTTCGTGAAGCGGGACCTGGACCTGGCTCGCCAGGTCTGCGCCGCCGACGACGAGGTGGATGCCCTGTTCGATCAGGTGAAGGCGGAACTGATCGCCCTGATCGCCGCCGATGCCGCTTACGGCGGCCAGGGCCTGGACCTGCTGATGGTGGCCAAGTATCTGGAGCGCATCGGCGACCACGCCACCAATGTGGCGGAGTGGGTGGAGTATGCCCTGACAGGCGTTCACCCCTCCAATAATTGAGGGGCGGACATCTGCCGGGGCGGCGCGGGCCTTGCCCCGGCCCGCGCCGCCCCAAAACAGTTCTGAACAGGAGGACGAGCTTATGCTGACCTATGAACAGGTGAAAAACGACCCGGCCGTCCGGGTCTATATCCAGCGGGCGGACGAATCTCTGATCGCCCTGGGCTTCACGGAGCACAGCTTCGCCCATGTGACGGCGGTGGCGGAGAAGGCGGGCTATATCCTGGAGACCCTGGGCTATCCGGCCCGAACGGTGGAGCTGGCCAAGATCGCCGGTTATCTCCACGATATCGGCAATCTGGTGAACCGCATCGACCACTCCCAATCCGGGGCAGTGATGGCCTTCCGCATCCTGGACCACATGGATTGCTGCCCGGAGGAGATCGCCACCATCGTCACCGCCATCGGCAACCACGATGAGGGCACCGGCCTGCCGGTGAACGCCGTGGCGGCGGCGCTGATCCTGGCGGACAAGTCCGACGTACGCCGCAGCCGGGTCCGGAACCAGGACCCCACCACCTTCGATATCCACGACCGGGTCAATTATTCGGTGAAAAAGTCCGTGCTGAAGATCAACGAGGAGCACACCCTCATCAAGCTGAAGCTGTCGGTCGATACCAAGTACGGCTCCGTGATGGACTACTTTGAGATATTCATGCAGCGGATGATCCTCTGCCGCAAGGCGGCGGAAAAGCTGGGGCTGCAATTCAAGCTGATGATCAACGAACAGCAGCTGATCTGATGCGCCTGAACAGGAGGCAAGGATGATCTATTTACTGGAGGACGATCCCAGTATTCGGGATCTGGTGATCTACACACTGAACGCCCAGGGCCTGGAGGCCCGGGGCTTTGAGCGCCCCTCGGAATTCTGGACCGCCATGACGGACCGGCTCCCCGCGCTGGCGCTGCTGGACATCATGCTGCCGGAGGAGGACGGCCTGTCCGTGCTGAAAAAGCTGCGGGCCGATCCCGTTACCGCCGCTCTGCCGGTCATCATGCTGACGGCCAGGGGCACCGAGTATGACAAGGTGCTGGGCCTGGACGCCGGGGCCGACGACTATGTGGCCAAGCCCTTCGGGATGCTGGAGCTGCTCTCCCGCATCCGGGCGCTGCTGCGGCGGACGGCCCCGGAGACGGCGGCATACCGCTGCGGCCGCCTGACAGTGGACCCAGGCCGCCACACCGTGGAGGCGGACGGCCGGCCTGTGGCACTGACGCAAAAGGAGTTCGAGATGCTCTGCCTGCTGCTGAAGAGCCAGGGAAAGGTCCTGACCCGGGAGCGGCTGCTCCAGGATGTGTGGGGCTATGCCTTCACCGGCGAGAGCCGCACCGTGGACGTACATATCCGCACCCTGCGGCAGAAGCTGGGAGATGCGGGAGCCTGCATCGAGACCGTCCGGGGCTACGGCTACAAGATCAGTCCGGAGGACCAGAGATGAAACGGCATATCTTCCGAGCCATCCTGGCGGTGGCGCTGGCAGTGGAGGCCGCCAGCCTGGTGCTGATCGTGTGGGTTCTTCACGACTTCTTCGAGGAACGGGTGACAGAGGAACTGGCCCAGAGCGCCGCATATATCGCCCGAGGCATAGAGATCCACGGCGGAGCCTATCTCACCGGCGGCCTGCCGGAGATCAAGCGGATCACCTGGATCGACAGCAATGGCGCGGTGCTGTTTGACAACTGGGAGGACTCCGCCGGCATGGGGGACCACGCTGACCGGACGGAGGTCCGGGACGCACTGCTGCTGGGCCGCAGAACGGCTGTCCGCCGGTCCGATACCCTGGGCCAAAAGACGGCGTATTACGCCCTGCGGCTGTCCGACGGCACGGTGCTGCGGCTGGCGGAGGATCAGGACTCCGTGTGGATGATGGTGTTGCAGGCACTGCGGCCGGTATTCCTGATGGTGGCGCTGGCTCTCTGCCTGGCGCTGTGGCTGGCGGGGCGGGTCGCCCAGCGGCTGGTGGCCCCTATCAACGCCATCGACCCCGAGGACCCCGGCGGGGAGACGGCCTATGAGGAGCTGGCCCCTCTGGTGGGGAAGCTCCGGGACCAGAATCGCCGCATCCGGCGGCAGATGGCGGACCTGGTGCGGCAGCGGGAGGAGTTCAACACCATTACGGAGCACATGCAGGAGGGCCTGCTGGTCATCGACCGGGATACCCGGCTGCTGTCCTGCAACAAGGCCGCCCTGGAGCTGCTGGGGGCAGAGGAGACGCCGCTGGGGGAGAGCGTGCTGGCGCTGGACCGGGAGGCGGGCTTCCGCCGCTGCGTGGAGGAGGCCCTGGCGGGCCGGGCCTGGGAGACGCTGCTGGACCGGGACGGCGTTTGCCGCCAGGTGTTCGCCAGCCCCGCGGAGCGGGACGGCGCACCCTCCGGCGCGGTGCTGGTCATTCTGGACGTGACGGAGAGAGAGCGGCGGGAGGCGCTGCGGCGGGAATTCACCGCCAACGTGTCCCACGAGCTGAAAACGCCCCTGACCACCATCCTGGGTACGGCGGAGATCCTGGAAAACGGCATGGTGCGGGAGGCAGACATTCCCCATTTCGCCGGGAACATCCGCCGGGAGGCCCAGCGGCTCATTGACATGGTGGACGATATCATCCAGCTCTCACGCCTGGACGAGGGCGGATTCGCCGGGAGCTGGGAGGCGGTGGACCTATACAGCCAGGCCGCCCGCGTGCTGGAGCAGTTGGCCCCGGCGGCGGAGCGGCGTCAGGTGACCATGACCCTGGAGGGCGGTCCCGCGCCGGTCTGGGGCGTGCCGCAGATCGTGGAGGAGATCGTGTACAACCTCTGCGACAACGCCGTAGCCTATAACCGGCAGGGCGGTGCGGTGGCCGTCACTGTGGAGAATGGGCCGGAGGGGGCCGTCCTCTCCGTTCGGGACACCGGTGTGGGCATCCCGCCAGAGGAGCGGGAGCGGGTATTCGAACGGTTCTACCGGGCCGACAAAAGCCACTCCGGCGGGGGGACGGGCCTGGGCCTTTCCATTGTGAAGCACGGCGCGGCTTATCTGGGAGCCAGAGTGGCCCTGGAAAGTGAGCCGGGCAAGGGCAGCGCCTTTACCGTGACCTTTCCCCTGGCGAGGAGTTGAATCCACAGGAAAGCCGCCTGCCTTTCGGCAGGCGGCTTTTTGGCGCGCTCCGGCACAAAGATCCGCAAAAGTGACAACAAAGCGGAATATCAGACAAAAGTATGCCGTTTCGTAATGGATATTTTCACATCTCCAGGAGCTGCGGAGCAAAAGGACCCGGACGAAAGTCCGGGCCTTTCATTTTCTGGTTGTGAAATTCTTATAAAATATGTAAAAATGTGTTGGCATATTTTGTGTGTATTTTTTATTGAACTATGAAGAAAAAATAGGAAAATGTAACCGTATTTGTAACCGACATGTGCTATAATAACCCTGCAATCAGAAGAAGAGAACTTCGCGGCCATAAGATATGGGGCCGCAGCTTGATTGGAAGTTTGGAGAGAAAGGAGTGAGAAGAGGCTGTTATCATGTTTCAGACCGCGGAGCAGGGACGGCGCACTGCGGGCGGCCAAACAAGCGCGCAAGAAAAGGGCACCCTTTTCTTCTGCCATGTGTAACATGGCAGAAAAGATCTGACCACGTGCGGGGAGCCGCATATGAAGGAAACGAAATGGCAAACCGGGGGAAATCCCCGGCACGCAAAGCTAAGGGGGCTAAAGCGGGAGACCGCCAGGCCAGCCCGGCTGCCGATTTCATTCGATTTTTAAAATTTTTTAAAAGGAGAATGTAAGATGGCAAACAAAACACTGCGGAAGCTGCTGTCGCTGGCGCTGTCGGCGGCAGTGGCGGTAAACATCTCGGGCGCCGCGCTGGCGGCGTCGATCGCGGATAAGGACACGGAGCGTGAGAAGGAGTTCGCGGACGAAAAGCTTCAGGATGCGATCGACTACGCGGAGAAGTCCGTCACCCTGACCAGCGATGAGACGGCCAATGTTACCATTAAAGAGAAGGACATTGAGCTGGACTTGAACGGTCATACCCTGAGCGGCGATGAGGATAAAAAGGAGAGCGTCATCACAGTGAAGGACGGCGCCGAAGTGACCATCACCAGCAGCGCGAAAGCGATAGATGCTGATGGCAATGAAACGGCTGTAAACGGCACGATCACCGGCGGCAACGCATACTCTGGCGGCGGCATCAAAGTGATAAAGAGCGATGTCACCGTGGAGAATGTTACGATCACTGGAAACACTGCGACAAATGGCGGCACCAACACCGGCGGTGGCGGCATCTATGTGAGCGAGGGCGAAGCCACTGTGCAGAATGTTACGATCACTGGCAACACAGCGCAAAATGGCGGCGGTGGCGGTATCATGGTGGACAGAAGCGATGTCACCGTGGAGAATGTTACGATCACTGACAATGCAGCGAAAAATGGCGGCGGCATTTCGGTATACAATGGAACGCTGGAGGTCAAGGACAGCGTGATCTCCGAGAATACGGCCCAAAGAGGCAACGAAGGCGACGGAGGCGGCATCCATGTGACTGGCAACAGCTACTATGGCGGCTCCTCTGTGACGATCACCGATGGTACAGAGATCACAAACAACACAGCGGCGCATTTCGGCGGCGGTGTGTATAACGATTCCACTAGTAATAACGGTGCGGACAGCACAGTGACGATCACAGACTCTACCATTTCCGGCAATGTGGCGGAAAGCTGCGGCGGCGGCATTACCAATGGCGGCAACATGACGATCGAGAACAGTGAGATCACTGGAAACGAAGCAAACAGCAGCCTCGTTACGCATACGGGCGGCGGCATTTATGCCGTAGAGGGCACGACTACGATCACAGATACAACAATCACCAAAAATACTGCTGTGACTGGCGGCGGCGGTATTGGAGTCAATGAAGCCACAGTTGCGGTCACCGGCGGCAGCCTCTATGGAAACACGGCCGGCAAGGCCGGTAATGATCTGCTTGTTGTCGGCGTCGCCTCGTCGGTCACCATCTCCAATGTTCAAGGCATGGATGTGCCGAGCGAAGACAAGGAGGACGGTTATCGCTATCAGGCGGGCTACATTGACGGCGGTGCATGGGGTTCTGGCGTTGTTAATACAATCACCCCGCGTTTCAACGAGAACAGCAGACTCGCGACGAAACTGACTGACGGCACGGCGGTGACCTCCGGCGCGGTGTACACCGTCACCTACGTTGACGGCAATGGGAACCAGTACGACGGCGGCAAATATGTTGCCGACGGCGAACATACCGTGCTCGGCGGCGCGGAAGATGCCGAATTTGCACGGGACGGATTTACGTTTACCGGCTGGGTCGACAGCGAGGGAAAACCCGTTGACGGAAATAGCCCGCTGAAAATGACCAGTGATGTGACGCTGATCGCCCAGTGGAAAGAGAACACGCCCTCCGGCGGGGGCGGCGGTGGCAGCGATCCTGATCCCGATCCAGATCCCGATCCAGACCCCGATCCTGAACTGCCCGATCCCGACGTGCCCCTGACCGACCTGCCGGAGGAGGAAACGCCTCTGGAAGAAGCGCCCGAGGAGGAGATCCCCCTGGAGGAGCTGCCGGAGGAGGAAGTGCCTCTGTCCGAGATCCCCCAGACCGGCGATATGAGCGCCCTGTGGGCCTTGACCCTGGCCGCTTCCGGCCTGGCTCTGGCCTGGGTCCTGTGCTCCAACAAAAAGCGGGAGCAGGAGATCTGATCTCCCAATAGCGGACAAATAAACAGCCAAAAGGCCCGGACTTTTGTCCGGGCCTTCTTCTTTGCTGCGCCGGGAAAGATGGATATGCCGCCCATTTCCGGCACATACTAGCTCCGTCCCCGTTTGCGGAGGGCATCGACGGAGGTGGAGCATGGAACAACTCTCAAAGGATCACATGGACAATGTGCGCCGGTTCGACGGCCTGCTGGGCGTGGGCCGGAGCTGCGACGTGGTGAGCCGGGATTATCTGATCGGCGGCCGCCGGGCCAGGCTGTGGGTCATCGACGGCTATGGCAAGGACGAGACCCTGGAGCGGATGGGGGCCTTCTGGCTGGCGCTGAAGCCGGAGGACCTGGCCACGGTGACGGAGGCCCAGGCCTTCGCGGACCGGTTTGTCACCTTCTCCGAGACCAACGTCAGCTTTGATGTGGACGATATCGTGACGTCGGTGCTGCTGGGCAAGAGCCTGCTGCTGCTGGAGGGCATGGCCGGCGGCATTTTGATGGACTGCAAGGACTATCCCGCCCGCAGCGTGGGGGAGCCGATGGACGGCAAGGTGCTGCGGGGCGCCCACGACGGCTTCGTCGAGGCGGTGGTGCCCAACATGGCCCTGCTGCGCCGCCGCATCCGGGACCCCCATCTTACCATGGAGGGCCACAAGGTGGGGACCCGCTCCCACACCGACGCGGTGCTGTGCTATCTGGACGACCGGGTCGACCAGAAGCTGTTGGCCCAGGTGCGGGAGAAGCTGCAGTCCATCGATGTGAAGTCCCTCTCCATGTCCCAGGAGAGCGTGGCGGAGGCCATCCGGCCCAAGCAGTGGTACAATCCCTTCCCCAAGGTTCGCTACACCGAGCGGCCCGACAGTGCCGCCGCCAGCATCATGGAGGGCAACATCGTGCTGATGGTGGACAACTCCCCCTCGGTGATGATCCTGCCCACCACCTTTTTTGATTTTACCCAGGAGGCCAACGAATTTTATTTCCCACCGCTGGTGGGGACCTATCTCCGGCTGCTGCGGATCGTGGTGTTTCTCATCTCCCTGTTCATAACCCCCGCCTGGTATCTGATGGTCAGCGAGCCGGGGCGGCTGCCGGAATGGCTGGAGTTCCTCTCCTCGCCGGAGCCGGCGTCCTTGGGACTGCTGAGCCAGCTGCTGGTGGTGGAATTTCTGATCGACGTTTTGAAGCTGGCGTCGCTGAATACGCCGGACTCCCTGTCCAACTCCTTCTCCATGCTGGGGGCGCTGATTTTGGGCGACTTCGCTGTCCAGGCGGGGTGGCTGGGGCCGGAGGTGCTGGTATATATGGCCTTCGTGTCCGTGGCGGGCTTTGCACAGCCCAGCTATGAGATGGGCTACGCCTTCAAGTTGCTGCGGGTCGTGCTGCTGGTGGTGACGGCGATGTTCGACGTCTGGGGCTTTGTGCTGGGGACCCTGGGCATCCTGGCGCTGCTGGCCACCACCAAGCCGCTGGTGGGAAAGGGCTATCTCTATCCCCTGATTCCCTTCAACGGCAAGGCGCTGCGGCGGCTGCTGATCCGGGAGCCTATCAGCCGGGACAATACGTGAAAATGAAGCAGGGGCTGCCGCCCCTGCTTTTTTGCGGAAACCGGAGCACAGGCAAGATGGCCTGTGCTCCGGTTTCGTGCTTATTCTTCGATGCTGATGGCGGACACGGGGCAGCCGTCCCGGGCCTCCTGGGCGCTGTCCAGCAGCTCCGCGCCGAATTCACTTCCGTGGGCGAAGCCGTCATCGCCCATCTGAAAGACCTCCGGGCAGGTGCCGGCGCACAGGCCGCAGCCGATGCAGTTCTCATTGACAGTCGCTTTCATGATGGATACCTCCAGGTCACTCCAATATATTTCCATCCCGGCCCAGTGTCACCACCTGCCAGGGGATGAACTTGCCGCTTTGCCGCAGGGCGGTCTCTGCCGCCCGCTGGAGTCCGCCGCAGCAGGGAACCTCCATGCGGACGATGGTGACCTCCCGGATGTCGTTGCGGCGGAGGATCTCCGTCAGCTTTTCTGCGTAGTCGCCCTCGTCCAGCTTGGGACAGCCGATCATGGTGATGCGGCCCCGCATGAAGCGCTCGTGGAAGTCCGCCCGGGAGAAGGCGGTGCAGTCCGCGGCGATCAGCAGCCGGGCGCCGTCGTAAAAGGGAGCCTGGATGGGCAGCAGCTTGATCTGCACCGGCCACTGCATCAGGCGGGAGACGGCTCCGCTGCCGGGCGCGGGCGCGGCGGCATGCTCCAGAGCACGGGCCATGCTGCCGGGACATCCGCCGGAGGGCGGTGTCCGCACCGGGGCGGAATCCTTCAAAGCTGCCGCTTTCTTGGCCAGCACCGCCGCCTCGTCATAAGCCGCTGCCTCCCGCTCCACAAAGGTAATGGCCCCGGTAGGGCAGGTGGGCAGGCAGTCCCCCAGGCCGTCGCAGTAGTCGTCCCGCAGCAGGACGGCCTTGCCGTCCACCATGCCAATAGCTCCCTCGTGGCAGGCCGCGGCGCAGGCGCCGCAGCCGTTGCATTTCTCCTGATCGATGTGAATGATCCTCCGTACCATAGTGTTTCTCCTTTTTTGTATTTCATCCTCAGCGAACAAAGGGTATCGTCGGACTGGACAGAGACTGTCCAGTCAATTCGCTGTTGCGTTTCTGGATACAGTATTCTATAATCAAAGAAAAAAGTCTGTTGTATTTCCAACAAAACCAGGAGGCGTTTATGGAAATTTCACCCTTGCTCACCGGATCGCCCCTATTCCGAGGGATTCCGTCTGAGGAGCTGCCGGCGCTGCTGGCCCGACTGGAGGCCAGGGAGCGGCGCTGCCGGAAGGGAGAGCTGCTGCTCCGCCGGGGGGAGCGGACGGACCGGCTGGGGCTGGTGCTGTCCGGCACAGTCCACATCGTCCGGGAGGATTTTTGGGGCAATCGGGGCATCGTGGGGCTGGCGGAGGCGGGGGATGTATTCGCGGAATCCTACGCCCTCAGCGGTGAGTCGCTGGAGGTCTCCGCCCTGGCGGCGGCAGAGGTGACGGCGCTGTTCCTGCGGGCCGAGCCCATGGCCGGGACGCAGGCGGGCACGGTGGGCGAAGCCCGGCTGACGGCCAACCTGCTTTCCCTGCTGGCGGGGAAAAATTTGCAGCTGACCCGCAAAATGCGCCATATGGCCCGGCGGACGACCCGGGAAAAGCTGCTGAGCTACCTGTCCGCCCAGGCTCTGGCGGCGGGCCGAGCGGCCTTTGATATTCCCTTGGACCGCCAGCAGCTGGCGGACTATCTGGCGGTGGACCGCAGCGCCATGTCCGCCGCCCTGGGTGGGCTGCGGGACGAGGGCGTACTGGAATTCCGCAAAAATCATTTCTGCCTGCTCCGGCCTGCGGAGCACGGTGACTAAAAGGAGCGTTATACATGCTGAACCGAGTGCCGGACTATTACGAGAGCTTTTGCTGCCTGGCGGGAGAGTGCCCCCACACCTGCTGCGAGAAGTGGGAGGTGGTCATTGACGAGGAGACCGCCTGCCGGTATTTTGAGGAGTCTGGCCCCCTGGGGGACAAGCTGCGGGCAGTTTTACAAGCAGATGAGGAGGGGGCGTTCTGCTTTCCCCTGGACGGCGGCCGCTGCCCCTTCCTGGACGAAGAAAACCTCTGCGAGATCCACCGGAAGCTGGGGGAGGACGCCACCAGCGTCACCTGCCGGGAGCATCCCCGGTTCATTGAGGATTACGGCTCCTTTCGGGAGGTCACGCTGTCCGCCTCCTGCCCGGCGGCGGGCGCCCTGCTGCTGGGGACAGAGGCCCCGCTGACCTTTGCGGAGATGGAGACGGCGGAACCGGAGGAGGAAGGGGACGAATGGCTGGCGTACCTGCTGCCGCTGCGGGACCGGATGCTGGACATGCTGGCGGACCGAAGCGTCCCCCTGCGCCGCCGCCTGCGGGATCTTTTGCTGCTGGCCCGGGAGGCGCAGCTTGCCCTGGAGGAGGAGCGGGAGGCCGATCTGCCTGCCTTGGCGGAGATATGGCAGGCCCCGCGGACCTGGCAGGCGGCAGGGGAGGGGCTGACAGTTCCCCATGGCCTGCGGTTTCTAGGGACGCTGGAGATTTTGGACGGCGATTGGCCGGAGCTGCTGCGTCAGGCGGAGACGGCGGTCCCTGTTCCCCAGTCTGAGGCTCTGCTGGAGCGGATCGCCGTCTATTTCGCATTCCGCTACTTATTAAAGACCGTCAACGACGGGGACCTGCTGTCCCGTGCCCAGTTGGTGGCGTTCGCCGTGCTGACGGTGGAGCGTCTGGCGGCGGTATGCGGCCTGCCAGAGGCCCTGCGGCGGTTCAGCTGCGAGATCGAGCACAACGGAGAGAATCTGGAGGCGCTGCTGTGGGCCTTCCAGTGGGAGGAGGCGCTGTCCTGTACGGCGCTGCTGCGGGAGCTGTCCTGGTAAAACGGGGGATTGTGCAGATCGACATGGGAAAACGATTTACAGTTGTGAAAACAGTAAAATATCACAAAACCTATTGACATCCATCCAGAAATATTGTACATTATAGACACAGAAAGGAGTGAGTCCCATGGGCTAGCAAGCTCAAGAGAATCACGAATCTCTTAAGAATAACCGTTCGGGATCGAGATCATCAAAGCGACAAAAGAAGCCTCGGACCCCCCAAAGACGAAACATATCTCACTATGATGAGCTGCACGAGCATGGTTTTAGCAACAGCTAGAGCAAAGTCTGCGTGTCCTTGATGTTTTAGGTATTGGAGAAGAGACCGAGTTTCCGGACCCCCTTATCGAGACCCCGGCATCCGAACGGGACCCTGAGAAAGCATGAGGTATGGACCAATGGACAATCCGATCAATGGGTAAGCCCCCCATTCGCCAGCGGAGCGGATGGGGGGATATGTTTTTTTTGGGGGGAAAAAGAGGATTGTCCGCGAGGCAGGGCCGAGCCGCCGCCCAGGCGGCGTACAAGTATTTTTTCGGAGAAAAAATCTTGAAATGGTCGGGCTTTGCCTGACCATTTGATTCTAAATTGGGGTCCCCGCAAAACCATTCGGTTTTGCGGGGAATCAATCCGATCAATGGGCTATCCCCCCATTCGCCAGCGGAGCGGATGGGGGGATATGTTTTGTATGAAAAAAAGAGTCTTGCGGCTCTTCTTTTTTTATTGGATCTCCTGTTCCAGATTTTCAAACTCCGGGCCGGAGAAAAACTCTTCCAGAGAGATACCCAGCCCGTCGCAGAGGATCTTGATGGTGACAACGCCGGGATTGCGGCTGTTTCCATACAGAATACTTTTCACAGTGGATGGAGATAGCCCGGATACGATTGCCAGCGTGTGGATCGTCCAGCCTCTTTGGCCGCAGAGTGAAAGCAAACGGTTTGTTACCGCGTCCGTCACAGTCATTTTTACTCCCCCATGACCCTTGATCATTGAATTTCCTGTTCCAAATCATCAAATTCCGGGCCGGAGAAGAACTCTTCCAGAGAAATATCCAATCCGTCGCAGAGGATTTTGATGGTGGTGATCGATACATTCCGGCGCGCCGGGTCCATCATGCTGTATACCGTGGAAGGGGTCGTTCCAGCTCGGACCGCCAGTTCATTCAGCTTGATCCCCCGCTGACGGCACAGCTCCGCAAAACGCTGTGCCACCGCATCCTTGACAGCCATTTCCATCACCTCGTGGATATGGTATCCAAACTATCGCAGTTGCGTATACGCACTTGCGTATTTATGAAAATTATGTTATAATCAAGGTGATGTGATAAACCGGAAGGGGATATTTTATGCAGAGCGAGCAGGAATTTTACCGTTGCCTGACAGCGGATGCCAGCAGTCGAGCACTGCGCCGCATCCAGCAGATCCTCAGCGACGGCGCGCTGAGTGACCAGGACTGCTTTCAAAAGATCGAAGAGGTGGTCACCCTGATGGAGGAGCTGGGCCTCTCCTGCGGCGGGCGGCATGATTTTTAAAGGCCATATTCCCAACGCTGGCCGGACCATCCATCCCAGACCGCCTCAGACTGCCTCAGATCGCCTCGGTATTCTCACGGCGCGGGGCTAAAAACGCAGCCGTCCGGGCTTTTGCCCGGACGGCTGCGACACTATGATCAAATGAATTGAGAAGTGGTAAAACCGCTTTTCAAATGTCGCAGCGCGTTTGCGCTGTGACAGGCCGTCTAACGGCCTTGATTTGGATTTCATCCGTGTGCTTTGCGTACAGCGGGCATTGCCCGCTTGAAGAACAGCGCAGCTGGTTTTCTGGTGGATTGACTATATCAAACAAACGATCCTGCGGAGCAAATCACTTGTTGTCCACGGAGCACATATAGGAGATCAGTTCCACCATCTTGTTGGCATAGCCGCACTCGTTGTCGTACCAGGAGACGACCTTCACAAAGGTGTCGGTCAGGGACAGGCCGGCCTTCTTGTCGAAAATGGAAGTGCGGGAATCGCCCAGGAAGTCGGAGGACACCACGTCCTCGTCGGTGTAGCCCAAAATGCCCTTCAGCTCGCCCTCGGAGGCCTCCTTCATAGCGGCGCAGATGTCCTCATAGGAGGCGGGCTTCGCCAGCTTGGCGGTCAGGTCCACCACGGACACGTCCAGGGTGGGGACGCGCATGGAGATGCCGGTCAGCTTGCCGTTCAGCTCGGGGATGACCTTGCCCACGGCCTTGGCGGCGCCGGTGGAGGAGGGGATGATGTTGCCGGTGGCGGCACGGCCGCCGCGCCAATCCTTCAGGGAAGCGCCGTCCAGCAGCTTCTGGGTCGGGGTGACAGAGTGCACGGTGGTCATCAGACCCTCGACGATGCCGAACTTGTCATTCAGGACCTTGGCGATGGGAGCCAGGCAGTTGGTAGTGCAGGAGGCGTTGGACACAAAGGTCATGTCAGAGGTGTACTTGCTGTTGTTCACGCCCATGACGAACATGGGGGTGTCGTCCTTGGAGGGGGCGCCCATGACCACATGCTTGGCGCCGGCGTCGATGTGGCCCTGGCACAGGTCCTTGGTCAGGTGCTTGCCGGTGCACTCGCAGATATACTCAGCGCCGACAGAGGCCCAGGGGATATCCTTGACTTCCATGGCGGTGAAAACGGGGTACTTCTTGCCGTTCACGACCAGAGCGCCTTCCTCAGCAGAGACCTCGCCGGGGAACTTGCCGTGCACGCTGTCGTACTTCAGCATGTAAGCCATATACTCGGGGTTCATAAAGGGGTCATTCAGACCGACGACCTCAACGTCGTCGTGGGTCAGCGCGGCGCGGAAGACGAGACGGCCGATGCGGCCAAAACCATTGATACCGATCTTAGCTTTCATAAATAAAGAACTCCTTTCGTTTCTTACAGATGGAATATTGCACCAAAACGATTGCGTAATCGTTTTGCCTACTTGAATAACCAAAAATATCGTACCACAGTGTCAACTTTTTGGCAATCGTCATTTCAGATAACAATCGAAAATTTCAATTGTGGATTTTTAATAAGAAACAGTCAAAATTCACAGAAGTTTCGACAAAAGGGGGGAAAAGGGCCTTGACGGATAGCCGGAAGTTGGCCTATACTGTCTTTGGCAAAATGATTACGTAAAGCCAGTTTGTTTGCGCAAAGGAATCAATGACTATGAAAGTGACCATCAGTGATGTGGCGCGGCTGGCGGGGGTCTCCACCGCCACCGTGTCCCACACCATCAACAATACCCGATACGTCTCCGCCGAGACCAAGGAGAAGGTGTATCAGGCCATCGAGGAGCTGGGGTATACGCCGGACGCCTCCGCCCGCAGCTTCCGCACGGGGCGGAAGCAGACGGTGGGCTTCATCGTGCCGGATATCTCCAACAAATTTTTCGCCACCATGATCGAATCGGTGGAGAACTATCTCTCCGCCCACGGCTATCACCTCATCATCGCCAATACCAAGGAGGATGCCGGACGGGAGGAGAAGAACCTCCGCCTGCTGACGGCTGGCCTGGTGGACGGCGTGCTGGTGGCCAGCACCATGGAGGAGTTCGAGCGGTTCGACGCGTTGATCCCCGCAGGATTCCCCACTGTGCTGGTAGACCGGACCTTTGAGACCAAGCGCTATTCCTCCATCTGCGTATCCAATTTCCAGCCTATCTACCGTTCCGTCTGCCGCTTGGCGGGCAAGGGGGCCAAGCGGGTTGGCATCATCGGCGGCCTGCCCCGGCTGTCCTCCACCAAGGAGCGCATCTCCGCCTACAAGGAGGCGGTGGCAGACTGCGGCCTGCCTCAGGAGGACGCCCTGATCCGCTACGGCAACTCCATGGAAAACAGCGCCCAGGAGTGTCTGGACGAGCTGTTGGAACAGAACTGCGACGCCATCATCGTCTGCCAGGGCCTGATGGCCTCGGAGACCATCTTCTATTTGCAGGAGAAGGGCATCCGCCTGGCCCAGGACATCGACCTGGTCAGCTTCGTTGATTATGATTCCAACTTTTATCAGCTTTATTCCGACCAGATGGACTGCATCATCCAGCCGGTGGAGGAGCTGGGCCGGGCCGCCGGAGAGCAGATCCTCAAGCGCATCGAGGACCCCGACGCGCCGGTGTTTGAAAAGGTGCTGACCTCCGCTTACAAGCCCTATGGCCTGAAAAGGTGACGCGGTCCGGCAGCGGGGATCATGCCGCCGGCCGCTGGGGCCGCCCCTGAAAAAACGCTGTTTTTTGTGCATAGTGAATGTCGCCGCCGGAGATGTTTGTCTCCGGCGGTTTTTCTTGACAAAGCTGGTCTATTGTTGTAGACTCAAAACGTGGGGTCGATAAGAATAGACCAAAGGAGGACGCGGAATGGAATCGTATCATCTCTGTGACAGCGAATATCGTTTTATGCAGGTGGTGTGGAACGCGGCGCCGGTTGGCTCCGGGCATTTGGTGGAGCTGTGCCGGGAGCGGCTGGGCTGGAAGAAGTCCACCACCTATACCGTGCTGAAAAAGCTGTGCGGGCGGGGCCTGCTGCAAAATGAAAACAGCACTGTGACGGTGCTGGCTCCCCGGGAGACAGTGACGGCGGAGGCGGCGGGGGACTTTGTGGACCGCACCTTCGGCGGCTCCCTGCCGGGCTTTCTCACCGCCTTCATGAGCGGGCGGAAGCTGACGGAGGAGGAAGCGGAGGATCTGAAGCGCCTCATCGACGCACATAAGGAGGGCTGAGGATGGAGCTGCTGACGGCGATCTTCCAAAAGCTGCTGTCCATGGCCCTGTCGGCCCTGCCGGTGATGGCGGTGGTGCTGCTGGCCCGGTGCCTGCTGCGGCAGGCGCCGAAAAAATACAGCTACTGGCTGTGGTGCGTGGTGGGGTTCCGGCTGGTGTGTCCGGAGGCGGTCATCTCCCGCTCGCCTTGGAGCATTTTCAACCTCCGCCCCCTTCAGTCCGTGGCGGAGGCCACCCAGAGTGTGCAGAACGGCGCGCTGCCCGCCGTGCAGGCGGCGCCCATCTCCCCGTCCCCGGCGGTGACGGTGCTGGCGCCTGAATTGGAGAGCGGCGGGGCGGAGGCGGTCCGGACGGCCCTGTCCGCCGGGGAGATCGCCCTGCGGGCCGGGGCGGTGCTGTGGCTGATTGGCATGGCGGCGCTGCTGGCCTACAGCGCGGTCAGCTATATCCGCCTGCGGCGGCGTATGGCCGCCGCCGTGTGGGAGGGCGGCGAGATCTGGGCCTGCGGCAGCATCTCGACCCCCTTTGTGATGGGCTTCGTGAGGCCCCGCATCTACATCCCCTTCCGCCTGGACAGCAGTCAGCGGACCTACGTGCTGGCCCATGAGCGGTATCACATCCGCCGGCGGGACCACTGGGTCAAGCTGCTGGCCTATCTGATTTTGGCGGTGTACTGGTGGGATCCCGCCGCGTGGCTGTGCTGGCGGCTGTTTTGCCGGGACATGGAAATGCGCTGCGACGAGGCAGTGCTGGCCCGGCTGGGGGACCAGGTGAAGAAGGGCTACAGCCTGTCGCTGGTGTCCTTTGCCCTGGACCGCCGGGGCCCCATGGTGCTGGCCTTCGGGGAGCACGACGCCTCCCGGCGGGTGAAGAACGTGCTGAACTGGAAGCGGGAGACGCCCCGGGTGGTCTTTCTGGCCGTGGCGCTGGTGGTCCTGGTGGCGGCGGTCTGCGGCACCAACGGGAAGAGCAGGCCGGACAGATGGGTGCGGCTGGCGGAGACCGGAGAGGAGGGCGAACAGACCTTCACCTACTCTGTGGCGGAGCGGTACCGCTCCTGCCTGCTGTACCAGGAGATCTACGACCGAGGGGTACTGGCGGAGCGGAAAACGCTGGGAGCCTGGAGCCTGGGGGAGGACGCCGGAAACACGTCCGGAACGGCCCTTGCCCGGGAGGGCACTGCCAGACTGCTGGCGGTCTTTGATGGCTACGGCATCCAGTGGAGCTTCGGCGCTGCCGCTGCCGATGGCGGTGAGGGCGGGGCCTCCATAGGAGTGCGGCTGTCAGGCCGGCAGTACAGCGGCATGGCCTGGAACAGCCTGTGCGACAACACGGAAAAGGGGCGGGTGGCCCTGGAAGAGGACACCGCGGTGGCAGCCGCCGCGCTGACGGAGGACACGCTCCATACCTTCGGCATCCAGCCGGGGACGGACACCTGGATGGAGGAGCTTCTGCGGAACGACACGGCGGTGGTCCTGCGCCTGCGGCTCAGCGAGCTGGGGACGGCGGAGCTGAAAGAGGCGTTTGCGCGGGAGAGCGGCGGCTTGGCCCAGACCCTTTACGACCTGCGGGACGGGGACATTGAGACCCTGGTGACGCGCCTGTTTCAGGAGTGCCCCTGGGAGCTGGAACCGGAACAGCTGACCCGCTGCTACCTGTCCCCCGGCACCGGGGACCTCTTCCTGATGGCGGAGCAGGCCGCCTCCGGGGATCTCGATCAGGCGGCGAACTGCGCCCTGCTCCTGCTGGCCCTGCGGGAGGATGTGTCCAAGGTGATCTTTGATGTGAAGCTCCGCACCGGGAGCCAGGAGACCGGTATGGGGTGGCGTGTCACGGAGGATGCGGCAGAGGCCGCCCAGGACCTGGCGGAGCTGGGGGCGTCCGAAACGGACATCCGCCGGTACGGCGCCTCCCCGGAGGCCCTGCGGGAGCTGCTGGCATATCTGAACTGGGGCAGCGGGGCGGAGGCCGACCTGGCCCGGACCCTGTACGCCGGGCGGGGCGACCCGGAGGCTCTGCTGTCCGCCATGGAGGACTTTGAGGAGCCATTGGGGCGCTGGGAGCTTCAGGAGGCTGCGGGGAATTACCTGTCCCTGCTGTTTTACGATTCCCCGGTGGCGGCGGAAAAGCGGAGCACCCTGATGTGGCGGTACAGCATGGTGCTGCTGGCCCTGTTGGACGACTACGCCGCCACCACCTGGAACTGGATCGACGGCGGCGTGCAGGCCCTGACCCCAAACGACGGCCTGTGGAATACGGATCCCTGGCTCCACGCCCACGGCCTGGCGGGGAGCATCCGGGATTACGGCGCTTCGCCCCAGGCGGTGGAGACGCTGCTGGAGGCGCTGTATCCCCAGAACGGCGGCGGAGCGCCGGTCAGCGAGCTGGGCGCGTCCCTCTTCGCCCTGCGGGGAGAGACGGCGCTGCTGGTGAAGGCCATCCCGGAGCGGCTGATCGGCCTGAACGGCTGGAACTTGACAGAGGACGGTGTGCTGGAGCTGTCGGTGTCCGGGACACTGGGCGGGATCGCCGACAGCGGCGAGGAACTGCTGAGCAACGCCTCCTGCCTGCTGGCGGCCCTTCTGCCGGAGGAGGTCTGGGCCATCTCCTGGACAGTGGACGGCCGGCCGGTACAGTTCAGCTATGTCGGAGAGAATGACCCGCCCGGGGATCTGTTTACCGAGAGCACCGCTTTCACCTGGACGGAGCATCGGAGCGGAGGCGGGCTGTACGTCCGCTCCTGCGGCCAGAGCGCCGCCGGGATGACGCTGCTGCTGGATGCGCTGGGGATCGGCGGGGAGAGCCTGCCGGTCCAGACCGCAGAGACGTTCACGGACATCCTGGGCTATGACGGCTTTCTCTGGCAGGAGCAGTGGGACCGTTGGAGCCTGCGGACCTATTACGCCGTGACGGCGGAGGGGACCTTCCCCATTGCCGAGAGCTTCGGCTGGGGCGGGCGTGAAGATTACTCCGTGGACCTGAACGGCGACGGGCAGAAGGAGCTGGTGTGCAATGTGACCTTCAACGCCGACGGCGCGCGGCGGGCCTATGTCTACCAGCGGCGGGACGGCGGGATCTGGCAGAGCTGCGTGACGCCGGAGGGCCTGCCGGACTACGAATACACCGGCATCGGCTCCAGTTGGGAGGAGTACGACCCGGCGGAGAACCTGTTCCGCATCCACTATCACAAAACAGGGCAGGAGGACTATGCCGTGGCGGAGATCCAGGGCATGGAACAGATGGAAGAGTTCTACCCCTATTCCTGACATACAAAAGCCCCGGCAGACGCGTCTTGCGCTTGCCGGGGCTTTTCACCGCCCCTTTTTCCCTGGCGGCGCATAGGATAGATGGAGGGAGGGGCTTCCTCCCGGAAGGAGGAGCGCATATGAGCAAGCAGCCATCCGCACCGGCAGACCTGCCGGAAAACAGCACGGCCTTTGTTGATATTTTGGGCTATGACGGATACATGCAGACCCAGGGTGCCATTTGGCAGCGGCGGGTCTACTACGCCGTGACGGAGGAGGAGACCTTCCCCATCGCGGAGAGCTTCGGCTTTGACGGCCCCCAGGATTTCTCTGTGGACCTGAACGGCGACGGCAGGGAAGAGCTGGCGGCCAATGTCCAGTACGGCGGCGACGGACGCCGGAATGTGTTCGTCTATCAGCGGCGGGGGGATACCATCTGGAAAGGCGTTTTGGACCTTTCGAACCTCCCAAACCACGACAATCGGGGCATTACCTCCACCACGGCGGAATATGACCCGGCGGCAAAGCTATTCCGGGTCCGGTATGCCCAGAAGGGGACGGAGGTCCCCGGCCTTTTGGAGATGCGGGGATTGGGACGGTTTCGATTTTCCCCCTACCATACTGTTTGAGAATAAAAAACTTTAAAAAGTTTTTTATTGCGGCGCATCCCGCCGCCGCGTCTGCGCCGCGCAGGAAAAGTATGGACTTTCATCACTGGCGGCTTCGCCGCCGGTACCGCTTAAGCGGCCCCAATCAAACAATGAAATTGTTTGATGAGTGATTTGTATCAGCTCTGAGGAGTCATCCCCCTTGCGTCCCGGCGTCTTTCCGGATATAATAAAATGAAATTTTGTACAAATGGGGGATCGATCCATATGAACACCCGCATCGAGCATGACACCATGGGGGAGATATCCGTTCCGGCGGACCACCACTGGGGCGCCCAGACCCAGCGGAGCTTTGAGAACTTCAAGATCGGCGGCCAGCGCCAGCCCAGGGAGATCATCACCGCCTTCGCCTATTTGAAGGAAGCCTGCGCTCTGGCCAACCGACAGGCAGGCAAGCTGACGGAGGAGCAGGCCCAGGCCATCGCCGCCGCCTGCCGGGAGATCCGGGAGGGGAAATGGGACGGCGAGTTTCCCCTGGTGGTGTGGCAGACCGGCAGCGGAACCCAGACCAACATGAATGTCAACGAGGTCATCGCCCATCTGGCGGCGGAAAAAGGCGTGGCCCTGCATCCCAACGACCATGTGAACGCCTCCCAGTCCTCTAACGACACCTTTCCCTCCGCCCTGCACATCGCGGCGGCGCTGAGCGTGGCAAACGACGTGATCCCTGCGGCGGAGCGGCTGGCGGCGGCTTTTGAAAAGCTGGCGGCGGCATACCCGGATCTGATCCGCATCGGCCGGACCCATTTGCAGGACGCCACGCCCCTGCGGTTCGCTCAGGAGGTCTCCGGCTGGCGGGAGCTGGTGGAGGCCCCCTGCCGGATGCTGCGTCTGGCCCTGACGGAACTGACCAAGCTGGCCATCGGCGGTACCGCCGTGGGCACCGGCCTCAACGCCCCCAAGGGATACGATGAGATGGTCTGCGCCCAGCTCCGGGAGATGACGGGACTGGACTTTACCCCGGACGAAAACAAGTTCCACGCCCTTACCAGCAAGGACGCCCTGGTGTTTGCCCACGGGGCGCTGAAGGCCCTGGCGGCCAACCTGATGAAGATCGCCAACGATATCCGCTTTGAGGCCAGCGGCCCCCGCTGCGGCATGGGCGAACTGCGCATCCCGGAGAATGAACCGGGCAGCAGCATCATGCCCGGCAAGGTGAACCCGACCCAGTGCGAGGCCGTCACCATGGTCGCCGTCCAAGTGATGGGAAACGACGCGGCCATCGGCTTCGCCGCCAGCCAGGGCAATTTCCAGCTGAATGTGTTTTTGCCGGTTTCGGCATATAACTTCCAGCTCTCCGCCCGGCTGCTGGCGGATGTTATGGATTCCTTCCGGGCCCACTGCGTGGAGGGCATAACCCCTGATGTTGAGCGGATGGAGCGCAACCTGCACAACTCCCTGATGCTGGTGACCTGCCTGACGCCCAGGATCGGCTATGAGGCGGCGGCCAAATGCGCCAAAAAGGCCCTTCACGACGGCACCACGCTGAAAGAAGCGGTGCTGGCCCTGGGCCTGCTGACGGCGGAGGAATTTGACGAGACGGTGCGGCCGGAGAAGATGGTGTAAATGGGAGAGGGCGGCCGGAGGGCTGGTCCTTTCCCACGCTGGGACGGACTATGCACACGATACAGTGAATGTGAATATATGCGGAATTTTATGCAGGGCGGCCTGCCGCCGGGGGACAGGCCGCCCATCGGGGAGGGCCGCCGGGACTGGAACAGCTAAAACGACTGACAGCAATGGATTTGTGGATATATGCAAAAAATACCAAAGGACATGGAAAAGATTATGCAAGTTGACAGTTGAATAAATATTCAATGTAGGCGTATAATGCAACCATCATCAAACAACACTTAGGGAGGACCCCATCATGAAAAAGGATAAGAAAGACATCAAGAAGATCGTGCTGGCCTATTCCGGCGGCCTGGATACATCCATCATCATCCCCTGGCTGAAGGAGAACTACAACGACCCCGAGATCATTGCCGTGGCAGGCGATGTGGGCCAGAACGACGAGCTGGACGGCCTGGAGGAAAAGGCCATCAAGACCGGCGCTTCCAAGCTGTATATCGCGGACCTGACCGACGAGATGGTGGATGACGTCATCATCCCCTCCATGAAGATGGGCGCCAGCTATGAGCAGTATCTGCTGGGCACCGCCTTTGCACGGCCCATCATCGCCAAGAAGCTGGTGGAGATCGCCAAGGCCGAGGGCGCCGACGCCATCTGCCATGGCTGCACCGGCAAGGGCAACGACCAGGTCCGGTTCGAGCTGACCATCAAGCGCTTTGCCCCCGACATGACCATCATCGCCCCCTGGCGGGAGTGGTCCATCAAGGGCCGGGACGAGGAGATCGACTACGCCGAGGCCCACAACGTGCCTCTGAAGATCTCCCGGGAGACCAACTACTCCAAGGACAAGAACCTGTGGCACCTGAGCCATGAGGGCCTGGATCTGGAGGACCCCGCCAACGAGCCCCAGTACGAGAAGCCCGGCTTCCTGGAGATGGGCGTTTCCCCCATCACCGCCCCCGACGCGCCCACCTACGTCACCCTGGACTTTGAAAAAGGCGTGCCCGTGGCCATTGATGGCGAGAAGATGAAGGCCAGCGACATCATCCGCAAGCTGAACAAGCTGGGCGGCGAGAACGGCATCGGCCTGCTGGACATCGTAGAGAACCGGCTGGTGGGCATGAAGGACCGGGGCGTTTATGAGACCCCGGGCGGCACCATCCTCTACAAGGCCCATCAGTGCCTGGAGATGATCACCATCGACAAGGACACCGCCCACATGAAGAGCAAGCTGGCGGTGGACTTCGCGGATCTGGTTTACAACGGCAAGTGGTTCACCCCCCTGCGGGAGGCCCTCAGCGCCTTTGCGGACAAGACCCAGGAGCATGTCACCGGCAGCGTGAAGCTGAAGCTGTACAAGGGCAACATCATCACCGCCTCCGTCACCTCTCCCGATAGCCTGTACTCCGAGGAGCTGGTGACCTTCAACGAGAGCGCCTACGACCAGACCAATGCCACCGGCTTCATCAACCTGTGGGGCCTGCCCGATACGGTGCTGGCCTTGAGAGAACAGGGCAAGCTGTAAAACCTGGGAGGGGGGCAGGCTCCCCTCCTGACCACCCCTTACCTCGTCGGAAGAAACTGCGCTATCTTTCCAAGACCCGGTGGAAGAGGGACTTGGAAAACTGCTCCGTTTCTTCCTCCTCTCCCCGCCGAGCCTGCGCGGCGGGCCCCCTGAGAGGAATGGTGCCGCCGCCAAAGGCGGCCGGAAGATTTTTGCCCCGCCCATGCCGCGGCGAAAATGATTTGAATGGATCTGTTTGCTGTTGGCAAACAGATCAGGGGCATGCCCTTAGCCCCATTTGAAAAGAAAAACGCGGACTGCGGGACGGAGACGACCTCTTCGCCCCGCGTCTGCGGTGAAAGGAACCTTTTATGAAACTATGGTCCGGGCGGTTCGGGAAGGACACCGACGCCCTTGTGAATGAACTGAACGCCTCCATCGGCTTTGACCAACGGCTGT
Source organism: uncultured Dysosmobacter sp. (assembly GCF_947631165.1). Lineage (GTDB taxonomy): Bacteria > Bacillota > Clostridia > Oscillospirales > Oscillospiraceae > Oscillibacter. The sequence continues at coordinate 30,279 of NZ_CANRKH010000010.1, read as the reverse complement.
ACAGGGAGGATATCACCGGCTCCCTGGCCCACGCCAAGATGCTGGGGGACTGCGGCGTGATCCCCAAAGAGGATGTGGCCGCTATCACCGAGGGACTGCTGGGCATCCTGGAGGACATTGAGGCGGGGAAGGTGGAATTTTCCGCCGAAAATGAGGATATCCACATGAACATCGAGAGTCTGCTGACCGCCCGCGTCGGCGACGCGGGAAAGCGGCTCCACACCGCCCGCAGCCGCAACGACCAGGTGGCCCTGGACTTCCGGATGTACGTCCGGGAGCAGATCCCTGTCATCGTGGGGCAGCTTCTGGAGCTGGAGCGGGTGCTGTGCCGTCAGGCAAAGCAGCACCAGACCGCCGTGATGCCGGGCTATACCCACCTTCAGCGGGCCCAGCCCATCTCCTTTGCCCAGCACCTGTGCGCCTATGCCGCCATGTTCCGCCGGGACGTGACCCGGCTGGAGGACTGCGCCAGGCGGCTCAACGAGTGCCCTCTGGGCAGCGGCGCTCTGGCGGGCACCACCTATCCCATCGACCGCTGGCAGACCGCGAAGGAGCTGGGCTTTGACGGACCCATGGGCAACTCCCTGGACGGCGTGTCTGACCGGGATTATGCGTTGGAGCTGCTCTCCGGCCTGTCCATTTTGATGATGCACCTGAGCCGCTTTGCCGAGGAGGTCATCCTCTGGTGCAGCTGGGAGTTCAAGTTCGTGGAGCTGGACGACGCCTATGCCACCGGCAGCAGCATCATGCCGCAGAAGAAGAACCCGGATGTGGCGGAACTGGTCCGCGGCAAGACGGGCCGGGTCTACGGCGACCTGATGGGCCTGCTGACGGTGATGAAGGGCCTGCCTCTGGCCTATAACAAGGATATGCAGGAGGACAAGGAACCGGTGTTCGACGCCATCGACACCGTGGAGATGTGCGTCCCCGTGTTCGCCGCTATGATCGACACCATGACCGTCCTGCCGGACAACATGCGCAAGGCGGCGGGGAAAGGCTTCATCAACGCCACCGACTGCGCCGATTATCTCACCAAGAAGGGCATGCCCTTCCGGGATGCTTACACCACCGTGGGCCATCTGGTGGCCGCCTGCACCCAGCAGGGCAAGACGCTGGAGGAGCTGACCCTGGAGGAGCTGAAGGCCGTCTCGGACCTGTTCGAGGCGGACGTGTACGACGCGCTGAACCTGGAGAACTGCATGGCTCTGCGGGCGAGCTACGGCGGCCCCGCCGCGGCGGAGACCACAAGGCAGATCGGGGCCATTGAGCAGTTCATACAGCAACGAGATAAAAGATAAGAGAGATCTCTTATCTCTTTATTCCTATCTGAACCGGAGGGCGTATTATGAGACCCAAAGTATATATCGACGGCAAGGACGGCACCACTGGCCTGCAAATTTATGACCGTCTGGCCGCCCGCAGCGACATCGACCTGCTGCTGATCGACGAGGTCAAGCGAAAGGACCCGGCGGAGCGAAAGAAGCTGATGGACGCGGCGGACGTCGTGTTTTTGTGCCTGCCCGACGCGGCGGCCATCGAGGCGGTGTCCCTCGTGGAGAATCCAAACACCCGCATCATCGACGCCTCCACCGCCCATCGGACGGACCCCGCCTGGGACTATGGCTTCCCGGAGCTGTCTCCGGCCCACAGGGAGGCTATCAAAAAGAGCAAGCGGGTTGCGAACCCCGGCTGTCACGCCACGGGCTTTATCTCCATCGTCTATCCCCTGACGGCCATGGGCCTGCTGCCGAAGGACGCGGTTCTGAGCTGCTTTTCCCTCACCGGCTACTCCGGCGGCGGGAAGAAGATGATCGCCCAGTACGAGGGGGAGGGCAAGTCGGAGGTGATGGCCAGCCCCGCCATCTATGGCGTGACCCAGGCCCACAAGCACCTGCCGGAGATGCAGAAGATCTGCGGTCTGGCCCAAAAGCCGGTGTTCAGCCCCATTGTGGACGACTATTACAAGGGTATGGCCGCCACCGTGCCGTTGCATATGAGCCAGATCCAGGGCGTGACGGCCCTTCATGACGTGTGGGCCAGGCTCTATGACTACTACCGGGGCCAGAAGCTGGTCCGGGTCGCCGGCGACCCCACCGACGAGGAGGGCGGCATCGAGGCCAGTTCCAAGCTCTACGGCGCGGCCAAGGCCGGGACCGACAGCCTGTCTCTGTTCGTGGCGGGAAATGACCGTCAGTTCACCATCACCGCCCTGTTCGACAATCTGGGCAAGGGCGCGTCCGGCGCCGCTGTCCAGAACATGAACCTGATGCTGGGTTTCCCGGAAACGACAGGGCTGAACCTATGATCCCAAATGTGGAATGAGGAGCGAGGAATGAGAATTTTTTCTCATCCGCGCCCCGATCCGTATTCGAATTACTAATTGAAACAGCGAGGTAGAAGTATGCTGAACTTTATCTCCGGCGGCGTCTGCGCCGCTCAGGGCTTCCGGGCAGCCGGCATCCATGTGGGCGTCAAGACCCACGCTGCTTGGAAAAAGGACGTGGCGCTGATCGTCTCCGATGTGGACTGCGCCGCAGCGGCGGTGTTTACGAAAAACGTGGTGAAGGCGGCGCCCATCCATGTGGACAAGGCCCATCTGGCCGGCGGGAAGGCCCGGGCCATCATCGCCAACAGCGGCAATGCCAACGCCTGCGCCCCCCACGGTGAGGAATACGCCCAGCGGATGTGCGCTGCGGCGGCAAAGGCCATTGGCTGCGGAGCGGAGGACGTGCTGGTATCCTCCACCGGCGTGATTGGCCAGACCCTCAACGTCCAGGTCATCGAGGACGGCGTGCCGGCGCTGTACGCTGCGCTGGAGCGTTCCGACGAGGCCAGCGACGCGGCGGCCCACGCCATTATGACCACCGACATGGCGAAAAAAGAGGTGGCGGTGGAGACCACCGTGGGCGGCAAGATCGTCCGCATGGGCGGCATCGCCAAGGGCAGCGGTATGATCCATCCCAATATGGGCACTATGTTGTGCTTTTTGACCACTGACTGCGCCATTTCTCCTGAAATGATCAAGACCGCCCTGCTGGAGACGGTGGGCGTCAGCTTCAACCGCATCAGTGTGGACGGCGACACCTCCACCAACGACAGCTGCATTGTCCTGGCCAACGGCTTGGCAGGCAATCCCTGCATCACGGAAAAAGGCCCGGACTATGACGCGTTCCTGGAGGCTCTCCAGGCCCTATGCGTGGAGCTGGCCAAGCGGATGGCCTCCGACGGCGAGGGGGCCAAGCACCTCATCACCTGCACCGTCAAAGGAGCTAAGGATGTGACCCAGGCGGAGACGGTGGCCAAGTCCGTCATCTCCTCCAGCCTGATGAAGGCCGCCATTTTCGGCGCCGACGCCAACTGGGGCCGGGTGCTGTGCGCCATGGGCTACTCCGGCGCGGACTTCGACCCGGAGAAGGTGGACGTTCACTTCGCCAGCGCGGCGGGGGATATCGCCGTGTGCGAGAAGGGCCGGGGCCTGGACTTTGACGAGGCCAAGGCGAAAACGATCCTGACGGAGCACGACGTGGAGATCAACATCACCATGGGCGAGGGCGGCGCCGCCTGCACCTGCTGGGGCTGCGACCTGACCTATGACTATGTGAAGATCAACGGCGATTACCGTACTTAAAGAGGGGACTTCGCACACCGTTGCGGCAGTACGATTCCCGGCCCCTATTTGGGGCCGCCAATCGTGCCGCGGCCTCGAAAGCAGCTCGTTTCATCCGCCACTGGCGGCGCTTCGCTGCTTTCTCCCTTTAGATTCCCCCCACCAGTGACATCGGTCACTGGCGTGTGCGCCCAAGGCGCACAGGTCGGGGTATTTTCGCCACGTACACGCCGCGGCGAAAATGATTTCATTTTATTTTTCCGCTCATGCGGAGAAACCAGAGGCAAACCCTGGAACTCATAGAGGAAAGGAGAGAGGCTTATGTCCTCTCATGAACAGCAGGCCCGCACGCTGGTGGAGGCCCTGCCCTATATCCAAAAATTCACAGGAAAGACCATCGTGGTCAAGTACGGCGGCAACGCCATGGTGTCCGAGGAGCTGCGCAAGGCCGTCATGAGCGATATCATTCTGCTGAGCCTGGTGGGCATCCGGGTCGTGGTGGTCCACGGCGGCGGACCGGAGATCAGCGACATGCTCAAGCGCATCGGCCACCAGAGCAAATTCGTGGACGGCCTGCGGTACACGGATGAGACTACCATGGACATCGTCCAGTCCGTCCTCTGCGGCAAGGTGAACAAGGACCTTGTGGCACAGCTCAACCGGCTGGGGGGCCAGGCCATCGGCCTGTGCGGCATGGACGGTCAGCTGTTCCAGGCGGAGCGCCTGGATGAGAAGTACGGCCTGGTGGGCCGCATCACCGGCGTGAATCCGGAGCCGGTGGAGAACGCCCTGATGACCGGCTACATTCCCGTGGTCTCCACCGTGGCCCAGGGCGTGGACGCGGATACCGCCTACAACATCAACGCCGACACCGCCGCTGCCAAGCTGGCAGTGGCCTTGGGGGCGGAGAAGCTGATCCTGCTGACAGATGTGCGGGGATTGCTGCAAGACCCCCACGACGAGGAGACCCTGATCCATGTGGTCCACACCTACGAGGTGCCGGAGCTGGTGGTGAAGGGCGTCATCTCCGGCGGCATGATCCCCAAGATGGAGTGCTGCGTGGACGCCATCACCGGCGGCGTGGACCGGGTCCACATCCTGGACGGCCGCATTCCCCACTCCATCCTCATTGAGCTGCTGAGCGACCAGGGTATTGGCACCATGCTGAAAAAGGAGGAGAACTGACATGACTTCCGCTGAGATCAAGGCCCTGACGGGCCAGTACATCATGAATACTTACGGCCGCTTCCCGGTGGCCGTGGACCACGGCCAGGGCGCGACCCTCTACGACCCCGAGGGCAATGCCTATATCGACTTCACCAGCGGCATCGGTGTGTGCGACCTGGGTTACGGGTATCAGCCCTGGGCCGACGCCATCGCCGCCCAGGCCAAAAAGCTGGGCCATGTGTCCAACCTGTTCTACACGGAGCCGGCGGCGCGGCTGGCGGAGATCCTCTGCAAGCGCACCGGCGAGAGCTGTGTGTTCTTCGCCAACGGCGGCGGCGAGGCCAACGAGGGCATGATCAAATTGGCCCGGAAGTACAGCTTTGACAAGTACGGCAAGGGCCGCTCCGCCATCGTCACGCTGAACAACTCTTTCCACGGCCGCACCATCACCACGTTGATGGCCACCGGCCAGGAGGTATTCCACAACTATTTCTTCCCCTTCACCGAGGGCTTCCGCTACGCCGACGCCAACGACCTCAGCGCCCTGGAGGCCGCCGGGGACGATGTGTGCGCCGTGATGATGGAGCTGGTCCAGGGCGAGGGCGGCGTGCTGCCCCTGGACAAGGCGTACGTCCAGGCCGTGGCCAAGCTGTGCGAAGAGCGGGACTGGCTGCTGCTGGTGGACGAGGTGCAGACCGGCGTGGGCCGGACAGGCAGCCTGTTCGCCTTCCAGCAGTACGGCATTCTGCCGGACGTAGCGTCCTTTGCCAAGGGAATCGCCGGCGGCCTGCCCATGAGCGGCATCCTGGCAAGCGCAAAGTGCCGGGACGTTCTGGGCCCCGGCACCCATGCCACCACCTTCGGCGCCAATCCCGTCTGTGCCGCCGCGGGCCTGGTGGTGCAGGAGACCTTGACCGGCGAATTCCTGGCGGAGGTCCAGGCCAAGGGCGCGTACCTGCGGCAGGGCATCGAGGCGCTGGACCTGCCCTGCTTCGGCAAGACCCGGGGCATGGGCCTGATGATCGGCATCGAGGTGAAGGAGGGTTTCCACAAGGGCGAGATCGCGAACAAGCTCATTGAAAACGGCCTGCTGGTGCTCACCGCCGGTCCCGGCATGCGCCTGCTGCCGCCACTGGTCATCACGAAAGAGGAGATGGACGCGGGCCTGGACATCATGAAGAAGGTCCTGGCGTAAAAGATCTCATTTCCCACGCCGCCGGGGGCTTCCGCCCCACGGGCCCTTTCTTACAGTAACACTGACTCTAACACGTACTCTAATCCTAACGGGAAGATTTTGCAAAATCTTCAGTTTTTTGCACGGAAGCGTGCAGCGGGACCCGGCCCGTTTCCCGGAGATCAACACGACAAGGAGAGACAACGATGGAAAACCATGCCCATTTTTTAAAGCTCCTGGACTACACCCCTGCTGAGATCCAGCAGCTTCTGGACACCGCCGCCGATCTGAAGGCCAAGAAGAAAGCGGGCGTTCCCCACCGGTACTTAGAGGGCAAAAACGTGGCCCTGATCTTTGAAAAGACATCAACCCGCACCCGCTGCGCCTTTGAGGTGGCCGCCCAGGACCTGGGCATGGGCAGCACCTACCTGGGCCCCACCGGCAGCCAGATCGGCGTGAAGGAGTCCATTGCCGACACCGCCCGGGTCCTTGGCCGGATGTTCGACGGCATCGAGTATCGGGGCTTCGGCCAGGATCTGGTGGAGGAGCTGGCGAAGTACGCCGGAGTGCCGGTGTTCAACGGATTGACCAACGAGTTCCACCCAACCCAGATCCTGGCGGACTTCTTGACCATCCAGGAGCACTTCGGGAAGCTCAAGGGCGTGAAGCTGGTGTATCTGGGCGACGCCCGGTACAACATGGGCAACAGTCTGATGGTGGGCTGCGCCAAGATGGGGATGCACTTTGTGGCCTGTGCTCCCAAGGCGTACATGCCGGAGGCGGCCCTGGTGGACCAGTGCCAGGCCATCGCCAAGGAGACCGGGGCCGTGCTGGAGTTCATCGAGGACCCCATAGAGGCCACGAAAAATGCCGGCGTACTGTACACCGACGTGTGGGTCTCCATGGGCGAGCCGGTGGAGGTCTGGCAGGAGCGCATCCAGGCGCTCGGCCCCTATCAGGTGACCCGTGCCCTGATGGACAACGCCGGCCCCCAGTGCCGTTTCATGCACTGCCTGCCCGCTTACCACGACCACAAGACCAGGGTTGGCAAGGAGATGGGCGAGAAGTTTGGCCGGGAGGCCATGGAGGTCACCGACGAGGTGTTCGAGAGCGAACAGTCCATCGTCTTTGACGAGGCGGAGAACCGGATGCATACCATCAAGGCCGTCATGTATGAGCTGATGAAGTGAGCTTGTCATACTGTTTCCTGATCAAAAACTTTAAAAAAGTTTTTGATTGCGGCGCATCGCGCTGCCGCCCGGCAACGAGGATAACGCCGCCAGCCGCTGAAGATGCCCTGAAAAACCGCGTTGCCCTTTGTTCACTGAGGGTATCAAAACACATAAAACGCCTCCCCGCTGGTTCTCAGCGGGGAGGCGCTCTTTTGTAAAGGCAGTGTCCTTTTGCAGGGAAGTGCTTTTTGCGGTACTCTTTCTGTTCTGTGAAGCCGCGTCAAAAGGAGGGGATCTCTCCAGGCTGCCAGGGCTGCAGGTGGAGCCGGGCGGATTCGATGGGGGAGCTGCTGAGAGATTTTTTTTCTTTCAGCCGGTAAGCGTCCAGAAGGGTATAGGTGGTCTGCCCGTGGTCATCGTCGATCCGCAGGGCCGTCATCACCGTGTCCCCCTCCGCCAGCTCAAAGCTGGTCTGATAGGCGAAGTTGTTGAACTGCTGCACATAACCGCTCTCCTCATATAGGGAGACTGCCTCCGGCACGGGAAAGCTCTGCTCCGGCTGTGTCTCCCGGTTGCGGAAGACACACAGCGAGACAGCCGTGGGCCGGAGAGAAAAGGCGGCGTTGGCAGGCGGGGAGATATGCAGATCCAGCGTCTCTTTACGGACTGTCGCCGGCGCGGCGGCAGTCCAGCCCCCGTCCCAATTACAGTCTACCTCCAGGGAAAAGCACCCTGGCAGACAGTCGTACAGCGTCTCCATGGCGCCGGCGCGGCTGACGTCGCCGTCGGTGAGGGCCACGGACAGGGCGATCTCCTGGTCCATGGGCACCACAAAGCCCTCGGCGGTGAAGATGCCGTCCTGGCCTGTGCCCTCCGCCGTGAAGGTCCTCCCATCGGACAGTGCAGCGGTGAACACGGCGGCGGTGCTTGCTGTCCACTCCTTGGGAGCAGCGGTGAGCCGCAGCGTCACCGTCTCGGCTACACCGTCGAAATCCGTGATCGTGGCAGTGGAATCATACAATATATTATTTTTTTCATCTAATATAGTGCTGATTTGCCGGGCCATGGAATTGATCTGGCCGTTGACAGAGCTGGATACACCGCTGATGGACTGCTGCAGGCCGGTATAGCGGCTGTCCAGCTGGGCAACCCGGCGGCCCAGACCCACCAGCAGTGCCAGCATGATGCCGCACAGGGCGAACAGGACGCGGACGTCCCGTTTTCCCCAGGGAGACTTCTTTTTTTCCGGCTGGGCTGCCAGATACCGGTCCACGATCTCCTGGACCATCCGCAGCTGGGCTTCGGTCAGCTCATCATCTGCAGGAGGAGCGGCCTCCGGCTGCTGTTCGGCCTCCACGCCCAGCAGCCGCCCCACAGACACGCCGAATAGGCGGCTCATGGCGATGAGGTTTTCCAGCTCCGGGATAGCGGCGTCGGCTTCCCATTTGCTGACGGCCTGCCGGGAGACATTCAGCTCCTGGCCAAGGGCTTCCTGGCTCAGGCCGGCGGCCTTGCGGCTCTCCTGAATGCGCTGGCCCAGGGTCGAGGGGTCTTGTGTCATGTATGGAGCACCTCCTGGATTTGGGACGGAACGGGCCGAAACAGAGTGGCACACGCTGCCCTTTGGGATAGTCCCATCATAGCGGAAATGGAGAGAGCTGGCAACCATGTGCGGGTTTCTTTTTGTCAACCGCCGGTTGCGGCCCTGAAATTTCAAAGCTTTGCCGCCATATAGACCAGAAGAGCGGACAGCCGTGCCCCGATCCTGATCGCTGAAAAAGGGCCGCGGCGTCAGCCGCGGCCCTGTGTGATCTTTGGATCGCCGGGGGGAGCTTACAGCCCCATTTCCTGCTTCAGCTTGGCCAACGCGTCGTCCACGGCGGCGTCGCCGGCTGCGGAGGCGTATTTGGCCTCCAGAGCGGCAGCCTCGTCCACGGGGGCGGTGTTCAGCTCCGCCATGGCGTTGGCCTGATCCAGCATCTGGTCGGCCTTTTTCTCCATCCGCTCAAAGGCGCTCATAGCGCCGGCGGCCTTGTCGGCGCTGGCGCCCAGCTTATTGACCCGCTCCTGGGTCTTGGCCACGGCCACCTTGGCCTTCACCATCTCCCGACGGCTGTTGAGGGTCTCGATGTCGCCCACCAGCTTGTCGTGCATCTGGCGCATCTTCTCGGCGTTGGCGTGGGCGGCGTCAAAGGTGGCCTGCAGGCTGGCGGCCTTGTCGGCCAGTTGCTGCTTCTTGCCCAGGAACACCCGGGCGTCCCCCTCGTTGCCGGCGGTCAGGGCCTTGCGGGCCAGGTCCTCATAGCGCTTCATCTCGGCGGTGTTCTCTTCCAGCATCCGCTTGGCGCGGGTCTCCTCCGCCATGACGGCGGCGGTCTCTTTCTTCACCTCAGCCAGGTCCTCGGTCATATCCCGCAGGTACTGGTCGATCATTTTCGCCGGGTCCTCGCACTTGTCCAACAGCTCGTTGATGTTGGCCTTGATGATGTCGGTAAAGCGTTCCAGAATAGCCATAGTTTAGATCTCCTCTCATAAATGCGGACGCTCAATCGTCCTGATTTTCATATTTCTTTGCCAGGTCCTCAACGTCCTGGTCGCCGAACTTTTCCAGGGGGGTCTTTAAGATCTCCTCCGTCCGGCGGGCCTCCGCCTCCTTCTGCTCCCGGCGCTTCTTGGCGGTGACGAACACCACCGCCGCCACGATCACCACCGTGACGCAGACGGCCAGGGTCGGCAGAGGCGACTTGGTCACCGTCATGATCCGCTCGCCGGTGTCGGCGAAGGTCTTGGAGAAGATCTCCTCCTCACTGATGGAGTAGTCGCTGTAATAGCGGTCCAGATAGTCCGCCAGAATGGCGATGGCCTCGCTGTCCATCACCGTTTTGGCCTGGGTCCCCACGGCGTAGCCGCAGTTGTAGCTGCCTCGGTCATCGTCGCAGAATACCAGCAGGAAGTGGGCCTCGTCGGTGAACAGCTGGGGATACAGCTCCTCCGCCAGCTCCGTCAGCTGGGAGACGGAGGTGACGCTGCCGTTTTCCAGCAGATACAGGTAGGGCTGCACGCCGGTCTCCTTATAGAAGGATCTCATGCCGCTCTCCAGCTCGCTCCTGTTGGAGAACCAGCCGCCCTCGTCGGTATAGTAGCCGGTCTCCGTCACTGCTGCCGCCGGCAGCTTTTCCCGTTCATATGTAGATTTCTGCACGCCGCTGGAACCGGACCCGCCGCCAAAGACGGCAAACAGCAGCACCACGATCACCAGTACCACCACCAGGGCAGCCAGCGCCGAGCCAAAGCCGCCGCTGTTTTTGCGCTTCGGCGCGCCTCCGCCGGACCCGCCGCTGCCGCCGCCGTAATTCCGGCGGGAGTTGTTGATGATGATGGGTCCGGTGCGGATGGACCGCCTAGGCGTTCCTCCAAAGCCTCCAAAACCGCTTCCTCCGGACCGGCCGCCGCCCCCAAAGGAGCCGCCGGACCGGCCGCCGCCGGAAAACCCGCCAGAGGAGCGCCCTCCGCCGGAGAAGCCGCCTCCCCGGAAACCGCCGCCGCGGAATCCGCCTCCGCGGAAACCGCCTCCGCCTGATCTGCCCATTGTGGTCCCTCCTATTTGACTAGATGTTTCAACGGATTTTATTGTACGGTTTTTTTTCCCGTTCGTCAATCATTTCCTGCAAGGGTTTACGGTTTGTTCGCAAACATCCCGGCCTCAAGCGGGGATGGGCCGGTCCTTCAGCAGCGGCCGAAGGCGTGGGTCAGCTCCCGGATCTCCTTCGCCAGGGCCGCCGTGGTCTGGCCCGGCAGCAGCCGCCAGCGCCAGTTGCCGTCCGCCACGCCGGGAACGTTGATACGGGCCTCGCTGCCCAGGCCCAGATAGTCCTGCAATTGCGCCACGAACAGCTCTGCCACGCTGCCCTGGCCGCACCGCAGCAGGGCCTGCCGTACGCTCTCGGGGTCCTCTGTCCCCAGATACCGGGCCGCATAGGCCCGCTCCTCCGCGCTGGCGTTGGCATACCAGCCGGCGGCGGTGTCATTGTCGTGGGTCCCGGTGTAGCAGACGCAGTGGGGCTGGGTGTAGTTGTGGGGCAGATAGGCGTTGTCCGGCCCGGAGAAGGCGAATTCCAGCACCTTCATCCCCGGCAGGCCGGAGGTCTCCCGCAGGTCGTGGACCGCGTCTGTCAGCAGCCCCAGGTCCTCGGCGATATAGGTGATCTGGGGGAACCAGCTGGTCAGCACGCCCAGCAGGTCCATGCCGGGGCCCTTTTCCCACTGGCCGGTCTTGGCGGTCTCCGCCCCGGCTGGGATGGCCCAATAGCTTTCCAGGCCCCGGAAGTGGTCGATGCGGATGGCGTCGAACAGCCTGGAGGCGCCCTCTACTCTCCGGATCCACCAGCCGAAGCCGTCCCGCTTCATGGCGGCCCAGTCGTACAGGGGATTTCCCCATAGCTGGCCGTCGGCGGAGAAGTAGTCCGGCGGCACGCCCGCCACTTTGCTGGGCCGGCCTTGGCCGTCCAGCAGAAATTCCTTCCGCTCGCTCCACACGTCGGCGGAGTCCAGCGAGACATAGATGGGCAGGTCGCCGATGATCCGGATGCCCAGCTGATTGGCGTATTCCTTCAGCTCCGCCCACTGGGCGAAGAACCAGTACTGTACGGCGGCGTGATAGGCCGTGTCCTCCGCCAGCTCCGTCCGCCAGTGCTCCACGGCGGCGGGATCGTGGCGGCGCAGGCCCTCGTCGGGCCAATCGAACCAGGCGTTACCTTTGAAATGGGACTTGATCGCTCGATACAAGGCGTATTCTTTCAGCCAGGGATTACGCTCTGTAAAGTCACGCGCCGCCTGGGCCTTCTGGCCGTCCATACGGCTGAAAGCCTTCCGGAGCAAGCGCTCCCGGTTCTGGACCAGGGCACCGTAGTCGATGGAGGCAGTGTTGGGGACCTGAGCGGCATCCAGGTCGGCCCGGTCCAGCAGGCCCTCCGCCGCCAGAGCCTCCAGATCCAGGAACAGGGGATTGCCTGCGAAGGTGGATTCGCTGGTGTAAGGGGAGTCACCCGCTCCGGTAGGTCCCACGGGCAGGATCTGCCACCAGGACTGCCCTGCATCGTGAAGAAAGTCTGCAAAGGCCCGGGCCTCGGTTCCCAGAGAGCCAATGCCATATTTCCCCGGCAGGGAAAAAATAGGGAGCAGGATACCAGATGAACGTTTCAAATTTCTCTCTCCTCTTTATCATCAAAAAATGGCTCAAGGCGATGCCGCATCGATCGGTAAAAGCAATTTTACGAAAAATTTTTCGCGAAGTGCTTGCGGGCGCATTTATGCAACATTGCCTTGAAAGGGGGATAAAGCCTGCTTATCAGCGCCGCAGCGCCTGCGCTGTGACAAGCCGCCGCTCCCCGGTGGAGAGCGGCGGCCGTTTCTGTTTTGAAAAAGGCCTCAGGCCAGAAAGCCCTTCAGGATGCACTCCTCGGCCTCCTCCGGCGTCAGGCCCAGGGTCTCCAGCTTCAAAAGCTGGTCGCCGGCGATCTTGCCGATGGCCGCTTCGTGGACCAGCTGCGCCTCGGTGCAGTTGGCGGTGATGGCGGGGATGGACTTGATCTTGGCGTCGCCCATGATGATGGAGTCGCACTGCACATGGCCGAAGCACTGGGCGTTGCCCACCATCCGGGGGTAGAACACCTGGCTGGAGGTGTCCTGGGCCACAGACCGGGAGATCACCCGGCCCCGGGAGCCTTCGCCGTCCAGCACGATCTCCATGTCGCTCTCCGCCGTCTGGTCGCCGTGGGTCAGCAGCCGCTCGGTGACGATGGCCTCGGCACCTTTGCCGCAGACGATCTTGGTGTCCCGCTTGGTGGAGTCGATGCCCCGGATCTGCACGGTCTCCATCTGGATGGAAGCGCCCTCCTCCAGATAGACCACCGTCTGGGGATTCATGACCCGGCCGCCCTTTCCGTCGCCGTCGCCATAGTGCTTCTCCGTGTATTTCACATGGGAGTTCTTGCCCACATAGAAGGTGTGCAGACCGTCGTGACGGCTCTCCTGGTCGCCGCAGTTGTGGATGCCGCAGCCCGCCACGATGTTCACATCGCAGTTTTCGCCGATGTAGAAGTCGTTATACACCATCTCCTGGATGCCGGGCTTGGTGATGATGACGGGGATGTGGCAGGTCTCGCCCACGGTGCCGTCCTGGATGCGGATGTCGATGCCGCTCTTGCCGTCCTCCTTGGAGGTGATCTGGATGTGCTCCGTGCTCTGGCGGCCGTCGCAGCCGCTGTCCTTGCGGATGTTGAAGGCGCCCACCGGCTTGCCCAGCATATCCGCGATCTTTTCCAGAAGTTCCCGGTCGATCTCGTTTTCCATCATTGCGCCGCTACCTCCTTGGTCAGTACCGGACAGCCGCCCAGGGTGTCCGCCAGAATTTTGGGCAGGATGTCCGCCGCCGCGCCCCGGTGTCGGATAGTGCCGTCGCCCACTACGATCACCTCGTCCGCCAGGGAGATGATGCGCTCCTGGTGGGAGATGATGATCATGGTGGCGCTGCCGGTGCGGTGGATCTGCTCGAAGGTCTCCGTCAGCCGGGCGAAGGACCAAAGGTCGATGCCCGCCTCGGGCTCGTCAAAGATCATCAGAGAGCCGTTCCGGGCCAGAATGGAGGCGATCTCAATGCGCTTCACCTCGCCGCCGGAGAGGGACACGTCCACCTCCCGGTCCAGATAGTCGTTGGCGCACAGGCCAACCCGGGTGAGGTACTGGCAGCACTTGTCCTTGGAGAGCTTCTTGTCGCCGCTGGCAAGGGTCAGCAGATCCCGGACCGTCAGGCCCTTGAAGCGGGGGGGCTGCTGGAAGCCGTAGCTGATGCCCAGCCTTGCCCGCTCCGTGATGCTCAGGGCGGTGATGTCCTGTCCGTTCCACAGGATCTGACCGGAGGTGGGGGTCACCAGACCCATGATGACCTTGGCCAGGGTCGTCTTGCCGCCGCCGTTGGGACCGGTGAAGACCACCAGTCTGTGGTCGTCGATGGTCAGGGAGATATCGTTCAAAATGCCCAGCTCTCCGTCGCCCTCCCGGACGGAGTAGCTGATATGCTTCAATTCCAGCATCGTTCAGGGACCTCCTTTGCTGGCATATATGCTCAAGATTTGCCGCATTTTGTTCACTGAGGGCTATTTTAGCAGAAGGAACAGAAAAAAGCAACGAATCCTGAAAGCTTTCCAGAGATATTTTAACCCGATTTCAGGGAAATAGATGTTGCGGGCGCAACAGGTACAAAAATTCTCTCCGCCGCATACATTGGGGAGAAAAGGAGGGTTCGTTTATGGAAAAGACCGTACATGATCCGGAGGTTTACGATTTCCGCCAGTATGACCGCATCTGGCAGCGGGTCGCCCCCACGCTGGAGCCGTATCCCCGGCAGGAGGCGGCAGTGCCCGCTATGGCGGAGCAGGCGCCCGGTACATCCACTCCTCCGGCGCCGCCGGAGAACCAGCTCCCCGGCGCGGCCCAGGACCCCTGCTGCATGGGCAGCGCCGCGGCGGAGATGCTGGAGGTGCTGATGGGCTTTATCGAGGAGGAGCTGGCAGACCAGCAGCGGTTCCTGGCCCTCAGCCGCCAGGCTCCCGCCTGGGCACGGCAGCGCCTGCGGGAGATGGCGGCGGACGAAGGGCTGCACGCCCGGCGGCTGCTGGCGGTGTACTACCTCATCACCGGCGCCTGCGGCCATCCCGCCGCGCCTGACCGGCCCGTATTCGCTGGCCGCTGGTGCGAAGCCCTGCGGGAGCGGTATCACGGCGAGGCCTGCAACGGCCTGAATTATGCCCGGGCGGCGGAGGGGACAACGGACCCCTGCCTGTCCAGGCTGCTGAATGAGCTGAGCGATGACGAGTACCGCCACGCCGGGGAGCTGATGCGGATGCTGGAGCGGAGCCTGCGGGGCTAGGCCCTGTTTGGAAATGGGCGGAAAGAGCTGTATTGAGACGGCGTTTCGGCATTTTTCACGCAGGGCCTGGTCAGATTTTTCGTTGCGCCAGGCAGGGAAATGTGGTATCATATAAATGTGAAAATGGAACCCGGTGTCTGGCCGGGGGAGGGAGGACGGCTATGAACAAGGTCATTACCATCAGCCGGGAGTACGGTGCCGGCGGCCACGCCATCGGCAAGCGGGTCGCTCAGGAGCTGGGCGTTGAGATCTACGACAAGGACATCGTGCGGGAGACGGTGAAGGCCAGCGGCTATGAGCCGGAGCTGGTGGAGCAGGAGGGCGAGGACGTTACGAAGACCGGCTCCATCCTCAAGAGCATCTGCGCCGGCGGCGCCTTTTTCCCGGACACCCAGACCGCCATCCACGACGTGCAGAGTCTGGTCATTCTGCAGTTTGCCCAGGCGGGGCCCTGCGTCATTCTGGGCCGCTGCGCCGACGAGGTGCTGCGGGCCGCGGATATCGAGACGCTGAATGTGTTCATCCACGCCGACGACCTGCACCGGGCGGATCGGCTCAGCAAAATGACCGGCGTCACCGACCCGGCGGAGCTGCAAAGGATGCTGACCAAGCGGGATGCCAGCCGCCGGGCCTATTATACCCATTATACCGGCAAGCGCTGGGGCGATACCCACAATTACCACCTGTCCCTGGACAGCGGCGCGTTGGGCGACGATCTGTGCGTCAAGCTCATCGTGGAGGCGGCCCGGGCGTGAACAGAGAGCGGAGGCCGGGGAGAATTCCCCGGCCTCTTTTTGATTCAGATGCTCCTGGGGCATTGCCCGCCGGGAACGAGCCTTCAGACGCGCAGCGTTCGGCCCTGTGCTTCCCTCTTGACGGCTGTGCTATAATGGATGAAAAAACCACGGAGGCATCTATGTTTACCGGATTTACCGACGAGACTGTGGATTTCATGTGGGGCATCCGCTTCAACAACGAAAAGCCCTGGTTCGAGGCCCACAAGGAAACGTACCTGACCCAGCTCTACCAGCCCATGAGGGAGCTGGGGGGAGAGATCTATGACTTCCTCCAAGAGAAACGGCCGGACTATGGCCTGATCGGCAAGGTGTCCCGCATCTACCGGGACGCCCGGCGGCTCCATGGACGGGGGCCTTACAAGGATCACCTGTGGTGCTCTGTGGAGCAGCCGGCGGAGCAGTGGACGTCCAAGCCCACCTTCTGGTTCGAGCTGACGCCGGAGGGCTGGAGCTACGGCATGGGCTATTGGATGCCCAAGCCCGTTACCATGGCCAAGCTCCGCTCCCGCATCGATCGGGACCCCGCCGCCATGGAAAAGCTGACGCGGAAGCTGAACGGCCAGCGGGAATTCATCCTGGATACCCAGGACTACAAAAAGCCCCGGAGCCAGGCCCCCTCTGAGATCCTGAAGCCCTGGTATCAGATGAAGTCCTTCTCCGTCTGCCATGAGGACAAGCTGACGGAGGAGCTGTTCTCCCGGGACATCGTGGACCGGCTGAAGCGGGGCTATGCATTCCTGCTGCCTTATTACGACTATTTCGTGACCCTGGACGGCGATCCGGACCCCCGGGAGATGTGATCCCCGCGAACCGGGGCGCGTATATAAGAACCTGTACCAATAGGCGCTGCACACCGTCTGGTCGGGGCTTTTCCCGCCACTCTGCGTTGCTTTTCCTTGAAATACACAAACTTCCTGCGTCGAAGCGCCTTGATTGACGGGAAAATCCCTTGCCCATCCGGCGTCCCTCGCCTATCGGTACAGGTTCTAAATATCCATATTTTTTCAAAGGAGCGATCATTCATGAAAGCATGTCCTGACAGAACGGCGGCCCTGGCGCTGCTGCGGAAGTATAATTCCGAGCCCTTCCACATCCAGCACGCCCTGACGGTGGAGGGGACCATGCGCTGGTACGCCCAAGAACTGGGCCACGGCGAGGACGCGGATTTCTGGGCCACTGTGGGCCTGCTCCACGACGTGGACTTTGAGAAATGGCCGGAGGAGCACTGCAAAAAAGCCCCGGAGCTGCTGGCGGAGATCGGCTGCTCCCAGGAGCTGATCCACGCCGTCTGCTCCCACGGCTTTGGCCTGTGCTGCGATGTGGAGCCTGTCCATGAGATGGAAAAGGTCCTCTTCGCGGCAGACGAGCTGACGGGCCTCATCGGCGCGGCGGCCCGGATGCGCCCCAGCAAGAGCTGCCAGGACATGGAAGTCAGTTCCCTGAAAAAGAAGTTCAAGGACAAGAAATTCGCCGCCGGCTGTTCCCGGGACGTCATCAAGGAGGGCGCGGAGCGCCTGGGCTGGACGTTGGAGGAGCTGATGGAAAAGACCATTCTGGCTATGCGCTCCTGCGAGGACGCGGTCAACGATGCCATGGAGAGCCTATAAATACAAAAAGAGTGTCCGGGTCTCCCGGACACTTTTTTTAAAGCTCCTGCTGAAAGTGCTGGAGGTTTTGATTGAGCAGTTTGGTGTCCCGTTGGTACTCCAGCCAGAGGGCATACCACAGGGCCGCCAGCCCCAATTCCAGAACGGCGATCATGATGGCTGCCCACCAGACGGGGATGCCGCGGAACCAGCCAAAGAGCAGGGCGCTGCCGATATAGACGATATTAGCCAGGACAATCAGCAGGATGGCGCGCCGCCGCATGGATACCTCTCCCCGGTTTTTTCCGCTGGGGACGATCACCGTTTCCGCCAGGGCGAAGAGAAAACTCACCGCCAGCATTTCCAGCATCGTCAGAGAATCCACGGAGAACTCCCCCAGCAGGGCGTTGACGACTGCCTTGTAAAAGACCGCCATAGTGGTGTACAGGCCCATGCGGTACTTCACATCCCTGCCCCACAGATATGTGCGATTGAATTCCTGTATCATAAAAGCTCCTTTCTTACATGCCCAGCCGTTCCCGGAAAAACGGCGCGTAACGGCGCGAGACCAGTACCCGTTCATCGTTGCGCATCGTGGCCTCGATGCGGTTTCCGGGATAGCTTTTCAGCCGCCGGATGCCGTGGAGGTTCACTACCATGGAGCGGCTGATCCGGCAGAAGCCCAGCGCTTCATACCGGGCCTCCAGCTCCGCCAGTGTCAGAGCCGTGCGCCAGACGGCCTTTTCGCAGTACAGCCAGGTCCGCTCCTCCACAGATTCGGCGTACAGCACCTCGCCCGGCTGAAGCAGGACCATCTGCCGGTCCTCCGTCCAGGCGCAGAGGGTCTGCAGTCCGGAGCGCAGCAGCGACAGCACATGGAGCATCTCACCGTCCAGCTCCCGGCAGCGGAGGATGACCTCGTTTTCCGGCACATCGCCGTGTTCGACTGTGATCTTCATGATTCCCTCCTTTGTCAGCTGATACGAATCACTAATGAAACAATTTTCTTGTTTTATTAGTGCCGCATAAGCGGCCCGGCGGCACAGCCGCCTGTGATGAAAGTCCATACTTTTCCTGCGCAACGCAGGCGCGGCGGCGCGATGCGCCGCAATAAAAAACTTTTTTAAAGTTTTTATCAGGAAACAGTACCCTCAGTGGACAAAGGGCAACACGCCTGCCGGCGGCTAAAATCAACGTTGGCAGCGTCATCGTCCTAGATGGGCGTCACGCCCGGCAACGAGGATAACGCCGCCAGCCGCTGAAGATGCCCTGAAAAACCGCGTTGCCCTTTGTTCACTGAGGGTATGACAGCCTGAGCATACCGCCTGGATGCGGAAAAGGCAAGGGCTTTACCGCCGGAATGCGTTTTTGCCGGGGCAGGATGCGGAATGGGAAAGGGGCCGCGGCCCAAAGAGAAGCGTTAGAAAAATTATCTGAGGAGTGCAAAAAAAGATTGACAGACAGGCATTGGCGTGTTATGATGTAATTGTGGTTAGTTAAAACTAACTACTGCGGCGGGAGACTGGGCGGCCTGCCGGAGAGAGCGGCTCCGTTTTGAACCTCACGGAGCCATTTCCCCGGCGGACGGAGGTTTGTTCCGCCGGGAATGTCCGACTCCAGGCGTGTGGGAGGCCTGCGGCCGGAGCATCGTGCCACAAAACTCTCTCGATTTATCTCTCCTCACTGCCCCGCACGGTCTCCGTGCGGGGCGACTCCTTTTTCGCAGAGAAAAACCAGGCCGGACAGGCTTTCCTGTCCGGCCTGGCCGGTCATTTATGATTACTTGTTTTCCTGAATGCGGAAAACAGAACCCTTGGGCTGGTAGTGGAAAACATATCTTGCCAGCAGCTCCATCACGATGTACAGCACGAAGCTGATGAGGATGGAGGTCAGGGTCGGAATGGGGCTGGTGGTGCTCTGGGCGATCAGGAAAGAGAGGATCCAGGTGGCGAAGCCGGTGATGCCGAACCCGGAGGGGATGGTGTATTCGGTGGCGGACCACTTGTGGATGATGAAGAAGTGAGAGATCATGATGCCGGCCAGAGGACCGGAGGTGGTACCGATGATGTTCAGCCAGACCTTGAAGTTGTTGGAGAGGCCTAGCAGAGAAACGACCAGCGCGATGGCGACACAGACCACGACCCAGATCTTACGGCTGATCTTGAGGTGCAGGATCTCGCTCATGTCAGTGAACGCCAGGGCGGCGGAGTAAATGTTGTTATCCGTGGTGGTCCACAGGGCCAGACCCAGCACGAATACGGCGGGGACCAGCATGCCCAGGCTGGCCATGACGTTGACCAGGTTGCCGTCGCCGGCGCCGATGGCGCATACGACAGCTACGCCTTCAAACAAGCCGGCACCAGCCAGATAGCCCAGGGCGGCGCCGCCCACCACATGGGAGATCTTCTTGGAATAACGGGTCAGGTCGGCGGTCTTGGTGGCGCCGCCGATCCAGGTGGAGGTAGCCGCGCCCACGGCGGTCACAAAGGTGATGGTGGTCTCAGGTTCCCAGGTGGTCAGGGTAGAGATGGCGTCAGGCTGCATCAGGGTGCGGACAAAGCACAGCACGCAGAGGATGACCAGTGCCGGTGCGGCGATCACACTGATGAAGCGCAGACCCTTGAAGCCGTTGATGGCGGAGCTCAGGATGCATGCGGCGAATAGGCAGGTGGCCACCGGAATGGGGAACCAGGGCAGTAAGCCGTGGAGCGTGGAGGCGAAAGAATCCATCAGTACGCCGATAAAGGCCATCAGGGAGATCGCCATGACGGTGGAGACGATGACGTTGCCCTTTTCACCGAAGATCAGACGGTAGATGGTGTAAGTGGTCAGGCCGGTGCGGTAGCCGATGATGCCACAGAGGACGCCGATCACCACCAAAATCGCGTTGCCGATGAAAACTGCCGCTAGGGCGGTGCCCAGGGAGCAGCCCGCGGCGATGGTGCCGCCGGTCAGGAAGGCACTGAGGCTGATGCACCAGCCCATCCAGACCGCCGCAGTTCCCCAGAAGCCTTTGCGCTCACTCAGTGGTACTGGTGCGGTT
The DNA here is from genome assembly GCF_947631165.1 of uncultured Dysosmobacter sp. Classification (GTDB taxonomy): domain Bacteria; phylum Bacillota; class Clostridia; order Oscillospirales; family Oscillospiraceae; genus Oscillibacter. Next base: position 9,806 of record NZ_CANRKH010000010.1, on the reverse strand, counting down.
GCATAGTCATTTGCTTTTTGATCGATGTTATTGCTCATTCTGTAACTCTCCTTTTCTCTTGAATCTATACCCGAACCCTTTTGTGCTTTGCAGTATGCTTCTGGAAAGAAAAGGACGCTGTCAGCCCATGGCCAACAGCGTCTTTGCTGCGCACTTTTGCCTTCTGTCTGTGTCAAACACAAATAGGCTCTTTCTTAATTATAACAGCCTCTGTGAAAATGGCAAGAAAAAATTTTGCTATTTTTCTCAAAAACATCCAATTTCGGCGAAAAATAAGGATTTTCGGATGAAAGGGCAAGCGGCAGGCGTTGAAAATTCATAAGATGACATTGATTTTTATCAAGGTAGTACTTGCTTTTTCAGGGCGAAAAACTTATACTAATCCCCAATTAACCGATAATTGTTTTGTTAAAGGCCCGCCAGCGGGCCGGCGGCATAGCTGCCAGAGATGTTGCTAATATGCTTCCTTGCGTCAGGGGCGCTGCAATCAAAAGATATTTTGATCTTTTAAAAAGATGATAAGAAAATCGTATTAGTATTACTGGAAAACCGGCGCGATTGAAGCCGCTCTGCGCTGATGCGGGCGGTAAACCATTCATTACATGACATGATAAAACATGAAAAGGAGTTAACGTATGGGAAAGATCCATGATCTGGGATTTGGCTTTTTGGGGCATCATTCTGCGGAACAGACCATCGCGTTGGTGAAACAGGCAGAGGAACTGGGATTTTCCAACGCCTGGATCGCAGAGGATTGCTTCTATGCCGGCGCTTTTTCCGTGGCCACGGTCTGCGCGGCGCACACGTCTCATATTCAATTGGGCATTGGCGTCATCAACCCCTATACCCGCCATCCGGTGCTGTCCGCCATGGAGGCTGCCGCGCTGGATTCCATCTCCGGCGGGCGGGCCATTATCGCCATGGGCGCCAGCAACAAACGCTGGATGGAGACGGAGCTGGGCATTCCCTTCCGAAAGCCGATCACCGCCACAAAAGAAGCCGTCCAGATCATGAAAACAGTGCTGCGGGACGGTGAGATCAGCTTTCAAGGAGAGGTTTTCCGGACCGGCCCGCTGAAGCTGGACTTTGAACCATTGCGCCGGGATCAGCCCATCTATACCGGCGTCAAGGGCGACCGGGCATTGTATATCACCGGCCAGGTGGCGGACGGCATCCTGCTTTCCGCTGGATGCACCCTAGAGTACGTCTCTTATGCGAGAAAGCTGATCGCAGAGGGCGCCCGCAGCGTTGGCCGCGACCCGGCAGAGATTCGTATCGCGGCGTATCTGCCAACCTGCATCCAGGAGGACAGCGCCAGCGCGGTGGAGGCCATGCGCCCGGCTGTGCGCCGGTATCTGGCCCTCCACGGGGCGCAGCCCATCCTTACCTGTGCAGGTTTCGCGCCGGAGGAGGTCCAACCCTTCCGGGACGCTTTTTTTGCGGGAACGGAGTGTCCGCTGCCGGTGACGGACGAAATGGTGCGGAAGATCGTCATCGCCGGCACGGCCCGAGAGTGCCGGGAGCGGATGGAGGCTTATATCGACGCAGGCGTGGAAATGCCGATCTGCTTTGAGCTGGGCGGCGGAGCAGACCCTGTGGAGACATTGCGGTCTGTCAGCAATTGTATGCTGCGCTGAGACTGTCCGTTAGAGGACATCTACTTATAAAACAGGCAATGGGGCTGTCCATTGCCTGTTTTATAAGTAGATTAAAAATTCACAAATAATGGAAATACAGGTATAAAAGTGCAGAACTGTGTTAGAAAGGGAGAGGGCAGTACTTTTTGTAATATGGGTTAATAAATATTGAAATTCTGGGGAAAAGTCCATAATATATAATTTTATATATTACTATGGTAGCACATTAAAGTAAATATATTTCGAATTCATATTGCAATTTATTACACTCTATGGTAGAATTTCAAAATAGATGACGGGAACGCTCTGTCCAGGTCGAATGAACGGACAGAATTTGGCCCTGCAGGAGGTATTTCATACCGGAGGCAGAGGAAATACCGAAAAAGATTTTGAAGATGGAGTTTATGCCGTTCAGGCATTTTTTGCATGGAATATGACGCCTAATATACTTTCTTTTATCCCGCTCTCCGGATTGCCGGAGGTCACTGCCGATACGGATCTGACGGCGCTGCTGGCAAAGGCTCTCAATGAGACAGCCGAAGTCCAGCCGGGAGATATCCTTGTGGTGACCCATAAGGTCATTTCCAAGGCCGCCGGACGGGTCCGGGAGCTGGCAGCGGTGACGCCCTCCGATGAGGCAAAACGCATCGCCGGGGTCAGCGGCAAGGATCCGGCTATGGTCCAGGTCATCATGGACAGCTCGGAAAAGCTGTATGTCTGTGAGCGGGGGCTGCTGATCTCTGAACGCAGGGACGGCTGGATTTGCTGCAATGCCGGCGTGGATGCCTCCAACGCCGGTGGGGCGGACCGGGTGATCCTGCTGCCGGAGGACTGCGACGCTCAGGCCAAGCACATCAGTCAGGCTCTTGCGAAGCGTGGAATAGACCTGCCGGTCATCATCTGCGATACCCACGGCAGAGCGCTGCGCAGTGGCGCGGCGGGCGTTGTGGTGGGGTCTTACGGTATGCAGACCATCCGGCCCTATATCGGCTTGGAGGATCGCGACGGCCGCGTGATGCGCAGCACGATGGAGGCTGTGGCCGACGAGATCGCCGGCGCGGCCACGCTGGTCATGGGACAGGGAAACGAAGGCATCCCCGCCGTTTTGGTGCGCGGATTCTCATATACGCCTTCCGAAGAGGACAGCGCTTCTCTGCGGCTGCCGCGGAAGGATCGGTTGTATCAAATTGGGAAGGAAAAGCTTCGGTGACCAGGCGGCGAAACAAAAAAATTGGCAGAGAAAACGGAGAATCTGAAAATGGATGTAAAAGAGGAAGAGATCCTGGTCACCAAGCTGGGAATGCGTCCGCTGCACCGGCTGGTATATATTGCTCTGCTGGCGGCCATCGGCATGATGTGCATGCTGTGCTTTGGCTTTAAGCTGATCCCGGCGGCCTCCTATTTGAAATATGATCCCAATGGCGCGGTCATATTGCTGTGCGGCCTTTTGCTGGGACCGGTTGCCGGGCTGGAGTGCGCGGTGGTAAAAGGCGTTTTGTATTTCCTGGTCCACGGAGGAAGCCCCTATGGGCACATCAGTGAATTTCTGGCCACGGCAACGCTGATGCTGGTGGCTGTTTGTCTGGCCCACCGTTTTCGGGCGGGCGGGAAAAAGCGGATCTTATGCTGCGCTGCCGGAGTTTTGGCGGCAACGATTATCATGATCCCCGCCAATTATGTGATCTTGTATCTGCAGCATGGGATGTCGGCGGAAGCCGTCACGGCATCCATGGTCTATGTCATCCCGTTCAATTTGTTGAAAGCGGCTTTGAACAGCGCCATCGCACTGTGTCTGTACGCACCTGTGTACCGGGCGCTGGGAAGGATCTTGAAGATCGGAGAGTGAGGATACGGATGTACGAAGAGAAGCTGGAGGCCCTCCAAGTGATCATGGACCGCAAGTCGGTCCGGGATTTTATCGAGCGGGACGTGGAAGAGGAAAAGCGGAAGAAGATCTACCAGGCGATCCTGGCGGCGCCGACGACGGAGAACATGATGATGTACTCCGTGATCTCCGTGAATGACCCGGAGACCCGGGCAAAGCTGTCCAAACAGCCTGCCATCCGCAAGGCACCCATGGTGCTGGTGTTCTGCGCGGATTACCGCCGGTGGAACATCATTTTTGAGGGGATGACGGAGAGCGGCCGGAATCCGCAGGAAGGCGAGTATCAGCTTGCTGTTGTGGATACGGTGGTCGCGGCCCAGAACGCCGTTTTGGCGGCGGAGGCCCTGGGCCTCAGCTCCGTTTATCTGGGCGATATCATGGAGCATTACGAGGACCGGGCCGCGGCGCTGGGCTGCCCTGTGGGCGTGGTGCCGGTGGTGACGCTGTGCATTGGCTACGCCACGGAGGCGCAGCTGAACCGGCCTTATACGAAGCGCCTGGGCCAGCGGTATCTGATCCACGATGAGCGCTATCAGGATTTCAGCAGGGAAGAGCTGCTGCGCATGCTGCAGGAGCGGGGGCAGTATGAGTCCCTGGAGCAGATGCAGCCTTGGCTGGAGAAGTTCTCCAAGCGCTGCGTGGAGGGGAAGGGCGCGCTGGAACGGGTCCGCTCTATCCGGACAGCGCTTCGTGCGATGGACCCGCAGGACTGAGCTGCCGGCGTATGTTCCGGCGCTGAAAGGGAACGGCCATTGTTCGGATGGCGCCTGTTCCAGATCTGTGAATGACAGGGGTGCATAAAAGATCAGATAGCGATCAACGCGCCTGTGCGTCCCTGATATTTTTGACTAATGAAGATGATATGGAGGGAACGTATGAATTACATCAACAGTATCACTGAGGCGATCGGCCACACCCCGCTGCTGAAGCTGAACCGGGTCGGCAAGGACGTGGGGGCGAACGTGTTCGTGAAGCTGGAACATCTGAACCCCAGCGGCAGCTATAAGGACAGAATGGCCCTGGCTATGATCGAGGCCGCAGAGCGCGGGGATACCTGGAACCACAAGCAGCTGAAAGAGGGCGGCACGGTCATTGAGGCATCTGCCGGCAATACAGCTCCCGCTGTCTCCATGGTGTGCGCTGCCAAAGGATATAACGCCCGCATCTATTTGTACCGCTATCAGATGGAAGATCCCAAAAACGCCAGAATGCTCATCACTAAGGCCTACGGCCCCCAAGTGAAGATCTCCAGTGAGCCGGACGTCTATCTGACTCAGGAGCAGATCGAGGAGTTGTCCAAGGAGGCGCCCGACCTGCTGCATGTGCTGTCTGCCAAGATGGACTGCCAGCGGGAAGAGGACAGCCTGGACAACGCCGTGTGGGTCGACCAGATCTATAACCCCTACAACTACATTGGCCAGGAGTCTCTGGGCGAAGAGATCTATGAGCAGCTGGAGGGCCAGGTAGACGCGATCGGCTGCTCCGCCAGTTCCGGTGCGTCTTTGTTTGGCATGATCCGCGGCCTGGGCAACCACGGCGTCCGCCCCCCGCTGATCTTTGGCGTGGAGCCCGGCGGCAGTGAGAAGTATTTTGATTTTGAAGGCGAAATGGCCAAGTACGGCGAATTCACTGTGTCTGACATGAAGACGAAGATCGCCGAGGCCATTGGCCTGGACAAGTGGGTCACGGAGGACCCCATCGTGAAGAAGCTGCTGGACGCCGGCTATCCGGACCGGATCTACTGCGTTTCCGATGAAGAGGCCAGAGACATGGCCAACCGCCTGTGCCAGGAAGAGGGTATCTTCTGCGGGATGTCCTCCGGCGCCAATGTGGCGGTGGCCCTGCGCATCGCCAAGGAGCTTGGCCCCGGCAAGAATGTTGTCACAACGATCGTTGACCGGCGTGACCGCTATCTCTCTGAAACTCCCTATGAGAAGTATGTGGTCTGATCCCATCCGCAGCATGCAGTTCATGATTTTAATAATAAGGAGGACACCAACATGAAGGCAAACTTTGGCCTTGGTATCGCCACCGGCACTGAGGGATTGATGTATCCCATCCCCTATTCTTCCGCCCGCGATGTCGTTGAGCTTTCCGTCTACGCGGAGAAGCTCGGCTTCCACTCCGTGTGGGGCAACGACCACATCACGACCCAGAACTATGTGCGGGAGGAATTCAACGGCCAGCCGCCCCGTTATTACGCGCCGCTGCTGGAGCTGGCCGCCATTGCTGAGCGGACGACCACTTTGAAGCTGGCCACCGCCCTGCTGGTCATCCCCTTCCGCAATCCTCTGGTCATGGCCAAGGAGATCGCGACCTTGGATCAGCTGTCCGGCGGCCGTTTGCTGCTGGGCGTCGGCCTGGGCGCTTACAGAGAGGAGTTCGAGTCCGAATTCGGCAAGGCTGCTCATGGCATGATCCGCGGCGAGATGCTGGATGAGTCGATCGACATCATGCACCGTCTGTTCACCGAGGACAATGTGACCTATGAGGGCAAGTATTTCGATATTCAGCATGCCCAGTGCTATCCCCATCCCGTTCAGGAGCCCTTCGCGTTCTATTTCGGCGGAAACTCTGCCAAGGGCTACAAGCGCGTGGCCAAATGGGGCACCGGCTGGCTGCCCGCGCTGCTGACGCCTGATGAGATCAAGAGCGGCGTGGAGGCGATCACTGCTGAGTGCGAGGCCGTGGGCCGGAACATCAAGGACATTGATATCGCCCCCCAGATCTCCGTTTCCATCGCTAAGACCCACGAGGAGGCCGTAGCTCGTTACGAGCGTTCTCAGATCTACCGCCACAGCTGCTCTCTGGGCAAGTCCACCATGAAGGGCAGAGACGCGACACAGTATCTGGACCGCAACCTGCTCGGCTCCGTGGACGAGGTCCGGGCACAGGTGGAGCGTTATATCGAGGCCGGTGTCAACACCTTCTCCGCGCTGATCTTTGCGGACAGCAACCTGGAGGAGACCCGCGACCACATGCAGTTCTTTGCTGAGGAGATCATCAGCAAGTACAGCGGCTGAATCCCGGCGGATCCACCACAGCTTGGCCGAGCCAGGCCGCGGTGAGCAGCGGGCAGTACCACATCCACTTTGGGACCTATAGCAGCTTTGGCTGTTCAATAGGATAGATATTTATTTTGAGAAGGAGAAGATCATGAAGAAGATTCTTGCTTTGGTCATGGCGATCGCAATGATGCTGTCCATGGCCGCCTGCGGCAACAAGACCGAGGAGACCCCGACGACCAACGACCCCGCACCCGAGACCCAGACCGGCGAGCCCGCAACCAGCGATGTGACCTATCCCAAGATGACCATCCGCCTGGCCCATGACGCCCCCCTCACGACTCCGCACCATGAGGCCTGCGAGAACATCAAGGCCGCGCTGGAGGAGCGTTCCGGCGGTGCTATCACCGTGGAGATCTATCCCACCCAGCAGCTGGGCAGCGCTTCCGAGATGATCGAGTCCATGCAGATGAACACGGTGGAGATGGTCCTGCTGCCCACCTCCAAGTACGGCGGATTCTATCCCACGCTGAACATCATGGACATGCCCTTCTTGTTCCCCACGCAGGAGTCTACCATGAAGCTGTTCCAGAGCGATCTGGCTACCGAGATGATGTCCGGCCTGGACGATATCGGTATCCATGGCCTGGCCTTCTATTCCTCTGGCTCCAAGAACTTCACCAACAACTATGAGATCCACAAGCCCGAGGATTTCAAGGGCCTGCGCATCCGCACCCAGGAAGCTCCCATCATCATGGAGATGTATAAGTGCTGGGGTGCTACCACCACTGCCATCGATATCATGGAGTTGTACAACGCCCTGCAGAACAAGACGGTCGACGGCCAGGAGAACCCCTTCCTGTCCATCGCCAGCCAGAAGCTGTATGAGGTGCAGAATTACATGATCGTGTCCGCACACTCCTATCTGGAGTACATCATGGCCTGCTCCGGTCAGTGGTGGGACGGCCTGGACGACAACACCAAGGCGCTGATCGAGGAAGTTGTCATCGAGAACCAGCAGTTCTGCTATGACCGTCTCCAGGAGTACAACAAGGATTACTATGCCACCATCGAGGCCAGCGATATCACCATTTATGAGCTGACTCCCGAGGAGAGACAGGCTTTCAAGGACGCCTGCGAGCCTGTGTACGAGGAGTTCGGCAAGGAGATCGGCACTGATCTGCTGAACCGGGTCCAGGAGTTCCTGGCTGATCCCGCCAACCAGTAATTTTCCCAGGGGCGGAGCAAATTGACTTTTGCTCCGCCCTTTCTTAGAAAGTTGGTGTATTGTATTGAAGAAAGTTTTGAAGGGGATCCGAATCGCTGAGATCACTCTGACAAGCATTTTGTTCAGCGCGGCGCTGCTGGTGCTGACCTTGAACGTTATTTTCCGCCGGGTATCATGGATGCCCGCACTGGACTGGGCGGAGGAATTCATGCGCTATTGCAGCGTGTGGATCACTTTTGTAGGCATGTCTCTCTGTGCGGAGGATGACCTCCATGTGGGTGTGGATATCGTCTATCAGATGTCCCCCACCAAGACGAAGAAGATTTTGAAGATCCTCTGCATGCTGGCAGCCTGCGTGTTCTGCGCGCTGTTCACAGTGGGCTGTGCCAGCTATGTGGGCCTGGCTTTGAAGAATATGCAGCGCAGTCCCGTGATGCAGGTGCCCCTGTGGATCATCTATTTGGCGCTGCCTATCGGCGCGGCTCTTTCCACCGTTCAGTATGCTTTGAAGCTGGTATTTTATATCCGCGTCAAGCATGAGGACCTGGCGGACAAGCCGGTGGAAGATGCTACCGATATCAATCTGTTGGATCTGAACTGAAAGGAGGGTCATCTGATATGGCAATGAATATTTTCCTGATCGCAGGTATGTTTATCCTGCTTTTTATGGGCGCTCCCATTTTTGTGGCCCTCTGCCTGCCTACCGCGGCAAGTCTGCTGCTCTTCACCAACAATGATCTGACTGTAGTCGCCATGAAGATGTTTGGCGGCATTGATAAGTTTTCCCTGCTGTCTGTGCCCTTTTTCGTTCTGGCGGCCAACATCATGAAGAACGGCGGTATTGGCCGCCGTATCGTGAATTGGGCGGCGGCCATGGTGGGTGATACCACTGGCGGCCTGGGTTTCACCACAGAAGTGGCCAGCATGTTCTTTGGCGCTGTGTCCGGCTCGTCTCCCTCTACTGTGGTGGCGATCGGCGGACTGCTGTATCCCGGCCTGCGGGAAAAGCATTACCCCAAGGGCTTCTCTTTGGGCCTGATCGCTTCCAGCGGCTCCGTAGCGCTGCTGATTCCCCCCAGCATCACCGCCATCATGTACTGCACGATGACGAACGCCTCAGTCGGCGAGCTGTTTATGGCAGGCTTGACTGCCGGTATCGTATACGGTATCTGCTTCCTGCTGTATATCTATGTTTATGCCAAGCGTCACAATATCCCCAAGGAAGCGAAAGCATCCTGGGCGGATAAGGGCCGCGCTACTCTGAATGCCCTGTGGGCGCTGGGCGTGCCGATCATCATCATTGGCGGCATTTACTCCGGCATCTGCACCCCCACCGAGGCTTCCGGCCTTTCCTGCGTGTACGCGCTGCTGGTCAGCGTGTTCATCTACAAAGAGATGGATATGAAATTGTTCCGGGAGACGCTGGTTGCCTCTATCAGGACCACCGCGCAGACGATGATCCTGATGGCTGCCGCCTCCGCGTTTGCGTGGCTGCTGACTGTGGGCGGTCTGCCTCAGGCTTTCTCCAGCTGGATGGCTACCCTGGATATTGGTAAGACTTCCTTCTTGCTGATCCTGTGCGTCTACATGCTGATCGCCGGCATGTTCATTGATGGCGTTTCCGCGTTCATGATCATTCTGCCCATCGTGCTGTCTACGGTGAATGCCTTGGACATCAACCTGATCCACCTGGGCGTCATTATGATTACCACGGTGTGCATCGGCATGTTCACACCGCCTTTCGGCTTGAATTTGTTTGTGGCACAGCCCATTGCCAATGCGAAAATGGGCGAGATCTACAAGGGTGTGCTGCCGTTCTGCCTCATCAGCATCGTGGCCCTGGTCATTATCGTGCTGGTGCCTGAGATCTCGCTGTTCCTGCCCAATATCCTGTATCATTAAGCAAACGCTTATTTTGCGGAAATAAAGTTTAATGGGAGAGATCTGTGTTAATGGGTCTCTCCCAAACTGAAAGAAATGGAGGACAAAGAGATGAAATACGGAAGAACCTATAACTTTTCAGCCGGCCCGGCGATGATGCCGGAACCCGT
>NZ_CANRKH010000009.1 GCF_947631165.1 uncultured Dysosmobacter sp. | reverse complement strand
CCGTCCACTTCGCCTCGGAGTGGGTGGCCGCCACCGGGATCTTGCGCTCCGCGCTGGTGGTGATCACCTTCGCGAGGCTCCTCACCACGTTCGCTTCCTCAAGCCCCGTGATGATCTGCCGCTCGAATTCCTCCGGCACCAGGTAGCCGCCGTCCGCCTGCACGCCCTCGGAGAGCACGTTGTGGAGCGGCTTCCTGCCGCGCAGGTGCGCACCGAAGTCCTCCCGGTAGGCATTGGAAGCCCTTCCGGTTTTCTCGTCCGCTTTCTGCTCCGGCCTGCCGGTGAGCGGGGTACCCATCGGCCTGTTCAGTTCCGCCTCCCTTGCCTCGGCCCTCTGCTGGCGGTCGATGGCGGCGGTCAGCTCCTCGATTTCCTTCTCCATCCGCTCATACGCGGCATTGTCCTCCGCGGACAGGATGCCGTTTTCGTTCTCGTGGGTATCCACGAACTTCTTCGCGGTCTCCCACACCTTTGCCCTTTTCTGGATCATTTCATTGATCGTCATAACAAATCCCTCCGTTAAATGAATTTTTTGATAAAGTTAAGGCGCTCCCTGACCTCGGAAGCGCTGCGCCCGTCAGCTGCTGTATCCTGTTTCCCGTCCATGCTGGCATCCGGCGGCTTGATGCGGCACTTAGCCGCGATCTTGTCCATCAGCGAGTTGGTCACCGCCGCCCTGGAATACAGCATCGACACCTCCGGTGCTTCCAAGTCTTCGCCTTCCGGTGCATCCGCCCTCGAAAGGATGCCGTCCGCAAACCCCAGCTCCACCGCCTTGTGCGCGTCCATCCAGGTCTCCGCGTCCATCAGGTGGGAGAGTTTTGTCCGGCTCATGCCCGTCTTAATCTCGTAGGCGTTCATGATGGACTCCTTCACCTCGGAGAGCATGGCGATGGCCTTCTGCATCTCCGCCGTGTCGCCAAAGGCAATGGTGGCAGGATTGTGGATCATCATCGTACTGACCGGGCTCATCAGGACCCTTGCCCCAGCCATGGCGATGACGCTTGCAGCCGACGCCGCGATGCCGTCAATCTTGACGGTCACGTCCCCCCTGTAGTCCATCAGCATGTTGTAGATCTGGGCTGCCGCCACGCAGTCGCCGCCCGGCGAGTTGATCCACACCGTGACGGGGCCGCTCCCGGACTCCAGTTCCTGCCGGAAGACCGCCGGGGTGACGTCGTCATCGTACCAGCTGTCTTCCGCTATGGTGCCGTTCAGGAAAAGCACCCTTTCAGATATTTCTTCCCCGGACTGATCCCTGATCTTCCTGTTTTTCCAGTTCCAGAACTTCTTCATCGGAATTTCCATCCTCCTTTCCCATATTGCGTATAGGCATCAGGCACTGTCCGGAAGATTCAGCCGCGCAAAATCACCGTGCAGCTCTTTTGCGGCTTTGTCATATGCCTTTGCCGCCTCGTATTTGTCGCTGAACCTCCCCAGGTAGGTCCTTACCCCATCCGCATTAATATACGCTACATAATTGCCCGCCCTTTTATCGAAGCACACGCCTTTAAATCCAGTGGTGCTGTCTGCCCGCAGACCTTTGTTTCTCTGGTTTTCTGCATGGCTTGCCAGTCTCAGGTTGCACCGCCTGTTGTCTGTCTTATCCATGTTGATATGGTCAACCTGTTCGTTTTCGGCTGCGCCCATGATAAGGCGATGAAGGTAAATGTTCTTTCCATTCTCCGTGGCCCGGACATGCCCCCTTGAAAGGGACCAGGCATGCCGACGGACTATGTCCTCGTCCTCCGCATCAAAAATAAAAGATGTGCCATTCCTCATGACACACCTCATATATCCGTTTTCCCTGATAATCCTGTTGCATCTTCCGCAGCTCTGCGTCAGCCCATGGAACAGGCTGTATGAATCCACGGCATGGACTGTGCCGCAATCACATCTGCACAACATTTTCGTCCTGCCATGGTCACATTCAGCCACGCTTAGGACTGCCCAATGCCCAATCTTCCGGCCGATCAGTTTCTGATAATAAATTTTCGCCACCCCCTCCATTTCCTTCCCATTGTCTCCCCACATCTGAGATCTTGATCATGTTCCCGTTCACCATGTAGTTGTTCCCGCCATCCTCATCAGGAATCAGATCCATGTTCTCCAACTGCCGAACATCGTTCGGGGAGAGGAACCCGTTCTGTACGCCGATGGAATATCCCTGCATGCGGCTGGCATAGTCGCCGCGCAACAGGCCATCCACATTGAACTTGGCAAAATACTGTCTCTTCTCCTCTGGCGAAAGCAGCGTCCGTGCGATGGACTGCTCCCAGCGCACGATCCACGGATTCAAGGTGTATTTCACGAATTCCAAGGACATATTTTCTATATTGGAGAATGTTGACCTGTCCAGGTCGCCGATCATGTGCGGCGGCACCCGGAAGATACGCGCGATCTCATCAATCTGGAACTTCCGCGTCTCCAGAAACTGCGCCTGCTCCGGCGAGATGGAGATGGGCGTGTACTTCATGCCCTCCTCCAGGACTGCCACCTTCTGGGCGTTCCCGCTGCCCGCAAACCCGGCATTCCAGCTTTCCCTGACCTTCTCCGGGTCCTTCACCGTGCCGGGGTATTCCAGGATGCCGCTCGGCGTCGCGCCGTTCGCGAAGAACTTGCTCCCGTACTCCTCGGTCGCGATGGCAAGCCCGATGGCGTTCTTCGCCATGGCGATGGGGGAGTATCCCACAAGGCCGTCAAAACCAAGGCCGGGGATGTGCAGCACCTCGTAGGGGGAGAGCCGCACCGTGCTCCCCTTCATGGTCCTTGCCTCGTCCGTGCTGGTGCGGTACTCGTAATAGAGCCGCCCCTTATCGTCCCTGTCCACCGCCATGCGGTCCGGCATCAGCGGATACAGAGCAATGACCTCGCCCTTGCCGTTCCGGATGACCTGCGCGTAGGCATTCCCCCACAGGAGCAGGTGCGTCATCAGCGTCTCCCGGAACACGAAGGAGGTCATCTCCGGGTTCGGCTCATCGTGGAGCAGCCGGTAGAGCGGATGCCCCTGTGCCTTCTCCGAGCCAGCCCCCGTGTATTTATAGAGGTGAAGCGGCAGCCCCGCCACCGACTCCGCCAGGATCCTCACGCAGGAATACACCGCCGTCATCTGCATGGCGGACCGCTCGTTCACGTACTTCCCGCTTGCACTGCCGCCCATCAGGAATCCGTAGGCGCTCCCTGCCGTCCGGTCCTTTGGGGCATCCCTGGATTTAAAGATGCCGCTTAAGAATCCCATTAAACCACCGCCTCCAATCAAAAAAATAATCAAAGAAATAAAATCCCGCGGCTGTCATAAACCGATTCGCCAGTGTCCAGCCCGCAGCGGATGGCACGGTCAAGCCCCATGATGGTTGCAATCGCGCCGTCGATCTTCTCCGTGGACTTCTCCTTGTCCGCCTTGATGTTGCCCGCCGGGTCCTGCCGGATGTAGATGTTGTCCATCATCCACCGCAGGACGGGGTGCCCGCCATGGGCGATCCTTCCCTCCAGCACCAGCTTCATCAGTTCCTTCGTGGGCGGCGACATGTCCTTAAAGCCCTGACCGAACGGCACCACCGTGAAGCCCATGCCCTCAAGGTTCTGCACCATCTGGATGGCTCCCCAGCGGTCGAAGGCGATCTCCCGGATGTTGAACCGGTCGCCCAGCCGCTCGATGAACTTCTCGATGTATCCGTAATGCACCACGTTCCCTTCCGTGGTCTCCAGAAATCCCTGCCGCTCCCAGACATCGTAAGGCACATGGTCGCGCCTGACACGCAGGTCGAGCGTCTCCTCCGGGATCCAGAAATAGGGGAGGACGTAGTATTTGTCTTCCTCGTCAAGCGGAGGGAACACCAGCACGAATGCCGTGATGTCCGTGGTGGAGGAGAGGTCAAGGCCTCCGTAGCAGACGCGCCCCTCCAGTTCATCCTCGTCCACGGGAAATGCGCAGGCGTCCCATTTCTCCATCGGCATCCACCTGACCGACTGCTTTACCCACTGGTTCAGCCGAAGCTGCCGGAAGGAATTCTCCTCGCCGGGGTTCTGCCGCGCTGATTCGCAGGCGGCTTTCACCTTGTCGATACCCACCGTTATGCCAAGGGATGGATTTGCTTTTTTCCAGACCTTGGGATCCGTCCAGTCCTCAGATTCATCCGCACCATAGATGACGGAGTAGAAGGTAGGATCAACCTTCCTGCCGGCTTCAATGTCCAGAGCCTTCTGGTGTATCTCGTAGCAGATGGAGTTGGTGTCGTTCCCTGCTGTCGTGATCAGGAAATAGAGCGGCTGCATCCTGGCGTCACCGGAGCCCTGCGTCATGACGTCATAGAGCTTCCTGTTCGGCTGGGTGTGCAGCTCGTCAAAGATCACGCCGTGGGTGTTGAAGCCGTGCTTGTTCGCTACGTCTGCCGAAAGCACCTGGTAGGTGCTGCGGGTGGGCAGATACTCAATCTTCTTCTGCGACTCCAGTATTTTTACTCGCTTGGAGAGCGCAGGACAGAACCGCACCATATCCACCGCCACGTCAAAAACGATCTTTGCCTGGTTCCTGTCCGCGGCGCAGCCGTACACCTCGGCGCGTTCCTCACCGTCTCCGCAGGTGAGCAGGAGCGCGACTGCCGCGGCAAGCTCTGACTTTCCCTGTTTTTTGGGTATCTCGATGTATGCCGTGTTGAACTGCCGGTAGCCGTTCGGCTTTAAAATGCCGAACACATCCCGGATGATCTGCTCCTGCCAGTCAATCAGTTCAAAGGGCTTTCCCGCCCACGTGCCTTTGGTGTGGCAGAGGCTCTCCACGAAAGCCACGGCAAAATCAGCGGAATCCTTGTCGTAGTAGGAATCCTTCGCCTTGAACCTTGTCGGCTTATATTTTTTCAGTTTCCGCATCGCCATCCGCGTCACCTCCTGATGGCATGAAAAATGGCCTGCCGTGCGGCAAGCCTTAAAACCTGTCTGTACGGGAGACAGAGCCTTCCGGCTCCGTTCCCGGTGTGTTTCCGTTCCCTTATCCTTCCTGCAAGTCGGCTGGATGCCCGATGTACTTCCATCCGCAGCTTACCGCATAGTCGATTTCGCGCCAGTCCTTTGCTGTCTGGTAGGAGCCTTCCTTCTCCAGAATCCCCATCGCTTTTGTTTCGATTGCGTAGCTCATTGCCTCTTCCAATGTGTGTTTCATTCCTGTGTACCTCCGTTTTTTTGTTTTCCCTTTCGGTACTGTATATATCACTCTGAACGGATATATTATCAAGCAAATTCTGCGGCATAATGTAGACAAACATCAGCACCTTGGATTGTGTATATTTCAGATAAATTGAAAGCTGTCAGCAAAGAGAAAAGGCCCCTCGGCCTTCTCCCGGAATGTTCCCGCGTTATTTCAGCAGGTTAGCAGTCGCCACCCTGATTTCATGCTGCTTCCCCCAGATCTTGTTGTAGATCATGAAGTTGTGTGCGTCCAGCCTGTCCTTTGCCCAGACCGTTACGGTCTTTCTTGCTTTCGTTCCCTTCGGTGTGTAGTCGATTTCAAAAAGTGTGGCTCCTTCAAATTTTTTGTTCAGCATCTTGTCTACCTCCGTTTTTTTTGTTTTCCCTTTCGGTACTGTATATATCACTCTGAACGGAGATAATAGCAAGCAGATTCCAAGCCATAATCTACACAATTATCTGAGGCGCGGATTGTGTATTTTACCGTCTCCTACGCATGCTCCTGTGAATCGTTGCGAGGATCTCTTCCTGCTCGTCAGTGGCAATGCCCAGGCTTTCCAGTGCCTCCCTGGTGCCACAGTCCGGGCAGATGAACGTCTCATTGTCATCCCTGGAAAGTGCCGGACGGTCGTAATAAATCCGTCCGCACTTCGGGCATTCCCTTGCTTCCCTGATTACCGCATTATCCTTCATGTCCGCACATCCTTTCGCATTTTTCGTAGGCTTCAATCAGCACGTTCCTGTTGAAGTAAAAAGTGTCGTAGCCGTTCAGGCAGGTCCTCATGTAGAAATCGGCCGGCACACCGATGGGCCTGTCCTCGTGCATGATGTAGGCGAAGGCTGTCACCGTCCTGCGCCTCCCCGTGCGGATGCCTTTGTACTGGAGCCGGATCTCCTTCTTGTAGTAGAAGGTGGGGAACCCCTCGTAGCGGTCAAGCGCCGCCTCGTCCGTCCCGTCAACCTCCCAGACCGCCACCGGGACCGTGCCGCCTTCGCATTCCTCGATCGTGAGGTAGGAACCGGTCCTGCTCCCCTTGAAAAGCAGCTCCCAGTCTTTCAGGTTTGCCGTACCAAGGACCGTGGCATGCGGGCAGCGCCTCCGCATCTGCTGTACGTTTAAGTTGCTCCCGTAGGCAATGTAGTATCGTTTTTTCATCTGCAATCCATCCTTTCCGAAGGGATCACCCTTCTACCACCTTAAGACCGCCCAGGAACCATGGTTCCTTGCGGTCAAGTCAGGTGGCAGGAGGCTAATCCCTGCGTCCTCTTCAAGCGGCCGGCCTTGCCGTGTGCCGGAAGGCCGCGTCGCCGGAAAGCCTCTTTGTCAGGATGTCCCTCGCGGTCTTGAACTCGTCCCCGATGAACCCCAGCCTGAGGAGCCATGTCCGCATCGCGTACCTTGGGTTTTCCTTCTGCTGTTCCTTCGGGCTCGCGCTCTTTACCATCTTTGCCATCTGGGAAAGCGCCAGGCAGAGCTGGATGTAGCTCTTGAGCTGCCCCGCGTGGAGGCCTCCCCTGCGCCCGTTCCCCGGCTCGTCGAACTGGAAGAGCCTGAACTCGACCGTCCCGTGCGTGAAGGTGGCGTGGAGGTTGAGCATGTGGTACCGGCTGCCGTTGTAGTGCTGGCCCCTGCCGTGGTCCTCACCCTGGCTGCCGTACCAGATGTCCGCGAGCTGCGCCATCGTGGCCGGCTTCTTCCTGTTGAGCTGCTCCAGGAACCTTGGGTCTACCGTGCGGCAGTAGCGGCTCACCCGGTAATGGTCCAGGTCGAGGGCTTCGGCCAGGAGGCTTTCATGGCTTGCCATGATGTTGGCAAGGTTCCTCAAGGTCTGCGGCGTGTGCCCCTGTGCCCCGATGTGGATGTGTACCCCGCATCCCCTGGAGGCGTCGCTCTTGGCTCCCTTGTGCCGGAGCTGCCGGATGAGCTCCTGCAGGGTCTCGATGTCGTCGTAGGTCAGGATCGGGGTGACCAGTTCGCACTTTTCGCTGTCCGGTCCCGCGATGGAAACGTCCTTCTGGAATTTCCACTCGCGTCCCTGCGCGTCCCATGCGCTCCAGGTTTCGTACCCGTTGCGGCGGGCTGTGTATTCGTACCTTCCGGTTCCGAAGAATCCGGCGGCAGTCTTCGCTGCCTTTTCCCTTGTTATGCTGTTCATCTCGACCTCGACCCCGATGGTCTGCTTCTTCATTTCGGCCTGCTGTGTAGCTGTGTTCTTCATGCTGGTTCCTCCTCGTTTTTTTGTTTTCCCTTTCGGTACTGTATTAATCACTCTAAACGCGGATAATAGCAAGCAGATTCGGAGCATAAAGTACACAAAGATGGCCGCGGGATATTGTGTAGTTTACAGCTTCCTAGCCCCAGGGGAAGTGTCCGCCACTTTCCGGCAGACATCCTCACCGTAGGCAACCGAGAGACCGCATCCATTGTCCCACGCCACTAAAATGCTTCCCACGTCGTCCACGCCTCTGCAGGTTCCCCGCGTCCCAATCGGCGGTGCCTGGACATCGTCCATCTTCACAAGCTCCACCCGTGTGCCTGCGGGGAACTCCCTGCGGAGCCGCTCGACTGTCTCCCTACTCGGAAACCGCATCGGCAACACCTCCTTTGCGTCCGCTCTTGAAGGCAGATGAGCCGGAAAGGTTCTTCAGCAGGATCTTCCGCTCCGCCTTGCACTCGGCTCCGATGAATCCCAGCCGCAGGAGGAAGCAGCGGAATGCGTACTTCTCGTTGTCCACTTCCTTCGCCGTGGCCGTGACGCGTTTCTGGTTTTTGCTCATCGCACACAGCGCGGCGATGAAGTGCGTGTATGCCGGAACCTCATCCGGATCCGGCAGTTCCGGAAACCATGGAAATTTTACCGTATCCTCCGTGACTTCAATCCCCAGATTCTCAATGCCCAGTGCCTTTCTGATGAGTGATCCCTTGGCATCCAGCAGCCTTGTAAGGTTCCCCACGGCCACCTTCTCAAGCGGGATCTCCACCGTGAGGCCTGTGTCCGCATCCTGTGCCGTGTTTCCCTTTGCAGGAGCATCCGCAGCAGCATCGTTATCCTCTGCGGTATCCGCAGACGTATCATCATCCTCTGCAACATCTGTCATGGCTGTCTCCCCTGCGGCAGGCTCAGCATGAAAGCCTTCTTTCCCAAGCTCCTCAAGGAGCGCTTCGATCTCCTTGCTGTCTGCCCCATCGTCAAAGCTGATCGTGCCATCCTTGCTTACCTCAATGTAACCTGCCTGATAGGCACAGCTCGGGACGCCCAGGTATTTCTTTTCGCAGCCGAGGAACCCGGCGATGCAGTCCGCCAGCCGTTTCCTTTCGCTGCCCGTTACGTTGTAGTTGATCGTCATAGTGAAGTACCTCCTTCGTTTTCGGTACTACATTCATCACTCAAAGGCGCAGAAATAGCAAGCAGATCCGTGTGGAATAGCTGACAAATTACTGTGCGGGATTCTGTGCATCGTACACAACAGGGAGCTCTATGCATCCACCTCCTTCACGAGGTCGGAGTAAGGGATCCGTTCCCCGTTCCGTATCACATACACACCGTCCGCATCGCCGGTGTCGTCCACATATCTCCGCAGGATGACGGATGCGTACTTCTCGTCCAGTTCCATTGTGTAACAAACGCGGTTCATCTGCTCACACGCCATCAGCGTGGAGCCGGAACCGCCGAACGTGTCGATGACCACGGCGTTCTCCTGCGTGGAGTTGCCAATGGGGTAACCGAGCAGATCGAGCGGCTTGGAGGTCGGGTGGTTCGCATTCCGCTTTGGCTTGGCGAAGTTCCAGATTGTGGTCTGCTTCCGGTCGGAATACCATTTGTGCTTGCCGTTCTGCATGAAGCCATAGAGGATGGGTTCATGCTGCCACTGGTAGTCGCTCCTGCCAAGCACCAGCGAATCCTTCACCCAGATACAGCATCCGGCGAGATGGAATCCCGCGTCCACGAATGCCCTGCGGAAGTTCAGCCCTTCCGTGTCCGCATGGAACACATACGCCGCGCCGCCTTTTTCCAGATGGTCAGCCATGTTCCTGAAAGCGGAAAGCAGGAAATTGTAAAACTCCTCGCCCTTGATGGAATCATTCTGGATGGTCAGACCGCTGCTGGACTTGAATGATACCCCGTAAGGCGGATCCGTCAGGATGAGGTTCGCCTTGGTGTCGCCCATCAGCAGGTTCACGTCATCGGGATTGGTGGCGTCTCCGCACACCAGTTTGTGCCTGCCCACCGTCCAGACATCCCCGCGCATAACAAAAGCCGCCTTTTCCAAAGCGGCCGTCAAATCGTAATCATCATCTTTTGCATCGCTGTCAGACTCATCAGAGAACAGGTCGGACAGCTCCTTGTCATCAAAACCGGTAAGAGACACGTCAAAATCCATGCCCTTTAAGGATTCAATCTCCACCCGGAGCAGTTCCTCATCCCATCCGGCATCCATCGCCATGCGGTTGTCCGCCAGAATGTAGGCTTTCTTCTGCGCCTCGGTGAGATAGTCCACAAATACACACGGGATTTCAGTGATGCCTTCCTCCTTGGCGGCGGCGATTCTTCCATGCCCGGCTATGACGTTGTAGTCCCGGTCAATGATGACCGGATTGACAAAGCCGAACTCCCGCAATGAGGCGCGGAGCTTGGTGATCTGTTCCGGCGAGTGCGTCCTCGCGTTATTTACATATGGGATCAGCTTTGCGATAGGCACAAGCTGCATATCCGTTGTCGTATTCATCACACCAGCCCCCATTCCGCAAATCTCTCAAAGCCGCCCTCAGAGCGGATGTAGTCTCCCGCAATTGATACGATCTCCGCATACGGTTTCCCGTCCACGGAATCGTCCCCGATGGCGCAGCACAGTTCCACAGGCCTGCCTGTTTTCTGTGCTTTCAGCCATGCGTAGATGTTTATGCAGATATCCGCTTTGGAGAGGTCCTTTCCATGCAGGCCGCCGCCCGTGACGGAATCCGCCATGTCGCTGCCCAGTTTGCGGTTGGTGGCTCCGGAGTCAACGTCCGAGCCGCCTGTCCAGTCACCGAGCGGATTGACCACGGCAGTAGGATAGGCTTTGCGCAGTTCCTCGCTGTCCGCATTGCTCTGGCAGATAATCAGCCGCTCACCGTCCAGAATGTACTTTCCGTCATACGGATACTTCGCATAGATTTCCCTTGCGATTTCTGTCAGCTTTTTCTGTTCCTCTGTGACAGGCATCCCTTTGAAGATGCCGTTGTCACCGCAGCGGACTCCGTTCCTCTGGTTTTCGGAGAGGCGTCCGTCCTGCGGCACTTCTACATAATCCAACTGTACATTTCCGGCGATACGGTAGACAGCGGAAAAAACATCTGCCTTAGACAGATGCACGGAAGTCTCCGCGATGATATGGCACACACCATGTCCGAGCAGGACTTCCACAGCGATTTTTGGATTTTCCTGTGACACATACGCCATATCAACAAGTGCGCCGGCGATACGATCCGCCTGTTTGTCGGGATGCGCCGGATTTACTTTTTCAAACATACTCACATTCCTTTCCGGGAGCGGAGCAGACGCTCCATCACGTCATCCTGCGGCGTCGCCCCCATGAATTCCGCCGAGCAGTTTTCCTTCACGATCTGGAAAATCTGGTACCACAGGTTGTTGACCTGCTTCATGTAATTCTGGCTCATGCTGACATACGGCGAGGCAATCGCCTGCCCCGTGGTCGGATGCTTTGCCAGGAATCCGTATTCGGAGATGGCGCGTTCGCACTGGATCCACCGGGAGACGCTCATGGCATAGTTGCGGACAAGCTGTGTGCTGACCAGCTTCTCACAGCCCCGTTCCTTGAGCCACAGCCACGTCTCCTCAAAAATATCCGCAGCGTCAAAATCCTCGCCGTTTTTCTGCCGCTCCCTCATGTAGCTTTTGACCTCCGGCATCTCCTCGCCGGATAGGTCGGCGTCGGTGGGCAGTTCCATGACCGTCAGCTTCCTGCCGCCCGGATTGCCGTTCCCCAGTTTCTCGGCCAGAGCCTTGGACTTGCGTCCGCTTCCGGCCCTTGCGCCGCCCCTGGCGGTGCCGTCCTTCGCCATGAAAACCGTCTCCTTCCCGTCAGGGGGATATTCCCCGTTTGATTTCGCTTTTTTCGCACGTTTGACCCCGCGCCCGTTCCCTGGGGGATGGGGCACAGAGATTCTGACCGCCCCTCCCGGTCAGCGGTTGTGCCACCGGTCCCCGCTCTTTGCGTGGATCCTTGCATGGCACGACCTGCACAAGGCCACGAGGTTCTCACGGTCATGCGTCCCGCCTTTTGACAGCGGAACCTTGTGGTGGATTTCCTCGGTCTTCACGTACCTTCCTTCTTCCAGGCACTGCTCGCACAGCGGATGCGCCGCGGCATAGCTGTCCCTGATCCGTTTCCATGCCCGCCCGTACCTACGGCGTACAGCCGGATCTCGGTCGTACTTCTCGTAGCGTCTGTTTTCCTGTTTCTCGTGTTCCTCGCAGAACCGTCCTTCCGTCAGGCGCGGGCAGCCGGGGTAGGAACACGGACGTTTCGGTTTCCTTGGCACTTTATCTCCTCCTTCCGGCCATAAGAAAAGCCCCGGAAGGATTGCTCCTCCGAGGCCCATCTTATTCTACTTCGCTGAGTATATCATACTACACGTCAACCCCATCGCACAAGGAGCATGGGTATGACAAACCGTGCCAAAGTGTGCCAACTTTTAATCCGGCACAGAAAAATTCGCAAGCGCAGAACTGTGGATGCGGTGAACCGTCCTGTTCGATACATGCAGCCTGCCGCCAATTTCCGACCAGGAACTGTTCTCAAGATAGCGGCATCGCAGCAATGTCCGTTCGTCCGCATTATCCATGGTATCGATGGCCCTGTTTATCGTATCGCGCAAGTCCACAAGTTCATCAATCCTGCGGTCGATGTCACGCTCTATCTCGTCAATCTTGTCCAGGCACCTTGCGAACGGCGCCTCAGTGGGACGGTTAGGGCTGTGCGGCATTCCATCATACCTCGTGCCTGAGATGCTGCCCGCCAGATGCCGCCAATACTCCAGTTCCCGCAGGCGGCAGTTGATGATTTCATCCAGGCGTCTTGCCTGGGACAGATATTCTTTTGCCGTCATACATCCGCCCCCTTGTTTTCCTTTTCCAATTCCCTGATTTCTGCTTTGATGGTTTCAAGCTGGATTCTCAGAGTGCCCATGATATCTCCGGCGAATCTCGGCGGGAAGATGTAATTCATGGGCTTTGGCTTTTCTTTTCCTTTTTCTTTGGGGAAGGTAACGGTTGACCGGAAAGTGGTGCTGTTGCAGATTCCAAGCATCGCTTCGTAGGCTTTCGCCGCCTTTTCCAGTTCGCGGATCTTCAAGTTCCGCGCCAGCCAGCCGCCATCGATGGCTCCGTTCGTCAGTTCCGTATACCAGCCGGAACGGAAGAATTTCTCGCATTCCTGCATCATATCCGCCGGCTTTTTCCCGCCGACCTCGTTTCCCATAAAAGCCGCGGCGTAGTCCTCCGCCGCCTGCTGCACGATTGCGTTTTTCAGATTATCAAATGCGTCCATCCTGATTCCCTCCATTTCCAGCAACCGTGATTTCACGGCAGTCTGTCGTAAAATGCCTTACCCTGAATCCCTTTTTAACTGCCCGTTCGTATTCTGCCTTCATCCCCGGCGAATACTCGGTGCCAAAGATCCACACCTCGGAACACTTGTCCATGAACACGTTCCCGAAGGAAAGTCCCTGGCTCCTTTCCGTGGGGTCTTCATCGCTTAGAAACTGTGGAAAGAACAGATGTGCCGCAAAGGGGATGTACCCGCTGTCCACGGCATATCTGCAATATTTCTGCGCCGCAAGGATATTCCTTACGGTATCACCGGCATATGGACTGCAAATATATACGATGGCGCGTCCTTTCCTTGCCTCCGCATTTGCCTTGCAGACCGCCTTCCTGCGGTCGCTTTTATCTTTTCTCCTGCATTTCGTGATGGCCGCTCCTGCGGTCGGATCGCAGTATCCCTCATAATTTCTGTATGCTGACATTTGATTCGCCTCCCTAAAATTCTGCTTTTACGGCATCGATCAGCGCCTTCTGCGTCATGTCCTTCTCGGACAGTGCCTTCATAATCCGCTCATCAACCGTTCCTTTTGTTATGATGTGTATGATGCTGACCGTGCGGTTTTTCTGCCCCTGCCTCCAGAGCCTTGCCACGGTCTGCTGGTAAAGCTCCAGGCTCCACGGGATCCCGAAGAATGCCATCGTGCCGCAACCGGACTCCTGCAGGTTCAGGCCATGGCCGGCAGACGCGGGATGGCAGAGTGCGACAGGCAACTCACCTGTATTCCATTTCCCAATGCTTGCGTCGGAGTCGATGCATTCGAACTGGATGCCCATCTCCGTCAGTTTTCTGGAAATCCGCTCCCTGTCGTGCCGGTACCAATACACCACAAGGACCGGCTTTCCGACTGCCGCCTCAATGATGTCCTCAAGTGCCTCCAACTTCCTGTCGTGGATCCTCACGATGGAACCGTCATCGGAATACACCGCGCCGTTCGCCATCTGGGTAAGCTTCCCGGACAGGGCGGCAGCGTTTGCCGCCGTCACCTCGCCTTCCGGGATAGACAGAATCAGGTCTTTTTTCATGTCCTCATAATGCTTCTTCTCGGAACCGCTCATATATACGGGGTACTCCGTGGATATCAGTTCCGGCATCTCCAGATGGTCGACTGCCTTCATGGAGATGGTGATGTCGGAGATTTTCCTGTTGATCTCATCCTCCGCTCCCGGAAGCAGGCCGTAGCTGTAGACGACCTGCCCGTTGGTGGCAAGCGGGCGGAAGTAACTTGTCCTGTACTGCCCGATGAAGCGCCCCAGGCGCTCCCCCATGTCCAGTACCTTGAACTCTGCGAACAGATCCATGTAGCCGCCGCTCCCTGTCGGTGTCCCGGTCAGCCCAACGATGCGGGAAACCTTAGGCCGCACCTTCATCAGCGACTTAAACCGCTTCGCCTGGCTGTTCTTGAATGATGAGAGTTCGTCAATCACGACCATGTCAAAGTCAAAAGGCACGCCGCTTTTCTCGACCAGCCACGGGACGTTCTCCCTGTTGATGATGTAGATGTCCGCGTCAGCCTTAAGCGCCACAAGCCGCTCCGCAGCCGTCCCCACCGCTATGGAGTATCGCAGGATGGAAAACTCATCCCATTTGGCAATCTCGTCAGACCATGTATGTCTCGCTACCCTTAATGGTGCTATGATCAGAACCTTCCCTACATCGAAGCTGTCATAAATAAGACGCAGGATTGCCATGAGCGTCAGGCTTGTCTTGCCCATTCCGCAATCTAAAAAGATGGCCGCCACAGGGTTCTCCAGAATGAAGTCAATGGCATATTGCTGGTAATTGTGCGGTCTGTACTGCATAAGCCCCACCTCCTGTTCAGAACGGCAGATCGTCCGGAGTCTGCTGCGGACAGTAATCCGGCTTGCCAAGCCCCTCGCCCCATACGTCATAGTGCCTGCCTTCCGCATGCCCGCAGTGCCGCTCCCTGCCGATATCGCAGTGGTTGCATGCATAATCAATCTCAATAGGTTCGTCCTCGTATTCAAAATATTCTTCATTCATCTGTTCATTTCCCTCCATGTGATGGTTCCGATGGCCCCGACCGTGTTGGATATCTCCCTACGGTTCAGTTCCTTTTCGCAGATGAGCTTCCCCAGCTTTTCGCCATGCTTCCGGATGTTCTTCATGACCGACCTGTGGTATTCTTTCAGATCATCGATCTCCCTTTCCAGTTCCTCGGCGTAAAGGTTGTTTGTAAGCTCCTCGTCTATCGCTTCCTCAAGCCAGTGCCTTGCCTCTATACCCAAGTGCCTGTCTATAAGGTCTATGAAGTCTCGCATGTCCGCGACAATCTCCAAAGACCCGTCATTAAGCTTTATCAAATCCATTGTCTCCTCCAACCTCGTCAATGACTGCCGGTATCTGCGCCTTGCCGTCTATGACATACACTTTGAAGCCAAGACGCCTAAGGAGCCTGTGCCTCGACAGCTGCAGTGGCCTCGGTTTTTCCCCAGGAGCCTTAAGCTCTGCAAACCCGATATGCCCACCCGGCAGCAGCACGATGCGGTCTGGCATCCCGTCAAATCCGGGCGATGCCCACTTTGGGCAGATGCCGCCGCGAGCCTTCACCGCCTTTACCAGCGCGGTCTCTATTTCCTTTTCACGCATAGCCGCCCTCCATCAAATCGAAAATGTAATTCCTCGCCTGAATGAAGTCCGTCAGCATGGCGTTATTCCTCCATTTCCAGCCTTCCCCGTCAATCCATGCCGTGTACTGCGGAATATCCTGGAATACCTCGACGGATATTTTCAGGTCATGCCCCTTGTAGCGGAGAGTCCAGCTGCCATCAGGCTCGTCGGCCCATTTCTTTTTCAGGTAGTTCTTCTTGCGCTGGGTACGGTTCCTTGCCTCCGTGTCCCTTGCCTTCGCAGCTATGATGTCCCTCTCCATGACCCCCGCGCAGATGCAGCCGACACAAATCTCATCAGGATAATCATCATGAGCCATGACATGCACATACCTGATTCCGTCATAATCGCAGAGCTCGCATACCTTCAGCGGAGCCTCTGGATCATCCTCCCTGATGTCGATTACCTCCACGCAGTACCAGTCCTTCAGGGGAGCGTTCAATTCTTCCAATCGGGCGAGGCACCTCGCGACATAGGTTTTGTCAACATTGTCCTCACCCCGTATGACAATAGATTGCATTAAAAATCTCCATTCCATAAGGACTTTGGGGATTTTGTCCTTTGTCCTTTTTGTCGTATAAGGGAAATTTTGAAAATTTACCCCCATAGTTTTGTCATATATAAATAAATTGTTTTTAAGCCTTTATATGGCTTCGAACAAAAAGGACAAAACCCGCAACGCCTGTAATATCAAGGGTTTGATGAGCCATCTTTCGTCCGGTTTGCCTGTGACAGACTTGTGTCAAAAGGACGAAACACCGCATCATTCAAAGGATTGACGGTATACTTCGGCAGGGGAGGCCTACCGTTCCCGAAAGACTTCTGAGGCTTCAGGATGATGTAACCGTAGTCATCAAGGAAGTCCAGCACGGGCTGGATCTCCGCCACGGTCTTGAAGTTCCTGCACATCCGCATGATTTCCCTGCGGTCGAACTCCCTGACCTTCTTCTCCTGAAGCACTTTCAAGATCTTGATGGCGTTCTGCGACATAGTGTTTTCTGGCAGCACCTCGTATGCCGCCTGTGCATGACTAAGGAAATACCGCCCCAGCCTGATGGCGTTGTTCATTGTCGGCTCGTCAACCACCAGCGCGTCATTCACCCCGAGGAACTCGTGATCCCGGTACACGCCGGCTCGGCACAGAAGTCCCGCGAGGCGCGGCACGTTGCCTACAAGCTTTCCCGCCCAGTCCGACATATCCGCATAGTCAGTGACAAGCTTGGGCTCAAGCTCATCGGCAAAGTCCGCCAGCCTCTTCGAGGCCCCGTCAGACAGGGTAATGACCTCCGGGTTTTTCGGGTAATCATCCTCCAGCATGTTCACAATCAGCCTCTCGTAATCCCGGTACACATCGTCAGGGACAGGCACGCTGTTGAAATTTCTCGACCCGACAAAGGAAGCCGGCATGCAGTAAAGGAACCTGGCCGTGAGACCCCTTCCTCGGAAGGTGGCGTTATTAAGGACCGCGGAGACCACGTTCGGCTGCGCCATCAAAAGGATGGTAAGTGCGGGATTCATGATGCTCTCGCTTTCCCTGCCGACGCGGTCGACCCTGATGGGGTCTCCGGAATAGCCCTTCAGCATGACGTCGATGTTCACGTTCTTGGTGTAGATCCCGGAAAGCGTGTCGAAGATGCCACCCTCGCTGGATATGAGAGCCGCCCGCCCTCTGTTTGCTGATATGACCGATACCAGCTTCTCTGTGGTGATGTCGTCCACGTACAGCTGCAGCGACCTGACCTCTTCATAATCCGCGATTTCCTGGGCTATCCGCTCAAGCTCCTCCACCCCCGCCTTCCCTTTTGCCACTTGGTCCTCGATGGCCTTCTGCCTTTTCTCAAGTATGCGCTTCTGCATCTTGCTGGCCTCGACCGCCCCAGCGTTGCGCTGGTTGTACTGGAACTCATACTCGTTGATGGGATTCAGCATCATGTGCAGCACCGCCGATTTCCTTTCGGAAGGGGGAGCGATGGAGAGAGCGTAAGTGTTCAGCGGCTCCTGCCAGTCATCCTTTCCCAGCACCTTGTATTTTCCCTGCAAGCAGACTGACAGCATCGAGATGCCGACAACCCCAGCCATGTCCACGGGTGTCTGAGTGCTTTCCGCTACCGCCGACACGTAATCGGCCATCGCCCTCGGGAGAGCCTCGACAGGAAACTTTGCCAGTACATAGCGGTCAAAGGGGATCGGCTCGATGAGCATCCCCGGAGCCTTGGAGTTATAAACCTCTGGGAGGACGTAATCCTCCTGCTCTTTTATCTTCGCGTAATACTTCCTCGCGCTGTGTACGATCGACTGAAGCTCCGCTTCTCCCAGCGGGGGATTGCACCTTTCCGCTATCCGATAAAACCGCTTTATGGAGTCTTCGTTGTCCCCGTAGCGTTTAAAGGAGCGTACTGCGTAGCGGAACATCGTGTCGTTCCTGCTTCCCTCCGGTATTTCCTTTTCCATGCCCGCGAACTCATCAATATCGAAAAACATGGACAAGTCGATGATCCCCGGCTGCACGGTTATCTCCGTGTCAGTGTTCCCATAAAAGAAGCGTCCTGCGTCCTGTGCCTTGGTGTCAAAATACGGGTAGTATTCTTGAATCATCTTCAGCAGGGCTTTGTAATCCTCCGGGATGGTAATCCTCTCTATGAAGAAGATGACGTGGTACCTCGGCCTCGGCGAGTATTTCTCCTTCTGCTTCATGTGGTTGCGGCTGGTATAGGCGATGAAGCCCACATCCGGGAAAGCCTCTGCGAAATCCTCCGGCTTCTTCCAGTCTTTCGGATCCTCCGAATGGATGTTGTCGCAGTCCACAACGACCACGTCCGCCTCCATGAAGTTCTCGTTTCCGCGGTAGTTGTCCTTGAAATGGATAAACGTGTGGTCTTTTCCCAACAGCTTCTTTAACATCCCCGTATTTGTAGCCATATGCTCATCCGGGTAGAGGCAGTTCGTCTCATCGCCCCTGCACCTCGCCGTCCACAGGCGGAGCGAAAACTGTTCATTCATGCAAATCCCTCCTATGAAAAATATCTGACCGGCATTTTCGATTTTTCCGCCTCGGCGATTTCACGCCTCATCCCCTTGGTAGGTGTGCCGAACACCCACAGCTCATCGCACCTGTGAAGCAGCACAAGGTCTATAGCGATTGCCATCTCCCTGCCGCTCCCCTCATCCAAGACACCATGAAGGTTAAGGATGGGATTCACAGGGCAGGCTCCCTCCGACACGGCGTACCGGCTGTATGCCTTTGTAAGCTCCACGTTGCTTTCGATGTCCCCTGAATACGCTGAAGCGATATACACAACCTTCTTCATATCCGCTCGCTCCTTTCGTTAAGAAGTAAGGCTCCTTTGCCTCCTACTTGGTAAAGGGAAAACCAAAGCGTTATGCGGAATGAAAACCGTATTTTTTTCAAAAAAATCAAAACGCTTCCTTTTATTTATGTGCAGAAAGCCACCGTAAACTTTTTTCAAAAAATCTCAAAAACCGTTCCGCATTTTCTCGCCGTTTTCCCTTTACCAAGTAGGAGGACGGAAAGACCTCCAGAAAGGAGGAGGCAAAGATGCCACTCAACTTGAAAGATCTCATCGGTGATGAGTATGACGAGGAGCTTCGGGATCTGCTGATTACCACGAGCGTGATCACCAAGAGGCTCGCCACGAAGATGGAGGAAGCCTACAGAACCAGGGAGAAAGGAGAAAAATGCTATGGGCAAAATGAAAGAGCTTGCAACCGTGCTTGACAGGATTGCTAACAGCGGGGACGCGCTCACGAGGAGTGCGGAGAAACTGAGGGATCTGGTAACAGTCATTGATGACCTGGCTGGCTGCGGAAAAGCCCTGAAGGATTTGGCTTTATCCCTTAAGGAGTACTTCACTGCCAGCCCCGAGACAGCGCAGGATGGCGCACCGCTTGTTAAGGAAGAGAAATCAAAGCCGAGGACAAGCAAAGCGAAACAGGCAGAGCCCGGACCGCTGCCAGAGCCTGAGCCGAAAACCGCCAAGGCGTATACCAAGGAGGAAGTAAGAAAGATCCTCGCCGGGATCTCACAAAGCGGCTACAAGGAACAGGTTATCGGGATTCTCGCAAAGTACGGTTCCGGGAACATCACCGGGCTTAAGCCGGAGGACTATGCGGCAGTTGTCGCGGAAGCGGAGGAACTCACCAATGGGTAAACATTCTATATTGCCGCCCTCGTCATGCCACAGATGGCTTGCGTGTCCGCCCAGCGCGAGGCTGTGCGAGAACATTCCCGACAAGTCATCCGAGTATGCGGCACAGGGAACGGACGCACACGAGCTCTGCCGGCACAAGGTGGAAAGGTTGCTGGGGAGGGACTCGCCCGACCCTACAGAGAACTTGGCCTGGTACGACCAGGAGATGGCGGACTGCGCCGAAGAATATGCTTCCTATGTCATGGAGCGGTTCGAGGAGGCAAAGACGCACTGCAAAGACCCGGTTGTGCTGGTTGAGCAGAGGCTGGACTTCTCACAGTGGGTACCGGAAGGATTCGGTACAGGCGACTGCGTGATCGTAGCGGACAATGTGCTCCAAGTGATCGACTTCAAATACGGAGTTGGCGTACTGGTAGAAGCTGAGAAGAATCCACAGATGATGTGCTATGCATTGGGAGCATGGTCGGCATTCGGACACCTCTACGACATCAAGACCGTGAGGATGACCATCTTCCAGCCGAGGCGCGGCAACGTCAGCACTTGGGAGATGGATGCGATGGAGCTTCTGAAATGGGCAGAAGAGGTGCTTAAGCCCACAGCCGAGCTTGCCTACAAAGGCGAGGGGGAATTCAAAGCCGGAGACCACTGCATGTTCTGCAAGGCGAAAGCCGCCTGCCGAAAACGCGCCGAATACAACCTGGAGCTTGCGAAATACGACTTTGAAGCGCCGGCAAGCCTTGAGAGCATCGAGATTGCCGCCATCCTCCCGAGGATAGACGAGCTTACCGCGTGGGCATCCGACATTAAGGAATATGCCTTGCAACAGGCTCTGTCCGGCACGGAGTATCCCGGCTACAAGGTCGTGGAAGGAAGATCCGTCAGGAAGTACGTGGACGATGCCGCTGTCGCCGACAAGGTGAAGTCCGCAGGATATGACCCTTACGAGCAGAAGGTCATCGGCATCACCGCCATGACGAAACTGCTGGGCAAGAAGAAGTTTGAGGAGTTGCTGGGTTCCCTCATCACAAAGCCAGAAGGCAAACCAGTTCTGGTGCCGGAGTCAGACAAAAGACCGGCAATGAATACAGCGTATGATGATTTTAAAGAGTAAAGGAGAAAAAGATTATGTTTAAGAATCCGACTAAGGTTGTAACTGGTATCAACACGAGATGGAGCTATGCGAACGTATGGGAGCCGAGGCAGATGCCCAACGGCGGCAAGTCCAAGTACAGCATCTCCCTCATTATCCCCAAGTCCGACACCACCACCATCGAGAAAATCAAGGCGGCTATCCAGGCGGCATACGAGGAAGGCGAGTCCAAACTGAAGGGAAACGGCAAGTTTGTTCCCGACCTTGACAGCCTCAAGATCCCTCTGCGTGACGGGGACAAGGAACGCAAAGGTGACGATGCCTACAAGGACAGCTACTTCGTTAACGCCAACTCCGACACAGCACCCGGCATCGTGGATGCGAGCCGCCAGCCCATCCTTGACCGTTCCGAGGTGTACTCCGGCTGTTACGGCAGGGCAAGCATCAACTTCTA
Organism: uncultured Dysosmobacter sp.; assembly: GCF_947631165.1. GTDB lineage: Bacteria > Bacillota > Clostridia > Oscillospirales > Oscillospiraceae > Oscillibacter. The sequence continues at coordinate 74,967 of NZ_CANRKH010000009.1, read as the reverse complement.
TGCCTTCAACACCAACGGCAACAAGGGAATCGCCTGTGGATTGAACAATCTTCAGAAGATTCGTGACGGCGAGCCTCTTTCCGGCAGGGCAAGGGCTGAGGATGACTTTGCCGAGTTTGATGGCGATGATGACGGCTTCCTTGACTAAAGCCGTAATCATATAGGTTTCCTTTCTGTGGGTGGCGGCAGGGTTTCATGGTTACCCTGCCGCCTTTTTAAGAAACGAGGTATGTAGTGTTCGAGTTTATGACGCAGACCGTTATAACAACGGCATTTGTTTTTATCATGATGATGGATGCCTATCTGTTCCTGAGGTTCATTTGCTGGCTCTTTGGGAAGATAAGGCATAAGAAATAAACAAGAGGTAGCAGAGCGTGTTTTCTCTGCTGCCTGTTTTAGCGAGGTGGTGATATTTTGAAGATAGAATACCTGAGTCTGGATTTGGAGACCTTTTCGTCAGTAGACCTAAAGGAATGCGGAGTATACAAATATGCGGAATCTCCGGATGCGGAGATCCTGCTATTTGGCTACTCGATAAACGGAGAGCCGGTGAAGGTGGTGGATGTGGCCTGCGGCGAGATGATTCCGGATGGGATACTCCGGGCAATCGTTGACCAGAAAATAACGAAATGGGCATGGAACGCAACATTCGAGCGTGTATTCCTATCCGTGTGGATAAAGCGGAACTATCCGCAGTATTTCCAAGGCTACGGCAGTCCCGATGATACCATGGGCAGTTACCTGAATCCCGTATCATGGCGCTGCACCATGACATGGGCAGCATACCTCGGTCTTCCCCTTTCCCTTGACGCGGCAGGAGCCGTGCTGAAGCTGTCGGAGCAGAAAATGTCCGAAGGCAAGTCCCTAATCCGTTTTTTCTCCGTGCCGAGAACTCCGACAAAAAACAATCCTGCGGCAAGGAACTATCCGCAGGACGATAAGTCAAAATGGGAAACCTTCAAAGCGTACAACAGGCGTGACGTGGAAGTCGAGATGCAGATACAGCACAAGTTTCGGAACTTCCCCGTGCCTGAATTCATCTGGGAGGAGTACCACCTGTCAGAGATGATAAACGACAGGGGGATACTGATAGACACGGCAGTAGCGGAGAACGCCATTGATTTTGACAGGCGCACAAAGAATGAGCTTATGGCAAGAATGATTGAGCTTACCGATCTAGAGAATCCAAACTCCACACAGCAGCTTACGGGATGGCTTAATGAAAAAGGCATCGAGACGGATTCCCTTGATAAGAAGGCCGTCATTACGCTTTTGGAGGACTGCCCCGATGATGTGGCAGAAGTGCTGAAGCTACGCCAGCAGGTATCCCGGTCATCCGTAAAGAAATATCAGAAGATGGAAATGACAATGTGTGCTGACGGCAGGGCAAGAGGGATGTTCCAGTTCTACGGGGCAAACAGGACAGGCAGATTCGCAGGAAGGCATATACAGCTGCAGAACCTCCCGAAGAACCATATGGCTGACCTAGCGGAGGCACGGGCCATCGTAAAGAACGGCGATTATGAAACGATGAGGCTGCTGTACGAGGATATCCCTGACACGCTGTCGCAGCTGATCAGGACAGCCTTTATCCCGAAGCCTGGATATGGTTACATCGTCTGTGACTTCTCCGCAATCGAAGCCAGGGTGCTGGCCTACCTTGCCGGGGAGCAGTGGAGGCTGGATGTGTTTTCACGGGGAGATGACATCTACTGCGCATCGGCGGCAGCCATGTTCAAAGTGCCTGTTGAAAAGCACGGGCAGAACGCGGAGCTAAGGCAGAAAGGCAAGATTGCGGAATTGGCTCTCGGCTACGGCGGCTCCGTAGGCGCATTGAAGGCCATGGGAGCCATCGACATGGGACTTGACGAGGCAGAGCTTCAGCCACTGGTGGATATGTGGCGAGCGTCCAACCCGAACATCATATCCTTCTGGTGGGACGTTGACCGCTGCGTAAAAGAGAGCGTCAGGCTCCACTGCGACACGGAGACACACGGCATTAAATTCAGCTATAAGAGTGGCATGATGTTCATCATGCTGCCGTCAGGACGCAGCCTTGCCTACGCAAAGCCATGCATCGGCGAGAACCGTTTCGGCGGAGAATCCGTCACATACATGGGGACGGACTCCAGCAAGAAGTGGAGCCGGATCGAGAGCTACGGTCCAAAATTCGTGGAGAACATCGTCCAGGCCATCAGCCGCGACATCCTTGTATATGCCATGCGGACGCTTTCCAGCTACTTCATCGTGGGACACGTTCATGACGAGGTGATTATCGAGTGCAGGGCTGAAACGACCATCGAAGAAATAAGTGAGCTCATGGGCAGGACACCTCCCTGGCTTCCCGGCATAGAGCTTCTCGGAAATGGATACAGATGTGCGTTCTACATGAAGGACGATTAAGAAAATGGCCACCGAAGCATATGCGCCTTGGTGGCCGTACCTGTGATAGCGCGGCTATCTTCTTATCAATCGAATATAATGATGCTGTCGATGAACTTGGTCAGATCCTTCTTCATGCTTTTGACGCGGTTTCTTACTGTATCCCGGTTGATATTCAGCTTTTCGGCAATTTCCTTGACCCGATAACCGTCAAACAGCATCTGCATCATCTCGGCGTGTTCAGGATATTTCTCTCTGATAAAGTCCATCACTTCGCTGCTGTATTTCTCAAAAAGATCGCCATCTGGAGCAATGCCGACAGGGATTTCCATGTCCTCCTGCTCGCCATCTTCTGAAAAGCCACCCACGCCTGTCATTGAAATCGGCGCGGATGTCACCTTGCGGAGCGAGTCGCGATGCGGACAATCCTTGCAGTCGTTTATCACCGTCTTATTCTCACCAGGCTCTCCATAATTGGGATTCGGTATCCTTAAAGGGCACCTCTTCAGATTGCCATCTTCTCCCGGGATAAGGCATCTCCTGTCCAGCTGGGCGTACCTTTGATTCCTCCCTTCCTCCGCTATGTAGGAGTGGAACAGCCCCTCACTCCCCGGCACAAGCACAGCCCTGTATTTCCTGTAGCCGTACTGCACCGTGTCGACCTTGTATCCCTGGATTTTTGCGTAATCCAACAGTGCCTTCCTTGCCCCCTTGTCCTCGGGTAATTCCATCGGAACCAGGTAGCTGCCATCTTCCTGCCTAAATACTGTAACCATACGAATCTCCTTTTCCCGGAGAAACCCATGGTTTGTCAGATTTGAAGAGCACTGATCCAACCCCGGATTTCTCCGCAGTGTTAATCAGCCGCTTCAACTGGCCGATATATTTAGACCTGTCCGTTGCCCCTTGAAGCTTTGGCTCCCGTCGGAGCGAAGCCCCGGAAGGTCTGCTGAAAAATGCACAAATTCTCGAACACAGTTCAGAGGATTTGTGGTATAATAGAAGGCACTGACTAAAAGACCGCCATTTGCCCTTCCTTGTCTGTGATTGTCAGGTTTATGATGTTTATTGGCAATCGTTTACAGGGGTTTATAAGGTTTATAGCGGTTTATGATTTGGAGATGATTGTATGAGCGAAGTTAAACCGCGCCTCTGCGGAGGCACATTCTTTGCCCTTTTGCTTCAGGCGAGGATTCGCAAGAACAGTCCCAGCCAAGGGGATCTTCTGAACTCGCTCATGAAGATATATGACCCGAGCTACTACCCATTGTACGGACAGAATTTAAAGTCCATCCCGTCCCGATTTAAAACCTGTGATCCCACTCTCAATAGCGAATATGTGCGCCTCGGTGATGAAAAGCTCGGCAAGGCATTCTCTGCCCGTATGGCAAACAACTATACCGAAGTGGTCACGGAAATGAAGGAACTCCTCGATGGAAAATTCAGGGACGGGGAATCCGGGAAATGGCTTGTCAGGGCATTGCTGGAACTCATAGAGGCAGATTCGACCATCCGGCCGAAGGACAGGCTGTATGTGAATCCTGATAATGCAGCGTCATATAAAGAGGAGCTTATCCAGTACGGTGAAGACGATACGATTTATTTCTACAGCTTCATTCTTGGAATATGGCATTATTGCTGCACCCGGCCTATGGACGCAGGAGTCGGTCAGGATACCTATCTATCGTGGACTACAGGCAGCGATGTGGGAAATACTGAGCGGGAGTTTACCAGTAAGATTGGGTTTAATAAATTCCTCGATGTGGATGTAAAATACCAACTTGAGAGGGAGCCTTGGGACGGGGAAGATGATGAGGATGAGGGTGAATTCCCGTTATTCCTTGACCCGAACGGAGTAGCCCCTGACCTTGCGACATTCAATCCAGAGGATGAAGGATTCCTTCTCCACCGAGTCGGCAAGCCAAAGAAAGCGGGCAGATTTGATAAGTACCTGAAACAGGCAAAGAAGAAGCATTCTCGTAAAGATACATTCATTTATGAAAATGAACGTGACTTCTACGATTTCTTTGTCTGCAATAATGTCTGCGAATGCAATGGTATAACACGCATAGCAACATATATGTCAGAATTAGGCGGCTGCGGAAGCGGCATGATTCCGTACATACACGACCTTACTATCGATAAATTTCCGGAGGACTGCCACAGGATTCACCTTAAGGGAACAGGCGGCATTGGGAAGTCAATGATGATGAATCACCTGATGTTGAACGCCATAGAATTGTATGGTGAGAACAGAATTCCTGTCTTTGTTACGCTGAAGAATTATGATGCGGATCAAGATGATCTGCTAAATTTCTCTTTTTCGGAATTTCAGCGGCATGATGTAAGCCTTAAGCTCATAGATTTCACGGAGCTTCTTGTACAGGGCAGGATGATCCTCCTCATGGACGGTCTGGATGAAGTAAAATTGGAGCAGAAAGAGGCTTTTAATAGACAACTGGATATTATGATCGACCAGTACTCGGACGCTATGTTTATCGTATCATCTCGCCCCGATGTAGGACTAAGCACCTTGAGACGCTTTACCACCTATTCCATCCTGCCACTTAATCCTACACAGGCTGTTGATATGATAAAAAGGCTCGACAAGGATGTCGTTAGCGAAGATGTAAAGCAGGATTTTATCAAAGATCTGAATGCCGATGTATTTAACTTCAGCCGCGATGAGGAACATAAGTTTTTGGGAAACCCCCTGTTCTTGACCATTATGCTCATCACATATAACGGATATCATAATATCCCGACACAGCGATATCTGTTCTATGAACAGGCCTATGAGGTCATGGCTGAAAAACATGACGCTCGGAAGTCGCTCAGGCGCAATTTCGAGACTGGCCTATCCAGCAGGAATTTCAAGAAGCTCTTCGGGGAATTTTGTGCAATAACCTATAATGACGAGAAATATTCATTTACGGAATCCCAGTTAAAAGAGTATGCACAGGCCGTAATCGATGCCAACAACTATACATTCGAGGTGGAAAAATTCATCAATGATGTTACTAAAAAAGTATGCCTCTTATACATTGACGGCGGTAAATACTATTTCGTACACCGCTCGTTCCAGGAATATTTCACGGCATTCTTTTTCTCCATCCAATTGGAGAAGACCTATGACGTAATATACAATATGTTCTTGGCAAGGGACGAGTCCATTGCTGAAGATCAGACCTTGGAGATGCTCTACGGAATGGATGACAAAAAGACATCGCTATGCATCCTGATACCGTTTCTGAAAAGTCTTTATTGTGGTAAGTCTGAAACAGATGCGTACAGAGACTATCTTCGCATAATCTTTCGGACAGTGGGATATACGGTAGGGAATGTCAACAGCTATCCGATTTCCAAGCCGTGTTCAAACATATACTCTTTCATCTGTGCCGTAAACAACATTGATGCCGAGTTTATGCTTGACGAGAGCAACATTCCTTTCGAAGAAGATTTTGTTGAAGAAGAATTTGTATACTACAATAAGAACTGGCGACATCCCGAAAAAATGTTTGATATGGCGATTGCCAAGAAATCAGAAGTTCCATATACATCCAGAGATGAGGAAGATGAACCAGCCGGATTCAGCTGCGAATTGGATTTCTTAACGCTTTATGATAAGGCCGACAGATACACAGAGATAGTCGAGGCTGTCGAAAAGGATGAATTTCCGCTGCGCAGATTATTTGAATATACGCGCAGGATAAAAGAAGAGCTTGAAAAGAAGTACACAGGAAAGCCCCAAACCGGAAGCTTCCTCAGCAGATTCCATTAAAAAAAACAGCCCACAGAAGTTTTTGGCTTCTGTGGGCTGTTTGAGAAAGCTTTCATGGTTCAGAAATACCCAATTATTTTTAATTAGCATCACATAGAATAAGGTCTTCAATTTCCGGATCATTGCTTCTTGGAAGCGGTCTGGCATCGTGAATCCGCACAATAGAATCATTTGGGAAAGCCTCGCCGCAGACAATGGCATGCTGTTTCTCCAATGCGCTCATCTGCAGATAAAATGTATCGTTGGAAACCCGAAGCACACCACGCAAAAATTCCATATCACGCTTACTGGTTATCTTATGCATGATAACAGAGTTGCACTGGCTAACTACCTCGTAGGCAAGCATCGATGGGATTTGTGAAGCAATGATTAGACCCACCCCAAATTTCCTGCCTTCTCGTGAGAGTTTATCGATATAGTAGCTTCCCAGTCTGCTTTCTTCCGCATTCACATTTATGTACCGATGCGCCTCCTCCAGCACGAGGCATAAATGTGTGGTATCGCGGTTTCTGCTTTTATATTCATATATGGCCTTAAACAGCATGTACACGACAATATCCAAGGCGTCACTGGATACTTGAAGATCAAGAATAATTACCTTCTTCCCAGTATGTAGAATCGCATCCATTGTAGACGCAGCATCGGCATTGTTGATAACGCCCATCAAAGATTCATCCTCAATGATGCCATCAATACGCAGACTCATTGTACGTAAATATCCGCTTATCTGATTCTTTGAGAAATCGCTTTTCTTTCCATTTTGAATATCTGTATGTTTATCAATCCATTGTTCTATCTGTGATGGCAATTCTTCAAGACTCCATCTGACGTTTTCTGCCTTCAATGAAGTGATGCAGTCCTTTAATGCCGGATACTGGACGCCCTCCGCCGCTCGAAAAAGTCGTCCATATTCCGTATTGCTAAGGAGGCTGTGATGGAAACGGAGCTTATCAAAAGATATATAATCCGCATCATCTTCATCAAATGCTCTTTGATATTCTCCATTGACATCAAGAATAATAAATTTGATATCTTTGCCTTTATTTTCCCGAATGTAATTCTGGATGATGGAAACGACCGTGCATGTCTTGCCGCTGCCTGTATTTCCAAAGACACCGAGGTGTTTTCCGAAAAGGACATTCGGATTATAGCCTACCGTTACGCTGTTGTCATAAATATATGTTCCAATGGTCGATGGATTCACTTTTTCAGCAGGAGCAAAGATGTGACCGAGAACCTTGTTCCATAATTTAAAAACCTGTTCGCCAACAAGTGGATATGTATTTGTTCCAAAAGTGAATTTTTCTGTCACCTCGTCAAAAATGCCACTGATTGAAGAGGAAACAAATATATCCGCATCGCTGTCATATATCTCCTCCACGGTCATTATCAGGATACGGCTGTCCACAAGCCTTGTCCCTACTAAAGAACCGACAGAAATATAGCTTGCCACAAAGCTTTCCACACCGAGCCTGTTTATGGCAGATTCCTCTGTCACGCGAATAAGGACTTTCGATCCAGTGATTTTTGTAATGCGCCCAATCTCATTAACTTGCATGTGATACCAGCACTTTCCGAAGAAGTTCAATTGCCTTCTCCTGATCGGTCTTCTCTGGTGTGGCAGGAAGGATATATTTTACAAACGTCTTAAAATCGGCGAGGACTTTACCAGCCATGATATTTATATTTGGCATACTGTCAGCGAGCCGCTTAATCTGGTCAATAAAGCTCCCTTCCTCATCTGGATTGTATAGGAAAAAGTAGAAGATGTTATTCGGGTTTTCCAACGCCTTAATCAGGATTTCGTTGATGTGATCATCTCCATACTTATATCCCAATATAATAATAACATTCTTTCCGGTTTCGGCTTCATCCAGCATATGCCTCATCAGCTCGCTGTAAGGGGTGCTGTATGTCTGATACAGCTTGTGGGATGTCGGATAAATAAGCACGGGTTTCGTGTCATCTATATCCACTTTTCCGTCTTTGAATTTAGGCTGGAATTCCTTTATTTTGTCTTCTTCCACAGCCCAATTAACGGACCCGTGTATTTTGATTAATGCGGTTTTGTCTTTCCCTTGGAGCGTTCTTGGATTGAAGTTCCGATTCACAAATCCAGAAAAACCATCCTTGTATTCTATGCCCAATTTATCAAGCGAATATTCAAAAGCCAAATCATAATTCGGTGTGTAGATGCTCGTCCGTTTCAGGCAATCGAACGTGCGGAGCTTCAACAGGAAAATCTCATGCAGTGACAGTTTCCTGTAATCAACGGAATTTACAAAGCTTTCGATTAATGCACCCTTAACCTTGTCAATAAGCTCTGTAACAAGCTGGTTTTTCTTATCGTCCTTTACTAACTGGTAATATGCGTTTGCAGTAATGAGCGCATTGAGCTGCTCCTCTATACCATTGAGAGCCCCTACCTTGTCTATGATGGTGGCGAGATCTGAATACTCGTCCTTGTATTCACTCAGCTTGAAGTCCCGCGTATCTTTCGATCCTGCGTACATAGATGCGCCGTTCCCAAATAAAAACAGGATGTCATCCAGCTTCATGTGTTCAGCAAGTTTCAATCGCAGCTCGGAAAAAGCCGTGAGCAGTTCTTCGGTGGGAATATGAGTGTCAGCGACTACTTTTCCCCCGGCATCTATTTCGGGATCAAGGAGTGTGAGCAATTCTTCTTCAGAAGCAATTTGCTCCCTATCCTCGCGCCGACTGTTTATTTTTTCCAGAATAAAATTGCTATCAAAATACATATGCAAACTCCATTCTATACATTCTTCAGAGAGCCTACCCGCTACAGGCTCTCCATGATGTCAATCAGGTGCTGATAGCTGTTCACATGGCTGTATACCACGTTGTTATCAGAGAGCGATGCGAACAGCTTTTTTGCGCAGTCGATCTTTGCTTTTTCTATCGGTTTCAGATTCAGCGTTTCCATCGTTCCCTTTGTCTCCGCTATAAAGAAGATATGCTTCACGGTGCCCTTGTGGAATGCAATAGCCCAGTCAGGCGAGTAGCTGCCAACCGGCGTAGGAATGGAAAAGCCCTTCGGCAGCTTGGCATACACGCAGACTTCCTCTGCCAGATCCATGTTCTCGGCAAATTTCCGCTCGATGCTCTGACCGTCCTTCGCATAGCCATCCGTGAATACGTAATCCTGCACGTTCTTTCTGGAGCGGTAGGCCTTTGAGAAATCCGTATTTTTCTCTGCCGTGAAGATTGCGCTGTCGTAGGTTCCCTCAGTCTTGTTGTAGGTAATCTGCTCAACGATCATCGTTGCCTTCTGCTCATTAATCAGGCGTATCGCCTTGGCGATGAACTCCTCCGGATTGTTCTTGAACATGGCAAACTTGAACGGACTGATTCCATCAAGAATCCTTGCGACAGACCGCCGGGTGAGCTTTGCGCCTTCTGCGACCTTGCCGACAAGGTCATAGGTGACCGTACTCCCTGCCGCCCGGTCGAGCGTATAGGTCTGGCTCTTTTCCGCAACGAAACCCGCGCCGCCTTTCAATTTGTCGGCGTTCCAGTCCTGCCCTTGCTCGCCAGTGGTCACGGTGTATTGCAGCTTTGCCACGAACATCTTGTCATCGATGTGGGCAATGGATTTCTTGATAAGCTCCTCGCTGTCAAACTCCACCGTGTAGGCGTATTTATGGTTGATGTAGTTCCAGAGCGTCTGGAACTCCTTCTTGTAGAAATTGTCGTTCAGGGCGTTCTCCTGAATCTTAGTGTCATGGCCATCGCTGATCATGTCATCGAGAGCGTGTTCATCGAAGATGCTCTGCACGAGAGCGTGTACGCCCTCAGTTATTTCAGAGCAGCTTTCCGGCACGGGAGCCAGCACTCCGTTCGCAAGGTCTGCACGGTACTTGTCCGTAACCCTGTCATCATCATCAATGTACTCGTTCTTGATGAGGTACCTGTAAATATCCCGTCCCTGTTTGTCGGACACGGTGACATCGTTGCCATCGATAACGATAGTTTTGCCGATGAAGTAATCCGGCGTAGCCTTGGTAGGACGCTCGTACAGATCCTCCCGGATTCCCTTCTGAAGGTCAGCCACGAAATCCCTGTAGCCATCAGAAGCAATGACCGTCAGCTGGTTGATCTGCTGCACCTGGCTTCCCAAAGTATCCCAATCCATGCGGTCACCGTTCTGGTTGACGCAGAGGCGAAGGCCACGGCCTACTTCCTGCCGCTTCTGGGTAGGCGAGCTGCCGCCATGTTTCAGCGTACAGATCTGGAACACATTCGGATTGTCCCAGCCCTCGCGCAGAGCGGAGTGTGAGAAGATGAAGCGCACGGGATTCTCGAACGACAGCAGCCGCTCCTTGTCCTTCAGAATCAGGTCGTAAGCGGAGATGTCATCACTTTCGTCACTGCCGCGCTTGATGGTGCTGTCCACCTTGCGGCCTTTCTTATCGATGCTGAAATACCCGGCATGAGTGCTGTGAGCCTCAATCGAGCGCAGATATTGCTCATACGGCGTATTGAAAAGCGTCAGGTATTCATTTAGGATGTCAATGTACTCTTGCTCAAAAATCTCCCCATATTCAGAGTTTATTTCATTTCCGTCATCATCGTATCTGCGGTAGTTCTCAACCTTGTCGATGAAGAACAGGGAAAGCGTCTTGATGCCCTTGCCATACAGTTCCTTTTCCTTCTCGAAGTGGGAGCGGATGGTCTCACGGATTTGCACCCTGCGCAGATCCGCTTCGGATACATCACCGATAACCTCGCCGGAATGGATTGTCTCTCCATTGGTAAAGGACACCATGTTGCGGATCGGATCAATCTCGCTTATACGGTAGCCCCGGTACTGTTCCATGTTCTTTGACAGCGCAAACAGGTCATCATCCACGCCAAGAATCCTGGTCTCTCGGTTAATGGACTTGTTGTAGCCGATCTCGAACTCAATACGAGCCATCGGTGGCTTCTTTGGAGAGATTACGATGCCCTCTAGGAAGAGATAACTGTCCGTTCCCCGAAGATTTTTGATATCGAATCCCTTTACTTCAATCTTCTTTACCAGCTTCTTGTTATAGGCATCCAAGGCATCCAAAACGTACACAAGGTCATGATGCTGCTTATGGGTAGCGGAGTAATTCAGGCAGAAAAGCGGATTGAAACGCTTGATACCCGCCTGTGTCGCGCTGCCTCCCATTTTCTGCGGCTCATCCATGATAACGATAGGCCTGTTTGCCGCAATGACATCAATCGGCTTCCTGCTGCCGAAGTCGTCCCTTGCGGAGTTGATAATCTTGGAGACGCTGTTCTTCTTTGACTCGTCAAAGGTCGAGTTGAAAGCTTGGATGTTGATGATCATGACGTTGATATCCGAACTCTGGCTGAAATTATCAATCTCGGAGAGGTTTTTGGAGTCATAGACGAACACCCTTGCCTTCTTGCCATAATGCTCCATGAAATGGTCTTCCATGGTTTCAAAGCTCTTGCGGACACCCTCGCGGATGGCGATGCTCGGCACGACTACGATGAACTTGCTCCAGCCGTAGAGCTTGTTCAATTCGAACATGGTCTTTATATACACATAGGTCTTGCCCGTGCCGGTTTCCATTTCCACGTCAAGGGAGCATACCCCCAAGCCGCTGGACTTCACCATCTGCGACAGACCGATGTTGTTCCTCGTCTGAATCCTGTTGATGTTGGTGAGGATCTGGCCTAAGTCCAGCTGAACCTTGGCATTGGCAAATCCCATGTACAGCTCTTCATCAGAGACGTTCCAGTTTGTAATGTCTCTTTTAACCTGAACGTCTCTGCGATAGGTGAACCGGTCATTAAAGGGCTGGCCGGCAAATACACCGACCACACTGTCTACAGCCTCGGTCTGGTAAGGCTGTATAGTGAATTTGAATTTCATATCTGCCATTACAGCACCTTCCTTTGAGTTTTCGGACTGTAGGTTTCAAAAATTTGCTCGAAGTTGGTCATAACGCTGTCACTGGCTATGCCGGAGTCACGGAAAACCGCATAGGATGGGTGAAGCTTCGCAATTTCTGTAACCGTTATTTCGGTGATGTCAGTATCAAAGCAGGCGACGAGATGAGTACATATTTCCCCATTTAATGTCTCATATCTCCCGCCGACAATGAACACTTTCTTTCCTGCAATCTCGGTTTCTTCAATTTCGGATGAGAGCAGGATACCGAGGTCAAGCATCACTTGAAAGAGCAGATCCTCTGAGGTTCTGTCCGCCTTGATGTTGTTTGCAAAAAGTTGTAGCTGTCCTTGGTTGTAGTCTGCAGGGCGATAGTACACGTCCTCCATGTTGGTGGTATCCACGCGGAAAACGCGGAAACCATAATCAATATCTGTGCTAGTTTCCTCTTTAATTTTCTTTCCAGCTCGACGGATGCGTTCCTCGCCGATATCGCAGATGGTGGAAAAACCCGCTTTATAGGCATCACTCGATTCTTCACATACTTCAGGTAACTGTACAAGAATAAAATGTCGTCCACCATTATCTTCAGAGTTTAATCGAAGTGTTCCCTCCGCAAAAGTTCCAGAACCCGAAAAGAAATCCATGACAATGCAGTCTTGGCAATTAGCCAAATAAACAATATGCTTCATGAGAGCAGAACTCTTGGGAAAAGGGAACAACTGGTTGCTAAATCCCAACTTCTTAAATTCTTGCATTGCATTGTCAGAATTGAATTCGGTTCTATCCCAACTTGTGTGTTCTTTTACTGTACGAACCTCACCTTTTTTATCAATGTAATCCTTTTCATATACTGTGTACTTTTCTCCAGAGGCATATTTGGGCATAATTCGAGCTATAAGAAATTGAATATTCCGTGTTGCTGTTGAGAACCCCCAGCGCCATCTTCCTTCAGAGTTGTCTGGCTTGATAGGCCAAATTTCCTTGTAACCTGCCGCAATAAGTCCTGAATCCTCCTGCTCACGTACCAGCAAATCATTTGTTGTTGGATTAAAGTAAAAGGGATACCACATCAGGGGTCTATCCTCTCGTCGGTCCCCAGACCCCGTTTTTCTCAAGTCTGTCTCACGGTATTTTCGTCCCTCACTATCTTCCTTGTTGTATCTATTAGTGACATTGCTTTCTGCAACAAGGGGAGAACAATCCCATGCATCACTTTTGCTGTAGACAAGAATATATTCTGTTGAGTTCATAAAATTTGAACTGTCCTGCTTCCCAGATGTCTTCCTAACATAGGTCACTACGGCCTGTTGATTGCTCTCACCAAAGATTTCATTGCAAATTTTTATGAGATTCTCCAACTCATGAGCATCTATTGAAATGAATATAACTCCATCATAAGAAAGGAAGTCCTTTGCAATGCGAAGACGTGGGTACAGCATATTAAGCCAGTCCGTATGGAATCTACCATTAGATTCATTGTTCTGGCGAATATCAAAGAGAATGCTTCCTCTATCATCATACTGACCACTCCGTTCCGAGAAGTCGTCATTCGAAATGGAGCGATCATCGTCATAAACAAAAACGTCACTGCCCGTATTATACGGAGGATCAATATAAATCAATTTGACCTGACCCAGATATGTTTCCTGGAGCAACTTCAGCGCATCGAGGTTATCTCCCTCGATATAAATATTTTCCGTATCAATGCTTCCCGGAGTGCCGTCTCTGCCGACAGACTTCTCCCTCACAAGGCGCAGTGTCTTTGCGATGGGCTGGTTTGCCAGCACCACCGATTTCTTCTTATCTGGCCATGTGAACTGATAGCGTTCTTGCGTTCCCTCCACCACGGCGGCAGAAATCTCCTGCCGTAGGACATCAGCGTCGATGGCACGTACAACTTCTCCGTCCTCATTTATCGTTTCCGTCACGGCATTCGGGAACATCGCCGCCAGCTTCTTGTAGTTCTCCTCCGCAAGGTCAGGGGTATGCATCTTCAGATTATCCATAGTTCAAAACCTCCAGTTTCTGTTTTGTGTAAGCGGTCATCCCAGCTTATAATTTGCGTATCCTAAATATGGATCTTTAACATAGCCTGTCGGAAAAATGAAATCCACCATGTCCTCCGGCGAAACACGATCTACCGCAATGGAACGCATTGATGTTTCACTATTTTTTACCGCTTGCTCCAGTCCGTTAGTCCATGTATCCGAAACCGTGCTTAACGGTACATCGCAAGCAATAATCGTGGGCTTGCCTATTATCTTCAATTTATCCCGGCACCACAGGTCTGCCGCCACGGCATTCAAGAACTCACTGCCGTAAATCAGATAATGGCAAGCGTCTCCGAGCAATTCTGATTGCTCCAAACTAAGCCACACCTTATGGCTATGTATGCTGTATTTCTCCCAAACCTTCTCGGCTTGCGCTCGAACATCATCCTCGGTCAATCGCTCATCCGAAAGCTTCTTTACCGCATCTTCTATAGCAGACTGCTCCGTGAAAGGAACAATACCATTCTTCTTATAGGCTTCAATATCCTCAATCCTGCAAGCGTGATATGCCCGGATGTGCGTGTAGTTGGAAAGGGTGATTTTTCTGCCTTTGCTTTTTTCGGTTATCAGCACTTTCTTCATTCTGGTCTCCGTAATTATATAATGCCGTTTTTAAGTCCATCCAGCCGTTTCTTATATTCCCTCAGTCTGGAATACAGTTCAAACTGCTTCTTCGGTTGCTGTTCCTTCCATGCTGCAGCCTCGGTCTTCTGGATGAGCTTTTCCAGCTTCACGATCTCTTCCTGGAGCTTCAGCCGCTCATCCACGGACAAGGCATCCGTCTTTTCAGCTCGTTCCTCATACAGCGCAATCTGTTCCGTGAAGGCATCCCATATCTCTCCAAGGGAAAAGCCCTGCGGTTTCAGATCCACCTCGGTCTCGTCCATCCACTGTGTCCGGTACAGCTTGCCGTGGTAGAGCGCAAGCTGCCGACGGTCCTCATGCGAGAGCAGGAACACCAGCTTGTGCGGATTCTGTCTTGCAATTGCCTCGATGACCTTCCCATCAAACTCCTGCTTCTTTAAGATTATCGACAAGAGAAGTATTTCCTTTATATCCGAATCCTCGTTCAGATTCAGATTCTCCTTGGTGAGACTGTTCTCTACGACAATCCTGTCCACATCGGACACGAACTTGTCCTTCAGCACCTTCGTGAGCGGAAGGCGCTTGTAGAAAGCCTCCTTCGGCAGTCGCCGGTGTACCTTTGTAGCAGTCGGGAAATCTATCATATCAAATCACCACCATAAAGCATATCAATTCAAAATCATCCAGTCCCGAGAAGCCGCCGGAGAGGAAGGTGGTCTGTCCGACACTGAAGAAGCTGTCGATGTCCCCCTCGTCCTTCGCGTCTATGATTGACATGATGGCGTCCTCCAGCAGCCGGGATACCTTGCCCATGTTCCTTCCGTTGTCCGTAGCCTTGTTGAACCTCTCGCACAGAGCCTTGTCCGGCAGAGCTTTCCCTTTCGCCATATGCCGCATCACATCGAGCGTGTCCTTCGGCTGCAAATGGTTGGAGACCACGCCGCCGTCTATATCCACATACACCATGTAGAAAGGATGCAGCCTGTTCTGGTTCTTGATGTTGACATTCTCGTTCACGTTCCGCAGCACGAAGATGACTCCCGGCTTCTCGCCCTTCACCACGGCATGGATGCCGAAAGGCGTGTGATCGATGTCCCCATGCTCTTTCATGTACGCCAGCAGATCCATACGGAATTCATTCAGTCCCAGATCCATGATGGAAACGCCGCTGGTCATGTCCTCAAGGTCAACGACCTCTTCCTGCAATTTCTTCAGCTGGCTCCTGCGGTATTCCAAGTCGCCTTTCTCCTCTTGGTTGATCAGGTCGTCATCACCCGTGGAAGTCATGACGGAGATACGCATCCTCGTCTCAACCCTGGACTTCAGGTTGATGTATTCGTCCAGATCCAGATCCGGCCAGAAGTTCACAAGCTGTATCACTGCATTCCTGCTGCCGATACGGTCGATACGCCCGAAACGCTGGATGATTCGGACGGGATTCCAGTGTATGTCGTAATTCACGCAGAAATCGCAGTCCTGCAAGTTTTGCCCCTCGGAGATGCAGTCCGTAGCGATCAGGATGTCGATGTCCGCCTTGTCCTGCGGATAAAGCACGTCCCTGTCCTTGGACTTCGGAGAGAAACAGGCAAGCACGTGGTTCATGTCCGCCTTGAACCTGGGAATGGTGGTCTTGCCGTTCACGGAACCAGTCACAAGGGCAGTATGCAGCCCCAGTTCCTTTAATGCCATCTGGCTGATGTTTTCAAACAGGTAATCAGCCGTGTCGGCAAACGCCGTGAAGATGAGTATCTTCCTGTTGCCTTCGTTTATAGGGCTTGCCGCCTTTTCCCGGATGACACGGATCAACTCATTCAGCTTGAAATCGTATTCAGGTGTGATGTCCTCCACCATGAGGATAAGCAACTGCAAATTATCAAGGTCTTCATCAATGTCGCGTTTCCATGAAATGTAGTCCATGTCCCGAAGGTCGATCTTCACCTTCTTGCCGACACCGAAGAAGTCCGTGTTCTGGTCATCATAATCAAACTCGTCTGAAACGCCAGAGAGATCGCTCATCTCGTTCAAATCGCCCGTGCCGTCCTTCATAAACTGCTCGATGATCTGCGAGATGTCATACAAGTAGTCGTAAATGCGCCTTACCGTCAGCAGGAAGGAATGCACGGAGCTTTCCATGCGCTTCAATAAGTTGATGCTCATCAATCGCTTGATGCCAAGCTCACGGCCTTTGCGGAAGTTCTCCGTTTCCTTCTCGTCAAGGTACTTGTGGAGCTTGCTGGCATGGATGTAAATGGTAGGCGTATATATCGTCAGCTGCAATTTGGAAAGCAGCTCGAAAACTTCTTTGTAGTTGATAGCCCCTTCCCGGTCTGTCAGCTTCGGACGCAGGGTCTTCGGCTTATTCCTCTGAGGGAACGTGCCGATGTCAGCAACATCATAATATGTCTGGATGTGCTTGCGCGACCTCGCAATCGTCACACTGTCCAGCACCTCGAAAAAGTCAAAGTCCAGCTGTGACAGGAGCGTGCTTGTCGTCCGTTCCTTTTCCGGAAGGTCACACCAGGCATTGTAGACTTTCTGTGCCTGACGGAAGATCGTATCAATATCTGATTTCGTATTCAGCTTTTCGTTAAATTCTGACGGGTCACCTTCATATGCAAGTGCCAGCTGGTTGCGGAGATCATAAAACCGGTTATTGACAGGTGTGGCCGAGAGCATCAGAACCTTTGTCTTCACCCCCGGCTTGATCACCCGGTTCATCAGGCGCATATAGCGGTTCTCCTTCTCACCGCCACGGCTGTTGGTCCCGTTGCCGTTGCGGAAGTTATGGCTTTCATCAATGACGACCAGGTCGTAGTTTCCCCAGTTGATACGGTCAATCGGCAGCCCGATTACCGTGTTTCCGCTGTCCCTCGACAAATCTGTATGATAAAGAATGTCATAGCGGAGCCTGTCCCCGGCCAGTGGATTGTTGATGAGATTCCCCCGGTATGTCATCCAGTTTTCCGACAGCTTCTTCGGGCAGAGGACGAGGACGTTCTTGTTGCGTCCCTCGTAATACTTGATGACTGCAAGGGCAGTAAAGGTCTTGCCCAGCCCCACGCTGTCCGCAAGGATACAGCCGTTGTACTGCTCCAGCTTGTTGATAATAGCGAGGGCGGCATCCTTCTGGAAATTAAACAGCTTGTTCCACACAACACTGTCCTTGAATCCGGTAGCCTCGTTCGGCAGTACATCCTCCGTGATGTCCTCAAGAAACTCGTTGAAGATGTTGTAAAGCGTCATGAAATAGACAAGTTCCGGAGCGTTCTCCTGATAGACCGTGGAGATCATCTCGATTACTTCCTCGGTCACGTCCGTCAGCTTGTCCTCGTCATTCCATACCGAATCGAAAATGCGCAGGAACTCTTGGCTGGCAGGATTCTCCATGCGCGTGACCACGTTCGTCAGGTTGTTGCCACGCTCGCAGCCGAGATCCACGGTAGTGAATGTGTTCATCGGCATATAGGTGTAGGCATCCTCGCCGCCGTCCACGAGCAGGAAGTTGTTCATCCCCTCATGGGTGACGTTTGAGCGGAATGTCACCTTCTTCCGCATCCATTCCGCGCATTCCATCGCCACGGCTTTCTGCTTCAGTTCATTGCGGAGCCTTACCTCGAACTCCGTGCCGTAGAGGCTCTTTTCCCTCTTTAGTCGCGGGATGTAAAACTCCCGGCGTTCCTTCTGTGTCTTCTCAGCAACGAAGGTAGGCGAGGTGAAAATAAAGCGCAGTTCATCGCAGGACGTGAGGCTTGCCTTTAACTCCTGATAAGCGTATATGGAAAAGCAGGCTGCGGCTATCGAGACCCTGCTTCCTTTCCGGATCTTCTTTTCAAGATCGTCCTTCACAACCTTCGTCGTGTTATTAAAAATATCCAATTGAATCCACCTCTCAAGGCATGACTATATCAGACGAGCCGTACCATAAAACGGGCTCATTCTACGATTGCGCTTTTTCCGCTGTTGATCCAGTCATCAATCTCGGATCGTTTGAACTTCCACATCCTGCCGACCTTGTGGGCAGGAATCTCGTTCTTGGGATCCTTTATCCAGCTGCGGAGCGTAGTCTGCTTTATCCCGAGGTACTCGGCAGCTTCATCCAGGTTGATGTAGTTTTCTTGATTCGTATTATCCATTTCGTAGTCCTTTTCCTTCTAACTGCGGCTTGTTCGTGTTGCCTTTCATTCTAACACATCATCGGAATATTTACAACGAGTTTGTTCACATTAGTTAATATTTATTGAGATTGTCAGTTTGCGTGTATTCTGCACACCCCCTGCCTCGAATACGCCGTTTCAGGGCATAAAAATAAGGCGGTTCTTCCATCAGACCGTCTCTCTGAACACCCCTTCAAGAACGCCATTCCAGCAAAAAAGCCCGAGTTTACGGGCTTTCTAAAGGGTGTGCAAAGTATTGACATAAGAAGGTGCCTCGTGGTTCCCCTCCACATAATACTGCGGGATCTCCCCCTGGTTCTTCTTCCGCTTCTTCGTAAGGAAATCCGCCGTGTACTGCTTCTGCAGGAGCGCGTCCCCTTTGTACTTCTCGTTGGTGAGGATGCTCTTGACCGAACTCTGGTGCCAGGTGTCCTTCCCGGCGGGGCTTTTGATGCCAAGCCCCGTCAGTTTCTTGCCGATGGCATACGGACTCAATCCCTGCAGGAACAACTGGTATATCAGCTTTACCGTTTCCGCCTGCTCTGGATTCACTCTCAGACCGCCGTCCTCCCCTTTCTCATATCCGAGGAAAGTGCTGTAGGCAAGGCTGCCTTTGCCGTCCGCAAACTGTTTCCGCTTGCCCCATGTGGTGTTCTCCGAAATGCTCCGTGATTCCTCCTGCGCAAGGGAGCTCATGATGGTGATGAGCAGCTCCCCCTTGGAGTCCAGCGTGTAGATGTTCTCCTTTTCAAAATAAACCTCGATGCCCTTCTCCTTCAGCTTCCTTACCGTGGTCAGGGAATCCACCGTGTTCCTCGCAAACCGGCTGACCGACTTCGTGATGATGAGGTCGATTTTCCCCACCAGTGCATCCTCGATCATCTGGTTAAAACCATCACGCTTTTTTGTGTTCGTTGCGGAGATGCCTTCGTCCGTATACACCCCGGCAAACTCCCAATCCTCCCGTTCGTTTATGTACCGGGTGTAATAATCGACCTGCGCCTCATAGCTTGTCGCCTGTTCCTCGGAATCCGTGGACACCCTCGCATATCCCGCCGTCTTCCGCTTCTTCGCCACCGCAATCGGCCTGGAGTCAAACCGGTTCAGCGTGGCGGGGATCGTCGTCACTTTCTTTGCCATTCTGCCATGCCCCCTTCCGTAAAGTGGAATTCAAACCTGTCCTCAAACACTGCCACGTCCGCGACCTCCTTCACGAACCTTGGCTCGTAGTCCGCGCCGCCGAGGACTGCCGCCACAGTCTCCCGTAGCTCGTCATCCATCAGCCTGCGGGATGTGCATCCCCGACACACCCACACCTTATATTTTTTCTTCTGCCCTTTCGGACCCATCTTCCAGTAATCGCATTCCAGTTTCCTGCCACAGCATCCGCAGGTGATTTTCTGCGAAAATGCGCTGCGGCCCCTTTGGTATGCCCTCATGATTTTCTTCACCCTGCCGTTTTTCATACCAAACTCAATGCTGTCCGCATTTATGACGATCTGCCCGACTTCCCTTTTGACGGCATCCCCGTCAAAGGCGGCAAGCCCCAGGGCAGCGGCCGATGCCTGCTCCAGTTCCGATTCATAGACCGGCCGGAGCCCGCACACGTCTTTCCCTTTTCGCTCCCTGGTATTGCAGTTCCATTTCTTTCCATACTTCGTGGTGCGCCTGCTGGCCGAGCAGCCACATTCCCCGCACCTTACCAGCCCGGAGAAAGCCGTAAGCACGGGGTTTTTATTGGCGGCGTTTTCCGCCCGTCCCTCCCGTATGGCCTGTGCCTTTTCAAAATCTGCCTGCGTGATGAGCGGCTCAAACATCCCCTCCACCATGTACATTGGTAGCTCGCCCTTATTCCTTTTCCTCGTATGCCCCTCGGAAATGAAATTTTTCTGCAGGAGCATGGAGCCCGTGTAAGACGGATTCGCAAGGATGAACTTGATGGTGGAGTCATCCATCGGCACACCCTTCTGCCCCGTGACGCCCCGTTCCGAAAGCTCCTTTGCAATCCCGTAGGCGGATGCGCCGGAAAGGTATTTTGCAAAAATCTCCTTTATGATTTCTCCCTGCTCCGGTATGGCCCGGTACATTTCTCCGTCCCATTCATACCCATACGGCGCTTTATGCCCGTTCGGGATGCCCTCTTCAAACCGTTTCCGTATGCCCCACTTCACATTTTCTGAAATGCTGCGCGATTCCTCCTGCGCAAAGGATGCGAGCAGGGTAAGGAGCAGCTCGCCTTCATCGGAGAGGGAATGGATATTCTCCCTTTCAAAATAAACATCAATCCCAAGTTCCTTCAGGTGCCTCGTCACCGTCAGCGTGTCCACGGTATCCCTTGCAAAGCGGCTGATGGATTTTACCAGCACCATGTCAATCTTCCCGGCATCGCAGTCCGCAAGCAGCCTGTTGAAGTCGCTGCGGTGGCTTGTGTCCCTCCCGCTGATGCCCTCATCCGCATATATGCCCGCAAACTCCCAATCAGGATTTTTTTGTATCAATTCGTTGTAATGGCTGACCTGCGCGGAAAGGGAATGGATGAGCATTTCCGTCTCCATCGACACCCTCGCATAAGCCGCCACCTTTTTCCTCTTTTTCAGTTCCGGCAGAACCTGCCCGATTACGCTGATTCTCGGCATATCATCCCTCCTTGTCAGTGTCACATGATGCCATAGAACCAGCCTTATATCCACTTATTTCTGTCCGTAAACTCACCAAAATTGGGCGGTATTTTTTGCGGAAAATTGTATCAATCTGACCGTACTCCTCTGCCGTCATCGCCCCCTGTTCCATGAGGGATTTCGCTATGTTCATGGTGGCATGGTACATTTTCTCGTTTCGGAACTGCTCCTCACTCATCCGCGCCACCCCCGAACCTGTCAGCCACATAACACGCATGGGAGCAGTATTTCCTTCCCGCATTCCCATAGGCCGTGAACGGCTTTTTGCAGTAGGCGCACACGAATTCATAATGCGCCCTGCGCTTCACCCTGTCCTGATGGCTGTTCCACCACTTATTACGGCATTTATCAGAACAGAATTTTTTCATTTTCCGCCCCGGATTCTGCACCACCTTTGTCCCGCAGCATGGGCAGATTCCTATATCAGTTCCAGGGGCTGGAGACATCCCATCCAGTGCCTTCCCATTCAGCCCTTCTCTCCGGCAGAATGACTTTACAGTATTCTCCGAAAGTCCAAGTTCCCGTGCGATCTTTATATATCCAACGCCGTCCGCCTTCATCTGCCGTATCCTGTCTTTCTGCGTGTCCGTCATATCCGGCACCTCCTCAACATACGGAGATTTACGGGCGGCTTTATACACCCTCCGGCGCAAAAATATCTGCCGCCACTGTCCCCGTCCATTTACGGGAGGCGCTCCGGCCTGCGGATGCCTCCTCAACATACGGAGATTTACAGCCGGTTTTGGATACCCATTCATGTTGAAAAATCAACTTGCTAATCCACGGATTCAGAGTTAATATGCACCACTAAGGAAAGGAGGGATACCGCCATGGATAAAGATTCCGTAATGTACCAGTTGATGGACCTGCGGGTGAACACCGTCTTAAACAGCATCCAGGCTGCGGATGAAGAGTACCAGGAGATCCTGCGCAGATCTGATGTCTACTCCGGACAGCTTGATGCCATGGACCTGCCAAGGGAAACCCGGCTGCTCATTGACCAGTATGTCAGCGAGCAGAACGCACTCGGCGCACGGTACGGCGCGCTTGCCTACCTGCTCGGCTTTTCGGACTGTATCGAGCTGTTCCGCAACACGCTGAAGGTCCCGAAATGGGAAGAAAACAGCAGCGCAGCAGGTTAAACCGCAGTTTCCAGAAGGACGGCAAAAAAAGAATGCCCGCAGGAACCTTGGACGGTTTCTGCGGGCATTGCCATATCAGAATGTTTTCAGGCTTTTCCAAAGCCAGACAGGAACCCGCATCCTGCGGCTTCCATGAATTCCTGTTTCTTCAGCACATAGGAATCCTGCATCTCCTTCGGCATACACCTGAATATCTGGTCATATTCCATTTCCACCATCGGTGTATCTTTTGCATACTCCAGAAGCTGCGAATCCATCCACTCCTCCCACAGGTCATCAAACAACGCCCCGGCATCCAGGAATGTGAATACATTGTCAAACCCCCATGGCGGCTTGTAATATTGCAACTTCACAAACCCGAACCGCCCTGCGTCAAGCACCACCAGATCCTCCCCTTCAAGCGCCTCCCGGAATGCCTCTGCGACCTTCCTGCATTTTTCCCGTTCCTCATCCGAAATAAAAGCTTCCTGCATCTTCCTCCACCTCCTTCCCATCTCTCGGCGTCTCATATATAAGCATAGGTTTTCCCATATAGCAACTGGTTTTTCCTGTCTCAGCCATTTCCTTCCGATGCCCGTTTTCCAGTTGATATCCATGCGGTTCAGAGTTAATATGCATCACTACGGAAGGGGGAATTTTATGATGCCAGGAAACACATTTACAACGCTGGACGCCGTCCTGACAGGGAAAAAAATAAACAGTGCCATAAAGCAGGGCGGCTACAGCATAAGGGAACTGCAGGAAATGCTGGGGCTGTCCTGCCCACAGCCCATATACCGGTGGATCAGGGGCCGCACCCTGCCCTCCATTGACAACCTGTATATGCTCAGCAGGATATTGGGCGTGCATATGGAAGACCTGCTCGTGCCAAGCGGTAACGGAAAACGTCCTGGGTGAAAGCATTATGGGTACAAAAAAAGAATGCCCGCGGAAAGCAGCATGGCCGTCCGTGGGCATTTCCATTATCCCTGTTTCGTTTTACATCCTCACCGTATGGTCAAGGGAAATCCACCCGTCCCGCTTATCCTGGTATGCTTTCAGCAGCCCCCACTTTGACGCGCCTTTTCCATCAGCCTCCTCAACAATGGTGAAATTTCCAATTCCCGTGTATTTCCCTATCCTTGCATATCCTGTCCCCGGCCCCCTGCGGATGTTCAGGTCGGGGATTGCCACCCTCACCATATAGGGTGCGGAAAGCGTAAGGCTCTCCATGAACTGCACCTTCCCTTCGTCCATGACTGCTTTCAGGATGGAAAGCATCTTCTCCCCATACTTCTCCCCTGCCGCCCAGCCTTTCCCCTGCGGGTTCTCCTTCTGCCCAAGCCACTCCACATAAGGCGCACAGCCCCTTGTGACATAGCGGAAACGTGGATCAACCCTCTCATTTGCGAGGGCTTCTGCGGAGGCATAGGCTTTGAGGTGCTGCACCTGTGCCCGGATGCCAAGCTGCGGCGTGCCAAAAGACAATCCTGTTTTACCTCTCTGCGTCACCCCAAGGCCGCAGAAATTGTTCTGCCCCAGCGTGACCGCAGAGCCTGAGAACGTAAAATTCCCTGTCTCAAGGCAGGACTGCGCAAAGGCAATGTCGCCCCTCACTCCCTCCGCTTCCCCTTCTGAAAGGTACAGCGGCAGCATATCCAGCACGGACGGCACCACAGCAGGGTTCTTTGCCCTGATATATGATTTCATCTGCTCCAGCGTTGCCGCAGCCCTCCCCATGATCTCCGTGTATCCGTCCGTGCCGGCCTCATCCATTGCCGCCCTGACCGATTTGCGGAAGGAATCCATGGTGTACCCCATGCCAAGCTGCATCCAGAGATGCTCCGGGTCACCATGATTGGAAGCAATGCCCCGACTGTGCCCCTCCCTGTGGCTGATGATGGTGCCGTCCGCCAGCGGGTCCAGGCCGTATTTCTTACAGAGCATGGCGAACAGCTCCACCGCCGCCCCATAGGTCCTTTCTGCCACCGCTTTTGCCGTAGCTATGTCGGAGCAGGTAAAGTTCGAGCCTGCCGTGTATTTGATACACGCAGGCTCGCACATCTCCACCCCGATATGGGTATTGTTCCCGCTTCCTTTATTCCCGCTTCCGCAGTGCCATCCCCGGTGGTTCCAGGGGAGCGTCTGGTATACCGTGCCGTCATTCCCGTCAATGAATCCGTGGACGCAGGATGCGTCATGCGCAGGGCTGTTCCACGAATTGATGAATACGGACGCTTTCGGCTGCGGGCAGCCCACGGAATGGAGCATCAGCCCCTTGACCGTGATCTTCCGCCCTGCCGTATAGCAGGGGTTCCTTGTCATGATCGATTCCACCAGTTTCATAATTACTCGTCCCCCTTCCCGCTTTCTGCCCTGTCATGGAGCTGCGCCAGGATGTCCTTCAGCTTTTCCGGGATGGGCAGCCCAAGGTGTCCGGCATTCTCCAAAAGGCTCACGCCCTCGTTGGAGATATAGAAAAAGATGATTGCCGTGCGAAGAACGGAGCCGCTCCCGATGACCTGCACATCGAGGATGTTGGCGATCCCCACCAGCAAAAAGATCAGCACCTTCTTTGCGATGCCCTTGAAGCCCACCTCGCTGGACAGCTTCTTATCAGCTGCGGCGCACATAACGCCCGTGATATAGTCCACCGTCACAAATGCGATGAGCGCATACAGCAGGCCGTCACAGCCGCCGAGGAACCAGCCAAGCCATCCCCCGATGGCTGTAAAGATGAGTTGGATCGTGTTCCAGAATTCCTTCATAGTGAAACCCTCCTTTAAAAAATTTTTGTGTATGAAAAAAGCGGGTGTCCGTAATGGGCATCCGCCAGTTTCCAGCGTTATTCGGTTTTGTTTTCTGCCTTAAAGTCTTGTTTTCCTTCCTGTTAGTACATTAACCACAGTAGTGCCTTCCCCGAATGCTGCTCTTGCCTCCGCAAGTGCCTCCCCGGAAAGCCCCCTGTGGTTCCTGCGGTATTCTGCGATGCTCTCCGCATTCTGTGCATCCCGTTTTCTTGCGGTTGCCTCCCTGTCAAAAGGGTATCCTGCGTATTCAAGTTTCTCACATAAGTCATCCATCAGGTAGCGCCCGTTTCTGTTCCACTTAATGGCTCCGTCTGCCTCGACCGTTGCGTGGGAATCCGCCGTTATCACAGCCTTTTTCATTTCCTCCTCTGCATTCTTTTTCCAGTAATCTCCAAGCCTTCCCGTTATCTCCATTGCAAATCTCGTCATTGTGTTTCCCTCCGTTTTCTTTTGGAAACAAGCTCTGCTTGTTTTGTACACCCATATTCGCTCTGAATGGGGATATTATCAAGATAATTCGGAGCATAGGATGCACAAACATACAGATGGAAAACTGTACATATTTACGCACATTCCACATACCGGATGAATGCCTTTCCGTTCCCATCGTTCACCCCTGCCTCGGTCTCCGCAGGGTAATATTTCCCGTTGTGGGTGAATGGCGCGACACCGTCAACATAGCCGGAGCCGCCTGCGCCGGACTCACCGTTCATCCCACAGTTCCCGCCGAACCATCCGCCTCCGCCGCCGGAAGAAGCTGTGCCGCTTGATGAATAGTAATCCCCCATGCCAAAATTTTCAGACGTGCTGCTGCTTGTGGACATCTGCCTCCCGCCCAATGCACCGCCGGAGCCATTGCCGCCGCGCTCCCCGCCGCCGTCCCCGCCCTTGTGGACAGTTTCATTGTCGATTCCCCCGCCGCCGCCTCCGCCTGCCACGATCAGGACATGGTTTCTGTTATTATAGCCCAGGCCATTACTGCCGTTGTTATATCCCAATTCCCCATATCTTGCGGCCACATGGGTGGCACCCCCGCCACCTGCGCCATACTGCTTGCTGCTGGTATAGTTACTTCCACGTCCGCCGCCGTTAGCGCCCGATGATGTGCCATTCGGTGATCCGCCATTAAAGATATAGATTACCTCGTCTTTTTTCATCTTCTTATAGCCTTTGGAATGACCGCCAAGACCGCCTTCCGCCACAAGGGAGTCCACTTTTGCCGCAGCGCCGGCAGCACCCCACACCTCAAACTCATAGATGCCGTCCTGTGGGATAACGAACTGCACATAAGAGCCGGTATAGGGGAAGTCATATTCTGTGGTCACCCACATGGCATAGAGCGTTGCCCCCGCAGGGAACACACCCTTTTCCCCCGGCTTATAGGATGGCGTGGAAAGGGAATCCGTACTCCATCCGCAGAAAGACATATTCTTTCTTGTGTAAGGGCTTGCCGGGACTGTGGTAGGCTCGCTCTGCGCATTCCCGTTATTGTAATAGCAGTAAGCCGTAAAGGACTCCGCCGCCCCGGTTTCTGCAAGGGTTCCGCCGTTGGGCATCAGCCCGATGGTCATCTGCTTTTTGAAAACCGCATATAAAGTGACTGGTTCTTCCGAAGTAATGATGAACTCGGAAAGCACCTTCTTTTCTGCGGAACCATCCTGCCGCCACCCCACAAAGGTATAGCCCTCCAATGCGGCAGACGGTGCGGCGGCAATGGCATCCTCCCTGTCCGGCACGGTACGTTCCAGCGCATATCCCGTGTCGATCTGGTATGTCACTTTGACGCCAGCCGCATAAACCCTGTCCTCCCCTACGAAAATCCGCGTCACCCTCTTGGTGGCGGCATCCTCATAGCAGAGGTAAATGGTGCTTGCACTGTAGTTTTCCAATGCCCGGTATTCGTCTAGGCTCACCAGTTTCATCACAAGCCCGGTACTGCTCATCATCTCCGCCACCTTTTCATCCAGCGTCTGTACGGA
Source organism: uncultured Dysosmobacter sp. (assembly GCF_947631165.1). Lineage (GTDB taxonomy): Bacteria > Bacillota > Clostridia > Oscillospirales > Oscillospiraceae > Oscillibacter. The sequence continues at coordinate 47,518 of NZ_CANRKH010000009.1, read as the reverse complement.
TTCTTCCAAAGTCCCCGTTGTGGAAATAAGGCCGTCCAGCTCCCCGATGACATTCCTTGCCGTGAATACCGCAGTTCCATCTAAAACTTTGTCGCCCACTTTCGTGATCCTCGAATACCCGGAAGGCTCGGAGGCGGCTGTGGTGCCTGCCTGTGTGCAGACAAGCGTTGCCCACCCCGGAGCGCCCACCGCCGTCACCGCATCCCCTATGGAGTAAGATGTGGCGCGGGTGAGAGTTTCCCCTCCGCCGCCACCGCCTCCGCTCCCAGCTTTCAGCGTGGGGAATACTTTAGTCAGGCCGCTAAGTCCCGCCGAAGATACGGTAAAGATGGCAAGTTCCAGATCGTAAGAGGAATTGTTGTAATTGATGTTCACGTCCGCATCCAGCGGCGGAAGCTCCGATGCCGCCTGCGCCATTATCTTGATCGGCTCATCCGCATTGGACAGGTCAAGGTGGATATACACCCGCCCTTGCAATGTTTCCCCTACATCTGCAAGGCGCACGTCAATCTCCGTTTCATACACTTCAAAAAAGCGTCCTCGTATCATGCCAAAGCCCTGCGAGATATGCAGCACATTTCCTCTCGCATAGGTCACTTCGCAGCCTTTGAAGATGCCGCTGCCGGGAATTGCCGTCTCATAGATGATGGCGTCATCCTGCGGCGTGACATTTCCGCCCTTATAGGTTTTCAGTGTGATATTATCAGCCATTCTCCTGCCTCCTTAAAATCTTAGTCAAGTCCAGCCGCACCGTGCCGAATACCAGCTTTGTATTTTTGCCCCGCTCCCTCCCGGTGAGGATGCTGCGGTAACTGCGCCCGTCCGAGATGATGTCCGCCACCTGTCCGAATTCCATCTCCTCCGGCTTCACCAGAGCATCACCGTTCATCATGGTAAGCTCTATGAGGTTTGAATAGGATAAATTTGCGAACTTGTTATGGGCGGCGCTGATGGCGGCACTTTCAAAGCTGCTCCCCTCCTCATGGGAAACGGCCTGCATCTCACAGACCACCGGGACAATGCGGTCACGGTCTTTCGTGTCATAGCCAAGATCGGGATGCAGATAATAAATCCGGGTGTTGGCATAGTTTTCCGCATCATAAATAATCAGCTTATTCACATCGGCGCTGACCTGTTTGATGGTGACGCTCTTTTTGATGATATTCGGCAAATCGCTCTCTATGGTGATGATGCCAGCCGCCGCCCTCCCCACCGTGATCTGCACTTCCCGGTTCTGGATGTCCAGCTTTGTCTTTACCAAAATACTGTACTTCTCCATTGCCGGGATGATGACGGAATCAATGAGGTTCACGATGTTGTGATGCCCGCCCTTGTCGGAGGGCGTGATGTGAAGGCTCCAATCTTTTGTGGCTGTTGCCGCTGTAACTGAAAGACCACGGATGTTCTGCATTTCATCCTCGTTTGTGATGAACATTTCACGGATACGGTCACAGATGAACTGCTCCATGCTCCCCTGCCCCTGCAAATCCACATCAAACAGCACATCCGTATTGAGCAGCTCCATCAGCGGCTTATAGGAAATGGTCTGTAACTTCTTTGACTTGTCCGTCCCATAGCCGATCTCCGTCACGATTCCGGCATATTCCTCACTGCCCCGGCTGATGCGGATGTAGTCCTGCTTCTTCACACCGGGCAGGGCAAGCACCGTCACGGTATTGCCGTCCGATGATAAATAGTCCTCTTTATAGGTAACCTCATTCACATTGGTGTTCCCCACCATCTCAAAGTCCTGCGTGAATATCTCCACGTTATACGGTCTCATAGCTGATCCTCCCTTCTACCATAACATTCAGAATGTTCAGCCCCTCATGCACCACGGAAATGCGGTTGCTGCCGTACTGCAGGTGGAAGAACCGCTCCGTGGTAAAATCGCACATCTGGTACCTGTCCGCCACCACCTCGTCACTGACGCCCCGCTCCGTGATGCTGTAGGGAATCTGCGTGGTGTCAATGACCAGCTTATGCCCGTCCGGGATGCTGCCCTCATACCTTCCCGTTTCATATAGGACATTATTCACATAGTGCTTCCATACCGGGTTCGTGCATGGGCCGTACACCGTCACCTTGCACGGGCTGTCCCCGCGGCTGTCGCTGTCGATCATGAGGGTGTTCTGCGTCACATCCGCATAGGCATAGGTGTATTCGTAAGGGTAAATCTTCCCGCCGATGGAGAGCGTCCCGCTGTATCCGGAAACATTCTTATAAAACTGCCCGGTTGCCGTGAAAGCCACCTCGCAGTCTAAGCCCGCGCCGCCAGTAATAAGTTCGCTCTTTGCGATCTCCGTCATCCGCACCGGAATGCGGAAAGCCTCCTCCATCTCATACACAAGGGTCAGCGGCACTGCCCGGACGAACCGGGAGAATGCCCGGTAGTTCTGGTATGCGTTTTTCCCGCCGAAAAATATCCGCCCGGTCATCACGCCCTGTGAAAATAATTCCTCCAGGGGGATGAAGTCCGTGCCGATCTGTTCATACTGCGTCCCGTCCTTATAGCCGAAGCCGCCAATGGAATGGAAAAAGGACGTCCGGGCGTTCAAATCCCATGACGCCCCTTCCCCATTAATGAGTTTGAATTTCCTTATCATGAATACGCCTTTCCCAGCTCCCGGTTCAGCCCGTCAGATAACTCTCCCACCAATACACCGGAATCCAATACCACCTGTGCGTCTGCCAGCCTCGGCAGATACTTTGTCACCACTTCATACATGGCATCCAGCCTTGCCGCCAGTGAGGAACCGCTGCCGGAGCCTCCTGCCGCCTGCGCCCCCGCCGTCATGGAATCCGTGGCAGGGATGAGCGTTCCGGCCAGTTCCTTCATGGGGCCGGTCAGCTTTCCGAGGTTGCCTTTTATCCCTTTTCCGAGCAGGTCGATCATGTCCGGCATGAACGTGTGGAAGTTGGAAAGCGGTCCCTCGTCCGGCTCGGAGAAATGCAGGAAGGACGCAATCGTCCCCGCGATGTCCTTCACGCTGTCCACAAGGCCGCTGATCTTGGACTTGATGCCGTTGATCAGCCCGCCGATGATATCCTTGCCCCACTGCAATGCCTGTGAGGGCAGCCCCTTGATGAAGTTTATCGCGGCATCAAATCCGCTCTTCACCGCCCCGGCAATGCCGCTCATGGCGTTTTTGATTCCTGAGAGCAGGCTGTTAAATACATTTACCACCGCATCCTTCAGGCCGCCCACGATACTGGTGACCGTGGACTTGATGGCATTCCACACACTGGTGATGACCTCTTTTATCGCATTGACCACGGAACTGACGGCTGATTTGATGGCCTCCCACGCTGCGGTGATGGCGGATTTGATTGCCTCCATAATGGAAATGACCGCTGACTTTATCGCCTCCCATGCGGCCACAGCCACATTTTTTATCGCTTCAATCGCAGAGGAAACCGCGCTCTTGATGGCTTCCCATGCTGCAATGACCGCAGAGCGTATCGCCTCCATTGCCGTGGTGATGGCGTTCTTTATCGCCTCCCACGCAGAAACCACCACGTCCTTAATGGCGGAAAGCACCGCCGTCACCGCTGACTTGATGGCTTCCCATACCGTGGTAATGACGTTTCTGATCGCCTCCATTACCGTGGTGACGGTATTCCGTATCGCCTCCCACGCACTGGAAAGGAAAGAGCCGATGGCGTTTGTCACAGTCTCAATCACGGTTTTAATCGCATTCCAAACCGTGGAGACCACCGTCTGTATCACATTCAGCACGGTTGTGATGATGGTCTTGTAAAACTCGAACCGCGCCACAATGAGCGTCTTTATCACATCAAGGACAGTCTGGAAAATGTTCTTGATGCCCTCCCACAGCCCGCTAAAGAAATCTTTCAGCCCATTCCAAATGGCCTGCGCCGCCCCAGTGATGGCGTTCCAGATATTGGAGAAAAAGTCTTTCAGGCCATTCCACACAGCTATGGCGGCATCTTTTATCACGTTCCAAAGGTTGATCCAGAACTCCCGGAAGCCCTCGCAGTTATTCCACAGCGCCACAAAAATGGCTATCAGTGCCGCGATTGCCGCAATGACCAGCGTTACCGGGTTCGCCGCAAGGATTCCCCACAGCGCACTAAGCCCGCCGCCGATACTGGAAATGCCGCCGATCAGCGTGGGGATGAATGTCATGATGCTGCCCACCGCCGAGACCACTTTCCCGATGATGATAAGCACGGGGCCGATTGCCGCCGCAAGCAGGCCGATGGTGACGATGGTGTTCTTCGTCCCCTCATCCATGCCGTTCAGCTTATCCACGAATCCCTGCACCCATGTGACGATCTGGCGGATGGCGGGCATGAGGATTTCACCAAAGGAAATGGCAAGCTCCTGCAACTGGCTCTTTAGGATGGTAAGCTGCCCGGCAAGGTTATCCTGCATGGTGGCCGCCATCTCCGCAGACTTCCCGTCACAGTTGGCTATGGCGCTGCTCACCTTCTCAATGTCCGCAGGGGCGGCGTTCATCAGCGCAAGGAATCCTGACATGGCATTCTTGCCTACCAAAGCCTCTGCCGCCGCTGCCTTTTCGGATTCCGACAGCCCGCCGAAAGCCGTCCTGCAGTCAGCCAGGATGGCGCTCAAATCCCTCATGCTCCCGTCTGCATTGGTGGTTGCAATGGTCACTTCCCCGATGCCCGCACCGCAGATTTTCACTTCCCCGGAAAGGTTGCTCATGATGGTACGGAGCGCGGTACCGGCCTGCGTGGACTTAATTCCCGCATTGCCCATCAAGCCGATTGCCTCTGCGGTATCTTCCGCGGAGAATCCCAAAGCCCCGGCAATGGGCGCACAGTATTTGAAGGTCTCGCCCATCATGGAGACGTTGGTGTTGGCATTGGAACTGGCCGCCGCAAGGATATCCGCGAAATGCCCGGAATCCGCTGCGGTCAAGCCAAAGGCGGTCAGGGCATCCGTCACGATATCGGAGGTAGTTGCCAAGTCCTCCCCGGAGGCGGCTGCAAGGTTCATAATGCCCTCGATGCCGGAGAGCATATCCGAGGTTTTCCAGCCCGCCATCGCCATGTAGTTCATGGCCTCGGCTGCCTCGGATGCGGAGAACTTGGTCTTGCTCCCCATCTCCCTTGCCTTATCCCGGAGGGCATCAAGGTCTTTTCCCGTTGCCCCGGACACCGCCCCGACCTGGCTCATGGCAGTATCGAAGTCCGCCGCCGTCTTGACCGCCACCGTGCCAAGCCCCACGATAGGCGTGGTCACGGTCTTGGTGAGGGTAGTCCCCACCCCGGAAATCTTATCCCCTAAGTTTTTTAAGTCCTCCCCCACGGCGGCGATCTTCTGCACCGCCACCGCCGACTGGTTGGCCTGTTCTTCGAGGCTTCTCAGCCTTTCCTCGGTCTCGATGATCTCCCGCTGCAGCCCGTCATACTGCTCCTGGGTGATCTCCCCTTTTGCCAGCGCCTCGTTTGCCTGTTCCGCAGCGGCTTTCAGGGTTTCCAGCTTTTCCTTCGTCTCCCGCACCGCATCCGCAAGGAGCCTGTGCTTCTGTGCCAGCAGTTCCGTGTTGCCGGGGTCCAGTTTTAGGAGCCGCTCCACGTCCCGGAGCTGCGACTGCGTGGTGCGTATCTCCCCGTTTACCCCTTTTAATGCGGCTGTCAGCTTTGTGGTGTCGCCGCCAATCTCCACCGTGATTCCCTGTATCCTTGACGCTCCCACCCAAAGCACCTCCCCTGTGAATGGGCATAAAAATACCCGGATTTCTCCGGGCATCCTGCCTTTCCGTTACACGCCCCGCTCAAAACTGGTCCATGTCCTCCTGCGTCCCAAGCACCGCGTAGGTGCAGGAATCGTTCATGCTCTCGGCATACATATCATTGATCAGCCCGATGGAGAGCAGCTCAAGGTCCGCCATCGAAAGCCCAAGCTGCACACACCGGAGCAGGAACAGCGGCGTGGTCATTTCCCGCTCAGTTGGGCGAAGTTTTTTTTAGCCTCCACATCTGTCTTTACATTCAGCCCCCACAGTTCTATCAATTGCGGAAGGACCTGGTAGATGGAAAAAGTATTGAAGCTGTCCAGCCATTCATCCACTTCATTCGGTATCTGCGGGTCGGCGTGCTTCGCCATCGTGTAGGCGATATTCTCGAACATCTCCAATGAGAATAAATCGAGGTTGGAGTTTTCCTCATCCCCTTCCCCTATGCTCTTTTCCAGAATCCGCAAATCCTTATAAATGTCACGCTGGAACTTCAAGCGGTAAATGCGTGGGATCGCCGCCGATGCCTTGAACAGCACATCCTGCCCGTCAATCTCTATCTTCCTTACAATGCTCATATCCTTTCCGCCTCCTTATCCCTGTCCTTCTGTGTCCGCATCCGCCGCTTTGGGTTCCGGCAGATACACGCTCTTGTACCAGTTCGCATAAGTCTCCGCAGATGTCTTGTTCCCGGTCTTGGCTTTCACATAGCCGCTTGCCAGCGGGCGCGCCTTGATGGACAGCGTTTCCGTCTGCACCTCCCGGCTCTCCTCATTAGTCTTGCCCTCGATCTTGGGGCGGCTTGCGGAACAGTTATACAGCACATGGCGTATCTTGCGGATGTCCCCGTCAAACTCAAAGAGCAGCGCAAAGGCCGCCGTCTCGGAATGGGCGTTCTCCACCAATACCTCATTGCTGTCCGCTTCCTCCTTCAGCACGTCCGTGCGGAAGCTCTCCGGGATCAGCGCCAGTTCCAGGTCGCCGTCATAGCCCATGTTGTTGGCTATGATGTAATACTCGATACCGTCCGCATAGAAAGACTCCGGCTCGCCGTTGGGGTCCAGGGAAAGGGATACCGCTCCGGGCATTGCCACGGGGCTTTCAAATGCCATCTCCCCGTTCTCCTGTGCCTTCTGCAATGCGTAATGGCAGTTGCAGATATTGAATTTCACTTTGTTGTTCTTCATGTCATACCTCCATTCCATACAAAACTTCATACAGTTTTTCCGATTCTATCCACGTTTCCGATTTCCCGTAGAAGATGCCGTATCTGAGCAGGACCGCTTCTATGGACTCTTCCAGGTCCGGGTTCTTCAAATCCGTGTAAAGCTCTATGTGGAGCCTGTTTATCCTGAAATACACGATGCCGTCAGCCGAAAAATTGTCAGCCTCCGGATATAAAAATACAAGGAAGGGCGGCTCCGGGGATTCCCCTTCCGCAAAATGGTGGTAGGCATAAGGCAGCCCCATCTCTTCCACCATTGCCATGACTTCCCCGTGCGTCATCCCTTCACCCCCTTTTCCACCTCGGACAGGAGCAGTTCAAACCCGGCTTTCTCCGCAGGCGCGATATGGGGCTGCGCCTTCGTCCTGCCGCCGCCCCGCTTTGCGTGGCCGAACTCCAGCAGGTGCGTCAGCCGGTACTGCTTCTTTGAATGCACCACCACCGCCTTGGCGGATGCCGTCTCCTTCACGGTGTCCGCAGACCAGCTTTTTGCATACCTCCCCGTATCCCTCGGCGCCGTGGACTGTATCTGGCCTTTTACAGCTTCCCCCGCCTTCGTGACTGCAGCCTTCACATTTGCCGCCGTGGATATCCCGTAATCCGAGAGCGACTGCTCCAGCACGGCCGCAAAGCTGTCAATGCCCACCCTTTTTCCTGCCATCCTCACCGCCTCGCTTTCCTGCACTTAAATTTCAGACATTTCTTTTTATAATTCATGTGGTCAACGGCAAGGATATCGTAAATCCCGCCGCCAAACACCACGCGGTATCCCGTGGAATCAACCACGGATGCCTTTTTACAGTACCTTACCGTGAAGGAAATATCCGGTTCATCCACTACTGTGGCAGCCACATCTGCTTCGCTGGTCTGCTTCCCCGCCTCGCCGCCTACCGTAGCATGGCAGGAATAATAATCCGTCCATGTATTTTTGTGGTTGCCGGCGCCGTCCACCGCCACGGCATTCTTCTGGAAGGTGATGCGGACATTCAAAAGGGAAACCTCCATCAGAACGCCTCCTTCCGGCTGCCTGAAAGGAGCGAGCGCAGGGTGAGCGTGAGGGCATGGTGGTCGGCATCCTCCCGGTGTTCATACAGATAGGCGGCCGTATACTGCACGGCTATCCCTGCGTTTTCCACTGCCGCAAACTCCCCCGCGTCATCCATCCGCGCCACATCCATGCAGATTTTTTCCGACGCCCTGATAATGCTTCCGATCAGGGCATCATCGTCATCGTAGTCCACACGGAGGTAATTTTTCATTTCTTCCAGCGTCACCACCATGCCCGCCCCCTTCCATCAGCCTGCGGATGCCGTTTTCTGCACCAGCACCTTCACCGCTTCCGCAAGGATCATCTTCCCGTCCACACGCTGCGAGGCGAGGAATCCCACCTGCCCGGTGGCTGCGAACAGCTCGTTCAGGCGCTTGAAGGAACGCCCCTGCCGGTCGGCAATCCAGTAATAGGAAAAGTCACCGAAGGCGATGGTCTTTGCGCCTGCGGCAATGGACGGCATATACGCAGAGGTCTTCACCGGCCTGCCAAGGATGGTATCCGGCGTTCCTGCCACCAAAGAAGGCTGCCACAAATACTGCCCGTTATTGTCCTTCAGCTTGCGGATGGCCTTGATGGTGGAATCATTCAGCACCCACACGGATTTCTTGCGGTACGGGGATTTCAGCGAATAATATAAATCCATCAGCTCATCCGCCGTCACAGCAGTTGCAGAGGCGGCGGTCACGCCCGTTTCTGCGCCGCCCGTGGTCGCAAGCACGCCCAGGGGCTTGCCCTTGCCGTCCCCCGTGAAGAACGCCTCCTCTTCCTTCGCCCCGATGCGGCGGGCAAACTCGCGGGAGATATAGGACTGCAGGTCAAAGACGCTGTCGTTTAACAGCTCCTCGGAAACCTTGATCATGGTGCCCAGCTTGTAAGCGCCAATGGAAACCTGCCCGAAGGAATCGTCGCTTTCCGGGTATGCGCCCTCCTCGTCAATCCAGGATGCCGTGCCTTTAGATGCAACAACGGGAATCTTGCGGTCGCCGCTTGAGGTCTTTATCACCTTCGCTATCTGCCGGAAGATGTTCTCTTCCTCCAAAGCCTCCACCAGCGTCCTCTCGTATTCATCCGGCACCAGGTAGCCGCCCTCGGAGTCCGTGCCAACCTGCAGGGCGTTGGCGACCGCAGGCATCGGCGCCTTGGAGCGCATGGCGTTCCAGAAGTTCTTCCGGTAATCGTCGGAGGCACGCCCGGTCTTATCCTCCGTATCGTCCGCCCTGCCGCCCGGCTTCCCCGTGAGGGGCTTGTTCACCGGGCGGTTCAGCTCCGCATCCAGGGCCTCCTGCCGCTCCAGCCTTGCGATCTCCTTCCCCAGGTCGGTGATCTCCTGCTCCATCTTCGTGTATGCGGCATCGTCCTCTGCAGAAAGGACTCCGTTCTCCTTCCTGTGGGAATCCAAGAATGCCTTTGCCGCCTCCCATGCCTTTGCGCGTTTCTCACGCAGTTCCAGAATCGTCATAATGAAATCCTCCTTCTTATCGCTTTAATAAATTAAGCCGCTCCATGAGTGCGTCCACGGAACGGCCGGTTTCTGTATCCGCAGCAGGGATTTTTGCCTGCGCCTGGATATCTTCCTTCGGTTTTTCCCCGCCATATTTGGCGGCCAGTTTATTCAAAAGGGCGTTGTTTGCCGCCCTGCGGGAGAACAGCATGGAACTTGGAGCGGGAGGGAATTTCTTCTCTTCTTCCTCATCCTCTTCGCTTTCCTCCGGCTCTTTTTCCGGCTCCGCCTTTGCCCGCGCCATGATCCCATCCGCAAAGCCAAGCTCCACCGCCTTGTTTGCATCCATCCACGTTTCCGCGTCCATCAGGTGAGACAGCTTCGGCCGGGAAAGCCCCGTCTTTAACACATAGGCGTTGATGATGGATTCCTTCACTTCGGAAAGCATATCGATGGCTTTCTGCATCTCAGCGTGGTCGCCCCAGGCGATGGTGGCGGGATTGTGGATCATAAGCATGGAGACCGGGGACACCAGGACGGTGTCGCCTGCCATGGCGATCACACTGGCGGCACTTGCGGCGATGCCGTCTATTTTTACAGTCACTTTGCCCTTATAGTTGGAGAGCATATTGTAGATCTGTGCCGCCGCCACGCAGTCGCCGCCCGGCGAATTGATCCACACGGTAATGTCCCCGCTCCCGGCATTCAGCTCATCCTTGAAAAGCTGTGGAGTGACGTCATCGTCAAACCAGCTTTCCTCTGCGATGGTGCCGTTCAGTTCCAGTATCCGCTCAGTCACTTCCGGCTTCTGGTTCCTCGCCTTCCTCCAGTTCCAGAACTTCTTCGTTTTCATTGGATTCCTCCTTCCCTTCTTGGTACGCCGCCCCTGACATCGAAAGCGGCATCATGTTCCCATTGATAAGATATAAATCACCTCCCAGCTCCTCCGGGATACGGTCAAGGTTCTCCAGCTCCCGGATATCATTTGCGGACATCCACCCGTTCTGCCGCCCCACGGCGTACCCGTTCATGCGGCTCTGGTAGTCGCCACGGAGCAGGCCGTCCACGTTGAATTTCACAAAATACTGCTTCTTTTCCTCTGGCGTCAGCAAAGACCGCGCCATGGACTGCTCCCATCTCGATACCCATGGGTCGAGTGTATATTTCACAAATTCCAAAGACTGCTGCTCGATGTTGGAGAAGCTGCTCTTGTCGAGGTCGCCCACCATATGGGGAGGCACACGGAAAATCCGCGCAATCTCATTGATTTGGAACTTCCGTGTTTCCAGGAACTGCGCCTGTTCCGGTGGGACGGATATAGGCGTATACTTAAGGCCCTCTTCCAGGACAGCCACTTTGTTTGCGTTGTGGCTGCCGCCAAAAGCAGACTGCCAGCTCTCCCTTACCCGCGCTGGGTCTTTCAAAGTCCCTGGATGCTCCAGCACGCCGCTTGGCTGTGCGCCGTTGGCGAAGAACTTCGCCCCATACTCCTCACAGGCTATCGCCATGCCGATGGCGTTCTTTGCCATGGCAATGGGGGAATAGCCCACCAGCCCGTCAAAGCCGAGTCCGGGGATGTGCAGCACCTCCGTAGGCGGCAGGACGACCGTGCTGCCCTTTACCGTGGGTGCGTCATCCATGCCCACCGTGTATTCATAATAAAGCTGCCCCTTGGAATCCCGCTCCACATTCATGCGGTCCGGCATCAGCGGGTACAGTCCCAAGACTTCCCCCTTGCCGTTGCGGATGATCTGTGCGTAGGCATTGCCCCAAAGGAGCAGGTGCGTCATCAGCGTTTCCCGGAACACGAAGGAAGTCATCTCCGGGTTCGGCTCGTCATGGAGCAGAAAATACAGCGGGTGGTCCGCCGCCTTCTCCTTCCCGCCGTTATCCGTGTATTTATAAAAATGCAGCGGCAGCCCCGCCACCGCCTCGGACAGAATCCGGACGCAGGAGTACACCGCCGTCATCTGCATGGAGGAACGCTCGTTTACCCTTTTCCCGCTCGTGCTTCCGCCCATGAAAAAGCTGTAGGCACTGCCCGACGTGCGGTTCTGTGGTGCATCCCTCGCCCTGAACAACCCGCTGAATAATCCCATAGGAACCACGCTCCTTTCCGAAAAGCAGACAGACAGAAGGCACCGCCGAAGCGATGCCCGTCTGCCTGCCCGAAAATGTATTTTTATTTTCCTTCCTTGAACTGTTTTATCCATCTGTCAAGGTTTATCCCGTCCCGGAACCCTGCCCGGTAGTAATATTCGTTTTCCCTTGTTGCTTCCGAGTTTGTCGCATCCTCGCACAGCTCCATCATTTCCCGCTGCTCCGCGCTTAACTGCTCAAACAGCAGTTCGTGTGCCTGGTCTGCTTTTTCCGCCTCCGCCGCCTGTTCCTCCGTAAGGGGATAATCCTTTTTAAAGGCATCATGGTGCATCCCCATCCGTTCCGAAATGATAAGTTCAAGGAAATCCTTCTCATCCACCCATTCCACCTCCTTCGCCAGACAGCATAAAGGAATGCGGGAAAAATAGCCATACAAGGAACCACCAAGGATTCCGCACATATCTCTGTAAAATGCTAAAATACCAACAAACCGCGGGAATCATAGACACTTTCCGAAGTTTCATTCCCACAGCGGATGGCACGGTCAAGCCCCATGATCGTTGCCACCGCCCCGTCAATCTTCTCCGTGGACTTTTCTTTATCCGCCTTGATATTCCCCGCAGGGTCGGTGCGGATGAAGATATTGTCCATCATCCACCGAAGGACCGGATGCCCACCGTGGGCAACCATCTGCTCCAGCACCAGCTTCATCAGTTCCTTGGTCGGCGGGGACATATCCTTGAAGCCCTGCCCGAACGGGACCACCGTGAATCCCATGCCCTCAAGGTTCTGCACCATCTGCACCGCTCCCCACCGGTCAAAGGCGATCTCCCGGATGTTGAACCGCTCACCGAGCCGCTCGATGTATTTCTCAATAAAGCCGTAATGCACCACGTTCCCCTCCGTGGTCATCAGCTTCCCCTGCCGCTCCCACACATCATAAGGAACATGGTCGCGCCTCACACGCAGCTCCAGCGTTTCCTCCGGCACCCAAAAATAAGGGAGAATGCAGTATTTATCCTCCTCGTCCAGCGGCGGGAACACCAGCACGAACGCCGTGATGTCCGTGGTGGAGGACAAGTCCAGCCCACCATAACACACACGCCCTTCCAGATCATCCTCGGAAACGGGGAAAGCACAGGCATCCCATTTATCCATGGGCATCCACCGCACTGCCTGTTTCACCCACTGGTTTAAGCGGAGCTGCCGGAAACTGTTCTCTTCCCCCGGATTCTGCTTTGCCGACTCGCAGGCGGCCTCTACCTTGTCAATCCCCACCGTGATATTCAAAGACGGATTGGCTTTCTTCCACACCTTCGGATCCGTCCAGTCGTCCTCTTCATCCGCGCCATAGATGACGGGATAGAAGGTCGGGTCAATCTTCCGCCCCTCTAAGATGTCCTTTGCCTTCTGGTGCGTCTCATAGCAGATGGAGTGGGTATCTGTCCCCGCCGTGGTGATGAGGAAATACAGCGGCTGCATCCTGGCGTCGCCGGAGCCCTTGGTCATGACGTCAAACAGCTTCCGGTTCGGCTGCGTGTGCAGCTCGTCAAATACCACACCGTGGATGTTGAAGCCGTGCTTGGAATACGCCTCCGCCGAAAGCACCTGGTAGAAGGAATTGGTCGGGGTGTATATGATCCGTTTCTGCGAAGCGAGTATCTTCACCCTCTTATTCAGCGCGGGACACATCCGCACCATGTCCGCCGCCACGTCAAAGACGATGGTAGCCTGCTGCCGGTCGGCGGCGCACCCATACACTTCCGCCCGCTCCTCCCCATCCCCGCAGGTCAAAAGCAGCGCCACGGCCGCTGCCAGCTCCGACTTGCCCTGCTTCTTCGGAATCTCAACGTATGCCGTGTTGAACTGGCGGTACCCGTTGGGCTTTAACGTACCGAAAATATCCCGGATGATCTGCTCCTGCCAGTCAATCAGTTCAAAAGGCTTCCCCGCCCATGTCCCTTTGGTGTGGCAGAGGCTCTCGATGAACATCACGGCAAAATCGGCGGCATCCTTATCGTAACGGCTGTCCTTCGCCTTGAATTTTGTCGGCCTGTATTTTTTCAGTTTCCGCATTGCCACCGGCATCACCTCCCCAAAGATGGCATCAAAAATGGCCTGCCACTGGCAAGCCGTAATCTATCGGTACAAGATACAGAGCCTTCCGGCTCCGTTCTTGGAATGCTCACTTGTCTTTACTGCTGCATCGCCCAGGCGATTGCGTGGCCGTCATCCTCGAACTCGACTCCGCTTGCGGCCCTCAGACCGATGGTGCCTTCGCAGGTGTGGTCGTCGCCCAGGAATTCATAAGCCGCCCCGAAGTAGCAGGGCTTGTTCTGCCCGTTGTAGAAGTATCCCGCAATGACCACCCTGTCCCCGAAGGTCAGCAGCTTGCTCCATCTGCATTCCAAATCCTCCGGCGTGGTGGGGTTCGGCAGTCTGTAGGTTTTCATTGCATCGCTGATTTTCATGGTCTTTGTCCTCCGTTTTCTCTGTTTTCCCTTTCGGTAGTACACATCTTACCTCTGAATGCGGGTATTATCCACTCAATTCGGAGGCATAAATGTGACAAAGATGACCGCAGAAAGTTGTGTACATTATGGCGCGGCTAAATCTCCACGCCATCCTCCTTAAGCATCTGCCTGCATTCCTCCAACAGCGACTTCCAGTCCGGCGTGATGTTTTTGGGGTAATGGTAGATGTAGGAATATTCCCTGCTCAGCCGCGACCATTCGAAATAATAATCGGGGTTGATCCGCCTCCCTGTCTCCTCATGCATCTCCAGTTCAAAACGGTATCTTGCCCACCAGTCCCGCTCATCCTCGAACTCCGCTTTCCTTACCGGCTTTACAAGGCGGTACCTGTTGTATTTTTTATCATCCTTCTCCACCAGTTCGCCCTTTACCCATCTGTACCCGTTCCCTATGGTGCAGAATAAATGGTTCAAGCAGTGCTTCCTTGTGGGGAATATTGACGGGTAGAAATCCGCCATGAACTGTAATGTATCCTCTGCCCTCATCCTCTTTTCCTCCTTACCAACTTACCTCGACCACTTCGTAATTCCAGTCGCCTTCCCTTCCGCTGCCTTCAAGTTCTTTCTGCCTCCGGGTGATCCAGCCTTTTGCTGCGCGCTCGGTCTTGAATTTCCTTGTGGTGCTTATCCATCCCCTTGCCGTGTGTTCCATTTTGGCAATCATCCTGCTGTGTCCTGTCGCCCTTACCGTTTCCCTGATCCCGTATGCCATGTCCCTGTCCTCCGTTTTTCGTGTTTTCCCTTTCGGTAGTACACATATTCGCTCTGATTGCAGATAATAGCAAGTCAATTACGGGCATAAACTGTACAAATATCTGCGTTGGAAATTGTGTGGTTTTCAATGGTTGGGGATGTGTTTCCCGTTCTCTATCCAGTCAACCAAAGCGATAATCTCACCCTCGGTCTCCATCCGTTCAAACTCCGCCACATCCTCCATGTCCCAATTGATAGGATACACTCCGCAGAACTCCACAATGCAGTCTATCTCCCCAGTCTCAATCCAGTCCCGGTTCAGGTTCCATGCGCCGCAGACCGTATCGACATGGCCGTGGCTGACATGATTCCTGTCAAGCATCCCCTCAATTTTCCTGATGGTTTCATCCTTACAAAGGTTGGTATCCTTCGGAACCGTGATGTAAAACATACATTTTGTGGTCTCGCCCCGTTCCTTCCTCGCGTCAATCCACTCCCGGATGACCTCTGTCCTTTTCTTCATGGCTGCGTCCTCCTTTGCCTTTTTCAGTTCTGCCCGTGCCTTCCGTAGCACCTGTGGATGGCTTCGAGGATCTGTTCCTGTTCCTTCCCGTCCACGCCGATGCTCTCCAGCGCCTCCCTGGTGCCGCAGTCCGGGCAGATTTGCGTTTTGCCATCTTCCCGTGAAACCGCCGGCCTCCCGTGGTAGGCCTGCCCGCACCTGGGGCAGACCGAAATCCTCGCAATCATGTCAACATTATCTTTCATCGTGGTTTCCTCCTGATTCCGTATTTTCCTGGCGCGGGGCGAGCGCCGCCTCCCTGCTGCGGAACATCCGCCCTGCGGATGCGCGGTAACGGCTCCCCCTGCTGTTCTGGAGCCAGAAGTATTTCCCATCGAACCCCAGCACGGTGTAATTGCCCGTGCAGCCATTCTTCCGGTTGGTCGCCATGAAGCAGGCGTCCCCGGTCTTCCAACCGTCTGGAAATTCCTCCCTGCTGTCCGCATATGCCTGTTCCAGGAATGCCTCATCGAACCCGAAGCTCCGGTAGCCCTGCCTGCAGGTCTCCATGTAGGATTCGCTCGGCAGCCCCAGCGGGCGGTCCTCATGCATGATGTAGACGAAAACCTTCCGCTGCCGCACCTTTCCGGTCCTGATGCCCTTGAGGGGCAGTTCCATTTCCTTTTTGTAGTAAAAAGTGGGGAAGCCCTCATAGCGGTCCAGTGCCGCCTCATCCTCCTCCGTCACCGCCCATGCCGCCACGGGTACGCTCGCGCCCTCCTGCGGCTCGATGGTGAGGTAGGAGCCGGTCCTGCTGCCCTTGAACAGCAGCCGGTAGCCCTCGATCACCGAAGTGCCGATGATCCTCGCCCCAGGGCAGCGCATCCGCATCTGCGGGATGTTCAGGTTTGAGCCGTAAGCAATGTAGTATCTCTTTTCCATTCTGAAATCCGTCCTTTCCGAAGGGGGCACCCTTCTACCGCCTTAAGGCCGCCGGAGCGGCCACTGCCTTTCGTGTGCGGCAGATAAGGCGGCAGGAGGCTACCTCCCGCGTTCCCTTCAAGCAGCCCTTCCGCTGCGGAAGGATGCGTCCCCTGCAAGCCTCTTCGTGAGGATGTCCCTTGCGGTCTTGAATTCGTCCCCGATGAAGCCGAGCCGGAGGAGCCAGGTCCTCATGGCGTATTTCGGGTTCTCGTTCTGCTGCGGCTTCGGGCTTGCCGTCTTGACTTCCTTCGCCATCTGGCTGAGTGCGAGGCAGAGCTGGATGTAGCTTTTTAGCTGCCCTGCGTGGAGGCCGCCCCTGCGCCCGTCGCCCGGCCCGTCGAACTGGAAGAGCCGGAACTCGACCGTGCCTTTGGTAAAGGTTGCGTGGTAGTTGAGCATATGGTAGCGGCTGTCGTTGTAGTGCTGGCTTCTGCCGTAGTTTGCGCCGTGGCTCGTGTACCAGATGTCCGCAAGGGCCGCCATTGTGGAAGGCTTCTTCCGGTTGACCTGCTCCAGGAACCGTGGGTCTACCGTGCGGCAGTAGCGGTTCATCCTGCCCCTGTCAAGGTTTAAGGCGTCCGCGATCAGGCTTTCGTGGCTTGCCATGATGTTGGCGAGGTTTCTGAGGCTCTGCGGCGTGTGGCCTTTCGCCCCGATGTGGATGTGTACCCCGCAGCCCCTTCCCGCGTCGCTCTTCGCTCCGGCGTGTCTGAGCTGCCGGATGAGCTCCTGCAGGGTTTCCATGTCCGCGTAGGTAAGGATCGGCGTCACCAGTTCGCATTTTTCGCTGTCCAGCCCCGCGATGCTCACATCCTTCTGGAATTTCCACTCCCTGCCCTGCGCATCCCATGCGGAGTAGGTTTCGTAGCCGTTCCTGCGCGCCGTGTATTCGTGCCTGCCTGTTCCGAAGAAGTCCGCTGCAACCTTCGCCGCCCTGCTCCTTGCGATGCTGTTCATCTCCACCTCGACCCCGATGGTCTGCTTTTTCATTTCCTCAACCTGCCTTGCTAACTTTGCGTTCATGCTGTTTTCCTCCGTTTTCTTTGTGTGTTTTCCCTTTCGGTAGTACACATGTTCGCTCTAAAAGGGGATAATAGCAAGTCAATTCGAGGCATATATTACACAATGATTTGGGCCGGAATTTGTGTATTTTATTGCAGTTTCCGGCAGGCATCCTCGCCGTAAATTACATGGAGGTGGCTGCCATTGTCCCACGCCACCATGACGCTCGCCGTGTCATCCACGCCCGTCACGGTTCCCTTTGTCCCGACGGGCGGGGCCTGCACATCGTCCATCCGCACAAGCTCCACCCGTGTGCCTGCAGGGTACTCCCTGCGGACACGCTCCACTGTCTCCCTATTCGGAAATTTCACTGCTGCCCGCCTCCTTCCTTTCGCCGTTTTTGAATGCCGAGCTGCCGGAGAGGTTCTTCAGCAGGATTTTCCGTTCACCCTTGTATTCCGCCCCGATGAATCCGAGCCGGAGCAGGAAGCAGCGGAATGCGTACTTCTCGTTTTCCACCTTTTTCTCGGTTGCCGTGATGCGCTTCTGGTTCCTCGCCATGTCGCAGAGGGCGGCAATGAAGTGGGTGTAGGCTTTCACCGAATCGCTGTCCTGCCCCTCCGCAAACCAGGGGAAGGAAACCTTCTCCCCGTCCGTTTCAATCGGGAGGCTGCTGGCTGCCAGCGCCTTTTTTATAAGGCTGCCCTTGGCATCCACCAGCTTCCGCAGGTTCTCCAGTGCGGCATCCGTGAAGGATTCCCTCGGCATTGCCACCGTAAGCCCTGCGTTTGCCTCCTGCGGCGCAGTTTCCGGCGCCTCCGCATGATTCTCCGGCTCTGCGGTTTCTTCCGCCGTGCCGCCTTCCTGCGCCGTTTCCGCCGGTGCTGCAATAATCCCCCGTTCAGCAAGCCTTTCCATCAGGTTTTCAATCTCCTCACTGTCCGCCCGGTCGTCAAATTCAACACCGCCGTTCCTGTCGATAGTGAAGTAATCCACCTCGTAAGCCGCCGTCGGCATTCCGAGGTATCTCGGCTTTACCTCTAAAATCTCTCCCATTGCCTGCACCAGCGCTTTCCGCTCTGCCCCTGTCCTGTTGAATTCAAACCTCATTTTTTTGTACCTCCTTCGTTTTTCGGTACTACATTAATCACTCTAAGCGGCAGGAATAGCAAGCAGTATGTGAGAAAATAAATCACAATAAAAAGTCCGGGAACTGTGCATAGTACACAATGCCCGAAAGCACGAAATAAACATTAGGCAAAGCCACGCCATTACCCCACATTTTATATTCAGCGGAATCCGAATGGGGGTCTTTCAGCCATTTAATGATCTGCTTATCTGTTTTGGGTTTGGCAGAAGTCCCCGCAATCTTCCGGTGGGTCTCAAAGACCTCCCGCCAGAAAGCAAGGTCATCCTCCGTGGGTTCCTCCGTCCCAAGCCCGCCGCACCACCAGTCCGGGAAGCCCTGCAGCCTCGCACACTCGGTGGGCGTCAGCCTGCGGACGATATACTCCGGCTCCTCCTTCACATCGTTGATGACAGGAGGGTCCTTATAATCCGTAGCCACCAGCGTGTTCGCCAGCTCTTTCTCCGCCCGTGTGAAATGGGAATTCTTGCTCGTGCAGTAGGTCGGCTGTGCCACGGCGTGGCGATCCGTGGCATCCAGCGTGAAGGAAACATCCTCACCCACGCCGCTGCCCTGCGGCCCGTTCTTATCATCCCGCCCAATCATGGAGCCCTGCAGGACGAAGGTCTGCATCTGCATATTCCGGGTGGCCATCAGCGCACCTGACTTCCCCTGCAGGTCGATGACCTCATCCCTCTGGTTGATGTGGAACGCCGACATCCCTTCCGGCTCCACTACGGCAATGCCGCCCTGGTTGCATCCGGGATTCCCGCCGTTGGCATCCAGCGTCCGGGAGGTTTCCGCCTCATAGAATCCGCTGTGCGGGTTATCCGATTTCATGGCGTTGCTGTCCTTGGAGCAGATGCCGTAAGCCTGCACCACCAGCTCATTGCAGCGGCTCTCCCCCACATCAAAGGCATTCAGCGTGTTTGCCACCCTCCCGTCCTTCCACGCAGGAGCTTCCTCTGCGGAATGCGGCCGCGTCCCCTTGCAGAACGGCACGAACACCGTCTGGTCATTGTTGCAGGAGAGCGTTGCCGATTTGTCATCCTGTATGATCGGGCCTTTCCCGCCGCCCTCGCAGCCGGAACGGATTTTCAGCGTCTTGGGTGTTTCCGGCTCCACCACGAACGGCTGGTTGTTGCCGCCCATCCCATATGTGGCGCTGACTGTAGGCGCAGTTTCCAGCGGCCCCGTGTATCTGGTATCCTGGCTATGGTTTTCATAGCATATCGCAGCCGGAACCGTCCCGGCACGGAGCGTGGGCGAGGTTTCCTCCTCATACCCGATCCCTCGCGCCTTTGCGGAATGCTCCGTGCAGAAACCGGCCGACTCCAAAACGCACGGCGGATGGTGCGCCTCCGCCCGCAGGGTGCAGGTCACCTCATCCGTCACATCCATCCGCTGCCCGCCCTGGTCGTTTAAGCAGACGCTGCCTGCCGTTCCAGCGCCTTCCGCAGCACCTCCGGCAGCTCCTTGCCACGCACGGAAGCCCTCCGCAGAATACCCAGACACGCCTTCGGACTCAAATAATACCCTTCCGGCACTCCCGCCTGCAAAATCTGCGACAAGGTAGATGCGTTTCCTCCGCTGGGGGATTCCCCAAAATTGCGCGTCAAGCACCCGCCATGCGAGGGAAAATCCGTCCCCCACGACAGTTCCCGCGTTTGCCCATTTCCCTTTCGGAGGTCCAGGTACAGAAACACTTTCGTCTTTAACGGAGCAGACCGCTTCGAGGACTGCCTTGAAGTCCTCCCCTTTGTTGGAGGAGAAGGCTCCGGGGACGTTCTCCCACACGATAAACCTTGGATATTTTCCATCTGTTGCACACCTCATTTCCTTTACGATTCGTATTGCCTGGTAGAACAGGCACGACTGCTGCCCGTCAAGCCCCGCCCGCTTGCCGGCCACCGACATATCCGTGCAGGGCGAGCCGAAGGTGATGATGTCCACGGGGGCGACTTTCGCGCCGTCCACTGTGGAAATGTCGCCTAAGTGCTTCACAAAGGGCAGCCGCTTCGTGGTCACACGGATGGGGAACGGCTCAATTTCTGATGCCCACAAAGGCTTTATTCCGGCAAGCAGCCCGCCGAGCGGAAAGCCCCCGGAGCCATCAAACAGGCTGCCAAGAGTCAGGCAGGAACCCGCAGTCTGCGGATCCGGTGTGTCTCCGCCGCCACTGCTCCCCTCCCTACTATGGATATATATAGCGTCCGCATTCATGCCGTCTCCACCTCCTTCACCAGCGCGGAATACGGGATTCTCTCCCCGCCCCGCTCCACATACACATTTTCCGAATCCCCGGTGTCCTCCACATACCTCCGCAGAATCACAGACGCATATTTCTCATCCAGTTCCATCATGCAGCAGATGCGGCCCGTCTGTTCGCACGCCATCATCGTGGATCCGCTGCCGCCGAAGGTGTCCAGCACGATGGCGTTCTCCTGGGAGGAATTGCAGATAGGATACGCCAGCAGGTCGAGGGGCTTGGATGTCGGGTGGTTCTTGTTCCGTTTCGGCTTGTCATAGTTCCAGATGGTGGTCTGCTTCCGGTCGGAATACCACGGGTGCTTCCCGTTTTTCAGAAAGCCGTACAGCACAGGCTCATGCTGCCATTGGTAATCCGAGCGTCCAAGCACCAGGGAATTCTTCACCCATATGCACACCCCTGCAAGGTGGAACCCTGCATCCACAAACGCCTTCCTGAAATTCAGCCCCTCCGTGTCCGCATGGAACACATATGCCGCGCCGCCACTTTCCAGATGCTCCACCATGCACGAAAACGAATTGTACAGAAATGTGTAGAATTCATCTCCTTTCATGCTGTCGTTCTGGATGGTCAGCCCGCCGGAACTCTTGAAGGAAACCCCATAGGGCGGATCCGTCACGATGAGGTTTGCTTTCTTCCCACCCATGAGCGCCGCAACATCCTCTGTGATGGTGGCATCCCCGCACATCAGCCTGTGCCTCCCCACCGTCCAGATGTCGCCCCGCTCCACGAATGCCGCCTTCTCCAATGCGGCGGAAAGGTCAAAATCATCATCCTTCACATCCTTCTCCCCGTCGCCGGCAAAGAGGTCGGCAATCTCATCCGCGCCGAAGCCCGTCAGGGATACATCGAAATCCGCGCCCTGCAGGCTTTCAATCTCGATGCGGAGCAGCTCCTCATCCCATCCCGCATCAAGGGCCATGCGGTTGTCAGCAAGGATATAGGCTTTCTTCTGCGCCTCCGTCAGGTAGTCCACAAACACACACGGCACTTCCGTGATGCCTTCCTCCTTCGCCGCCATAATTCTCCCATGTCCTGCAATGACATTAAAATCCCGGTCGATGATGACCGGGTTGATGAAGCCGAACTCCCGCAGGGACGAGCGGAGCTTTGTAAGCTGTTCCGGCGAATGTGTCCGCGCATTATTTACATACGGCACCAGTTTCTCAACCGCTACAAGCTGCATATCAGTCGTTGTCTTCATTAAAAACCTCCATTTCATAGCAGACGGCATCTCCTAAATCACCCTCTGATTAAAAAAGGGCACGAAAAAACCGCCTCATAGGACGGTTTCATAAAAATCAGTTAAAATATTTTCTATATACCTCGCTTATTGTTTCAACATAAACTATATAGGATGGATGATTTTTATCCTGGCGTTCAAGGTACATGTTTTTCTTGTCTTTATATCTTTTCCGGACCTCGCTCCAATGTTTTTTGGACTTAATGGCATCAGCTTTTTCGCGGATGCGCTGGACGGATGGCGCTTCTCCCCAATGATAATTGTTAAAACCCTTATCGTGGAGCAGCCTATAATAAGTCCCGTCTTCATCCCTGACCAGTATGGCAAGGTCAAAACTGAAAGCCACCTGCGACAGTATACCAGGAGTATACATCAAGGCAGTTATAACAGAGGTTGAATCCTTCCCATCCGAAAACTGGCCTCCCCTTACAACATGACTCCTGCGTCTCCTTAATATCAGATTCAAAGAATCCCTCACCCTGTTTTTAAGGCATTGAGGATTATGCCAGTATTCCTCCGGCATCCTTATGACCATCAGATTATAGTCCAAATCAAACGGGGCATTTCCATTCCGCATGACAAGTTTCCGCGCATGGCTCCCACTGCCTACAAGGAAAAACTGCGTAATTATGCCGAATTCCCCATTCAAATAATCCCGTAGCTCTGTAAGCATCTGCGAACACTCACTACGGTATGGCTTGACTTCCTTCTCACTCACATATTCGTATGCCATTCTTTTTCTCCTGTCCGCCCATGCCTCCATCCAGCGCTCTTTTTTTGTCGCTAAATCATTATAGTATGGCAGACGAAATCTACTTTGTCAATCTCCTTTTTCCACATTTTATACAAATTAACCTTAATACAGATTCTTTCTGTATGTCCGCCGGCTTTCAAACATTCCTACACTCCCTTCCTTGCGCGGAGCAGCCGCTCCATCACGTCATCCTGCGGCGTGTTTCCCTGGAATTCCACCGAGCAGTTCTCCTTCACGATCTGGTATATCTGCATCCAGCAATAATTTGTCTGCTTCATGTAGGACTGGCTCATGGAAACATAAGGGGAAGCAATGGCGGCCCCCGTGGTCGGGTGCTTCGCAAGGAAGCCCGTGGAGGAAACGATCTCCTCACACTGAATCCACCGGGAAACACTCATGGCATACTGCTCCACCATCTGCACGGTGACCAGCTTCTCACAGCCCCTCGCCTTCAGCCAGGCATAGGTTTCGTTGTACACTTCCTCTGCCACCAGCTCCCGCCCGCTTTTCTGCGGGGACTTGAGGAAGTCCTTCACGGGCGGCACGTCCACGCCTTCCAGTTCGGCAGGCTCCATCATCACCTCCGCCGTTTTCCCCTCGCTGATCTTCTCCGTGAGTGCCTTTGGCTTGCGCCCCGCCCCCGGCCTTGCGCCGCCGCGCCCGCTGCCGTCTTTTGCCACCGTTTCCACCCCGTTTCTTTGATTTCGTTTGAAAAAATGCTGCGGAAATCAAACGCCGCAGCACCCTGAAAGCCTTTATTCTGCGGAAAACCAGGGCGGGGCAATCCCCCGTTTGATTTCCGGTTTTTATGCGTTTGACCCCACGCCCGTTCCACAGAAAATCTGCTGTGAAGATTCCGACCGCCCCTCCGGGTCAGCAGAAACCTCCACAGCATAAATCAACACAGCACTGATTCCCATAAAATAAATTAATGCTTGTGCCACCTGTCGCCACGCTCCGCATGAATCCTTGCATGGCACGGCTGGCACAGTGACACGAGGTTTCCCTCGTCATGAGTGCCGCCCTCTGCCAGCGGCAGCTTGTGGTGTACCTCCTCCACCGGATGCAGCAGCCCTTTCTTATAACACTCCTCACAGAACGGGTGCTTGGCGGCATAACGGTCACGGATACGTTTCCACGCCCTGCCATACCTACGGCGTACAGCCGGGTCACGGTCGTACTTCTCGTAGCGGCGGTTCTCCTGCTTCTCATGCTCCTCACAGAACCTCCCTTCCGTCAGCTTCGGGCATCCGGGGAAGGAACACGGCCTCTTCGGTTTCCTTGGCATTGCTCTCACCTCCTCATGGCATAAAGAAAGCCCCCGCAGGATAATTCCCACGAAGGCCTTCTGTCTTTTTGCAGTTTTCGATAATATCAGTATACCACGCCATATGGCAAACATTTTACACGATATTACTCATTTGTATCCCCGTCTGGTTTTTGCCCGCCGAACTTTAAGTCTTTACAGACATTCGCAAAGGACCGGTATGTGCCTGCCACCAGTTCCGACCAGTGTTCCAGCTGCCCCGTCATGATCTCCATCTGCCGAAGCAGCTTGTAGATGTGGAAGTCCGGGTCATAGCTGCCCACATTCTCGTTGATGTCCAGGTCGTCAAACATCTTCTGTGTGCTTTCCAATGCCACGGCATTAAAGACTTCCATGTTCTCAGCCATCGTCCCGATGATCAGCCTCTCCAGTTCCTCCGCCGTGCTGAATTCCTCAAACACCTCGAAATACCGGTACTGGTCGTTGTACACATAGAAAAAATTCGGCCCTTTCCTGCCAATGGCGATGTCGGAATGCCACTCATTAAAATAATCGCTGTATTTTTCTGCCACCGCCATGATCTTCCCGGCTTCATCCTCTTTAGCCATCCTGCACCTCCTCTCCTGCTGGTATGGTGCATATTACCGTCAACGGAAAAATATATCCACTCATATTTTCATGGATTTCAGCTTTTCCCAAAAAGCAGGATGGTAAGGTGGTGCAGCGCACGGTTCTTTTTGTTATAGGCGGAACTCTGCTCGATGCGGAAATGGTCGGCAATTTTATAAATAATGCTGCTGCCGTATTCATTGCTGCCGCCATAGAAATTTTCCAGCACATACCGCTCATCCTCAGAAAGCTCCTCCCATGCCGGGAGGAACCACGCCATATATTCCACTGCCTGCCGGTAACGCTCTTTCAGGACATCGATCTCCTCAATGCCCTTTACCATCCTGTCCTCCACGGCATGGGGATTGTGCGTATGCGGCATCCCGTCAGACTGCGGGCTGCTGACGCCGCCCATCTTCTCATATGCCGCCTTTATCTCATCATCCGTGTGTTCGATGATGAATTTCATGCTGCTGTAATCCTTCAGTGCATCCACGGCCGCCGACCGCTTGTCAAGGTACTTCCAGATAATGCTCATAAGCCATGCCTCCAATCAAAAATATTTTATTTCCCACGGATTTTCAAAGATTGTCACTGGTTTTCATTGATTGGCTCAGATTTGCATTTTTGACTGGCGGCATTCCCGCTTATATCTTAAGGTCTGCTTTCACCGCATCGATCAGTGCGGCCTGCGTGGTGTCCTTCTCGGATAACGCCTTCATGATCCGCTCGTCTATGGTGCCTTTCGTGATGATGTGCTGCACCACCACGGTTTCGGATGCCTGCCCCTGCCGCCACAGCCTCGCCACCGTCTGCTGGTATAATTCCAGTGACCAGGTAAGGCCGAACCACACAAGGGTGTTCCCTCCGCTCTGGAGGTTGAGGCCGTGTCCGGCGGATGCCGGGTGGATCAGCGCCACCGGGATTTCCCCGGCGTTCCATTTCCGGATGCTGCCGTCCGTGTCCAGCCGGGAACATGGGACTTTCAGTTTGTGAAGCCGTTCCGTGATGCGTTCCAGGTCATGCCGGAACCAGTAAGCCACAAGCACCGGCTTGCCGTTCGCCGCTTCGATGATGTCCTCCAGTGCGTCCAGCTTCCGCTCATGGATGGCGACTGTCTCCCCGGCATCCGTGTACACCGCGCCGTTCGCCATCTGCGACAGCTTCCCGGAAAGGGATGCGGCATTGGCGGCTGTGATATCGCCGTCAGGCAACTGCAGGACGAGGTCTTTCTTCAAATCCGCATACCGCGAATCCTCCTTCTCAGAGAGATACACGGTGTATCTGGAATTTATCAGCTCCGGCATCTGCAGGTGGTCGGTGGACTTCATGGAAATGGTGATGTCGGATATTTTACCGTATATCTGCTTTTCCGCCCCAGGCAGCGGCTTGTAGGAAAATACCACCTGCCCGTTCTGCTTATCCGGCCGGAAGTAAGAAGTGCGGTACTGCCCGATGAACCTCCCAAGCCGCTCGCCCATGTCCAGCAGCCGGAACTCCGCCCACAAGTCCATCAGGCCGTTGCTGGAAGGCGTCCCTGTCAGCCCCACGATGCGCTTCACCTTTGGCCGTACCTTCATCAGCGCCCTGAACCGCTTCGTCTGGTGGTTCTTAAAGGAGGACAGCTCATCGACCACCACCATGTCGAAGTCAAACGGTATGCCGCTCTCGGAAATCAGCCACTGTACGTTCTCACGGTTGATAAGGTAAATGTCTGCCTGCCGCTTTAATGCCGCCAGCCTCTCCGCCGCAGTCCCGACCGCCACGCTGTACTTAATCCCCTTGAGGTGGTCCCACTTTTCAATCTCTGCCGGCCAACTGTAAGAGGCTACACGGATTGGCGCTACCACAAGCACCCTGTGGATTTCAAAGCTGTCAAACATCAGGTCGTTGACTGCCGTCAGCGTTATTCCTGTTTTGCCCTTAACCCAAGCCCATATCCAACAGAACAGCCGCTATCGGATGGCTTTCAATATACTCGATTGCAAATTTCTGATAACTGTGTGGTACGAACTTCATTAGGCATCACCCCCAATCTCTGATATGATTTTTTCTATCTGCCCCTCGTCATCCAGCACATATACTTTAAATCCAAGCCGCCGGAGAAGCCTGTGCCGTGCCAGCTGCAGGGGGCGGGGCTTTTTCCCAGGAGCCTTGACCTCCACGAATGCCATCCTCCCACCAGGGAGAAGTGCCAAACGGTCAGGCACCCCATCAAAACCGGGCGATGCGAACTTGACTGCCAAGCCCCCGGCGGCCTTGACTGCCGTCCTGAACTTCTGCTCTATGGTTTTCTCTCTCATACACTGCTCCTGTCCGCAGGCATTTCATAAGCCTTTACACCCGCTGCAATTTGCCCATAGATTTCTGCCAGGACAGCCTGTGCCACCTCCGGTTCCTTATAACTGCCAGCTTTCCGCATGGCGGTTCTGAACCTCGTGAGGCCGGGCATCTCCACATAATCTATGGCTGCCACTACCAGATATGCCCCTTCGTTTTCCTGGCTGATGGCAATCCTGTCGTAATTCTCCGTATTGAGAATTGACTTTCCGTTTTGCTCTTTTATCCACATAACATCTTCCTCCTTCCTGACTGGTTCTGTGACACTCTCGACACTCGTACCATAAACCTCTCTATATAAGATTTTTTACAAAAAAACTGCCCTAAAGGGGGTTTTATACTAAGAATGTCACGACCGTCACACACTCAAAAATCCTCTGTCTTTTCCGCCAGGCACAGCCCCAGCACGAAACGCCCGTCACGCCTTTTCTCGCGCCGGAACCCACGCTGTACCACCGCATTATAAAATTCAGTTGTACTCCTTACAAAATCCCCCACCCTTGCACAGTAGGAACGGTATGCCCTGTAAAACTCCCCTGACTTTTCTTCCATCCCGTCCCCGACTTCACAGCAGTCCTCAATGAAATGCGACAGCCAGTCATTGTCCTGCCGGTATTTTGCTATGGCACCCTCCACACACTTCGGAAGGGCTATCCTGAAATTATTTTTAATGGCTTTTTCTGCGCCTTCAATAATCCACGCCATAATATAAGGCGAGGCATTTTCTGCAAGATAATCTGCATAATTTTTTTGGTCGCTGCCCCCTGTTATCTTTGCATTGAAAGGAATAACAATCAGCCGCCGCCAGATGCCGGAATCCATTGCCCCGACTTTCGGCAGATGGTTGGTGTACAGCACGAGGGTATGGCTCGGCGTAAAGGAAAACGGGTCTTTATATTTCTTTTCCGCAAAAATCTCATCCGTGGAACAGAGCTGTTTGATGATGGACGTGTTCAGGCGCACGCCCTCCTCCAGCTCAGATGCAATAAGCAGCCTTTTCCCCTTCGCCTCGGCAAGCTCCGGCTTCACGTTCCGCTTGCACCCGACCGTCAGCGCATCCGCAGACATGTTCCCGCTGTAAGTGCCAAGCACACGGGCTATGGTGTTCCAGAAGGTGGATTTGCCGTTGCTGCCCTCCCCATAGGCAATGATCAGCGCCTCCATGTAGACGCGCCCCACCGCCGCCATGCCCACGATCTGCTGCACATAATCAATCAGCTCCTGGTCTTTGCAGAAAATGGTGTCCAAAGAATCCAGCCACAGACTCTCCCCTTTATCGCCGGGAGCTGCCGCCGTGATCTTCGTGATATAATCCTCCGGGCTGTGGTCACGTTTCCCCTCCAGACCATCCGGGAGGTAATAGGTGCCGTCCGGCGTGTTCAGCAGGAAGCCGTCTTTGTCAAGGTCGGAAACGCTGATCTCCAGCATCGGCTTTGCCGCCTGCAGTGCGGAAACCACATACTTCATATCCCGTCGTTTCATCACGAACGCCTTGTATGCCTGGGCGGACATATACGCAAGGTAGGCGTCCATCTGCCCGGTGCTTATCTTCTTCTCCAGCGATTTCCCGCCGGAGATGATGGCATCCTCCGAAATGCCCGTGTCCATGAGCACCTGTTTCGTCCGGGCGATCTCATCCTTTGCGTCCGCAAGCTGGAGGTCTAAAAACTCCTCCGCCGCGCCCACTGCCTGCTGCTTGGACTCCACCCAATACTGCCCGCAGAAACGGAGATAATCTGTAGCCGCCGTATAGCGCAACTCCACGCCGTACTCCCTGGTCAGCACCTTCGCCTGCCCGATGTCGGAGTAATCACCCGGCTTCAGCGATTCCCGCCCGAACTCGTCATTGTACGCATCCGGGGCGACATACCCCTCCTGCCCCTGCACCTTCTCCGCAAACCGGCAGGCGCTCTGCCAGATCATGGCAAGCTCCGCTTCTTCAAGAGGCGGATTGCACTTTGCCGCCTCCTCCATGAAAATCTCATGCGCCTTTTCCGTCGCGCCGTACCGTTTGACAACACGCCCCGCAAAATGGGACATGGTGGCGTTCCTCTGCCCCTGCGGTATCTCCCTGCCGCCCTGCGGCTTCACGATGCAGTCAATGGTAATCTCACCCTCGTGCCACAGGATGGAATCCGCCGGATGCCCGAAGATGAACCGGGCAGAGTCCAGCGCCTTGGCGTCAAAGAACGGGAACTCCTGCTGTATGGCTTTCTTCAGAGCGGCACACGCCTCCCCGTCCGCGATTGGATCATGCGGGAAGTACACATGAAACCTCGGCCTTGCGGACTTTCCCTCCTTCAGCTTCATGTTGTTCCGGCTCGGCACCACAACAAACGCCACATCCTTCCCAACCTTCCCTTCCAAATCCTCCGGATGAATCCAGTCTGCCGGATTGTCAGAATGGGAATTGTCGCAGTCCATCACGTCCACATCGCAGGAGAGGAAGTTATCCCCGCTCCTGCGGCAGCCCTTGAATTCCGCACACACATGGTCGAACGCCACCACCTCCATGCAGTCATCCTCATTGTCAATGACGCGCCTGTTGGGATAAAGGCTGTTCTTTGCGTTCCCCCTGCAGTTCGCCGTATAAAATGTCATTTTCATAATTTGCAGACCTCCTCGCAGTTTTCTGTGAAATAGCGTACCGGCATATTCCTCTTTTCCGCCTTCTCAATTTCCGCCGCCATCCCCGTGGATATGGTGCAGCCAAACACCCATAACTGCTCGCATTTCCCCAAAAGCACCATACCCATAAACATACCGATTGCCCGCTCCGCAGGCTTTCCGTCATCCAGGAACTGCGGAAAGAGCAGGTGCGGGGCAAACGGGATCGCGCCGTTCTTCACCGCAAACCTGCTGTACCGCCTTGCCTTTTGCGTGTTCCCCTCCGTATCCCCGGCAAACGGGGAGCATATATAGACAATCGGCCGGTATGCCCGTTTCGCCGCCTTTTCCTCCCTCCTGATCCCCGATAACGCCGCATGGCTCGTCGGGTCGCTGTATCCCTCACTGTTATATCTGCTGATTCCCATCGACCATACCTCCATTCTGCCTGCGCTGTTCTTCCCAGACCGTGTCCGCAGGCTTGTAAAACGGGCAGTCCCTCCCGCCAAAGTCATTGTCCTTTAAGCAG
The DNA here is from genome assembly GCF_947631165.1 of uncultured Dysosmobacter sp. Classification (GTDB taxonomy): domain Bacteria; phylum Bacillota; class Clostridia; order Oscillospirales; family Oscillospiraceae; genus Oscillibacter. The sequence continues at coordinate 17,514 of NZ_CANRKH010000009.1, read as the reverse complement.
GTGCAGACGCCGCCCCTGTTTGCGAAACAGTCGCCGTGTGTCCTGCACCCCTGCATTGCCGCCCTGCTCATTCCTTTCCGCCTCCTGAAATTAGTTTGATATTCCCCTCCATCCTTCTGCGGAGGACTTCCGTTTTATTAAACTGCGCCCTCCAGTGCCTCCGCTCCGGGGAATCCGCAGGAAGCCCCTCCGCCTTTTCTGTGTACATATCACAAAGAGCCTTGTACCCGTCCGCCATTTCCCGCAGTTCAGAGAGCAGCGCCGCCCTTGCCTCATCAGAGCAGTATGAATTGATGAGCCTTGCGGCTTTCCTCATCACCGGCATCTTGCAGGGGAAGAACGCCTCCACATTCAGCTCCATGTACCCCGTTCCGTATTCAATCCGCAGCCGTTCCATCATGCACCCCCTGCCTAATCCTTCTGGTAAAACGAGCATTCATATCCATCCGCGCGGAGCAGCAGCCCCTTTGCCCAGGGCGGCGTCCTGCCCATCTGCTCGCACACAGCCTCCACTGACATCCGTTGGTCTGCTTCGATAATGACCTCATCATGTACATGAGCCACAATCGCACAGTTTTTCAATGTCTGCATGGCATAGCACAAGATATCACGGGCGGTTGCCTGCACGATGTTTTCCACAAACTTCGGGCCGTAGCTTTCCAGCCGCTCCCATTTCTTCGTTCCGCCCACGCCCATGTAGGTGACGGACTCCCCGCCAAACTGGTTCTCTCCGATGCGTGGCTTTACATAGGCAAGCCGCCTCCCGGAGAAAAGCGTGATGAACAGCATCCCGCTTTCATAGCTGAAACGGATACCGTGTGTTTCTGTTGGCACCCTCTTTTTGATACACTCCTTCACGGCACGGTCGACCGACCACCAGAACTCCGTAATGCCTGGGTTGGAATCCCGCCATGCCGACACAAGCGGCTGCAGTTCTTCCTCCGCAAGCCCCATCTCCAAAGCACCCATTGACTTCAAAGCACCGACTGAGCCGCCGTAGCCGAGGGCCAGTTCCGCTATCTTGCCTTTCTGCCGCAGATGCCCGTTTATGCCGTGCTTTTCCACAGGCACATGGAACATCTGGCTTGCCGAGGCGCAGTAAATGTCACCGCCGCCTTCAAACACCTTAAGCCTCCACCGCTCCCCGGCAATCCACGCAATCACTCTCGCCTCAATAGCGGAAAAATCCGCCACGATGAACTTCCTGCCATCCTGCGGCACAAAAGCCGTGCGGATGAGCTGCGAGAGCGTATCCGGGATATCTTCGTACAATATGGAGAGAGCCTCGAAATCCCCTGCTTTCACAAGTTCCCGCGCCTGGGCCAGATCGGGGATATGGTTCTGAGGCAGATTCTGCAACTGTATAATGCGCCCAGAGAACCGGCCGGTCCTATTTGCACCGTAGAAGGCAAACATCCCATGCGCCCGGCTGTCCGCACACACCGCATTCTCCATTGCCTGGTATTTCTTCACAGAGGATTTGGCAAGCTGCTGCCGGAGCGTCAGCACTGTTTTCAAAGGCTCCGGCGCATCCTGCAGAAGCCCCGCCACCGCTTTCTTGTCAAGGGAATCTGTCTCCATCCCGTTTTCCGAAAGCCACTGTTTCATCTGCTGCACGGAGTTTGGGTTCTCCAGTTCCGTCAGTTCCTGCATGGCGGCTGACAGCTCCGACTTGGAACGGCCATCCATGGCGATTGCCTGTGTGACCATCCCCATATCCACACCGATGCCCCGGTCGTTGATCTCCTGGTCCTGCCAGTATTCCTCCCACACAAAATCCGGAACCGGGAACTTTGAAAGCCTCTGCTGTATCTGCATCTCCGCCTCCACATCACGGAGGTTGTATGCCTTGAACCGCTCCCACTTCTCCATGTCGTGTTCCGGCAGGTTCCGTGTCCTGCCGCCATTCACCTTTGTCGGCTTGCATGGGACGCAGAAATACCGGATCAGGTCTTTCCCCTCGGTCAGCTTCTGCTTTTCCAGCCCAAGCACCGCACCCACATTTTCCAAAGACAGCGGAAGGCCAAGCGTGGCCGACCACACCATGGAGCATTTCCACGATTCCGGCTCCAGCCACTCCCCAAGGTAATTTGACAGGCAGACTCTTTCGAACATGGCATTGAACGCCCACTTTGTGACGGCCTCATCAGAAAGTGCCTCCAGTATTTCCGTGGGGATTTCCTCCCCCTGGCATAAGTCAACCACCCTTACCCCGTCTCCATCTACGCTGTATCCAAAAAGCAGGATTTCAAAATTGGGTGAGGAAGCATATTTATAAACACCGCATTTATACAAATCCACATCACTGTATGTCTCAATGTCAATTTCTATAGACTTCAATTCCACCAGCTCCTTTCACCGCCTTAAGGGCGGCAGGGAAAAGGCAGACGCCCATTCCCCGCCACCCGGCGGCTGTGCTATTGCTTATCTGGTTATGACAGGAAATCCTCCTCGTCCTCATCTGCAAAATCATCCTCCGCACGGGAACGCCCGCCCAAAGGCTCCCCGTCACGGATTTTCTGTAAATTGTTCAGCCCGCAGGCGATACCCTTATTCCCGTTGGAATTGAAGGCATAGAAATTGATGCTCGCCCTGCCGTACACGCCGCTGTATACCTCGGAATGGTCTAAAATTGGCTGGCGGTCTGCATCCACGATTCCCGGTGCCGTGGAGCTGTTGGCATTGACGAAATAAGAATCCGCATAAGCCTCATCATCCGGGCGCTCCACATCCCCGTCACGCAGCGGGGTCTTCAGTACGGAAAGCGCCGGGACGCTCCTGCCGTTCCCCTTCAGCTTTGCCTCGCCCTCACGGTACGCCGCCTTGATCGCCTCCTCAATCTTGGCAATGGTCTTTTTGTCCGACTTCGGGATGATGAGCGACACGGAGAACTTCGGCGTGCCGCCATTAATTGCCTTCGCTTCCCATGCGTTGCAGTAGCTCCACCGGGTATTTGGCCCGGTGATCACTTTCGTTGGGTTATTGACATTGTTTGACATATGATTTTCCTCCTGACTATTCTTCCTTGAAATCTTCCTGCGCCGTGTTCATCTCCGGCCGCTTGTCGCTCTCCGGGACTAATGCGGGCTTGCCCTGCGGCTTCTCCACAAGGCCCTTTAAAACCTCCGCAAATTTCTTCTTGCCCAGCAGCTTCTCCATGGCCGTGATGCCCAGGAGCTTCGGCTCATACGGGTCGAAGCCCGCCTTCTTCACAGTATCCGCCACAGCCTGTTCATCGGTGTACTTCCGGTTGGATCTTCCGGCCACGACTTTAAATCCGTCATACTTCACGCCGGAGAGCGCCTGCTGCAATGCAAACTCCTTCACATCCGCTGCCCATGCCGCCAGTTCATCCGCTTTCACGAGGATTGCCGCGATCTCGTCATCCTCCAGCGTGGCGGGCATCTCAAAGTCATATTTTGCAAGTTCTAGGTTGTACTCTGCCCGCTTCCTGCAGACCGCCTTCGCCTTGCAGAATTTGCAGTGTTCCCCCGCACAGAACTCACCCTCCCCGGCATAGGCCAGCTTTGCCTTTTCCGAAAGCTCGCCCTCCGCCCACTGGAGCAGGTCATCCTTCGCCATGGCATACACGCTGACATTTTCCCGGCGCGGCTGGTAGATCGCCATGCGGACGGTGTCAATATCATAAATGCCGTCAAACAGCTCCAGCGCACCCAGGGCATACAGCATCATCTGGGGGTTCCCCTCGGCGGAAACCTCCACGCCCTTGCCGTGCTTGTAATCGATGATATACAGCGTCCCGTCTGCAATGATCACGCAGTCACCGGTGCCGAATCCCTCCTCCACATACCGGGAAAAGTCCAGCCGCTGCTCAATCAGCACCACCGGGTCCTTGCAGGTTTTCTTTGCCTCCTCCACAAGCGAAAGGACATACTCTGCATAGCCGCAGGCGCATTCCTCCATCTCATCATCGTAAAAGGAAAGCCCTGCGGTCGGGTCTGTGGTCTCCATCCCCAGGGACAGCTTCAGCTTGTGTTCGCACAGGCTGTGGGCATCGGTGCCCTGCTGCGCATATTCGCTGCCCGTATCCTTATAATTCTCACAGAGCCTTGCAGACGGCGGGCAGGCAAGCCACCGGTGGCTGGAGGATGCGGACAGTAAAGCGTGTCTCCCCATCACAGCACCTCCGCTTCCGCAAGGAGCGCCGCATACTCCGCCGGGTCGATCTCCGACAGCTTATCCGCGCCGTGCTTTGCAAGCAGCTCCCTCACTTCCTCCGTGTGTCCGGAGCGGGACTTCTCCGCCAGCACCGCACGGACTTCCTCCAGCGTCAGCGGCTTCTCTTCCGGCTCCTGCTTTGCCGCCTTCGTATCTTTCTTCGCCGTGTTCTTTGCAGCCGCCTTCCCGTTCTTTCCCGCTTTCTCCGGCTCCTTTGTGGCCGTCAGCTCTGCCGCCGCATCATTGTTTTCCACCGCATCCGCAACGGCCTGCAGGCTGTCGGCAAGGGAGCGTAAATCCCCGATGACGTCAAGCAGTAACTTCACTTTTCCCATGTACGTTTCCTCCTTCCATAACTTCGCTCACTGCCAGCTCCCGGACGGAATCGCCCGGAACGATGATGGCCAGCCTCCGCTTCTCCCCAAGGAGGAAGCGCACGAGACGCTCCCTCACAGAGATATGGCGGCAGCTCACGATCCCGCCAGATGCCGGCTCCTTTGAAACACTGATCCTTAACATGTGTTCCATGTCCATGACCTCCATTTCCGAAAGGCTGATTTTTCGCGCCTTTCACTATACGGAGATTTGGACGCCCTTTTGGATACCCACATTTAAAAATTTTTCTTGAAAATTTTCTTTGCGGCCTTGATTGACTTCACGACCGCCCGATGCTGTACCTTTTCCTCCCGCGCAATCTCACGCATGGATTTCCCGTCTGCAAGCATCAGAAGTCTCCGCCGCTGTACTTCCGACAGCCCGTCCAATACATAGGCAATACGCTCCGTATCCAACTCCTGCTCCATCTGCGTTTCCGGTGTTTCTTTAGTGGCATATTCCGCACCCTCGAACTGTGCCGCATCCAGCGAATAGCAGTGATACCGCTCCTTGCGGGAAAGGTTGTCCTCCAGCCGCCTGTCCTCAATGATGACGGCACCGATGGATTCCTCCACCTCGACTTCCGACACTGTGCCATCCGCAAATTCATATTTTATTTTCATTCAGATTCCCTCCAGTCTTGAAATTTGGTTAAACAGTTTCAAGACTGGAATGGCGGCGCACGGCCCCTGAAAGGTGGCTTATGACCACATCTCAGGGCGCAAAAAAAGCGTACCGGCAGAGTGTCCGGTGCGCCCATAATAAAAACTATGTACTTTTTTGTATTCTCATTGGGAAACAGATAGGAATGTGTCGAATAAAAAAATTCCGCAGTCCCCCTTGAGGCTGCGGTATGTACAGAAAAAATATGATGTCTGGCCGTGAGTATTGGGAGCCGGTTCCCTGCCCGTGACATGCCCATGCTATCACCCTTTCCTGGGGATAACATTTTGTTCCGGCTTCCCCGGAGCCTGCCGGTGCCGCCCGCCGGGAAGCCCTCCAAAACCTCCCGCGGTATGGCCTGTCCTTTTCTCGAACAACAGAAAACACCCGGCAAAGAGCAGCCCTCCCGGCTGCTTTTATCGGGTGTCCACATCGTCGGCCTCCTCCTTAGTGGTTCCGCACCGCCTGCCCTGCAGGCGGCATTTTCTTAAAAATAAGCTGTATTTTCTCCTTCTAAAGACAAAAAGGGCGTACTGCAATCCACATCTATTGTGAAACGCAGCACGCCCTCCAATATGTATCGCATTCTTTTTACCGTTTTTAAATGTATTGCGGGAACCCAGGCACCGTCTCGCCCGACGGCATCTGTTCAATGTCAAGGATGTGCCGCCCGCATTTAGGGTTCGGGCATCTGGTCCTTTCCACTGACAACCGCCTCCCCGCACTGATATGTAACAAGGGAACCAGACATGAAATGTTCCTGCCAGTTCCCTTTTATCGTTTGTGCTTTATGTATTCTTCTCATGCCCTCGCATCAAATCCGCCCTGCACTTCCATCCCGGAATTTATCTCCTGCCTTGCCGCATGGTACGCATCATAGTAGGCAGCCTTCAAAGCCCCATGTACTTCCGTCTCCGCTTTTGATTCCTTCTCATGCCAGCCTACGCCCGCAGTATAGGTCAGTATCTCGTCACCGTTCCCGTCATACACATGGATGGCGGAACCCGTACCTTCTGACTGGAACTTGGCTTCATACGGCTCGCCAAACAGGATGCACAGCCACCGCCTATCAGCCTCCTTTATTTCTTTCATATCCGCCATTTCCTGATTGAGTTTCCCCATCAGCGCAGACCTGTCCGGCGCAACTTTGGCAACCTCGCTTTTCCGCAGGGCAAGGAACTTATTCCCCATATAGACATTCTGCGCCGCATCCTCCCTGGCGTATTCCGTTATCTTCTCCCGGAGGGAATCAGACAGCTTCCATTCCTTCTTGGATGATGTCTTTCCTGACTTTCGGATGCCTGCCTGATGGCTTTTTGCTATTCCTGTAATATCCATTTAAGTCTCCTCCTATCCGGTTGGAAACCGGACATCTATGAACACAACACTCCTAAAAGTGATTTGTACCTTTCCGTTTCATTTTTTATATCTTCGGCAGTAACACCGTAATACAAATATATCTTTTTATACAGTTTCCTTAACTGTTTCATGGTTTTCTTATCCCCGCTGAATGAACCGTCAAGCACCTGCCAGACAGTCTCCACTCCTATCTGCATACGGTCTTTCTCTGTCAATTTAATCTCATATATGTGGAAATCTAATGGGAAGATGTCATCTGCAATTTCCGCTGCTATCTTCTCCCGTTCCTGAATCTGCCCCAAAAATGTTTTTAAGGCTTCCACATTTTCTCCTTCGGGTGGCTTCAAATCCATCAGTTCACCAAGTAAATCCGGGCGGTTGCGCATTACAAGAGATGCCTTTAAGCACTTTCTCTGTTCCTGATAATTAAAAGACTGCTGCGAAACCTCCACCGCACCATATTCCCGTTTCAGCAGTTCCACAACTTCCTCCAGTGTATGGGGATTGGCAGTAATCTGCTTTTTTAGTCTGTTCCTTTTCAATTCGCGGAAGTAATTCTGTATGCGTATTGTGAGCTTTACCTTGCCGCCTTTTCCTACAATAAAAATACTTGTAGGCCCATCTGCTCCGCCTATAATGGATACACTGCCTGCGCCCTTTCCCATATCTACATCTCCCATTCAAAAAATAAATCCTGCTCCCCGATTCCCCAATCTACCAGAAAGCCGGGGGATGTCTGCCCTGTTCGTCCTCTGTGGCTTATTGGGGATATGCTACTGTTGAACTTTTGCATACTATGTTTTCATTTTTCCAAAAATCGCACCAATCACTGCACCGAAAGCACTTCCCATGAAAAGAACAACTAACAAATGCTCAAGAAGCAAAATACTAAACATTCCTCCAACAAATGTTCCATAAGCTATACCCCAGCCAACATAATAAGACACTTTATCTTTGTTGTTGCCTTTTTTCATAATTCTACCTTTTCTTTCAAAAACATGAAGCCACCCCTGCACCCTCTACGGAATAGGGTGTAAGATCCATACCGACCTTCACCTCATCTTCCCGATTCCTCAATCTGCCGGAAACCGGAGATGCCTGCCCTGTCCGTCCTCTGCGGCTTATTGGGGATATGCAGCCGTGGGATTTCTTTCCTGCTATGCTTTGGCATCAAAGCTACTCTGCATATTTTCTACATTTATCATTTCTTCACTTGCCATTGGAATCCCCCTCTTAGCATTTCCCCAAGCCTCATTATAGATCATGCACATTTCCGTCTGTCTCGCCGCCTCTGCCTTGGTAGTGAACATCGTCCATCCATTATTGGAATAAGTTGCCACCATCTCCCCATTCTTATCATAGAACTCTATGTACTCACTATTGCCTGACGGCAGTTTCTGATATTTCACTTTCCCTTCCAGCAGAGTTGCCACAAAATCTATCGGCTTTAACACATTCTGCCTGTTTCTTGAAACAGCTTTCAGACCAGAAGTGATGATCCCTTTTCTGTCCGGGGAGACTTCCGATGTGTAACTTTTCATCAGTCTGTTGAAGCCTTCTGATTTATTTTGGAATTGCCCTTTTGCAAAATCCTTATATGCTTGTTCCACAATCTGTTTCCGATATTCTTCATCGCTGATGCCGCTTTTCTTTTTGGAGAAAACATATTTGTCATTGAAGTCTGGCAGATGAATGCCGCCTATACTGCCTGTTCCCGAAAAATATCTGTTTTGCAATCCATTGGACGAACTTACCTGCATTATTTCACCCTCTCCTGTAAATTTCCTAATCGGTTGAGCATTTCAGGAATATTCCCTTGAATGACCTGCCCCTGGGCTACTATTCTGGCACAGGACTTCTGCCACTCTACTTCCTGCTCATATTGCATATCCAACCATTCAATTTCTTCTTCCTTTGTCAGCGGCGTTCCATCTGCCTTATAATACCGTTCATTTTCATGGCGCTGCTCAATTTCGGAATACAACCTTGCATAACTCAGCCCACAGGCATTTACAACATCCGAATAGCCATACTGTCCTTTTTCTTCCCTGACTTCCTTTAATATTCCAGCTCTCATATCACTGAGTGATACCGCCGACTGCACCACTGTATGCTTAATCTTATCCATTAAGATTTCCCTGTTTTTCGATAATTGGGAAACTTCTAATGAATCTCTATCAAATACTTTCTGGGCTTCATTTTGACTTCCCTGAGATTTCAAATACTCTCTATTAAGTTTAAGATCATCCTGTAAATGAACACGATAATCGTAAATACTAATTGACATACATTTTTCTCCTATTTAAAATATCCGCCAAATGGTAAAATGCCACCTATGCTGTCCGTCCTAATACTTAGTCCCTTTCCCGCTCAGAGCCGCCCCTGCACCCTCGCAGTCCGCAGAGGCAAAGGTTTATGCGCCTCTGCGGAATAGGGTGTAAAGATTATATCTGTATATCCAATGTACTGCCCGAAGACGGTGCTTTTGTACCTGCTGCCAAGTCAGACTGTATCTGCTGATAAGATACGGTCCCTTTTGCGTTTTCCCCATACTCTTTTTTCAGACGTGCCAATTCATCATTATAAATAGATGTAAACACCCGCGCCCTTGCAAATTCTTCCTCCGTGCTTATGGCTTTCCTGTCCGGGGAAACGGTCTCTCCATGCTGCATACATAATTTCCTATATGCCGCATCATCCCGCTTCCCGGTGGCAAATTCTTTCTGCGCCAGCTCCTTTATTGCCGCCTCAAATTCTTTCTCCGACATTGCAGGCTTATCACGCTTCGTCATGATGTTATCCCAATTCGGTTTTGTGAATTGAATGTCAGCCGGCTTGAACCGCAGTGCAAAATTCCCATAATCACATTGGGCTAACGGATTGGTGGAACTTTTCTTATTGCCAAACATCTGCTGTACCATGTTGGCATATTGTAAATAATTGTCTCTTGTTATCTGCACTTCGCCGCCTGCACAGTAATTCTTGAAGCTGTCAACCGCTTTCGCAAAACTGTTCACAAACCTTTCTTTACTGCCCACGTCAAGATTGGAGAACATCCTGTAAATATCAATGTTCGCCTCCCTGTTCAGTTCCACGCTGTTCTTTCCAGAAGCGCTCTTATTCACAAGGCTTCCCTTCATTTCCGCCGCGCCTTTCCTGTAATCAGGCTTTCCATGCTCCTTATAGAATTTTTCCTGTTCAATCTTCACCTGCTTTGCAACAGACTCGATCATATGGTTTACTTTACTGATTTTTTCTTCTGCCTGTTTTCCGTATGCGCCTGTTATCTGCCCTGCCGCTTCATCAGACAGGCCAATCTCCTTACAGGCATAAGAGAGCTGTGAAACTTTAAGCCCAAGCTGTGCATAAGCCCCAACATTCCATGAATCACCTAAGTTTCCATGCGGCTGTTCTTCCAACCCCCTGATCACGCTTTGGAGCTTTTCGCTCTGCTCTTTTGTCACGCTTACACCGTAAAAGCTCGCCATTCCGTTTGCACCGTTTCCGACTGCCCTATGCGCTGCATCGCCATATTTCCCGCGCTCCCCGCTTTGTATCCTCTGCCGGACCGCTTCCGGCAAGTCCTTTGAAATCTCAACGACCACGCCCAAGTTCCTCTTTTCGGAATCGGGTGTGTTCCTGACTTCCTCCTTCAGGTCATTTGCTGCTTTCGGCTGGTACGGATAACCGCCTGCCGCCCTACATTTGAAACATCCATGTCATCATCCTCCTTGACTAAATTTTTTTGCGCCAACCCTGACCTATATGCTTCATAGAAATTTTCGGCAGATGTAGCCCATTTTCCTACCCGGACTGCACCAAGTGACTATAAATTGCACGAAATGACCATAAAGTTCATATCATCACCACCGCCTGGAACTTTTCCCCATCGCAGAAGACGGCAAAATCGCCGCCATATTTATCCACCACAGCCTTTACGTTCATAAGCCCGATGCCGTGCATCCCTTCACTGGAATCCAACACAATGCCGTCCGTGGCCTGCACTTTCTCCGCCACGGGGTTCTTTACGGAAAAAATCATCTTCCCGCCCTCCTGCACCAGCTTGATGTTTATGACGGCTTTCCGCCCCGCCTTTACAACCTTGACACACTCATGGATAGCATTATCCAGCAGGTTGGAAAGCAGGATTACTATTTCCTCCCCGTCCAGCCGCATCCCGCTCATATCGCCCACCTTGAATATCATGGACACGCCCTGTTCCCTTGCGGCATGGAACTTCTGGTTCAGGACTGCGTTCACGACAGGGTGGTTCGTGTTGACCGCCGACATCTCCACCGATATGCTCTCCGTCAGCCGTTCCGCAAGCCCGGCGGCTGCCTGCACATCGCCTTCCTTTAACAGCACCTGCATTGTCCTTATCTGGTTCTTATAGTCATGCATCTTCCGCCCCTGCCGCTCGTAGACCGCCTGCATATCCCGGTAATGCGCGAGCTGGCTTTCCTTCTTCTGGTCTGTCAGCGCGCTTTCCCGCAGCAGCTCCCCTTTCATAAGGATGTCACGCATCAGCACCATCACAAGGAAGTTTATCATGATCAGCCCCGCCGCAATGAAAAGGTAGACCGCCTGCACCTTTTTCTCACCGCTGTAACAGAAATACATAAGCAGCATGGACGCCAAGGTGAACAGCGGCACCATGCCGAATTTCCGCCATTCCTTGTGGGAAAGTTCACCATAGCTATTTTTCCCTTTCCATATCCTGCGGAGCATAAAAAGCAAGAGAACCCAGACCAGTTTTGTGGTCAGCGCCAAAAAGGTATATTTAAACGCATATGCCTCATCCTTGGCTGTCAGTATGTTCTCAGCCAGCACTGAAAAAAGGTCTGCCAAAAACAGCAGCGAATAATTCAACCCGGAAAAGAAAATACACTGCTTCCAGTCCGCCCCATAGAAAACCGCACAGAACACCATGTACACCAAAACAATCAACAGTACCTTAATCCCCATTACATCAAAGCGTCCTGCAAGAACCGCAACAGGCACACAGAAAAAATACAGAATAATCTGCCTGCATTTATCCAGCCAGCCTTTCCTTTTCCTTTCCATGAAGATGTCAAAAAAGTATATGCTCCCCCATGTCTCTATCGCCATGATGCAAAAAGAAAGTATCCATCTTCCCATAATCACTCCGCCCCCTTAAACAATGTGTACTGCCGCTTCACTTCCGGGTACCTTGACTTCGGCACGGATATCTCCTTCCCCGTGGTCAGGATCATGACATAGCTGCTGATCCTCTCGATGTACTTCATGTTGATGAGGAAACTCTGGTGTATCCGTACAAAGCCCATCCCCCTCAAGTCCTCCTCCAGCTCATCCATCTTTTTGTAGATGCTGAATGTCTGCTCCTTCGTGTAGAACACATTCTTATGTTTGCTCGTCTCGATATAGATGATGTCGTCCACCTTAAGCCGGACGTTCCCCTCCACGAAGCCGAACTCCACCACCCGCTCCTCCTGCCGGATTTCCCGCAGGATGTCGTCCATGCACTCCTGCAGGGTCTGTTCCAGGTCATCCTTCAAAAGGAACCGGCTCGCCTTTACCTTATACCCGTCCAGCGCATAGTTCACATAGGCAGTGACCAGCACGATATGCACCTTCGGGCATTCCGCCTTTATCTGCCTTGCCACCTCCAGACCATCCATGCCCTCCATGTTGATGTCGAGAAACACGATGCCGCATTCCCGTATGTAATCCATATCCCCGCACAGGCTTTTCCCGGAGCCGTATTCCCTTATTTCAAAATCCCGCCCATAGGCTTCCAGCAGCGCCTTAATCGCGCCGCGGTCATCCGCCCTGTCATCGCAGACTGCTATCTTCATCGCACCGACCTCCCATCATACATAATATCGGATTATGGGGTATCCCATCAAATCCCATTGCACGAAACTCCCATAAATTGCACCAAACGACTATAAAGCCGTGTCTGCATATTACCTCTAAGTTCCCCCGCTTTCCAAGCAATTTCCCTTATCAGGCCGCCCGGCCTGCCTATGGGAATGACAGACCGCCGCATATGGCGGATGGAATCCATAGTGCGGCGGTTTGTCTTTTGTGTATTTTCAGTTTATGAACTATTGCTGCTACAATTAAGAAAGCAACACTGACAGCAAGTCACACTCCGACATAATGAATGCATAGTAAGTAAACGCCTCCAAAGCTAAAGTTATAAACAGAAGAACAAGTTTTACAAGCAAAGAAGTTTCATGCTTTGGGAAAAACAGGATAATATTAAACACAAAGGTATTAGCCAACATATGTGTTGGCGTAGTCTGAAAATGCCATAAATACAGCGTCCTGATATAGTAAAAATGCAATAACCAACACAGTTATTGACTAACACGTTTTTATTTATATCCCGCCTTCCCAGATTTTTAGTCTTGTTTACCATGGCAAAGCAGGCATCAAAACCATTGATTGTTTGCCATTTTTCTACATCACTATGAATGCAACTTTGTATAGAAATAAACTGATAGTTTATAAGAAATTGCCCCTATAACTGCCAAAACAACAACACTGATAATACTTGCATAATTTGCAAGCCATAAAGCTAAACTTTCCAAATCAACATTAAATTTCTTTAGGATATATGCAATGGCCAAAACCAGCATAACGGAAAGCATCATTGTAAATGAACCGCCATTAGCTCCCAGGGCATAACCTGTTGGAATCGTCAGCAATCCATAAAATAGTGCAATGACAAATCCAGCCAGAGAAAACTTCACGCACAGAGCAAGTGTAAGTTCTTCAAAAAATAATCCTGCTGCAACACACAGAGCGAATGAAATGATAGACATTACAACAGCAAGGATTGTAAAAAACAAGTATCTGCTTGCAATAATTGTTTTTCGTGTGGCAGGTAGCGCAATCGCAAATTTATCCCATTTACATTGCGTGTCATATACCATAATCGTTTTAGGAATACCTACTAAAATCAACGGCAGGAAAAGTGATACATACATTGCTCCTACTGATCGAAAATAAGTTAACACAGCCAGTGCAGCAAAAGCGATAAGAGCATAGTTCACAGGACGTATACGTTCTCTCATTACATAAAAATCTTTTTGAATTAATCCCTTCATTTTGTTTCCCCCTTTATATAGAACAGCATAATATCATCAATGTTTGCGGGTTCTACAATTGCCTTGGGATATTTCTTTTCTGCTTTTCGCCGGTTTCGTACAAGAGCTTTATATTGAAAATCCTGTTTGCGAAAAGCAATAATCTCTGATTTATCCATACTATCAAATACGGCGGCACCGCAAATCACAATCCCATAGTTATCAATCAGTTCATCTTTAGGGTGGCTGAAGATCAACTTGCCCTTGTGTATAAAAGTGACATAATCGGCTACTTTCTCTAAATCACTTGTTATGTGGGTAGAAAACAATACAGAGTGATTTTCGTCTTGAACAAAGTCGATAAGGATGTCAAGAATATCATCTCTGATTATAGGGTCAAGTCCACTGGTTGCTTCGTCCAGGATTAACAATTCCGCATTATGAGAAAGAGCAACCGCAAAAGCCAATTTGACTTTCATCCCTCTTGAAAAATCTTTAATTTTCTTTTTAAGGGGCAGCTCAAATTGTGTAAGATAATTTTGATACTCACGGTTTTGCCAGTTTGAATAAATACCGGCCATACATTTCCCAAGTTCAATAGGTGTCAATACATCGGGAAAATGATTTTCGTCAAATATTATCCCAATCTTATTCTTGATGAAAACTTCATCCAAAATATTGTCTTTTCCAAAAATAGTGATTTGGCCATCTGTAATCGTGATTTCATTAAGTATACAGTTGATTGTTGTGGACTTTCCGGCTCCATTTTCTCCGATCAGCCCCATAATTGCACCACGGGGAATTGTGAAACTTAGTTTATTAAGAAGAAAATCCCCATAATCTTTCGTAAGATTTTTAACTTCCAAAGCATTACCTGCCATTTAATTGTCCTCCTGATATAAAATCGAAAGCAGCCCTATTAGTTTTTCGAGAGTTATTCCGCTTGACCGGGCAATCTCTATCGCTTCCGTAAACTTTTCTTCTATCTTTTTTTGCTGCTCCTCCATATAGAAGTCTTGGTTTTGGGCTGATACATAACACCCTTTTCCTGCCGTTGTTTCTATAAAGCCCTCGCTTTGCAAGGTTTCATAGGCTTTTTGCACAGTCAGTACACTAATCTGTAAAGACTTCGCCAATGCGCGCATTGACGGAATAGGTTCACCCGCACTTAATTCACCGCTCATTATTGCAGCTTTAATTTGTGAAGCAATCTGCTCATAAAGTGGCCGGCTCGCCCTATTGCTTACTACTATTTCCATTAATTTACACCCCATCCGTTCTGTACTGTTCTAACAAGTACAGTATACAACAGAACACACCAGCCGTCAACAGCTTTCAATAAAAAGTTACAGACAAATTCTGTAAGGCGGTACAGACAACACAAAGCACACCCCCCTAAAAAAAACAAACTACCAGCACCCCCGCATAAGAACGCCCGTTGACTATACCATAGAAACTCTCCCGCATTTTATTAGATTGCATGAAACAACTATTTTCTGGAAATGAAAAGCATAGAACTACCATACCGCAGACAAGCGCACTCATAGAATTATTTTTGCATACATGGTATAATTGCTTCATTGAACACTTAAGGAGGAACATTTAATGGACGTATACCATGATAACAATATATGGGGGAAAGGCACGCCTGAAACCAAGCTGACGCCCCTCCCTGTCAACCGCTCTTTTCTTTGGGACAAACAGGAAATTCTAATCCCGGCAGTCTATGTAGGGAAAGCGGGCGCTGCCCTTGACGTATGTGCAAAAGTCCCGACAGGAGACATGGCAGCGTTCTTGACAAAATGGGATTATGAGCGGCGGATATCCCTAAAAACTCAAGAAGAATTTGATCAGTTAGATGCAGAGAACCCCGGATGCAGGGAATTTGCCGTAAAAATATTCCTCGATGATACACCTCTGTTACTCCGCATGAGCAGCAGCCTGAGATGGTATCCAGAAAATATAATTCAGATGGGGAATGTACCTGCCAGCGAGGGCGGATTTGAAAATAACAAAACTGCGGGGGAATGGATGGATACTTATAAATGCAACAGAGAATGTTGCTGGTATTTTGAACGGCTTTGCTATGACTGGAACGGAGAACCGATTCTGTTCCCTCAAAAAATATCACTGGCTTTCCAGGCAAACTTAATTTCCATCACTACGGGACATTTTTCCACCGGCGTTTCCTGTAATGGTGAAACGGTAAAGGTGGCCCATCCCATAACCGGGCAGGAATACATCCTGACACTGCACGAGTGTGAACAGACCAGGCACAGCTTCGCAGAAATTGGGGCAAAAGGCGTGGTTTACCCAGAATACTGCCAAATACTCTCCTACAGCATTGCGCCGGAATTAGACCGAAGCCTCTTTACCATCCGGGACTGCGCAGAAGGCGACAAGCCAAGAATGGGTGATGCCCAGGGGCAGCCGGGCGGGTCAGACGGCCCCACAGCAGTTTTTATGGCCGGAAAAAATGTCGCCCCTGACAAACGGATGGCAGTTTCCTCCCTGCATTTTGAGCCTGTGCCAGAAGTACAGTGGCGGGTGATATTCAAGATAAAACCCAAAAATGATGCGGAAACCAGTTTTCCTATCAAGGCATGATTCCATACTCTCATGCATCATTCATACCTTTTAACGATTCCTGCTATCGTTAAAAGGGGGTGCAAAATCGGAAAACGGAGCAGTCCCCACAGCCGGAAAAAGGCTCAAAAAATGAAAAAATAAAACCGCAAAATCCGTGAAAAGGCTTATTTCCACGCATTTTAGCGGTTTTTTATTGTATCAATTTCGTTGTTGCGATGTTCATGGCGCAGACCAGCATGAAATCGCTGGGATAGGAAACGTTCACGCCGGCTCGCGAAATATTGACATGTCTCTCCTCCAGAGGCTGACGCAGGCTGTTTAAGACCTCCCGCCCAAACTCCGGAAGCTCGTCCAGGAACAGGACGCCCCTGTGCGCAAGAGAGATGACCCCGGGCCTGGGAGAATTGCCGCCCCCTATCATCGCCGCCTGGGATATGGTATGATGCGGATCCTGAAACGGGCGCATTTTCACCAGCGCCGTACCGCCTCCGGTCAGTCCCGCCACGCTCGCCACAGCGGTCACCTGAAGACTCTCCTCCGGTGTCAGCGCCGGAAGGATTCCCGGAATCCGCTTGGCGATCATGGATTTCCCCGCGCCCGGCGGCCCCACCATCAACAGATTGTGGAATCCCGCTGCCGCAATTTCCGCAGCGCGCTTCGCAGACTCCTGACCGCTGACCTGAGCGAAATCAAGCATTTCCCCTGCGCCTCTTTCGGAAGGATTCACACCGCACTCCGGCGCACAGGCGGGGAGCACTTCCTCACGGCCCTCCAGAGGCGCTCTGAGGAAGTCCAGCACCTGCCGTATGTGAGCGGCTCCCCGCACCGAGATGCCCGCAATCGCCGCGCCCTCCTTTGCATTGTCCGCAGGCACCACGCACTGTCTGATGCCCCTTTTCGCCGCCTCCTGTACGATGGGGAGCACACCGGGCACCTGCTTGATCTCACCGTCAAGCCCCAGCTCTCCCAAAAACAAAATGTCTGCCGCCGCGGCCTGCGGAAAATATTCCGCCGCGGCCAGAATCCCCACCGCGATCGGCAGGTCAAAGGCCGTCCCCTCCTTTCTGCGGTCCGCCGGCGACAGATTCACGGTCACATGGCTGGGCGGCAGATCGAACCCTGCATTTTTCAGCGCAACGCAGACACGCTCCCGCGATTCCCGCACCTCCCCGCTCAGGGAACCTACCATATAAAATGCCGGAAGTCCTCTTGCGATATTGACCTCCACAGATACCGGATAGGCAGAAATGCCCTGCAGAGCTCCGGAACAGAT
>NZ_CANRKH010000008.1 GCF_947631165.1 uncultured Dysosmobacter sp. | reverse complement strand
GCAGTACCTAAGGGAAAAGTATCCAAAGCAAGACGCGATAAGCGGCGCAGCTCCACTTGGAAGCTGGCGGCCCCCAGCCTCGTCAAATGCCCGAAATGCGGTGCGCTGCACCTGCCTCACAGAATGTGCCAGGAGTGCGGCAGCTACAATGGCCGCGAGGTCAAGACCGTCAAGTCCGTCGTCGCGAAATAAGGATTTGAAAGCTTGCTTAGGAGGGAAGAGGATCTTCCCTCCTTGCTTTTTGCCCACCATGCGGAAGAGGGGTGCGAGACAAGCGGCAGTGTTTACTGCCGCCGGCTCGGACGACTATATCGCCCGCAGGGACGGTAGTATGATTGGCTGCATGGATAGGACGATTCCGGCGATGATATGGCCGGCTATGATGTTTTTATCCAGAATATCACCACCGTGGTCATGGATTGGAACACCCATCATCAAATCAGCACCGGGCTGGTCATGAAATGGGGTAGGGATTTTTTAACTTGCTATCCAGACGGCTGCCGGATATAATATAAATACATTTTTGAGAAACTCAGAAAGGATGTGAGAGCCGATGAGACCCATCGTTGCCATCGTGGGACGGCCCAACGTGGGCAAGTCCATGCTGTTCAACAAGCTGATCGGCAGACGGCTTTCCATTGTGGAGGATACCCCCGGTGTGACCCGGGACCGCATTTATGGGGAGACGGACTGGAATGGCCGCCCTTTTACCCTGATCGACACCGGCGGCATTGAGCCGCGGGCCGACAGCCAGATCCTGTCCTTTATGCGGGACCAGGCCCAGATCGCCATTGAGAACGCCACGGTCATTGTGTTCCTGACGGACATCAAGACCGGACTTACCGCCTCGGACCACGAGGTGGCCAGCATGCTGCTGCGGAGCGGCAAGCCCATCGTGCTGGCGGTGAACAAGATGGACTCCACCGGCGCGGTGGATCCAGATTTTTACGAGTTTTACAACCTGGGGCTGGGAGACCCCATCGCCGTCTCCGCCATTCACGGCCACGGCACCGGCGACCTGCTGGACGCCTGTGTCCAGTATTTTCCGCCGGAGGACCAGGAGGAAGAAGAGGACGACGCCATCAAGGTGGCGGTCATCGGCAAGCCCAACGCGGGAAAATCCTCCCTGGTGAACAAGATCCTGGGGGAGAACCGGGTCATCGTTTCCGACGTGGCCGGCACGACCCGGGACGCCATCGACTCCCGCTTTGAAAACGAACAGGGCAGTTTCGTGTTCATCGACACCGCGGGCATCCGCAAAAAGTCCAAGGTGGAGGAGGACATCGAGCGGTACAGCGTTCTCCGGGCCACCATGGCCATCGAGCGCAGCGATGTGTGCCTTATTATGATCGACGCCACCGAGGGCGTGACGGAGCAGGATACCAAGGTTGCCGGCCTGGCCCACGAGGCGGGCAAGGCCAGCATCATCGTCATCAACAAGTGGGATCTGGTGGAGAAGGACGGCAAGACCATGGACCACATGCGGGAGAAGGTCCGCCAGGATCTGGCCTTCATGCCCTACGCGCCCATCCTGTTCATCTCCGCCAAGACCGGCCAGCGGGTCGATAAGCTTTTTGAGCTGATCGACTATGTCTCCAACCAGGCCAGCCTCCGCATCACCACCGGCATGCTGAACAACGTGCTGGCGGACGCCCAGACCCGGGTCCAGCCGCCCACGGACAAGGGCCGCCGCCTGAAGATCTACTATATGACCCAGGTGGGCATTCGCCCGCCCCATTTCGTGGTATTCTGCAATGACGCCCGGCTGTTCCACTTCTCCTATAAGCGGTATCTGGAAAACTGCATCCGCAATACCTTCGGCCTGGAGGGCACGCCTGTGGTCATCTCTATCCGGCAGAAGGGCGACAAGGAGGAGTGAGCAATGGCGATGCTTTTGAGCGGCGGAGGAAGTGGATATATCTATGTCATGCCCGCTGTGGACCAGATGGTGCTGGCGGCGGCGGTCACTGCTGCGGCATCCTATTTCCTGGGCTGCTTCAACGGTGCGGTCATCGTCTCCAAGTATATCCTGCGGGACGACGTGCGCACGCACGGCAGCGGCAATGCCGGGCTGACCAATTTTTACCGGACCTTTGGCGGTCCCTTGACCGCTGTGGTGATCCTGTGTGACGTGCTGAAAGCAGTCATTGCTCTGTTGCTGAGCGCGTGGGCGTTTTCCAGTCTGGACCCTGAGGCGGCGCTGTTTGGAAAATACTGGGCCGGCCTCTTCTGCCTGCTGGGCCATATGTTCCCCTGCATGTTCCATTTCAAGGGCGGCAAGGGCATTCTCTCCGGCGGCACCATCGCCATCATGATCGACTGGCGCATCGCCCTGGTGGTCTGGGGCGGCTTTCTGATCCTGACCATCCTGACCCGGTATGTGTCCCTTGGCTCTCTCTGGGCCGGGGCCAGCTTTCCCTTCATCTCCTGGTACTGCTATCCCGATCCCGTCATTGTTATCCTGGCCTTTGCCTGCGGAGGATTGGTGGTGTGGCAGCATCGGGGCAATATCAAGCGGCTGATCCAGGGAAATGAGAATAAACTTAGCTTCCATCATAAAAAATAGGAGGAATGGCCATGAGAGCAGTGGTGGTAGGCAGCGGTGGCTGGGGCACGGCCCTGAGCATGGTCCTCTGCGACAACGGGCATGACGTAACATTGTGGTCCCATAACAGCGCCAAGGCGGCGGAGATGACCCGGACTCGGGAGAATCCGCTGCTGGAGGGCGTCCGCCTGCCGGATCGCCTGAAGATCACTGGAGACCTGAGCTGCCTGGAGGGCGCGGACCTGGTGGTCAGCGCGGCGCCCTCCTTTGCCGTCCGGGAGACGGGGAATAGACTGGCACCCTATCTGCGGCAGGACAGCGTTCTGGTGTCCGTCTCCAAGGGCATTGAGCGGGACACCAACCTGCGTATGAGCCAGGTGCTCCAGGAGACCACTAATCATATCTGTAAAGTGGTTGCCCTTTCCGGCCCTTCCCACGCGGAGGAGGTGGGCATTCGGATGCCTACCGGCTGTGTGTCCGCCTGCCCGGACCGGACGGCGGCCCGGTTTGTGCAGGACGCTTTCATGAACGACTATTTCCGCATTTACACAAGCTATGACATCATCGGCGTGGAGCTGGCGGCGGCCCTGAAAAACGTGGTGGCACTCTGCTGCGGCGTGGTCACGGGCCTGGGCTATCAGGACAACACCAAGGCCCTGCTGATGACCCGCGCCATGGCGGAGCTGACCCGCCTGGGGGAGCAGCTGGGCGGCACCCGCCGCACCTTCGGCGGTCTTGCGGGCATGGGGGACGTGATCGTCACCTGCACCTCCATGCACTCCCGGAACAACCGGGCGGGCATCCTGATCGGTCAGGGCAAGACCGTCCAGCAGGCCATGGAAGAGGTGGGCGCTGTGGTGGAGGGCTATTACGCCGCTGAGAGCATCCATCAGCTGGCGGAGCGGGAGCAGGTGGACATGCCCATCTGCCGCTGCGCCTATGAGGTGCTGTACAACGGCAAGAGCGCCCGGGATGTGGTGGCGGAACTGATGACCCGCGCCAAGAAGGACGAACTGCTGGAGACTGCCTGGTTGTAACTATCACAGAGCGCCGCGGCTTTTGTCGCGGCGCTCTGATTTTCTACAAAAAGAAAAATCCCGGACCGAAGTCCGGGATCTTTGTTTGCACGATTCAGATCGCTCTGGTGACCTTACCGGAACGCATACACCGGGTACAAACATACACATGGCGGGGAGAACCGTTGACGATCGCCTTCACACGCTTCACATTGGGCTTCCAGGAACGATTGGAACGCCGGTGAGAGTGGGAGACCTGAATACCAAAGGTCACGCCCTTGTCGCAAAACTCGCACTTTGCCATCCGTTGCACCTCCTTGCTGTTGCGTACTAACCATGCCGCGATTCACAGGCACAAATGGTATGATACCAGAAATATTCTGAAAATGCAAGAAGAATTTTCAGAAAAATGAAGTTTTTTGCCAGAGGCGGAACCTGGTCCCCTCTTTTACTCTTTGTGCCGTTTTAGGCACAAGCGAACCTCACTTCGTTGAATTGACAGAGGAAGGTTCCTGCTGAATCCGAACAGCCCTATAAAACAGGAATTGTTATGTGAACTTCATCCTCATCCTTATAGTAATTCAGCATACGCTCATACATGTCTCTGGTCTGCTCTTCGTCTCCCCATGATAAGGGCTCATCAGCATAACTTAGAGTCCAGAAGGGTTCTATGTTCTGAATGTTCCCGGGCAGGCTTTCCCATAAGCTGAACATTCGACTTGCAAAATATTTTATATCCGAGCAATCCGCATAAATCTCCTTTAATTTTCGCATTAAAATCCTGCCGAGCCGCTCAACGTCAAGACGATTGTAATCAAAGTTTGTTCTCACATAAGTGACAGCTTTTTTAATGTCCGTTTCCCATTCTAAATAAAGCAGGTCATCATTTTTAGGGTCGTTGAGAAATAATTCATCCAGCCGTTTGTTATATTCATTTTCCGTTACTAATTCCTCATAAAGCAAAATCGCATAAACCAACAATTCCTCCATAATAACGCCCCCAGCTCCCGAGCTGCCGTTTTGAAACCATTATATCCTGCTTTATAGATCATTGCAAGGAGACAGTGAAATCGACATAGGGCCTGCCGATAACACAAAGGGTATAGGGAGAAATCGGCGAAGGTGTTGCGGAATCAGGGAAATTCATATATAATACAAAAGAATAGACCCCAAGAGATTTTTTGACCGCGCGGCCGGGTGTTCCCACGGCGGCGAAGGATAGGCGGACCGGTCCCGGCCCGCGGAAAGAGAGGGAGAGAGCATGCACGACAGAGGCTTGAAAATCACAGATTTTGTAAAGGCCTTTCATTTAGAGGTACTGAATCGGGGCGGAGAATATGAGACCGCCATGCTGACGATTACGGACGTAAACCGCCCAGGTCTGCAGTTCCACGATTTTTATGACTATTTCGACCCGCGGCGCCTGCAGGTCATCGGGAAGGCAGAGGTCATGTTCCTCAAGGGCCTGACGGTAGAGCAGCGCCGGAAATGCTTTGACAACCTGTTCTTGTATGACATTCCCGCCCTGGTCATCTCCCGGGGCTTGGACTGCTTTGAAGAGTGCATGGAAAGCGCCCGGGAGCACAGCAAGACTCTGCTGCGGACCCAGGAGACCACGGTGGAATTCACCAGCCACACCATTGATTACCTCAACAGGATGCTGGCCCCCTGCGTGACCCGCCACGGTGTTCTCCTGGACATCTACGGCGAGGGTGTGATGATCACCGGCGATTCCGGCGTTGGCAAGAGTGAGGCGGCTATCGAGCTGATCATGCGGGGCCACCGCCTGGTGGCGGACGACGCGGTGGAGCTGCGCCGCATCTCCGACCAGCTGATCGGTACCGCGCCAGAGGTCATCCGCTGTTATCTAGAGCTGCGGGGGATCGGCGTCATTGATCTGCGGCAGCTGTTCGGCATGCGTGCCATCAAGGTGGAGTCTCAGTTGGACCTGGTGGTCCATTTTGAGCCGTGGGATCAGACAAAATTCTATGACCGCCTTGGCATCGAGGACCATTTTACCCAGATCCTGGACGTTCAGGTGCCCATCGTTACGATCCCGGTCCGGCCCGGCCGGAACCTGGCCAGCATCGTGGAGGTGGCGGCGATGAATAACCGCCACCGCAAATTCGGCTTCAACGCCGCTCAGGAGCTGGCCCGCCGGGTCGATCTGCGGGCCGACGGCGGCAAGCGCTGACCAGCGGCCCGGATCGTCCGGGCATAGCCGCGGAACACCGCTGGAGCCGCGTGTTCCCGGCAGACCATATGTGAGGAGGTCCTTGGATGGACTGGTATACGGAACTGGATGCATGGATCGCGGACTATCTGCCGGATCTGAAGATCGTGAACGAGGAGCCGATGAGCCGCCACACCTCCTTCCGGGTGGGCGGTCCCGCCCGGCGGATGGCCTTTCCAAACACCCGGGAGCAGCTGGTGCTGCTGCTGGACCGGGCTGCGTCCTGCGGAGCGCGGCCTCTGGTCATCGGCAACGGAACCAATCTGCTGCCGCCTGACGAGGGCCTGGACCGGCTGGTGATCGATACCTCGGCGGGGCTGACCCGGCTGGAGGCGGTGGGAGAGAACGCCGTTCTGGCGGAGGCCGGCGTGCCGTTGGCCCGGCTGGCGGACTTTGCCTGCAGGCAGGGTCTGACAGGACTGGAATTTGCTCATGGCATCCCCGGCACCGTGGGAGGCGCTGTGTGTATGAACGCTGGGGCCTACGGCGGCGAGATGTGCCAGGTGATTCGGAGCGTATCCATACTCTTCCCTGAGGCGGGCATCCGAAACCTTTCCTGCGGCGAGATGGACTTTGGATACCGCCGCAGCCTGCTGACAGACAGTCCGGAGGCAGTGGTGCTGTACGCGGTGTTTGGCCTGACTCCCGGAGACCCGGCGGTCATCCGGGAGCGGATGCGGGAGCTGATGGACCGCCGCAAGGCCAGCCAGCCTTTGGAATGGCCCAGCGCGGGCAGCACCTTCAAGCGGCCCGAGGGATATTTTGCCGGAACGCTGATCGACCAGTGCGGCCTGAAGGGCTTGACGGTGGGCGGCGCCCAGGTCAGCGAAAAGCACGCAGGCTTTGTCATCAACCGGGGCGGCGCCACCTGTGCCGATGTGCTGGCGCTGATCCGCCAGATCCAGAAGCGGGTCTTTGACGCCTCTGGCGTCCGTTTGGAGCCAGAAGTGAAGATCGTTCGCTGAGACTGCATAAAAGAGGGCGTTTATATGGAAATCCTCATCATTTCCGGGCTTTCCGGCGCGGGAAAAAGCAAAGCGGCCTCCTTCCTGGAGGATATGGGCTTTTACATCGTGGATAACATGCCCGCCGCCATGATCTTGAAATTTGCGGAGTTCTGCGCCGTCAGCAACGGGCGCTATGACCGGGTCGCGCTGGTCTATGACGTACGGACGGCCAATTCCTTTGACGAGCTGTTCGATGTGCTGGATAAATTGAAGGCCATGGACGGCCTGTGCCGCATGCTGTTTTTGGAAGCGTCGCCGGAGGTCATCATCCAGCGGTACAAGGAGACCCGCCGCCGCCATCCGCTGCGGGACCGGTCGGATTCTCTGCCGGAGGCCGTCCGGCGGGAGTGGGAGCTGATGCAGCCGGTGCGGGACCGGGCGGATATCGTGGTGAACACGACCCATCTTTCCACCGCCCAGCTGCGGAGCGAGCTGCTGAGCTATTTTGCCGCGGCGGGGGAGAAGGGCGGCATGACCGTCAGCGTCATGTCCTTCGGCTTCAAGCACGGTCTGCCGCTGGATGCGGACCTGGTGTTTGACGTGCGGTTCATGCCCAATCCCTTTTACATCGAGGAGCTGCGGCCCCTCACCGGCCTGGATCAGGCGGTGTCGGACTATGTGTTCAGCTTCCCCCAGACTGGGGATTACCTGAAGCGGCTGGAGGAGCTGCTGGCCTTTTCCCTGCCGCTGTACGCGGAGGAGGGAAAGACCAGCCTGGTCGTCGCCGTGGGCTGCACTGGCGGCCGCCATCGCTCCGTGGCGGTGACCCACGCCCTGGCGGAGTTTATCCGCCAGCAAGGCTATCAAACGGCAGAGAATCACCGGGATATGAGCCGGAGCGGCTGAGAGAAAGGAGCCATATGGACGGAATTTATCGTGTTCCGCGGAACAAAGGGCCGCGGATCGCCGTCATTGGCGGCGGGCACGGCCTTTCCACCATGCTGCGGGGCCTGAAGCGCTATACGGAAAATATCTCCGCCATCGTCACGGTGGCGGACGACGGCGGCGGCTCCGGCATGCTGCGCCAGGACCTGGGGATGCCCCCGCCTGGGGATATCCGCAATTGCCTGACGGCGCTGGCCAACACGGAGCCGCTGATGCGCCAGCTGATGGATTACCGCTTCACCGATGGATCGCTGGCGGGACAGAGTTTCGGCAACCTGTTCCTGGCGGCGCTGAACGGCGTGTCATCCTCTTTTGACGACGCGGTGCGCCGCATGAGCGAGGTGCTGGCCATCACCGGCCGGGTCTTGCCCGTCACCACGGCGGACGTGCGCCTGGAAGCGGAGTTTGAAAACGGAGCCACCGTGGTGGGGGAGTCCAAGATCTTCCACTGCAAGAAGGAGGAGGACTGCCGCATCAAGCGGGTGCGCCTGCTGCCGGAATACCCCAAAGCCCTGCCGGAGGCGGTGAGTGCCATCGCCGAGGCGGATATGATCGTCCTGGGGCCGGGGAGCCTCTACACCAGCATCATCCCCAATCTGTTGGTAGACGGCATCGTGGAGGCCATCCAGGCGTCCCACGCTCTGAAGGTCTATGTCTGCAACATCATGACCCAGGAGGGGGAGACGGAGGGCTACACCGTTTCCGACCACATCGCCGCTCTGTTCCACCACTCGGCTCAGGGATTGTTCGACCTGTGTCTGGCCAATTCTTCCCCTATTTCCAAAAGCGTTGCCGCCCGGTATGCGGAAGAGGGTGCTGAACCTCTGCTGGCGGACGAAAAGCTCTGTAAGAAGCTGGGGGTAGAGGTCATCAGCCGTCCTGTGGCCACGGTGGAGAACGGCTATGTTCGCCACCATCCCGACCATCTGGCCCGGGAACTGATCCTGCTCCACGCCGAGCGCAGCGTCCGTATCGCGGGCGATTACAAGGCAGACGCCTACCGGGTCGAAAAGAAGCCATAAAGCATGTGGAAAACGGCGGTGGACCTCTGCAAGATCCGACGTTTGGGAGAAACAGAGGGGGAGATCCTTACGAGCGAGCCGGTGTTGACCGCTTGAGACGGGGCGGATCGCCTTGCCATTGAGGAGTGAGTATGTCCTTTTCCTTTGATACGAAAAATGAATTGTGCCGCCTGCCGGTGCAGAAGCTGTGCTGCGCCCGGGCGGAGGCCTATGGTATTCTGCTGTACTGCAATACCTTCAATTCCACAGAGGTCCGGATCATCACGGAAAACCGCAATTTTGCCGCCCGGCTGCCCAAGCTGTTCAAACGGGCCTTCCACCTGCAATTTGACCGGCAGCCGGAACCGGAGCAGGCGGGCAAGCTGGTCTTTCAGATCACGGAGCGGAAAAAGCTGGACCGCATCATCAATCTGCTGGGCTATGATCCCCGGCAGAACCTGGTGCTCCACATCAACTTCGGCCTTCTGGAGGAGGATTGCTGCCGTGCGTCCTTTCTGCGGGGGGTGTTTTTCGGCGGCGGCAGCATCACGGACCCCCTGAAGCGCTATCACCTGGAGCTGACCACCTCCCACGCCCAGGCCAATCGGGAGCTGGAAGTCCTGCTGCGGGAGAGCGGATATCCGCCCAAGAGCCTTTCCCGCAGCGGCAGCTTCATCACCTATTTCAAGCAGAGCGACCAGATCGAGGATTTCCTCACGCTCATCGGCGCGCCGGTGGCTGCTATGAAGATCATGTCCGCCAAGCTCGAAAAGGACCTGAGGAACAGCGTCAACCGCCGCCTGAACTGCGACAGCGCCAATCTGGACAAGACGGTGGAGGCCGCCCAGGAGCAATTAGAGGCTATCCGGGGATTGCAGCGGGCGGGCCTGCTGGACCAGCTCCCGGACAAGCTGCAATTGACGGCGGCCCTCCGTCTGGAAAATCCGGAGCTGACCCTCAGCGAGCTGGCGGAGGAATTTGACCCGCCGGTGACCAAATCCTGCCTGAATCACCGGCTGCGAAAGCTGATGGAGCTGGCCAGAGGATTGTAAAAATAAAGTGATTTTTCATCACAGATAGGAGAACAGCTATGGATCGCTGCGAAAAGGCATTGGAATTGCATAAAAAAGGCTTCAATTGCTGCCAGAGTGTACTGGCGGCCTTCACGGATCTGACGGGCCTCACAGAGCAGGCCAGCTTTGACATCGGCGGCGGATTTGGCGGCGGCGCTGGCATGGGAGAGCTGTGCGGCGCCATCAGCGGGGCTGTGATGACCCTGGGGATCTTGACCCCGGCGGACCCCAACGATCCCATGGGCAGCAAAAAACAGGCGGGCCGCCTCGCCAGGGAGCTGCAAAAGCGGTTCAGCGGAAAATTCGGCGCTCTGCGGTGCCGGGATCTGCTGAAGAACAAAACGATCCCCGCCGGCGCCGCTCCCGCCGCCCAGCGCCTGGGCGTGACCGACCACTGCGGGATCATGGTCGTCACAGCGGTGGAGCTGGTGGAAGAGCTGCTGGCGGAGCGGGCGGAGAAGCTATAAAAGAAAAAATGGACTGTCACAAGGCGCAGAGGATCTGCCATGGGCTGTTTTTTTGGCGGCTTGGCCTGTATGCTTTTGGCCCTCCTGGGGGGACAAGAGGGCGTGGGACCGCTGGTTTTCATCTTGGGGATCCCGGGGCTGGCCGCCACGTTTGGCGGTTTGCTGTTTGGTTTTGTGTCTGTCCGCTGTCCCCACTGCGGCGGGAGCCTGACGCAGGGACGGCTTCCCTCGGTCCCTGATGACTGCCCCCACTGTGGGGAGAAGCTGAAAGAGGATAAGAAAGAGGAATAAGGGAGGGCGCTATGGCCTTTGTCCATTTACATGTGCATACGGAATACAGCCTGCTGGACGGCGCGTGCCGCATCCGGGATCTGCCGAAGATCGTGAAGTCCATGGGGCAGGATGCCTGTGCCATCACAGACCACGGCGTGATGTACGGCGTCATCGATTTTTACCGCGCCTGCCAGGCGGAGGGAGTCAAGCCCATCATCGGCTGTGAGGTGTATGTGTCTCCCAGAGGCCGCTCCCGGTTTGACAAGATCCATGAATTCGACGCCGAGAGCCGCCATTTGGTGTTGCTGTGCGAGAACGAGGAGGGCTATCGCAACCTCTCCTACATGGTGTCCATGGCCTGGACGGAGGGCTTTTATATCAAGCCCCGCATCGACCTGGCCCTGCTGCGGGAGCACAGCGGGGGCCTCATCGCACTGTCTGCGTGCCTGGCGGGGGAGATCCCCCGGATGCTGCGGAACGGGGAGTATGAAAACGCCAAAAATTACGCCCTGGAGCTGAGCGAGATTTTTGGACCGGACCATTTTTACCTGGAGCTGCAGGACCACGGCATCCGGGACCAAGCCGTCGTCAACCGCTATCTGCTGCGTATCCATGAGGAGACGGGCCTGCCGCTGGTCTGCACCAATGACGCCCATTATCTCCGCAGGGAGGATGCCGAGGCCCACGATGTGCTGCTGTGCATCCAGACCGGCAAGACACTGGACGATGAGAACCGGATGCGGTATGAGCCTCGGAATTTCTATCTCCGCAGCGAGGCGGAGATGGCGGAGCTGTTCTCGGACTACGAGGACGCTATGGAGAACACCGCCAAAATCGCGGACATGTGCGATCTGGAGTTCACTTTCGGCAAATACCACCTGCCGGAATTCCAGCTCCCGCCCGGCTACGACAGCTTTTCCTATCTGAAAAAACTGTGTGACGAGGGCTACCAGGAGCGCTACGGAGACAATGACCAGTACCGGCAGCAGCTCCAGTACGAGCAGGATATGATCGAGAAAATGGGCTTCACCGACTATTTTCTTATCGTCTCCGACTTTGTGCGGTACGCTAAAAGCGTTGGCATCCCGGTGGGACCGGGCCGCGGCAGTGCGGCGGGTTCCATGGTCAGCTACTGCCTCTATATCACGGATATTGACCCTATGGAGTACAGGTTGTACTTCGAGCGGTTCCTGAATCCTGAGCGGGTGAGCATGCCGGATATCGACATGGACTTCGGCGATACCCGACGGGGCGAGGTGGTGGACTATGTTCGCCGGAAGTATGGCGACGATCATGTGGCCCAGATCGTCACCTTCGGCACCATGGCGGCCCGGGGCGTGATCCGGGACGTGGGCCGGGTCATGAATATCCCTTATGCCGATGTGGACGTCATCGCCAAGCAGGTGCCCAACACCCTGCACATCACCCTGGATGACGCCCTGCGGCTCTCCAAACCCCTCAGCGATTCTTACGACAATGACCCGCAGGTGAAAAAGCTTATCGACACTGCCAGAGCCTTGGAGGGGATGCCCCGTCACGCTTCTACCCATGCCGCCGGCGTGGTCATCACCAAGCGGCCGGTCTATGAATATGTGCCGCTGGCGAAGAACGACGAAGCGGTGGTCTGCCAGTATGTCATGACCACGCTGGAGGAGCTGGGCCTGCTGAAAATGGACTTCCTAGGCCTGCGCAACCTGACTGTGCTGGACGACGCGGTGAAAATGGTGCAGGCGTACCAGCCGGATTTCCGGTTGGATCACATCCCGGAGAACGACCCGGAGACCTTTGAGATGATCTCCCGGGGCCAGACCTCCGGTGTATTCCAGATGGAATCCACGGGCATGACCGGCGTGTGTGTGGGCCTGAAGCCTCAGAATATCGAGGATATCACCGCTATTATTGCATTGTACCGCCCTGGCCCCATGGACTCCATTCCCCGGTTCATCGCCTGCAAGCAGGATCCCAAGCTCATCAAATACCGCCATCCGGCCCTGGAGCCCATCCTGTCCGTCACCTATGGATGTATCGTTTATCAGGAGCAGGTGATCCAGATCTTCCAGCAGCTGGGCGGTTATTCCCTGGGCCAGGCGGATATGGTGCGTCGGGCCATCTCCAAAAAGAAGGCTGCCCAGATCCAGAAGGAGAAGGACGCCTTCATCCACGGTGATAAGGAGAGAAACATTACAGGCTGTGTTGCCAACGGTATTCCAGAGGCTACGGCGGAGGCCATTTATCAGGAGATCTACGACTTCGCAAACTATGCCTTCAACAAAGCCCACGCTGTCAGCTATGCGGTGGTGGCCTATCAGACAGCCTATTTCAAGTGCCACTATCCCCGGGAGTATATGGCCGCGCTGCTGACCAGCGTGCTGGACAACTCCGATAAGATCGCCGGGTATATCACCGAATGCAAGGACTGCGGCATCGCTCTGCTGCCGCCGGACATCAACCGCTCCGCCGACCGCTTTACGGTGGAGGAGGGAGGCATCCGCTTTGGGCTGGTGGCCATCAAGAACATCGGCCGGGGCTTTATCCAGGCGGTGATGCGGGAGCGGGAAAACGCGCCCTTTACGTCTCTCAACGATTTTTGCAGCCGGATGATGGGCAGCGAGATGAACAAGCGGGCGGTGGAAAACCTCATTCGCTCCGGTGCGTTCGATAGCTTCGGCGCCCGCCGGTCTCAGCTCATCAAGGTCTATGAGAAGGTCCTGGACTCCACCGCCGCCCAGCAGCGGCAGAACCTGGAGGGCCAGATGGACTTCTTCTCTATGGCTTCCGGTATCAGCGGCAGCACAACGGCTGTGAAGGAGATCCCCCTGCCGGATGTTCCGGAGTTTACTGCACAGGAATTGATGACCATGGAGAAGGAGACCACGGGTCTGTATCTCTCCGGCCACCCCATGGACCAGTATCGGGATACTGTGAAAAAGCTGAACGCCCCCACTATCGGCGCGATTTTAGAGGACTTTGCCCAGGAAAACGGTCCGACCCGGTTTGCCGATGGTCAGCGGGTCACGCTGGCGGGCGTGGTGACTTCCAGCAAGACAAAGACTACGAAAAACAACAGCCTGATGGCTTATGTGGTGGTGGAGGACGACACTGCCTCCATAGAGCTGCTGTGTTTTTCCCGGGTCCTGGATACCTGCGGCGCCTACCTGCGGGAGAACCAGGCGGTAGTGGTAAAGGGGCGGCTGTCTGTCCGGGACGAAAAGGCACCCCAGCTCATGTGCGATTCCGCCTATCCGCTGTCCACCGTGGACGGCGGCCTGCCGCCGGAGACCGCGCCGCAGCATAAGGGGGACAAGCTGCTGAAGGGAGAGACCCTCTTCCTGAAGTTCCCCAGTCTGGATGATCCGGCAGTACGGCATATGAAGCTGGTGTTTTCCATGTTCCCCGGGACCACGCCGGTGAAAATGGTCATGGCGGACACCCGAAAGGTCTATGGAAGCAGCGTCCTGCTCCATAAGGCGTTAGTGGAAGAGGCGCAGGAAACGCTGGGCGAAGCCAATGTGGTGGTGAAATAAAGAAGGGAAGTGTGTGGTGGTGAAGCGCTGCCAAGCCATGGCTGGGATCGTCTAAAAATAATTTCAAGGGAGGAGCTTTGAAATGACGGTTCCAGACAGTAAAACGGTTTATCCCAGAACGGGAGACCATCAGACCGTATATTTGAAAAATGTGGTGGATGCTCCCAGCATTGAGATCGGCGCGTTCACATTTTATAATGATTTCCTTCACGATCCACGGGAGTTTCAGAAAAATAATGTCCTATATCAGTATCCAATTAACCACGATAGGTTGGTGATCGGAAAATTCTGTTCTATCGCCTGTGGGGCGAAGTTCCTGTTCAACAGCGCCAATCACACGCTGCGCTCTTTGTCCACTTATCCCTTCCCGCTGTTCTATGAGGCTTGGGAGCATGACATGTCTCCTGTGGCGGCATGGGACAACAAGGGGGATATCGTGGTCGGGAACGACGTATGGATCGGCTATGAGGCTGTGATCCTGGCCGGCGTCACCATTGGAGACGGCGCCATTGTTGGGACGCGGGCGGTGGTGACGAAAGACGTGCCGCCCTATACCATCGTCGGCGGCGTTCCGGCCCGGCCCATCCGAAAGCGCTTTCCGCAGGAGGTCATCGACGGCCTTCTGGCGCTGAAATGGTGGGATCAGCCTCTGGAAAGGATTGCGGCCCATATCAGAGACATCCAGTCCGGTGACCTGGACGCGCTCCAGCAAATCCTGTGAAAAAGGATCCCGACCCCAATGGGGGCGGGATCCTTTCTGTGCTCGCAGGTGCGGGGGACTACAAGGAGTTGGTATACGGAACGGCCCACCCCATTGGGGCGGGCCGTTCTCATCTTGATACACGGTCATTTTTTGCTGCTTTCGCCGTCATCCAGCAGAAGGTTCATGATCTGGCTGTATATGCGCTCTGGACTTTCCTTGAAGCGGCTCTCCAGCACCTTGGCCATGTCCGGACGGACCGCCATGAGCTTCAGGTCCATCACGCTGCCCATGTCGTCGTCCAGACAGAGCCGCACGGTGTAGGTCCCGTTGTTCCGTTGCTCCGTGGTAGCCCGGACCTGGCTCTTCCGGCGCAGCTTTCGGTTCCAGATGTCCAGGTTCTTGTCGCACCGCAGCCGCACGGAGTAGGGAAGGCTGGTCTCGCAGATCTGGCTGTTCCGCTGCCCCTTGTCGGTAATGGCGTACAGCCCCTCGGGGGAGAGGGTCAGATGCTCTGTTTTCACCAGATCCGCTAAGCACTCGGAAAAATCAAAATAGTCGATGGCGTCGTCGCACATGGTCAGATCCAGCACTGTGTCGAAGGGGATCGGCTCAATGACCCGGGCGGCGATGTATAGGATGAGAAATTTGATCTCCAATTTGTCGTGAATAAAACCGCGTCCTGCCATGGGAAAGCCTCCTTGTTCGCATGTGCTTTGTATTATACATCATTTTTGCCGGTTTGGGTAGTGTGAAGTTGAGGCCCCTGCAAAAAAATATGGAAAGTATACTTGACATTTGGCCTCCGACCTGCTATGGTACAGATATGGAAAGCTAGCTTTACATCGTGGAATAGGAGCGTGATCGTTTGAAAAACCGTTTGGAGGAGCTGCGAAAGGCCAGGGGGATTAAGCAGGAAACATTGGCGGAGGCTCTGGAGGTCTCCCGTCAGACCATTGGTTCTCTGGAAAACGGGCGGTATAACCCGTCGATCCTGCTGGCGTTTAAGATCGCCCGATACTTTGAACTGACCATTGAGGACATATTCATTTACGAGGAGGAGCAAATATGAGAGCAAAGACGAAAGTTTATCTGGTCCTGTGGGTCCTGGGGGCTATGGCGTTGGTTGTGAGCCTGCTGCTGGGAGACACTCTGCCCCGCTCTGCCGGCGGTATGCTGACGGGTGTGGGCGCGGGACTGTTTGGATTTGGCTTTTCCAATTGGCGGATGCGCCGCTGGGAGGAAAAAGACCCCAGGAGGATGAAGCAGGCGAAGATCGAAGCCGGCGACGAGCGGAACATCGCGATCCGCCGCCGGGCGCAGGCCGTGTCGGGAGAGGTGCTGCAATGGACCTTGATGGTTGGGGCCTGGCTCTCCATAGGGCTGGGAGCGCCCCTGTGGGTCACGCTGCTGGTGATCGGGGCATTCCTGATGAAGTGCTTTCTGGAGGTTTGGCTGATGGGGCGGTATCAGAAGGAGATGTGAGATCCGGTCGAAAGTCGTTGGAATTTGCCTTGACGGTTTCCGTGCGCGTTGGTATCATAGTACATAAAGAATCTATGGAAAGGCGGCGACCGGATGAGGAAACGGATGCTTGCAGGAATACTGGCGGCCATGATGCTGGTGACTGTAACGGGGTGCGGAAAAGAGGAGGAGCCGGAGGCTCCGGAGGTGCCTGAGGTGCCTGTGGTGGAGCCGGAACCTGTTGAGGAGCCATTGCCGGAGCCTTATGTCCCAGCTGGGACGAATCCGCTGACGGGCCTGCCTATGGAGCCGGAATATGAAGAGCTTCGCCCGGTGGCGGTGATGCTGAATAATCTGAAAGCGGCGCAGCCTCAGCTGGGCGTCAGTCAGGCGGATATCATTTATGAGATCCCTGCTGAGGGTGGGATAACCCGGATGCTGGGCATCTACCAGACCCTGGAGGGAGTGGGGACCCTGGGCAGCATCCGTTCCACCAGGTCCTACTATTTGGAAGTGGCCCTGGGCCATGACGCCCTGCTGGTCCATGCGGGTGGCAGTCCGGCGGCTTACCAGGACATCCCCGCCTGGGGCGTGGACAATATGGACGGCGTCAACGGCGGCTCCGACGCGGAGATCTTTTGGCGGGACCCGGAGCGCCGCAAGATTATGAACTATGAGCACACTTTGGTCACTACCGGAGAAAAGATCCAGGCATATCTGGATGAGGGCCACTTCCGCACCAAGCACGAAGCGGGCTATTCCTATATCCAGAAGTTCGCTGAGGACGGGACCCCGGCCAATGGCACGGCGGCGGAGCATGTGACACTGAAATTTTCCAACTATAAAACAGGGACCTTTGACTATGACGCCGCCAGCGGCAAATACTTGGTGGGGCAGTACGGTAAGGCGCATATCGATGGAAACACCGGCGAGCAGGTGGCTGTCACTAACCTGCTGGTGCTGGAGACTTCTATTTCCGTGATCTCCGGCGATACGGCGGGGCGCATTGATGTGAAGCTGACCGGCACTGGGAAAGGCACCTATTTCTGCGGAGGCAAGTGTGTGCCGATCCAGTGGAGCAAAGGCGGCCGGAACAATCAGTTCCGGTACTCCCTGGAGGACGGCACCGCGCTGACCCTGGGCCAGGGCAATACCTATGTCTGCATCATCAGCCCCCGCGCCAGTACATTGACCATTGGCTGATACCAAAAGAGACCGGGCACGGCGGTGTCCGGTCTCTTTTTCAGACTGGGGCTGCACCTCCGGCACCGGGACGCATACACTGGATTGAAAGGCTTCGTCCTTTCGCCAGCTACTTATTAGGAGGTATTGCAATGCCCGATAAAGTGATCCCCGGTCCCGTGGAGGATTCCAGCGGCATCCGGGAGGCGGTTTGCATCCATACCAGGAAGATCTATGACTCCTGTCGTGATAAAGACTGCATTGAGGATCTGCGGTTCTATCCGAAGATGCAGTACGTGGATGTCATCAACCGCGCCCTGTCTGTGAAGGGCGGCAGCGCCAAGCTGCTGTATGTGTACGTGGATGTGGAGCCTGTCAGCTTCAACCGGGGCTTCTACACCGTGGATATGCGCTTTTTCTATCAAGTGACCCTGCAGGCGTATCTCAGCTGCCCCGCGCCGGTCACCGTAGAGGGGCTGTGTGTGTTTGACAAGCGGGCCATCCTGTTCGGCAGCGAAGGCAACGCCAAGATATTCTCCTCGGAGCTGCGGGTCGGAGAACCGGACCTGCAGATGATGAAGCGGGCCAATGCGCCCATCGCCGTGGTAGAGGCCGTGGACCCCATTGTGCTGGATGCCCGCATTCTGGACTGCTGCGGCAAGCGGGACTGCGACTGTGAGCTGTGCGAGGTGCCCACCTTTGTCAACAGCTGCTTTGATGGAGAGCTGTCCAGCGGCGATGACAGCCGCCGCATCTATGTGACCCTGGGCCAGTTTTCCATCGTGCGCCTGGAGCGGGATTCTCAGTTGCTGGTGCCGGTGTACGATTACTGCATGCCCGACAAGGAGTGCTCCTGCGGCAGTGACAAGGAGGACCCCTGCTGCATCTTCCGCAACATCTCTTTCCCGGTAGGCGAGTTTTTCCCGCCCAACACCGTTCGGGTCCCGGAGAATTACGAAGAGGCCAAGTGCTGCTGCACCTGCGGCCGCTGAAATAACAGGCAGCCGGCCCATTTTGGGCCGGCTGTCCGCTATTTTTACAGTGCGTCCAAAAAACGCCGCAGCGCCTGGCTGGCGTCCTCGCGGCGCCAGATGGCCAGGATCTCCTCATGCTCTTCCTCGCCCTCCAGAGGGACGAACACCAGATTGTCTGCGTGGTCCAGCTTATCGGTACAGTAGGCGGGCAGAATGGACACGCCTTCCTCTGCCGCCACCATCATCAGGATGCTCTCCGTGTCGTTGGAGCGCAGCAGGATATTGGGCTGGTATCCGGCTCGCTGGTACAGCTGCATAAAATAGGCGTCGCCGAAGGAATCTCCGGTGCTGGAAGGGGTCATGTACAAAATGCGCTCGTTTTTCAGCTCAGTCCGCCGCAGGCTGGTCCGCTGGGCCAGGGCATGGCCGCCGTAGAGCGCCGCCACCAGGCGTGCCCGCTCCATCAGGCGGGTCTCCACCTGGGGATCCTGGCGGAGATTGGTGCTGTCCCAGCCGAAGATGATGTCGAACTCGCTGTTCAGCAGCCCTGCCGCCAGCCGGTCCGTGTCACAGCGGAAGCAGGTCAGCAGGATGTTGGGGTAGGCCCGGTGAAAGGCCCGCAGCTTGTTGGAGAGGTCGCTGCGCTCATAGCCCTTGGCATAGCCGATGCGGATGGAGCCGACCAGTCCGGTGGAGGCGTCTTTTGTTCGGCTGACAGCGGTGTCCATCCGGGTCAGGATCGCCTTGGCCTCCTGCAAAAAGATGGTCCCGGCAGGGGTCAAGGCCACAGGCCGGGTGTTGCGGTCCAGCAGCTGGACCTCCAGGGTACTTTCCAGGGCGTGGATCTGCTGGGTTATGGCGGTCTGAGAGAGATAGTACTGGTTCGCCGCCTTGGTGAAGCTTCGCTGCTCCGCCACCGCCACAAAATATTTCAATTGATTGATGTTCATTTCACGCCTCCCTGCATAAGCTAGTCTTATTTTAATATGAAAAATCAGCGGTTGCAATCCCTGATTTTTGGATCTACAATCAAAAAGAATAAAAAGAGAGGATGGCGTACATGAAGATCATGGTTTATGAGGCCCGGCAGGACGAACTGGCGGAGCTGGAGGCCCATGGCAGGACCCTGGGGGTCGAGCTGACATTAGCAGAGGAAGTTCCCTCTTTGGATACCGCCCAACTGGCGGAGGGATGTCAGGGCGTGTCTATTTTGGGCCAGGGCCGCATCAATGGGGCGCTGCTGGACGCGTGGTACGCTCTGGGGGTGCGATATCTCTCAACACGCACGGTGGGGTATGACCACATTGACCTGGAACATGCGAAAAAGCTGGGCATCCGGGTCTGCAATGCCGCTTATGACCCTAACGGCGTGGCGGATTTCACGGTGATGATGATCCTCATGTGCCTGCGCCATTACAAGCAGGCGCTGTGGCGGGGACAGGTCAACGATTTTTCTCTGAACGGCCTCCAAGGCCGGGAGATGAAGGATCTGACCATCGGCATCATCGGCTCCGGCAGGATCGGTGCGCAGGTGATTCGCAACCTGTCCGGCTTTGGCTGCCGCATCCTGGCCTACGACCTGCGCCGGAATCCGGAGGTGGAGGGCATGGCAGAGTATGTGACCTTTGAAGAACTGCTGGAGCAGTCCGACGTGATCTCCCTCCACATGCCTCTGTTGGACAGCAACCGTCATATGATCGATCGGGAGACGATCGCCCGCATGAAGGACAGCGTGGTGCTCATCAACTGCTCCCGGGGCGAGCTGATGGACATCGAGGCGCTGGTGGAGGGCGTCGAG
This sequence comes from uncultured Dysosmobacter sp., assembly GCF_947631165.1. GTDB lineage: Bacteria > Bacillota > Clostridia > Oscillospirales > Oscillospiraceae > Oscillibacter. Next base: position 76,491 of record NZ_CANRKH010000008.1, on the reverse strand, counting down.
AGCCAGAAGATCGGCACCCTGGGTATGGACACCTCCGAGGGGGAGGAGGGGATCATCCACGGCGACCACAGAGTGGACATCCTGCCAAATCGAAACTGGTTTTATCTCCATCAGTTCCGCAATGTCATCATGACCCAGCATATGGCTTTCTATACCGACGCGGCGGTGGCCAGCATGGTGCGCTGTGGGATCCGGGGCATCTGGGAGATGGCCCACGGACAGAACTGTGCCACGGAATTGATGAAGTAGAAAAAACGCCTGCACAAAGCAGGCGCTTTTTGCGTTTTGGGGATGGAAAAGCAGTGATGTGAAAAGTGCGGGATCTGGAAAGAAAGTATCATATGAGGGGGCGGGACATGCAAGCTACTGGTCACAAGCGCCTGCGGAAAGGATTACGCCCTACGTAAATGGAAATTTATACAAGCCATCCGCTGGCTTTCGACAGAAAGCCGGCGTGAGACATGCTATCATCACCGTAAGGCAAACTGCCTTGCGGCGTTTTTGTTTCAGCAGCATAGGCCGCGAGGCCGTTCTGACAGCGAAAATTTTGACAAAAGAGGCGAAACTTATGGAAATACAGGCCAAGAGCGCGGACAGGAATCTGATGCTCACCTTCATCGGAGATTTGGACCACCATGGCGCCCGGAATGCGCTGCGGGAGCTGGAGCAGGCGGTGGATGCTGCGCTGCCGAAAAATCTGGTCTTGGACATGTCCGGCGTCACCTTTATGGACAGCTCAGGGATCGCCCTGATCCTGCGGGCGCAGCAGCGGATGCAGCTGCTGGATGGAAACGTATGTGTGTGCAATGTACCGGCCCAGGCCCGGCGCGTGTTGGATGCGGCGGCCATCGGGCGGCTGGTTACAATTAAATGAGGAGGTTTACATAATGAAAACAAAGGCATCCAATGAGGTCACACTGGAATTCCCAAGCCGAAGCAGCAACGAGGGCTTTGCCCGGGCGGCAGTGGCCTGTTTCGCAGCCCAGATGGACCCCACGCTGAACGAATTGGAGGACATCAAAACAGCCGTCAGCGAGGCAGTGACCAATGCCATTGTCCACGGCTACCCGGAGTCCATCGGCAAGGTGCTGGTCAAGGCCAGGATCTGCCCGGGAAATGTGCTGGAATTGACGGTGAAGGACCGGGGACGGGGCATCCCGGATGTGGACAAGGCCCGACAGCCCATGTTCACTACTGGTGGAGAGGAGCGCAGCGGCATGGGCTTTACCATTATGGAGAGCTTTATGGATCAGCTGACAGTGCGTTCCGCGTTGGGCCGGGGAACCACGGTGACGATGAAGAAGAAGCTGGCCCCCCGGATGAAAGCCGGAAAATGAGCGCCGCACTGGAGCTGCTGCGGGCGGCCCAGGCGGGGGACCGGGATGCCTGTCAGCAAGCGGTGCTTGAAAACAACGGCCTGATCTGGAGCGTGGTACGGCGGTATTATGGTCGGGGCGTGGAACCAGACGACCTGTATCAGCTGGGCTGCCTGGGATTTTTAAAGGCGGTGCAAGGCTTCGATTTTCACTATGGCACCTGCTTTTCCACATATGCCGTGCCGAAAATCGCCGGGGAGATACGGCGTTTTCTGAGAGATGACGGAGCAGTAAAAGTGGGACGCAGCATGCGCGAGCAAGCACAAACACTTTACATGCTGCGGGAGCGCCTGCGCCATGAATTGGGCCGGGAGCCAGCCCTGTCGGAGCTGGCAGAGGCCTCAGGACTGGCCGCGGAGGAAATCGCCAAGATCGATCTGGCCACTGGCGCACCAGAATCTCTGCAGCAAGAGACAGCGGACGGCCTCACACTGGAGGGCATGCTGGGCACGGAGGCCCCGGAGGAGGCCCTGGTGGAAAAGATCGCCCTGCGGGAGGCCATCGACCAATTGCCGGAAAAAGAGCGGATGACGATCTTGCTCCGCTATTTCAAGGGGCTGACGCAGGAGCAGACGGCCCGTGTTCTCCAGGTATCCCAGGTACAGATATCCCGGCTGGAGCGCCGGGGATTGCAGCATCTGCGGGAGAGCGTTGAGCCTTGAAGTAGCTTGCGTCCTGGAACTCCGTCATAGTCCCCCAGTACCGCTTGGGCATGTTGGTCATGCGGCATTTGGGATTGTACCGCTCCTTGATGGCGATGGTGTCGTAGAACCGCTTCCAGAGGATCCGGTAGGCGGCTTCGGTCTCATCCGGCGGCGCCATTTGAAAATCTGCCAGGGGACAGATGACCGCTTTGCCGGAGGCATAGAGCAGCACCTCTCGATGGGTGCGGTCGTAGATGAAAAATTTCTCTCCCTGATAACGAGAGCAGAAGTGACAGCGAAGCAACGGCAGGACCCGGTTTTTCGGCTCGATCTCGCTGCCCAGAACACCGCCCAGGTCGGAAAAGCGCACAAAGCCCTTCAATAGATGCGCCTCACCCATCAGATGGCGCACGGCCTTGGCCACGGGATACAGGGTCTCGTCAGAAAAATTTCTCAGGAAGCCAGGCCCCTCCCGCAGAAGCTTTACCACCAGGCGGTACAGATACAGCTCCTTTTCCGGCAGGCAGGAGAGAAAGCCCTTTCGTAGCAGATCAGCTGTATAGGGAGAACACTTTACAATTTTTCTAAGCACTCGATTTGCGTGGCTCGGATCGGTGAGAATGTACCTGGATGCAAACAGTGTGGGAGCGGAATCCTCCTCTGGAAATATGGCGGTGAGAGGCTCGTGATTGGCATAGCTGTCAAAGATGCAGCAGAGAAAGCCATCAAAGCTGCCGTCATAATAATACACCATTTCCGTCATGGGAAGCTCCTTATCCAGCTGGATCGAACAGGGACATCTGCACAAGCTCCTGCTGCGGCAGGAGAGGCCGCTCTGCGGCGATCAGCCCCCGCAGCAGGCTGTCCGGCGTAAAACGAAGGCCATCTGGTATCTTGCCGGATGCAGTGAGAAAGTATTGCGCCCGCTTCATGACGACTCCCAGCTTTTTCAGATCGTCGATATGCAGCCGCCCAGCCCGGCGGGCGGACAGGATGCGGCGGGCAGAGGTGACGCCCACGCCGGGGATGCGCAGCAGCGTTTCATAGTCCGCCGTGTTGACCTCTACGGGGAAAAAGTCCAGGTGGGCCAGTGCCCAGCTGCATTTGGGGTCCACACGAGGGTCAAAGTCCGGATGGTCCGCATCCAGAAGCTCCTCGGCCCGGAAGCCGTAAAACCGCAGCAGCCAATCCGCCTGATACAGCCGGTGCTCCCGCAGCAGGGGCGGCTTTATATCCTTAGAGGGCAATAATGCGTGTTCCACCACCGGCACATAGGCGGAGTAGAACACGCGTTTTAACCGGTAGCGGTCATACAGTCCCTGCGTCAGCCGCAGGATGTGGCGGTCGGAGTCCTGGGTAGCCCCGACGATCAGCTGGGTGCTCTGTCCGGCGGGAGCGAATTTTGGCGCGTGACGGTACTTCACCAGCTCTTCCTTGTTTTGCTGGTTTCGGGCTTGGATCTGCCGCATAGGCGCCAGAATAGCATGCTTGGTCTTATCCGGAGCCAACGCCCGCAGGCCCGCTTCCGAGGGCAGCTCGATATTGACGCTCAAACGGTCCGCCAGTAGGCCAAGCTGCTCCACCAGCTCCGGAGCCGTGCCGGGAATGGCCTTGGCGTGGATATAGCCATTGAAGCGGTACTGCTCCCGCAGCAGCCGCAGGGACTGGATCATCAGCTCCGTGGTGTAGTCCGGGCTGCGGAACACGCCGGAGGAGAGGAACAGCCCCTCAATGTAATTCCGGCGGTAAAACTGAATGGTCAGGTCCGCCAGCTCTTTTGGAGTAAAGGCCGCCCGCCTGGTGTCATTGCTGCGCCGGTTGACGCAGTATTTGCAGTCGTACACGCAGCGGTTGGTCATCAGAACCTTCAGCAGCGTTACACACCGTCCATCTGCAGAAAAGGTATGGCAGCAGCCTGCCACAGAAGCGGAGGTATTGCCGATGTATCCGGGCTTGGCCCTGCGGTTTCCGCCGCTGGAGGTGCAGGCGGCGTCATATTTTGCGGCGTCCGTCAGGATCGTCAGCTTTTCCAGAACATCCATAGACTGTCAGCTTACCGGGCCACGGCGCGGCGGCGGGGCCGCCGGGCGGGACGCTCGATGGCCTCAACGATACGAAACAGCTGAGCGGTCAAAAATGCCACGCCCACCAACATGAAAAACAGAGTCCAGCCAGTCATTGTCATTTCCTCCTTCGTGGAACTTTTGTTCTATTCACACTATATATCGAACAAATGTTTTTGTCAAGAGAAAATCGAACAAAAATTCGATAAAAAATATCCGCCTCCAGAGAGGCGGATATTTTTTAGGAACGTTCTTCATCAGCCTTCCAGAGCAGGCTTGCGCCGTTGCCATAGTAGAATTGGCGGCCATAGCGCCATTCCTTGCCCGTGGGTTGCTGATAGGGATAACGGGGCATGGAGGCGGAAGAGACCGTCAAGATCTCCGAAAAGGTCGTTTTGGGGTTAGCCGCCTGATCGACCCGGGCGATGACATAGCCCCAGCGGTCCTGGCTGGCGGCAGGCCAGCTGAACAGAGCTGATTCCGCCCGAAACTGCTGATAAGTCTCCCCAAAGAAGTCGATGCCGCTGATGTCATCGGGTTCTTCAAAGGCCAGAGGAGCGGTCATGGCCGATCCGCCGTGGGTATAGAACAAACGTCCAGTGACTTCCGACAAGCTGGCGTCGCAGCGGAGAGATAGCTTGTTCTGCCAGATCGTGCCATCCGGTTCAGCGGAAAAGACGTGGAGGAGCTGTACGCTGCCGTCGGGGAAGAGCAGGGCGAACACTTGGTTCTGGTGTTCATCCTCGCCCACGTTCCCAAGGGGGAGACCGCCCACAGCCTCCGTGGATTCCACCGCGCCGGAGAGGCGGGCCAGGTCCTCCGGCGGCAGGGCGTTTACCACAGCCTCGGGAAGGTGCAGATCCGTCAGCTCCTGACGGATGGCGGCGGTTTCATGAGAGTCGAAATTTTGTTCGACAGGTGCTCCAGCTAGGGGAGCGCGGCAGGAGAGGACAGCCGCCAGAAGCACCGCCAAGGCCAGAGAGCCAAGATAGGCTGCCAGGACCCGCTCCGCGCTGAGGCGGACCGGCGCGGCTTCCATGGTATAGCCGCAGGTCTCCAGTTGGTCACGGACCTTGCACAGGGAGCGGATAATGAGGACGAATGCAGCAATCAGCAGGATGAAGGTGGGCCAGCCCGGTTCTGGCCGCAGGAGCGCCAGTGCCATCAGGACCAGATACCATACCAGCGCCCATAGCACCGGGTCTCGCCGCGCCCCGAAGGGACGGGCGATCTGGCGGAGGCCCTGCCGCAGCCCCAACAGCAGCAACAGCATGCAGGCAATGGAGAGAACAGTCTTGAGCAGGGCAGAGGCGGGTTCCCATGGTGTGGCGGCCAGTATGAGATTTGCATAAAGTGAAACAGCTTTACAGATACTGGCGTACCAAGCCAATCGGAACCATCGGTTGGCGTTCCGCAGGGTCCGGAAGCCCAAGTAGGTTTGGATGACGCCCACAGCGGGCAGCAGGTATTGCAGGTACAGAAAATTCAGGGAGAAGCAGGTCAGGCACAGGCCCAAAACGATCCGGTCGATGGCGGTCCGCCAGGGGGTCACGTCCCGGATGGTTTCCTGGGAGGGCGGCAGATCGCTGAGCGCATTGGCCAGGGTGCAGTCAAAATCGTCCCAAGGATTCATGCGTCGTCACCTCCCAGCGTTTCCCGCAGCCGTTGGCGGAGACGGTAGAGACGTCCTTCCACCGCACGCTGGGACAGGCCCAGCTCCGCGGCGATCCGGCCCACAGGCTGCAAATAGTAGTAGCGGCGGTAAAAGACCATTCGGTCCAGCTCCGGCAGCGCGTCCACCGTCCGCCGCAGCAGCTCCGCCCGCTCCCGGCGCAGAAGGGCTTCCTCCGGCGAGGGGACCTCCGGCGGTGGGTCCGGCTGGTGTTTTTCCCGGCGGAGGCGGGCTTTCAGATGGTTCAGGGCGGTGTTCCGGGCCACGGCAGTAAGCCAGGCGGCCAAGCCGCCCTTTGCCGGTTCGTAGCTGTCCAGCTTCTGCCACAGGGTCAGGGATACTTCGGAGAAGCAGTCCTCCGCGTCCTGCCGGTCCCGGAGGACGCCGCCGATGACATAACGCAGGAGGGGGGCATACTGCGCCAGCAGGGCTTCCATACCGGCGTCGTGGTCAGTCTGCCACTTTGCCAGCAGCTCCGTGTCGGTCATGTCGTCCCCTCCTTTCTTCTCTACTCTATTGTACAACGGAAAATGGAAAAACACACAAAAATCCCCGGCGGTATTTTACCGCCGGGGACTGTGTTCACTGGCAGTCCGCCAGGTCCTTTAAAAATGTATCCACGGCGCTCTCCGGCGTGGCCCAGCTGGTGACGAAGCGGACACAGGTGTGATCCACGTCCACCGCGTGGTCGGTCTCGAACTCGTAGCCCTTTTCCCGCAGGGCGTCCACGACCCGGTTGGGCAGTACGGGGAACTGCTGGTTGGAGGGAGAAGGTACTGGGAAGGGATATCCCAGGGCGGTTACGCCGTCCCGCAGGCGGAGGGCCATCTCGTTGGCGTGGCGGGCGATATCGAAATACAGCCCATCCTCCAGCAGAGCCTGAAACTGGACGCCCAGCAGCCGGCCCTTGGCCAGCATGGCGCCCCGCTGCTTCATGTGCCAGCGGAAATACGGATTGGGGGTGTTCATCACCAGCGCCTCACCGAAGAGAAGGCCATTTTTGGTGCCGCCGATGTAGAAGGCGTCGGTCAGGACGGCCAGGTCCGGCAGGGTCAGATCGTTGCCCGGGGCGGTGAGGGCGCAACCCAGGCGGGCGCCGTCCAGGAAGAGGAACAGGCCATGCTTGTCGCAGCAGGCCCGCAGGGCCTGCAATTCTGCCTTGGTGTAGATCGTGCCGATTTCCGTGGTGTCGGAGATATATACCAGACGGGGAAGGACCATGTGCTCGCCGCCGTGGCCGCTGACCACAGACTCCACCAGCTCCGGCGTCAGCTTGCCGTCGGGGGAGAAGGCGGTGCAGACCTTGTGTCCAGTGGCCTCGATGGAGCCGGTCTCATGAACGTTGACGTGGCCAGTGTGGGCGGCGATGACTGCTTCGTGGGGCCGCAGCAGGGAGGCGATGGCCAGCAGATTGGTCTGGGTCCCGCCCACGAGGAAATGGATATCGGCATCAGGTGCTTGGCACAGGCGGCGGATCAGGACACGGACGGCCTCACAGCGGGGGTCCGTGCCATAGCCCACCGTCTGCTCCAGGTTGGTATCGGTCAGGGCCTGCAGGACCTTGGGATGAGCGCCCTCGCTGTAATCGTTTCGGAAGCTGTACATAAAAAATTACCTGCTTTCTTGAAAAAGTAACAATCTGTTGTTGAAATCATACCGCGGTTCCTGTATAAATGCAAGAGAGAGTTTATGAAAGAAAGATTTTCGGAGATACTGGGCGTAGGGAAACTTTTCGGCCTTTCGCTGCGTCTGAAGGTCAATGAATCAAAAAGAAAGAGGAGCCTGACATGAAAAAAACAACGATCCTGCTGCTAGCGGCCCTGGCGCTGCTGAGTCTCACCGCCTGCGGAGCCGGCGATGACAACACGTCCGAGACCGCCGATGTAGCGCTGAACAGCTTTTACGCCGGTCTGGCGGAGAAGTATGCGTGGGATGATGAATATATGGTGGACATCGAGGGGGAGATGCTGGAGAGTTACTATCCCGGCATCAGCGACCTTGCCGCAAAACAGATGGTGCTGAAAATGCCTATGATGAGCGCTATCGTCAACGAACTGGCCTTTGTGGAGTGTGAGACGGAGGAGGACGCGGATAAGGCAGAAGAGATATTCCAGGCCCGCATCGACTATCAGGTGGGCGACGAAAATAACCCCGGCGGCGCCTGGTATCCGGAATCCATCGAGTCCTGGAAGGACGCCCAGGTGATCCGGAAGGGGAACTATGTGGCCATGATCGCCTCCGCCGAGCATCAGAGCGAGATCGCGGAGAGCTTTGAACAGCAGTTTCAGTAAGAATTGAGCGGACAGCCGCGGGAAACTGCGGCTGTCTTTCTGACGTTTGAAAAGGGGGAGAATGGGTGATCTTCAGCAGCCTGACATTTTTATTTGTCTATCTGCCGCTGACACTGGCAGTCTATTTCCTGGCGCCCTTGCGGTGGCGGAATCTGGTCCTGCTGCTGGTGAGCCTGTTTTTCTATGGCTGGGGAGAGCCGGTCTACATCCTCATCATGTTTCTCTCCATCGCCATCGACTATACCCACGGCCTGCTGGTGGAGAAATACCGGGCCGACGACAAAAAGGCCCGCTGGTTCGTGGGCCAGAGCGTGATATTCAACCTGCTGCTCCTGGGCTTTTTCAAATATTGGGACTTTCTGGCGGCGAACCTCAGCCTGCTCCCCGGTATCAGCATCCCTCTGCTGGGCATCCCACTGCCCATCGGCATCTCTTTCTTCACCTTCCAGACCATGAGCTACACCATCGACGTCTACCGAAGAGACGCACCGGTGCAGCGGAACATCATCAGCTTCGGCGCATTTGTTACCATGTTTCCCCAGCTCATCGCTGGCCCTATCGTAAAATACAAGACCGTGGCGGCAGATCTGGAGCGCCGGGTCCACACCACGGAAAATTTTGCCCTGGGGGTCCGCCGATTCTGCGTGGGCCTTGCCAAAAAGGTGCTGCTGGCCAACTCCATCGGCGCGCTGTGGGACGAGCAGCTGGCGGCCCAATCTGCCGGGACCCTGTCGGTCCTGGGAGGCTGGATGGGCCTGCTGGCATTCGGCTTCCAGATCTATTTCGACTTTTCCGGCTATTCCGATATGGCCATCGGCCTGGGCCAAATTTTTGGCTTCCGGTTCAATGAGAACTTTGACTATCCCTATCTCTCCGCCTCCGTCACGGAGTTCTGGCGGCGGTGGCATATGTCCCTGACCAGCTGGTTCCGGGAGTACCTGTATATCCCCCTGGGTGGCAACCGGGGCGGCACGGCCAAAACCCTGCGGAACATCCTGATCGTCTGGTTCTGCACCGGCTTCTGGCATGGCGCCAGCTGGAACTTCATCCTGTGGGGCCTGTATTTCGCCGCATGGCTGATCCTGGAGAAATATGTGCTGAAAAGCGTCCTGGTCAAAACGCCTGTCTGGCTCAAGCACCTGTACACTCTGAGCGTGGTGTTTGTGGGCTGGGGCATTTTCGCCATAGAGGACCTGGGCGTCTGCGGACGGTATCTGGCCGCCTGCTTCGGCGGCGCGCCTCTCTGGAGCGGAGCGGACGGTTTCCGGCTCCGCAGCTATGCCGTTACCTTCCTGGCGCTGCTCCTGGCGTCCACGACCCTGGGGCGGGACGGCTGGCGGAAGCTGCCGGACCGGGCGCGGAAGGTCCTGACGCCGCTGTTGATGGCCCTGAGCCTGGTGCTCTGCACCGCCTACCTGGTGGACGGCAGCTACAACCCGTTCCTGTATTTTCGGTTCTGAAAGGGGAAGAGGCATCATGACAAAAGCATACAGCCGCTTCCTGACGGCATTTTTCTGCCTGTTCCTGGGCGGATTGCTGGCGTGGCACATCGCGCTGCCGGACCGGGCCAAGTCGGAGACGGAGAACCGCACCCTGGCCCAAAGGCCCGCCTTTTCCTGGGAAACGCTGAAGGACGGCAGCTACACGGAGGCGGTGGAGGAGTACTTCGCCGACCAGTTCCCCCTGCGGGACGGCTGGACGGGCCTGAAGGCCCGGAGCGAATACCTCCTGGGCAAGCGGGAATTCAACGGTGTGTACCTCTGCGGCGATACCCTGATCTCCAAAGTGGAGACGCCGGACCCGGAGCTGGTGGAGAGGAACCTCTCCTACATCCAGCGCCTGGAGGAGATGGCAGAGGTCCCCGTGACGCTGGGCCTGATCCCCTCGGCGGCGGAGGTGTGGAAGGACAAGCTGCCGGAGGGCGCAGAGAGTTGGGACCAGACAGCCCTGCTGACGGAAAGCGATATCGACTTTCAAACGGTCCTGACGGTGCATGCCGGTCAGCAGATCTTCTACAACACCGACCATCACTGGACCACGCTGGGGGCCTTTTATGGGGCCAACGCCTTGCTGGAGGCTTTGGGCAGAGAACCGTTCAAGGAAAATAACTTTACACCGAAAACCGCCAGCACGGACTTCAACGGGACCTTGTACTCCCAGTCCGGCATCCACTGGCTTGCCCCGGACACCATGGAGTTCTGGGCTCCGGAGGAGGGTCTTGCCGTCACCTCCTGGAAAACGGGCAAGGCGGAGGAAGCGCCCCTGTATGATACCTCCTATCTCAGCGCCAAGGACAAATACTCCGCCTTTTTAGGAGGCAACCAGCCCTTGTGCGTCATCAGAAACGAAAGCCTGCCGGACAGCGCCGGAAGGCTCCTGCTGATCCGGGACAGCTACGCCGACTCCCTGGCCCCCTTCCTGGCCCAGCGCTTTGCGGAGGTCCACCTGCTGGACCTGCGGCAGTACCGGGCCTCCGCCGCCCGGTACGCGGCAGAGAACGGCATCGATCAGATCGTGGTGCTGTACAGCGTTCAGAATTTCATTTTTGAGCGCAATTTGGTCCTATTGACCCAGCCGTGACCGGAAAGTTTCCCACTATAAAAAGCGCCTGCCGATTGATTTCGGCAGACGCTTTTTCATGTACGTATCCCGCAGCTTAAAACAGCTTTTTCAGCATATCCACCGCGCCGGACGCCTTGTCCAGGGAGATCTTGCCTTTGACGCCGGCCACCAGCTTTTCCACCACGTCGTCAGGCAGGTCCACACCGATCAGGCCCTCCACCGCCTTGACAGGGTCCCGTTGGAACTGTGCCGTCAGGTTCTTGTCCGCGGTGATGCGCTCCACCAGTTCTTCGATTTTTTCCTTGATGTTGATGTCCATGTTATAGAGCCTCCTAAATAAATTTGTTACAGGGTGGGATCTCGGATTCAGTCCGTGGTGGTCTCATAGGGCCAGTCCAGAATGCCGCCCAGGTCGGACACGTTGGTATAGCCCATGTCCCGCAGCTTTTCCAGGGCCTCCGCACTGCGGCGGCCGGAGCGGCAGTAAACGATGATCTCCGCGTCCTTGTCGAATACGACGGGCATGTCCGCTGTGATCTCCTCATTGGGGAAGCACACCGCGCCGGGGATATGGCCCTGGTCGTATTCCTCTTGGGTCCGCACATCCAGTAAGAGCAGACCTGGATTTTCCTCCATTCGGGCCTTGGCCGCGTCAGGGGAGAGGGTGCCTGGGGCGTTTTCCTCCGTTTGCTGGGCGAGGGCACGGTTGGGCGTCATGCGGGCGGTGACAAATTTGATGGCGGCCATGCCGAAGCAGATGATGGCGGCCACAAGAAAAAGCTGCTGCATAAAAAGATTCCTCCTGTTTCGGATGGTACAAGTATACCCGAAACAGGAGGAAAAGGGAAGAGGAAATTCCGCGATTCTTTCAGGTGTCTAGCACCGTCAGTGTGACCCGCCGGTTTTCCAGATCAACTTCATACCGGTAGGTGCCCTTCAGATGGATCAGGGCGTCACCGTCTCCCCGCTGCTCCGAGGGGAAGCTGACGCTGTAAATAAATTTCCCATCGGCAAAGACGGCGGTATCCATGAAGGAGGTCCCCGCAAAATCCGCTCTGGGCAGCGGCAGCTCCGCCAGAGCGCCGTCCGGGAAGCGGAGGAAGAGCTGCTTCCAGGCGGAGGCAAGGGGGGATACGCCGGTCAGGTTTCCAGCGTAGACCATATGTCGGGCCTCGTCTGCCTGCGCGGTGCTGACGGCAAAGCGGGGGCTGCCCTCCGTGTCGCCGCCAGCCTTGCACCAGTTCCAGCGCTCCGTATAGGTCATGGGATCGGCGGTGGTCTCCAGGGGCTGCCAGGAGAACTGGACCTTCGCTTTTTCTGTGGCGGCAAAGGTTTCCGCCGCCTCGTCGCACAGAGCCGCCAGGTTCTGCGTGATGTGCCTGTCATCCCGGATCACATCCGCCACACCGGCGGGAAAGAGCCGGTCGATATCGCCGCCCTGTGTTTCCTCCTGGTAATCGCTGAGGGTCCAGCTGCCGTCCGTCTGGACGGCGAAGGTGATGGCGGCGGGGAAGCACCCGCCCGTCTCTGCCTTCCATGCGCCGTCCGTGATGGAGTAGGCGTTGTAGTATACCAGGGTGTAGAAGGTGTACTGCCGTCTGTTTTCAGAGACGCTGGTATCCAGGACCTCATGGGCCTCGGCGTAGAAGTCGAACCGGCGGGCGGTCCGGCTGCTGCGGTAGTCCAGGATGGTCTGATGGAGCAGCTCCTCCGAGGGAACGCCCCAGTCCTGGCCGGCGTACAGGATGTCCTGGAACCGCTGATAGGCCGCCTGGCCCGCCTCCGTCAGATTTCGCTGCGTCCAGCCCAGGGTCTGTAGGGCATCCTTCAAATAGCTCTGCTCCTCCTGAGTGCCGCTTTCCTGGAAACCGGCCAGCGCGGCATATACCGCGTCCTGCTGTGCCGCCGGGCTTTCGCCCATCTCGTTGAGGAAGCTGGCGGGAGACCAGCAGCAGAACAGATACAGCAGGTCCTGGTCAGAGAGCTCTGAGAGCTGGATCAGCCCGTTGTTCAGCAGTGTCCGGCACAGGTCTGCCCGGAAGCCGACGCTGTCCACACTGGTATCGAAGGCCAGGTTGCTCTCCAGCCGGACCCGGGAGCCGTCCTCCCGGACCTGATACGCCATGTATGTGGAATCCTTCAAAAAGCCGGTGAAGCCGCCGACCCAACCGTCTTCCTGGACGTACATCCCGCCGGCCAGAACGACCTTGCCCGGCTCCGCCGCGTGGAATTGGTAGCCCAGGCTGTAGACCTCGATGGGGCCGCAGGAGAACTCTGTGAAAACGCATTCTTGCTTCAAATAGGAGACCCGCCAGTCGTCGATGCTCTGTAGGCCGTCTACATACGCCTTGTTCCCTTTCACATAGTCATAGTCCGCCTGGGCCGCCGCCTTGCCGTCGGCCAGCACCTGCTCCGGGACGCTGCCCCGCAGCACGCTGAGGGCCGCGTGGTCCTCCGTCTCCTCCAGGCCGCTGTACAACAGTAGGTTTTCGCCGTCGAAGTAGACGTAGCGGGTGAAATCCGCCTGTCCGTTTTCGCCCCACTCCGGCATCTCCACAAAGCCCCGGAGTATCAGGCACCGGCTGTCGGTGTCCAGGATGGTGTAATCCCACCAGGTCATCTCCGGCCAGTGCTCTTCCAGCAGCGCGGTGATGTCCGCCTCATAGAGCTTGCCATCCCGCTGGAAGAACAGCTGGTTGTCTGCGTTGACCAATTCGTTGGCGCCGTCGCCGTCCAGGTCCATGATGGTGGGATCCAAACCGTGGGTCCGGGCCAGCAGCACTGGCGTTGCTTCATCCTGGAAATAGTAGTAGTCTGTGAAGGTGGTGCCGGTGTGTTCATCCAGCTGACCATGGTAGCTGACCTGCCAGCCGTTGTGGCCGAAGAGGTCACTGAAAAAGGAGGTATTGACAGTGCTCTCACCGTCCGCGATGGAGTTGCCCTCCGGGAAGGTGAAGAAGCAGCCCGCCTCCCAGACGCTGGGGCCGTCCCGCCCCGCCGCCTCGTCAAAGAGGATGGCAGCGTAGAGATTCCCGTCGGTGGAGAGGTAGGGGCGGAGGCTCACAGAGCTGCCGTCCTCAGCGTCGATGCTCCAGCCGCCGCCCCGGGCGGCGCAGTCATTACTGCGGCGCTCCACAGCCACAGCCTCCGGCTCATAGGGGGCCAGGTCCGTCAGAGGAATGGTCAGCACCGGTTCCCCCTCCGGTAGGACTGTGGGAATGGCGGGTTTCTCGCTGGGCTGGTTGGAGAGGAACCAATACGTTCCATCCTCCTGCTCTTGCAGGGTGACACACAGCCAGTCGCAGTCATAACGGGCGCTGCTGTCAGGATAGTAGAGGCGAATAGTGTTGTTCTCCCGGGTTCCGGCAGTAATCTGAACGCCGTAGAAGTAGTTGGTGTCCCCGTGGGTATTGTAGTAGGCGTTGTATTCCGGCAGGTATTGGAAGTACTCCAGGCCAGTCTGCTGGGTCTCCGTCAGGGTCAATCCGGTATTTTCCAGCAGGACCCGGTCCATGCTCTCCACAGACAGCTTGTCGGTGGGGCAGATCTCCTCGCCATCTGAGCCAAAGCTGCCCACCTGCCGCCATTCCTCCTCGGTCATACTGTCATGCAGCCCGGTGCCGCAGTAGAACAGCTCAAAGAGGTTGATGTCCTCCGGCTTCGTATACAGGGAGGTGAGAAACTGGTTGCGGATGTTCATGCCCACCGTGCCGTTCACAGTGTCGTTGTTGAAAAATTCCTCGTTGAAAAACTTCAGTTCCTGGCCGGTGAGGACCCGCAGCTGGCCCAGCAGGTGCTCCGGCCGCTCACAGAGCTGGTGGGAGACGAAGCGGTAGGGGAAGCCATCCTCAAATTCTCCGGGGACCTCCCGCAGGGTCAGACAGGCCCAGCCCTCCGCAAAATCGCCGTTCCAATACATTCCATCGGCTTCGTAGTAGAGTTTGACCAGGTCGCCCTCCCGCTCCCCGGCGGCAAAGGAGTAGAGGGCTGGGGAAATGGCGTTGGTATCGCCGTGGAAGTGATAGTAGACATCGTAGTCCGGCAGATATGAGAAAGAGATCATCCCGGTCTGGCTGGTCTCCATCAGGGACAGGTCCAAATACCGCTCCAGGACCGTATTGAGAACGGAGGTGCTGAAATAGGTCATGTCGATCCCCATGTCGGTATACGCTGGATGTTTGGCGGCAATGGCCTGCCGGATCGCCGCCTCGTCTGTTTCCTCAGGCAGGCCGGTGCCGTTGTACAGAAGCTCATAGAGGTCGATGTCCTCCGGCTTTTCGTACAGGGAAGTAAGGAACTGGCAACGGAAACCGGCGTTTTCTTCGTCGCCGAAGAAGCGGTCATTGAAACCCGCCAGCTCCTCCTGGGTCAGCGGCGTTGGCTCCGCCGTTTTTTTGGCCCCGGTGAAGGTCACTGCGCACACCACCGCCGCCAGAGCCAGCACCAAAAACAGGGCGGCGGCCGTGGTCTGCCGGTTCTCTGCGATGCGGGCGATGCGGTCCTTCAGCTGCCGCTTGCCCGCCGTCATGGTGGTGGCGGACAGCAGGGGGTCGGAGACCCGCCGCACCGGGATCAAGGACAGCAGCGTCCGTCCGTAGGGGATGCGCTCCGTTTCGCCCAGCAACTTCATGGCGCCTTCGTCGCAGGCCAGCTCGCCGTCGGTCTTGCTGGCGTAGGCTGCCGCCCACACCAGGGGGTCGAACCAGTACACCGCCAGACACACGCACCGCAGGGCGGACCACAGGGGGTCCCAGTGGCGGGCGTGGGTCGATTCATGGGCCAGCACATGCCGCAGACTCTCCGGCGAGGCCGCGGCGGCGGGGGTCAGATAGATGGCGGGCCGAAACAGCCCGAATAGGCAGGGGGAGGGCAGTCCGGCGCAGAGATAGACGGGGTATTTGCAGCCTTCCACAGTGTAAGGCGTTCTGTTCTTCTGCAGCCTGCGGCGGAAGCGCAGGTTGGAGAGCAGCAGCCACACGGACATCACGGCGACCCCCGCGTACCAGATGTAAGTCAGGATATCGCTGGTGGTTAGTTTTAGATACCGCACCGCCGTTTCATCGGTGGATGCGACCCAGACGCTGGGAGCCTCCGGCGTGTTTGCTTTTTCAGGGATCGTGTCCGGAGCGGTGGGGTGCTGGGACAGCGGTTCCCGGGCCACTGGCACATAGACCTGCGGCTGCTCCAATTGCTGAGCCACCTGGGCTTGGGCGGGCTCTGCCGCCGTCAGCACGTTGTGCTCTATGGCAGGGAGGTTCACCGGCACCAGCAGCCGCAGCAGCACCAGCCCCCACAGGGCGTACTGCATCCGGCGGGAGATGGTCCTGCGGAATACCCGCCGCAGCATCAGCAGGGCCAGGATCAAAACCGAGGATGTCAACAGGACCTCTTTCATCCCTCAGCACCTCCTGCCTTTTCCAAAATGGCGGACAGCTCCGCGATGTCTGCCGCTGTCAGGGCATGGGTCTCCACCATGGCGCTCATCATCAGCCCCAGGCTGCCGTTGTATACTTTGTCTAAAAAGCTCTCTGTCTCCGCCAGAGCGGCGTCCTCCCGGGCCATGACGGGAAAGTACTGCTTGGCCCGGACGCCATCTCGGTGGCGGACGGCCTCCTTGGCCTCCAGCCGGGACAGCATGGTGATGATGGTGTTTTTGCTCCAGCCGGTGTCATCCCGCAGAGCGGCGGTCAGTTCTGTGATGGTCATAGGGTTGCGCGCCCACAGGCGGTTCATCAGCTTCCATTCGCTGTCGGATAAATTGATCTTCATGAAAGTACTCCTTCGGTATACATCTGTCTACCTACACCATATCATATTGGTAGACGTTTGTCAACCACAAAAGAGTTACAAAAAAATGACAGAAGCGTGAGCTTCTGTCATTTTTTACATCAGACCGTGCGCCAGAGCAGACGGCTGTCGGAAAATTCCGCCGCCAGCGCGTTCTGGTCCAGCAGATAGGAGAGGTAGGAGCGGATGGTGCTGCCTACCAGCACATACTGATTAAAGTCTATGGTCAGCTGATAGTGCTGAAAGACCCTTTGCAGAACATCCTCAAAGCACAGCGGCTCCCGGCAGAGATCCAACAGAAGGGACGTAATCTCCAGTACTTTGGCCCGGTTCAGCTTTGCCAGGGGGCGGATGTCATCCGTGGGTTCAGCGTGGGCGGGGATGAACATTTTCCCTTCCAGCGCACACACTTTGTCCAGGGTGTCCAGATAGGCCGCTACGTCGTAGATGAAGTTTACATGGTACTTTTCCACGATGTTGGCCCCGGACAGGCAGTCCGCCAAAAACCACACGCCGTCAGCGGTCTGGAAGCCGCACATATCAAAGAAGTGGCCGGGAAGGGGCAGCATAGTGAGGCCATCCGGCAGGTTTTCTGCCGTCAGGGGCCGGCAGTCGCTGGGCTGGGCAAGGAGGAATTTGTTCCGCAGGGCCTTGCAGGGGTAGCCGCCATACAAAAATGCCGGCTCCAGAATGGGATGGGAGGTGATGGCGGCGTCGATGCCCGGCGCGAAGGCCGGAGCTCCCAGCCGCTGCTGGAGCAGGGCGTTGCCGCCGTTGTGGTCGGCGTTGGCGTGGGTGTTCAGAATGGCCTTCAGCGTCCAGCCCTGGGCGTCCAGAAGCTTCTGGACCTTGCGGCCCGCGTCTTTGTCGCTGCCGCTGTCGATGAGGACCACATCAGTGTCGTTCAGCTTCCAGATGCCCATTTTAGCGGGGCACAGGATGTAATAGGTGCGCGGGGCCGTCTGGATCAGCTCATACATAGAAGCGCCTCCTTGCAATTTTTTTACACTGTATCATCAAATAATCCGAGTAGTAAAATTGTTTTTCAAGTATCACAGCGCAAATGCACTGTGACGGACGTTTAGCAGCCTTGATCAGGGACCCATAGTCAGGGATCATGCGCTTTCTGCGCAGCGGACAATGCCTGCTGAAAAACAGCAAAGTTGTTTTCGAGTTTATTGACTATACCACAAAATCCGGGAAATGGCAATAGTGGGAACGCCCCTTGACCCCGCCGGGATTTTGTCCTAAAATAGACGGCAAGACTAGAGAAAACTGGTGAACATATGACAGATTTTAACCAACGCTACATCGCCGCCAGAAGGGCGGTCATCGCCCGGGATTTGTCCAGACTGAACCCCATGCAGCGCAAGGCGGCCATGACCACTGAGGGACCGCTGCTGCTGCTGGCGGGGGCGGGCAGCGGCAAGACCACGGTCCTGATTCAGCGGGTGTATAACCTGCTGACCTATGGCCGGGGCAGCGACTCCGAGGAGGTCCCTGGGTGGGCCACAGAGGACGACCTGGCCTTTTTGGAGGCATTTCCGGAACACCCGGAAAGCTTTGAGATCGACCGGGCCCGCCGCCTGTGCGCCGTGGATGTGCCCCGCCCCTGGGAGATCATTGCCATCACCTTCACCAACAAGGCGGCAGGGGAGCTGAAGGACCGTCTGGCAGCCCGCCTGGGTCCCCAGGCCAACGACATCTGGGCCTCCACCTTCCACTCCGCCTGTGTCCGCATTCTGCGGCGGGACATCGACCGCATCGGTTTTGACAAGGATTTCACCATTTACGATACTGACGATTCCAAACGGGTCATCAAGGACATCCTGAAAGAGCAGAATCTGGATGAAAAGACCTTCCAGCCCAAGAGCATCCTCAGCGTCATCAGCAGCTCCAAGGACCAGTACGAAAGCCCGGAGGCGTTTGCGGCCAAGCACAGCAATGAGATGGACTGGAAGATGTCCCGCATTGCTAAGGTCTATGCCGCCTACGCCAAAAAACTCCGGGCCGCCAACGCCCTGGACTTTGACGATATCATCTACCACACTGTGACCTTGCTCCAGCAGGAGCCAGAGGTGCTGGCCTATTACCAGAACAAATTCCGCTACGTGCTGGTGGACGAGTATCAGGACACCAACCATTTGCAGTATCTGCTGACCAGCCTCCTGGCGGGGGGGAGGAAAAATCTTTGCGTGGTGGGCGACGACGACCAGTCCATTTACCGCTTTCGGGGCGCCAATATCGAGAACATCCTGAGCTTTGAGCAGCAGTACAAGAACGCCCGGGTCATCCGTTTGGAGCAGAATTACCGTTCCACCCAGAATATCCTGGACGCTGCCAACGCTGTCATCAAAAATAACCTGGGCCGCAAGGGCAAGACGTTGTGGACGGACAACGGCAGCGGCGATGTGGTGACAGTCAAGACCACCTTCAACGAGAGCGACGAGGCCAACTATGTGGTGGGGGATATCCTGATGGGGGTCAACCGGGGGCGGAGCTTCCGGGAAACCGCCGTGCTGTACCGCATGAACGCCCAGTCCAACGCTCTGGAATACGCCCTGAAGCGCAACGGCATCCCCTATAAGGTGGTGGGCGGCATGAAGTTCTTCGACCGGGCCGAGGTGAAGGACATGCTGGCCTACCTGTGCGTGCTGAACAATCCCCTGGATGACCTGCGGCTGCGGCGGATCATCAACAACCCGCCCCGGGGCATCGGCGCCACCACCCTGGACAGGGTGGCGGCCATTGCGGAGAGCCAGGGCGCGTCCCTGTATGAGATCATCCGCAATGCGGACCTCTTCCCGGAGCTGAAGGCCGCCAGCGCCAAGCTGCTGAAATTTGCGGACCTGATCGACGGACTGCGAAAGGCGGGGGCATCCCTGGCCCTGCCGGAGTTCTACGACGCTGTGTGCGGCCAGAGCGGTTATGTGAAGGCCCTGGAGGACAAGAACGATATGGAGAGCCGGGGCCGCATTGAAAACGTCCAGGAGCTGAAATCCAATATCCTGGGCTTTTTGGAGCAGGATCCAGAGGACGCGACCCTCTCTGGATTCCTCAACGAGATCGCCCTGTACACGGATCTGGACAGTATGGAGGCCGATGACAACTGCGTCACCATGATGACCATCCATTCTGCCAAGGGCCTGGAATTCCCCGTGGTTTACGTGGTGGGTATGGAGGAGGGCATCTTCCCCGGCTCCTCCGCGCAGTACGACCAGGAGGAACTGGAGGAGGAGCGCCGCCTGTGCTACGTGGCCATGACCCGGGCCAAGGAGAAGCTGACATTGACCAACTGCCGCCAGCGGATGCTGTATGGCCGTACCAGCGCCAACAAGGCATCCCGGTTCCTGGATGAGATCCCGGAAGACAACATGCGCTGGGAGAGCAAGCCGGAGCCACATTTCGGCGGCATGGAGGGAGACAGCACTTTCGGCGGCGACCGCTGGGAGGGCGGCGCGTCCTACGGCGGCTTTGGCGGCCGGCAGCGCACCGCCAGACCCGATTCAGGCGGCTCTTGGAGCAGCGGCACCATTCGCAGCTACCGGGATACGGCGACGAAGCCCTCGGTCCAACGGCCCCTGCAGTCTGTGCGGAAGAACGCCGCACCCTCCGCGCCTCTGATGCAGCTGAGCCAGGGGGATGTGATCGAGCATACTGCCTTTGGCAGGGGCACGGTTCTGTCCGTCCGCCCCATGGGCGGCGACGCGCTGGTGGAGGTGGCCTTCGACCAGGCGGGAAAGAAAAAACTGATGTTGAAATCCGCAGGGACCCATATAAAAAAGCTGTAAGGCTGCTGTGCTGCCGGCAAATTGAGCGGCGGAGACTATTTCGTATTGACATGGACCTAAAAGTGTTCTATGTTTACAACAAATAGTACAAATATGTAGGCTGCGAAAGGCAACTGCGAAGCGCATCTCCGATATTGGCTGCATTGTTGCCCGCGCAGCGGCACCCTGGCTCCGGACCGCGGACAGCAAGGCTGGCCGCGGCATGATTTGAATCGAGGTCGGTTACTATGCAAGTGTTGATTTTTTTGGTTTGTCTGTTTGCCTCCATGGTAGGGGGCATTTGTGGGATTGGCGGCGGCGTCATCATAAAACCGACATTGGACGCCATGGGCATTATGAGCGTCAGCACGATCAGCTTTCTGTCGGGCCTGACAGTGCTTTCTATGTCGTTGATCTCCGTATTTCGCCAGAGAAAGAACCGCCTTGTGGAAATGCGGATCGGCAGTTTCCTGGCGGCAGGCGCGGTCGTCGGAGGCATGATCGGCAATGCGCTTTTCCAGGCAGTCAAGTCTGCTGCGGGGCAGGATGATTTTGTTGGCATGATACAGGCGGCAGTGTTGGCATTGGTCACATTTTTGACGCTGCTGTACAGCGTGTTTCTCCGCCGCCGCCTGCCATCTTACAGAGTCACGAATTCGGCGGCGTGTATTGGTGTGGGCGGCATCATGGGGATATTGTCCTCGTTCCTGGGAATTGGAGGCGGGCCGATCAATTTGGCGGTGCTGTATTTCATATTTTCCATGGATACAAAAAAAGCGGCGGCAAATTCATTGTACATCATCATGTTTTCCCAGATCGCCAGTTTCTGCACGTCCTGTGTTCGTGGGACGATCCCGGAATTCAGCTGGGGGTATCTGATCGTCATGGTAACTGCGGGTGTTCTGGGCGGACTGCTTGGAACACGGGTCAACAAGAAACTTTCTGCGGCGGTGGTGGATAAACTGTTTGCGGGCTTGATGTGTGTCATTATTTTGATCTGTATCTATAACGCATGTCGGTTTGCGGCCCTTATCTAGTCAATTAACTTGAAAAATTGCAAGCGATTTTTCAAACGGGCTGCGCCCAATGTGCGTGTTGCACATAGTCGGCGCCTGCAAAATCCAAATCAAATCAGAGCCACAACGTAGGTGCTGTGACTCTGAATGGAGATAAAATCACATTCCATATCGTTCTGCCAGAAAATGAGGACGCGCTGAAAAAATGTCTTGAACGAATTGATGATTGAGATGTTCAAATTCCAGCTTGCAAAAATGATCTATAAGTTGTTTTAGAGGTGGAAATTTATAAATATTCATCTGCTTCGAATCAAAAGGTACTGGAAACATGAAAATAAATATAAATTTTGACATATCGACTGTGAAAGGAGCGTTTTATGCCCGCTGTCAATATTCTCATAAAGCCGGCTTCATCTGCCTGCAACATGCAGTGCGCATACTGCTTTTATCAGGATGTGGCGGCCAATCGGGAAATGGCGTTTGAGGGGATGCTCTCGTTGGAGCGCATGGAGAAGGTGATCTCCTCCGGCATGGAATATGCGGAGGGGATATGTTCCTTCGCATTTCAGGGAGGAGAACCCACCCTGGCAGGACTGGACTTTTATCGGAGCGTTGTGGAGATTCAGAAAAGATATGCCCGTCCTGGAGTGCAGATACATAACGCGATCCAGACGAACGGCTATTGCATAGATGAAGAGTGGGCGGCATTTCTCGCAGAGAATCATTTTTTGGTGGGGCTTTCTCTGGATGGACCGGCAGACCTGCATAATCTGAACCGAAGGGATCACCAGGGAAAGGGAACATTCAACCGTGTTCTGCACGCGGCGAAGCTGTTTGACCGGTATCATGTGGATTACAACATCCTCTGCGTGGTCACAGGGAAAAATGCCCGTTCGATCGGGCAGATTTACAGCTTCTATAAAAAACAGGGCTTTCGTTGGCTGCAGTTTATTCCCTGCCTGGAGCCGCTGGAACAGGAACGGGGCAAAGAGAAATACCACCTTTCCAGTCAGGCCTATGGGGAGTTCCTGATTCGGATATTTGACCTGTGGTTCGCAGATCTGCGGCAGGGCGAATACATCAGCATTCGTCACTTGGATAACTGGATGAGCATTTTGCTGGGGGAGTGCCCGGAAGCCTGTAATATGATGGGACGTTGTTCCGTGCAATTTGTAGTGGAGGGAGACGGCGGCGTATATCCCTGCGACTTTTATGTGCTGGACCAATGGCGGATGGGAACGGTAGGGGAGACGACCTTTGCGGAGATGCAGGAGAGCGAAGCGGCCCGGAAGTTCGTCGAGGCGTCTTTCAGAGTGCCCGAAAAGTGCCGGGTCTGCCATTTATATGGGATCTGTCGGAATGGCTGCCGGAGAGACCGGGTGGTGCTGGAGGACGGACTGGTGGACCGCAATTTCTACTGTGAGGCATATCAGTCGTTTTTCTCCGCTCGGGGAAGGCAGCTGGAGCAGGCGGTGCAGATGATCTTGCAGATGCAGAGACGTTGAAAATTGAGATAAACAAGTGGTAAATACGATAGGAGCGCTGAAGGTAAGATCCTTCAGCGCTCCTGCCATATTCAAAAGTTGGACGCAGTCTACAGCAGGACCTCGATCCCCAGAATACGGGCCACCACAGCGGCCTGACTGGCGTCGATCTTCGCACCCCGCAGCTCGGCACAGGTCTCTGACAGGGAGATACGGTCCAGAGTGCAGGAGGACAGGTCCATGCCTTTCAAGCTGGTGCGAAACAGCTCCGCGCCGGTGAGGGCCACTTTTTCAAAGACCGTTTTCTGGATGCGGGCTTCGGAGAAGGCGGCCTCTGTGAGATTGCAGCTTGTGACAGTACACTTCTCCCACACGCTCCCGGTGAGGTTGGCATAGCGCAGCAGTGTTTCATGCAGTGTACAGCCCTTGAAGCGGCTCCTGCGGAGGTCCGCTCCATCGGCCTTGCAGCTGTTCAGGCGGCTGTTTTTCCAATAGCTGGCGGCAAAACGGCAGGCGGTGAACTGGCAGGCATCCAGCACACAGTCGTAAAAGGCGGCCTTTGAAAAATCGCAGGCGGTAAACTGACAGCCGCGAAAGACGGCCTGGCCCCATTCAGTCTCCGAAAAATCCAGACCTTCCACGGCCTCCCGGTCAAAGGTCAGGAGCCGCAGGGGAGCGTCCTGCTCCCGGGCGTCCAGCAGAGCGGCTTCCAAAGGCGTCATTTCCGCCGCGCTTTCTGCTCCGGCAGCCACAGAAGCTCCTCAAAGCTCTTGATATACACATCGCAGAAGCTCCGCATCTCCCGCTCATCCTGGGCAAAGAAGCCGTCGTATACGCCCACGACCCGCATCTTCGCGGCCCGGGCGCCCCAGCAGGCGGCCAGGCTGTCGTCAAACACAGTGCAGTCCTCCGGCCGGGCGCCGTGCTCCTTGGCCGCCAGCAGCCAGATGTCCGGCTTTTTCTTTTCCAGGCCAAGGTCGTGGGCAAAGGTGATGCCGTCGAAATACTTTTCCAAGCCCAGCTTCCCCAGGGCGGTGCGGCAGTGCTCCGGCACGCTGGAGGTCACCACCGCCATTTTCCGTCCCTCCGCTTTGCACTGCTTGAGATAGGCCCGGACGCCGGGCTTGACGTTCACATGGGCGTACAGGTCCTTTGCCAGCTCCATCCACTCCGCCATGATCTCCTCGCAGCTCTCCGGCAGGCCGCAGAACTCCTTGGTGAACTTGGCCGCCAGGGGGAAGATGGTGTGGGCCACGCCCTCGTAATAGGCGTGGGTATATGGCAGGCCCCGCCGGGCCAGAAATTCCCGGTCCACCTTTTTCCAGATGCCGTTGGAGTCGATCAGGGTCCCATCCATATCGAATAAAAACACGGTCTATTCCTCCTTTTCCAGCCAGAAGCGCCAAGGGAAGTCTCTGGCCTCCTCCGCATAGTCGATGCCGATCCGGGGACCGGCGCAGATCCGCTCTTGGAAGGGCGGGGAACAGGGAAGCCCCAGATCCACCGGAGAGTCGCAGACAAACAGGACATTGCCGGTCAGATCCAAGCCGTTTTCAGATCTGGACAGGGAAAGCCCTTTACAGACCTTGCCCGGCCCATTCATGAAGTTCCTGCGGCGATAGGAGGTCAGGGGCTTGTCCCCATACCGCAGATGAAGCATGGTTTCGATCCCGGCCACAGGCTCCACCGCCCGGATCAGCACGGCGGCAGGCTCGCCCTCCGGCTCCGTTACGAAATTCAAACAGTTGTACATCCCATAGATCAGGTAGATATAGGCGTGGCCGGGGGCCATGAACAGCGTCTCGGTCCGGGCCGTTCGGCGGAGGCCATAGGCGTGGCAGGCCTTGTCGCACCGGCCCACATAGGCCTCCGTCTCTGTGATGCGGCCCGCCAGCAGCCCGCCGTTCAGTCTGCGGACCAGATACTTGCCCAGCAGCCTTTGGGCGGTCTCCACAGTATCTCCCTCATAGAATTGTCGGGAAAGGGTTGCCATTTTTTCACCTCAGTGCTACAATAAATGACCGCTGCGGATCATTCCGCGGGAAGCGATATTTTTATTTAGTATATCATAGAAGAGAACATGGAGCAAGTCATATGAAAACCAATCGGATCCGTCAGAATGTATTGCCGCTGCTGGCGGCGTTTATTTGGGGCACAGCCTTTGTGGCCCAGAGCGTGGGCGCCGACTATGTGGAGCCTTTTACCTTTAATGCTGCCCGCTCGGCGGTGGCGTTTTTGTTCCTGCTGGTGCTGTGCCTGATCCTGCGGGCCGTGCGGAAGGGGAGCGGTGCGCCTGCGGCGCAGACGGCTTCCCGGCGGGAGCTGATCACCG
Source organism: uncultured Dysosmobacter sp. (assembly GCF_947631165.1). Taxonomy (GTDB): domain Bacteria; phylum Bacillota; class Clostridia; order Oscillospirales; family Oscillospiraceae; genus Oscillibacter. The sequence continues at coordinate 51,494 of NZ_CANRKH010000008.1, read as the reverse complement.
CCGGCGTCTGCTGCGGTGCGGCGCTGACCGTAGCCTCCTACTTTCAGCAGAAGGGGCTGGAGACCACCACATCCGGCAAAGCGGGCTTCATCACCGCGTTGTACATCGTCATTGTACCCATTGTGGGCGTCTTTTTAAAGAAGAAAGCACCCAGGACCATCTGGCTGGGCGTGGCCCTGGCGGTGGCGGGCCTCTACTGCCTCTGCATCACCGAGGAATTCCGCATCACGACAGGCGACTTCTATATTCTGCTGTGCGCCTTCTGTTTTTCCGGCCATATCCTGATCATCGATCATTTCAGCCAAAAGGTGGACGGCGTGGAGATGTCCTGCGTGCAGTTCCTGGTGGCGGCGGTGCTGTCCTGCATTGGTATGCTGCTTTGGGAATCCCCTGACTGGGAGGCGTTGTGGTTGTGCATCGGGCCTATCCTGTACGCGGGGATTTTGTCCAGCGGTGTAGCCTATACGCTGCAGATCCTAGCCCAAAAGGACTCGGACCCCACGGTGGTGTCTCTGCTGCTGAGCCTGGAATCTGTGTTTGCCACGCTGTCAGGCGCTATTATCCTGGGGGACCGGATGAGTGGGAAAGAGTATTTCGGCTGTCTTTTGATGTTTGCGGCAGTCATCCTGGCGCAGCTGCCGGACAAGCGGGGAGAAGCGGCTTTGCGATGACCTGAACATAAAACGGGGATGTAAAATTTACATCCCCGTTTTATTTGGGATTGGACAAAGGCCGTCCTGTATGCTATAATGCAAAACTGTATGAGTATGTTGCGAGGTGGTATCATGCGGATCGACGTGCTGGGCGTGGGTTTTGACAATGTAACGATGGACGAGGCTGTGGAGCGGGGCATGGTCCTGCTGCAAAGCCAGGGTACCCATTATGTGGTGACGCCCAATCCGGAGATCGTGGAGGTCTGCCGGGAGGACCCGGAGGCGAAAGCCGCCGTCAACGGCGCGGACCTGGTGCTGCCTGACGGCATCGGTATCGTAAAGGGGGCGGCCATGCTGGGTACTCCGCTGAAGGAAAAGACCCCCGGCATCGAATTTGCGGCCCATCTGATGGAGAAAATGGCAGGCGAGGGAAAGTCCCTGTACCTGCTGGGGGCCAAGCCCGGCATCGCGGAGCAGGCGGCGAAGCATCTGGCGGACCAGTATCCCGGTCTGGCCGTCGCCGGTACCCACGACGGTTATTTTAAGGAGGACGGTCCTGTTGTGGAGGCCATCCGCCGGAGCGGAGCGGACGTGGTGTTCGTGTGCCTGGGGGCGCCGAAGCAGGAAAAGTGGATGGCCAAAAACGGCGCAGCCACCGGCGCCCGGCTGCTGTGCGGCCTGGGCGGCAGCCTGGACGTGTTCGCCGGCGTGGTGGAGCGCGCTCCGAAGTTCTGGTCCGACCATGGGCTGGAGTGGTTTTACCGCCTGTGCAGGGAGCCGAAGCGCATTGGCCGCATGATGAAGCTGCCGCTGTTTTTGGTGCATGTAAAACAGGAGAAACGGAAAAAATGAGTGGAAAACTGATTGTATTTGAAGGAACGGACGGCTCCGGCAAGGCGACCCAGGCCCGGCTGCTGTGCAAATATCTGTCCCAGAGAGGGATAGACCACCGGGAGATCGACTTTCCCCGGTACGGCGAGCCCTCCGCCGCCATGGTGGAGGAGTACTTGAACGGAAACCTGGGCAAGCGGCCCGGCGATGTGAACGCCTATGCCGCCTCGCTGTTTTACGCCATGGACCGCTACGCCTCCTATAAGCAGGACTGGGGCGGCTTTTACGAGGCCGGGGGCCTGATCGTGGCGGACCGCTATACCACATCCAACGCCGTCCATCAGGCGTCCAAGCTGCCGGAGGCGGAGCGGAAGCCTTATTTGGACTGGTTGTTCGATCTGGAATACCGGCTGCTAGGGTTGCCCAAGCCGGATCTGGTGCTCTATCTGGACATGCCCACGGAAATCACGGAGCGGATGATGCGCCAGCGGGAGAAGGGCTCTGGAACGCATGCCGACATCCACGAACAAGATGTGGAGTATCTGAAACGGTGCCGCGTCGGTGCCAGGACAGTGGCGGAGGGATGCGGCTGGACCGTGATCCATTGCGCAAAGGGAGGTATGCCTCGCACGCCGGAGGATATCCACCGGCAGGTGGCGGAGATCGTGGAGGGGCTGTTGTGAGCCTGTCCCGCCGCCGGTCAGACAAAATGGGGCATTTCGCCCCACTTTGTCTCAGCAGCAGCTTTCGCCGCTGCCGCAGTTACAGTTGCAATTGCAGCCACAGTTGCCGCTGTTTCCGCAGCAGCAGACGATCAGGATGACGATGATGATGAGCCACAGGCAGGAACAGTCGCTGTTTCCATTGTTGAACCACATGATTGTCACCTCGCTTTGACACATTCTATGCGGAAGGCGCCCCAGGAGGGCCTGACCGCGTGAAAATTTTCTGCACAAGCGCAGAAGCACCGCGCCGTTTTATGTGGCCGGAGAATTTGGAGGTTTCAATGTCTGATTTCAAAAAGGGAGATACTGCCAGCTGGGATGCGGAGCAGGTCCGCCGCGGCGAGGCGGAGCGGCGTCCCCGCCAGACCACAGTCCGGAAGCGCCGCCGGAAAAAGCGGATGAATCCGCTGCTGTATATCCTGTTCGTACTGATCGTCTCGGCCATGCTGGCGGGGGTCGGCTGGCTGCTGATGACGGACCTCTGCGCCTTCAATCGGGGCGCCATCGAAAAGGCCACCGTACAGGTAACGGCGGATGACACGGTGCGGACGGTGGCAGACAAGCTGCAGGATGCTGGCCTCATCAAATATAAGTGGTTCTTCCGCATCTTTGCGAAGATCGACCATGCCGAGGAAAAGATCGGCATGGGTACCTATGAGCTGAACACGGATATGGATTACAAGTCCCTGATCCGGGGGATGCGGAGCGGCTCTGGCAATATGACCGCCGAGACCGTGACGGTGACCATCCCCGAGGGTTTCACCGTGGCGCAGATCATCAAGCTGCTGGCGGAGAAGGGCGTGGCCTCGGAAGAGCTTCTGCTGGAAGCGGCCAAGACCTATGACTTCGACTATGATTTCATCGACAATACCACAGAGGACATCAGCCGCCTGGAGGGATACCTGTTCCCAGACACCTATGAGTTTTACGCCAATATCACCAGCGCAGACCAGGTGGGCAAGGAGGCGTTCGGCAAGCTGATCTCCACATTCAACAGCCGTTTGGAGGACGATCTGCTGGCGCAGGCGGAAGCCAGGGGCTACGACCTGAAGAAGATCGTCACCATTGCGTCCCTCATCGAGAAGGAGACGGACGGTACAGATCAGGGCAAGATCGCCTCCGTCATCTACAACCGTCTGGAAGGCCCCGGCGACAAGGGCGGTACCTATGGGATGCTGCAGATCGACGCCTCGCTGCTGTACGGTCTGCCGGATCACGAGGGAGCCATCACCAATGAGGATAAGGGGACGGATTCCAAGTACAATCTCTATAAGTACGCCGGGCTGCCGCCCACGCCCATCGCTAATCCGGGCATGAACGCCATCCAGGCCGCGCTGGAGCCGGAAGAGACGGATTACTATTACTACGCCCTGGGCACGGATAAGCGCCATCACTTCTTCACTGACTATGCCAGCCATACCGCCTTTATCAACAGCAGTCAGTATGGCGGATAAGCGCATGAGGCCAGAGCTGCTGGCTCCGGCGGGGGATATGGAGCGGCTAAGGATGGCCGTGCTGTACGGCGCCGACGCCGTATATCTGGCGGGAACTGCTTTCGGGATGCGGGCCTTCGCCGGGAATTTTACCCCGGAGGAGCTGCGTCAGGCGGTGGACTTTGCCCATGACCATGGTGTTCGGGTCCATTGCGCCATCAACACTATGCCCCGGAATGACGAGATCGCCCACCTGCCGGAGCATTTGGAGCTGCTGAACGACGCCGGAGTGGACGCTCTGATCGTGGCGGACCTGGGAGCCTTTGCCCTGGCGGGCAAATATGCTCCCCGCTGCCAGCGGCACATCTCGACCCAAGCCAGTATCTGCAACTACGAGACCGCCCGGGCCTGGTACGACCTGGGCGCGTCTCGTGTGATCCTGGCCCGGGAGGTGGGGCTGGAGGAGATCCGGACTATCCGGGAAAAGACGCCGGCGGACCTGGAGATCGAGGCGTTTGTCCACGGTGCCATGTGCGTCAGCTATTCCGGACGGTGCCTCCTCAGCAACTACATGACCGGCCGGGATTCCAGCCGGGGGGCCTGTGCCCAGCCCTGCCGCTACCAATACGCCCTAATGGAGGAAAAGCGCCCCGGGGAGTATTTTCCCATCGAGGAGGACGCGGGGGGTACGTACATTTTGAATTCCCGGGACATGTGCATGATCGACCATCTGGACGATCTGATGGACGCGGGCCTCAGCAGTCTGAAGATCGAAGGCCGGGCCAAGTCCGCCTACTATGCCGCCATCGTCACCGGGGCTTACCGCCACTGCCTGGACGACGCGGCGGCGGGACGGCCCATCGACCCCGTCTGGCGGGATGAGGTGGAGCATGTCAGCCACCGGCCCTATTCCACCGGCTTCTATTACGGCCAGCCCGGCCAGTATTACGCCAACTCCCGCTATATCAGGGAGTGGCAGGTGGCAGCCCTTGTCACCGACTGTGATGGGGAGGGAAACGCCGTACTGTCCCTGCGAAACAAATTCCGTGTCGGAGACGAGATCGAGCTGGTCGGCCCGGATCTGCGGCCCTTTGTCATGACCGTGCCGGAGATGACAGACGGGGAGGGCGCTCCGCTGGAGGAGCCCCGGACCCCGCAGATGACCTTCCATATGAAATTGCCGCGGGCGGTGCCGCCCTGCACGCTGGTGCGCCGCGCGGTAGAACTATCAGCCAAATAAGGAGAGACAGAGTATGAACGCAGATGTTGTGATCGTCGGTGCCGGCCCGGCCGGTATTTTTACCGCGCTGGAGATGCTGAAAAAGGGCAGCAAACAGAAGATCGTCATGGTGGAGAAGGGACAGCCCATTGAAAACCGCCACTGCCCCAAGGACAAGACCCGCAAGTGCGTGAACTGCAGGCCCTACTGCCATATCACCACCGGCTTCTCCGGCGCGGGGGCTTTCTCCGACGGCAAGCTGTCCCTCAGCTATGAGGTGGGCGGCGACCTGCCCAGCCTGATCGGCGAGGACCTGGCCCAGGAGACCATCCATTACGCCGACCGGATCTACCTGGAATTCGGCGCGGATACCCACATTGAGGGCCTGGAGCATGAGGAGGAGCGGAAGGAGATCCGCAAGCGGGCCATCCACGCGGGCCTCAAGCTGGTGGACTGCCCCATCCGCCACATGGGTACGGAAAAGGCCCAGGATATCTATCTGGCCATTGAAAAGTACCTGCTGGAAAACGGCGTGGAGATCTATTTCGGCTATGAGTGCAGCAACCTGATCCTGGAAAATGAGATCTGCAAGGGCGTTTCCATCTCCAACGGAAAGACGGACCTGGAGATCTACGCCAGGCACACCGTGGTGGCCACCGGCCGCCGGGGCGCCGACTGGCTGGAAAAGCTGTGCGCCGAGCACAACATCGCCCACGCCCCCGGCACCGTGGATATCGGCGTCCGGGTCGAGGTCCGCAACGAGGTCATGGAGATGGTGAACCGGGTCCTCTATGAATCTAAGCTGGTGGGCTATCCCCGGCCCTTCAAGAACAAGGTCCGCACCTTCTGCCAGAATCCCGGCGGCTTCGTCAGCCAGGAGAATTACGACAATAACCTGGCGGTGGTCAACGGCCACTCCTACAAGGACCTGAAGAGCGACAACACCAATCTCTCCATCCTCTGCTCCCACAATTTCAGCGTCCCCTTCAACCAGCCCATCGCCTATGCCCAGAAGGTGGGCGAGCTGACCAACATGCTGGGCGCGGGCCACATCCTGGTCCAGCGCTTCGGCGACATTCTGGACGGCAAACGTACCTGGCAGAAGGAGCTGGCCCAGTCCAACATCAAGCCGACCCTGCCGGACGCCGTGGCCGGCGACATCACCGCCGCCATGCCCTACCGGGCCATGATCAACATCATCAACTTCATCCAGGCCATGGATTATGTGGTCCCTGGCTTTGCTGCCTATGAGACGCTGCTGTATTCTCCCGAGCTGAAGTTTTACTCCAACCGGGTTAAGATGGACACGGACTTCAACACCAGCCTCCAGGGCCTCCACTGCCTGGGCGACAGCTCCGGCTGGACGCGGGGCTTGATGATGGCCTCCATCATGGGCGTTCTCATGGGCCGCAAGATCGCGGAAGAGGGCTGACCCGCACACATTAAAAGCCGCCGAAAAATTTTCGGCGGCTTTTTTTATGAAAGTGCCAGATTTGCGGCCGCAGATTCGTTTTATGGGTAGAAGGCGCCGATCAAAAAGGAGATGATACCTACGGAAGAGATCACATATACCCGCCAGGAAGCGGAGGCCCTGGTGGCCCGCTGGTCGGACACTGTACTGCGCATCGGCTACACCTGGACAGGCAGCGCGCAGGACGCCCAGGACATCAGCCAGACGGTCCTTCTGAAGCTGCTGACCTCGCCCCGCCGCTTCACCGTGCCGGGCGAGGAGCGGGCCTGGGTCATCCGGGTTGCGGTCAATTGCTGCAAGGACTGGAAACGATCCGCTTGGAACCGGCGGCGGGTCCCGTTGGAGAATGCTCCGGAAGCGGCGGTCCACATGCCGGATCTGGAGGACAGCCCGGTATTGCAGGCGGTGCAGGCGCTGCCGGAGAAGTACCGGCAGGCCGTCTACTTGCGGTATTACGAGGAATACGAGCTGGGAGAGATCGCGGAGCTGATGGGGGTCAAGGTCCCGCAGGTCAGCACCTATCTCTGCCGGGGGAGAGCAAAGCTGAAAACGATGCTGGGAGGCGCTTATGAAACCGACTGCGTATAAAGACGAATTGAATGAAGTCCGCTATACGGATGCGGGCCGGACAGCGCTGGTAGAGGCGCTGATGGAGGCACGGACTGCGGAGCAGCCCAGGCAGCGGAGACGCTGGGGCCGCAGAGGACTGGTGGCCGTTCTGGCGGCGGCGCTGCTGGTGACGGCAGCCGCAGCCGCCGCCACACCGCTGTGGATGCGGTTCTTCGGCGGCCTGGATGAACAGCAGCAGGCGGTGGTGGACGCCATGCAGACCGGCAAGGACAGCCTGCCCGCGGCGGCGGAGGCAGAGGGCGTGACCATCACGCCCCTGAGCATCCTGGGGTCCGGCAACCGGCTCTACATCACGCTGGAGATCCGGGCGCCGGAGGGCACGACCTTTTCAGCGGAGAGGGGCCGGTATGTCCTCTTGGCCTCTACGAAGCCGAAGGAAGTAACAGAGATGGCTTCCTATACCAGCCGCTTCACGGTGCTGGAGGCGGGCACAGAGGCCCCCAATGTGCTCACCGGCGTTTACGAGGTCACTTCTTCCTGCGACCTGGGGGGCGGAACATTGACGATCATGGGCCTCAGCCTTTGGAAGGAACGGGGCCAGGATGAGTGGATCTTTGAGGGGGAGTGGACGATCCCACTGCCGGAGGACCTGACCGGGAACCATACGCTGGAGCCCCAGGCGGAGGGCGTGACTGTGGAGACGGAGCAGGGGACCTTTACCCTGGACGCTATCAGTGTTTCGCCCCTGGGCCTCTGGTGGCAGTACCGCTTCGACGGCACGAACGAGCCGGTCATCTATGCGGCGCTGAAAATGAAGGACGGAAGCCTTGTGGAGCCTGCGCCCGGTCAGATGATCCTGGGCCATCCCGGCGGCAACGAGACCGCCACGGTTTCCTTCGCGAAGCCCGTGGATCTCAGCCAGGCCGCCGCCCTGTACTGGGGCAACGCGGAGATCCCCCTGGATGGCCGGGGAGAGCCAAAGGCGGACGAGAATATCCCTGCCATCAGCGATGAGCCGCCGTTCGTAGACCTGCCAGCCGCCCAGCTGGAGAAGGATGCTGGCCCTGGGGCGGACAGCGATCCCGCCCCGGCTCCTGAACAGCCGGAGACAGGCGGGAAAACAGAATTCAGATTTACCGACACCGGTATGACTTTCACTGCCGAATCGGGCGGCGGGGAACTGACAGACCTCCAGCAGCGGCGGGATGACTACTATCTCAAAACGCTCTCCCTGTCGGACTGTGAGATGATCCACAACGAGCCGGTCACAGATCAGTTTGTCTATCAAAATGTTTATGGGGAAAGGTGCTTTGGAATCGACTACCTGACCTTCGCGGAGGATGGGTATGCCAGGGTATCCTATTGGAGCCATGATGACGAGACCTGTGTTCTTGCCGTTTACCGGGATGAAAACGGCGGCACCTGGGGGCGAGCGTTCCGCGTCCCGGAGGAACTGCTGTATACCGGGAATTGACTGAAAACGCCGTACCCCTTGGGGCGCAAGGCCAGCAACCCAGGGTTGACAAACTTCCACCCGCCGCGTTCTTGCAAAAACGCGGCGGGTGGTTTATGCTGTATCCATCAAATAGGAAAGCGGGAGCTTGGACCATGGAATTTTCAGAGAAGCTGATGAACCTCCGCCGCCGGGAGGGCCTGTCCCAGGAGCAGCTGGCAGACCGATTGGGCGTCACCCGGCAGTCTGTCAGCAAATGGGAGAGCGGCACAGCTATGCCAGAGCTTGTAAAGCTGATATCCTTATCAGAACTGTTCGGCGTCAGCGTGGACTATCTGGTAAAGGACCGGCTGGAGGAACCGGAGTTTCCCAGCGGCGTGGAGGAGGTCTCCTCCCATCAGGCAGATCGGCTGGAACGGAAAGTGGATCAGCTGACCCTGGATTACCGCCGGAGCTTCGGCAACGTGTTTCGCTACACCAGCCGGGCAAGGCTGTTCGGTCTGCCCCTGGTCAGCGTCTGCTTCGGCCATGACCGGCACCCCACCCGGAACAACACCGCCGTGGGGATCGTTGCTGTGGGAAACTTCTCCGTGGGCGTTTTCAGTGTCGGACTGATCTCGCTGGGTGTGGTTTCTTTGGGGATCATCGCCTTTGGATTGCTGGCCCTGGGAGGTGTGGCCCTGGGCGTTGGGGCCGTCGGCCTGACGGCTTTGGGATATGCGGCCCTGGGGATCTCTGCCGTGGGGGTCTGTGCCGGCGGCGTGGCGGCCACCGGAGCCAGAGTGGCTGTGGGCGTGACAGCGGCGGCTCCGGTGGCGGTGGGCAGGGAAGCCTCCGGAATCCATGTGCTGCTGTGGGGCAGCGGACTGAGCAGGGAAGAGGTAGAAGCTTTTTTGACAGTCCACGATTCAGGGCTGTGGCCGCCTTTGATGAGGCTTCTGAGCACACTCGGCGCACATATCCAGTAAACAGACACACAGAACGCCACGGCCAGCGGCCGTGGCGTTCTCATCCACATGTTACGCAATTGCTTTTTCCTGCCAGCCGTAGGCGGTCACCTGCCAGAGGCCAGTTGTGTCCTCGTAGGGGATTTTTTCTAGCCGCACCTGGAGCTGCGCACCGTCGGGACAGGTGAATACCGCCAGAGCGGCGTCTCCGGTGTCCTCTTGGAAGGCGTAGTCGTAGCCCTCCGGCCCACGGATAGTCCGTTGTTCCTGCTGTTCCAACTGGGAGACGAAGGTCAGCAGTGTATCCTGCCGGTCAAAGCTGCCGGTGCGGTGGCCCTGGCTGATCTCCGTCAGCGCTTCCTCCGTGAAGGTGTTTTCCAACAGGAAGGTGACCCGCCAGTTTCCCCGGGTCAGTTTGGAGGAAGCGATGAAATCGCCGTGGAGGGTGTAGTGCTCCAGTTCAGCGGGAGAGATGTCAAACACGGCGTCCAGATAATCCTCCTGCTCCGCGCCCTGGCCCCGGGTGTGATACACATCGTTCAGGGGGGCCAGACGGTTCCCGTCGCTGTCCTCCAGCCATAAAAAGCAGTGGGCGTCGGTCTCCATGCGGTTTTTCAGCTGGACCTGAATGTGGAACAGGCCGTCCGCATACCCAGCGGCAGAGACGGAGATGCTGGGGATCGGATTCGCCAGAGGATCACCGGGGAGCAGCATGGGGATGTTCTCCAGCCCGCCTGTGCCGCCTCCGCCGGTGCAGTAGAAGGCATTGGGCTTTTTTTCGCTGGGACGGCTCCAGGTGGGGGCTGTCGCCGCCTCGGCATCATAGTCCGCCAGGTCCAGGTCCACAACGGCGTCCTTCAGCACCGTCTTTCCGGAGAGAAATTCCCGGACGGAGAAGGTCATTTTCCCGCCGGTGGGGATGGCCTGCCCGCTCATGGTCTTGACGGTACAGAGGAAGGTGGCGGAATGGGAAGCGTCGTCATAGGCGACTTGCTCGCAGTGGCCTTCCTGATCAAAGGGGAGGTGGAAATCATAGCTGTCGTACAGGTCGCAGGTCTTGTCCACAGCATCGCCGGAGAGCGTGATATAGGCTTGGGCGGTGTCGCCCTCCACCCGGACCGCTTCCACTTCCATGGTGAGGCCGTTGTCCGTGCAGGACATCCGCACCGGCTGGAAGAACTGAGCGGCGGCGGGAGCGATCAGGTACAGGGCCTGATAGCCGATCTCCGTTCGGGCCGCCAGAGCGGGAGTCGCCAGCAGCACTGTCAGGGCGGCGGCAATGGCAGCGGTCCGGCGCAGGGGCGGCTGACGGCGCTTTTGGGCATGTTGCAAGGTCCGCTGGATCAGCTCCGGAGAGGGAGTGACGGACTCGTTCATTTTTTGGTAGGTCTCGGAAAACATCAAAGTTCCTCCTTCAGCAATTCTTTCAGTTGCTGGCGCGCCCGTGTCAGCTGCGCCCGGACTGTGGAGGGGGAGCGGCCCAGAATTCGGGCGATCTCCTCCGTCTGATAGCCTTCGTAATAGAACAGGTGGATAACGGCCCGGTACTTGGCGGATAGCCGCCCCAGTGCCTCGTCCACAGCGGAGGCTTCCGGGTCCTGGTAGGCGTATACGTCCTCCAGCGCCACGGTCCGCCGCCGCCAGGGAGAGGAGAGAGACGACCGTGCGCAGTTGGCGGCGACCTTCAGCAGCCAGGCCCGCTCGTGCTCCGCTGACGCGAAGGCTGGGGCGGAGCGGTGATAGCGGAGAAAGGTCTCCTGAAATACATCGTCGGCGTCGTGCCGTGACCGGGTTAGGGCGTAGGCCAGCCGGTAGACCGCCTGGCCGCAGCGGTCCACCGCGCCGGTGGTGTCAGTCATGTGATCACATCCTTCTATGGGGAATACTGTCCAGAAGGCGGAATTGCTGCAAGGAAATAGAAAAAATATACGCGGCGCCCCCCCGGCCCGCCTTGGAGCTGGTGATGCGCCGCGTATGGCCATATCATTTTCCCAGAACCTCATGCCGCACATATTCAAACGCGGCGTCCTCGCCCTCGTCACGGAGCTTGATGAGGATGCTTTCCAGCAGATCGGAGGTGTTGGGGTGGATCAGCAGCCGCTTGCTCTTGCCCCGCAGAAAGAATTTGTAGGGGTCTCCGGGGTCGAAATCCTTGCCCCGGTATACTTTGCTGGCCGCCAGACGGTCACAGAACATTTCCGCCACATATTTTTTCGGCATCTCCACGCCGATGATGCCCTCGCCGTTGGCGCCGTAATCCGTCCAAAATTCGAAGTGGTGGCGGTTGCGGCCCTTGTGGTGCATCCAGGAAGCGCTGTATCCAAATTCCTTCCGCTGCGCGTCGTTGGGGCTGTGGTCGCCCTGAAAGTATTTTGCTCCCGCCAGAAACTCCACCGGGGCGTATTTGGACAGGTCGTGGGTCAGTCCCTGCCAGTAAAGGCCCAGACGGAAGCAGTATTTCCGCACCAATGTCCGATGGCGGTGTACGGTTTTGAAATGTGCCCAGATATGCAAGGCGCTTCACCTCGGATCCTTTGATTCTGAGAAACAGTATAACACGCCGGCGGAAAAAAGACGAGTGGAAATTTGCATGGAAATCCCCGGACGGCAGAAACTAGCCGGGAGGTGTTGCATATGGAGGGCGCGATCTTTGCCTGTCCGGCGGAATGGCCGCTGCCGGAGGGCATTCTCCGGCTGACGGAGCCGGCGGAGCTGAGCGGGCGAGAATGGCCTCTGTTGGCCCTGACAGTCTCCGGCGTCCGGCGTCTGCTGGCGGAGCCGGTCCGGTGCCAGGTCCTGCTGGTGCCGGGAGATTGTCCCCGGGAGATGCTGTCCCTGCTGGCGGCGGAGCGAGTGGTGACCTATGGCCTCTCAGCCCGGGACAGCATCACTCTGTCCAGTCTCCGGGAACCCGTGCTATGCGTTCAGCGGACGCTGCCAAGACCCGATGGGGCAGTGGTGGAGCCACAGGAATTCCCGCTGCCGGACCTGCCGGGACAGGCGGAGGAACTGCTGCCGCTGCTGGGACTGCGCCTGTTGCAGATGCCACTGACAGACGGGACCTTTTTCTGGTAATATTATAATAACTAAAAAAGGGAGGACGGGAATATGGCCTGGTATACATGGATCATTCTGGCGCTGGGATTGGGAGCCGCCATCGTGTTCGTCTATAAGATCCAGAACCACGAAAGCGGCGCGACCTCCTGCATTGGATGCGGGGAGTGCGCCAAGACCGGAGAGTGTGTGCTGAAAAAGAAGTCCCGGCGGAAAAAGAGCGAAAAAAAGCAGGACCCGTCTTGACAAACGGCACAAAAAGGATATAATATTTTCGTTCAATAAGTAAACGCTGTGAAAAAGTCAGCTTGGCGAAACAGACGGAAGCGAGAGGGGAGACGGTGCAAGCCCCTTGTCCACGCCGCCCAGCAGCCGCTTTGGAGCAGTCCGTGACGAGCGGAACGGCCCATCCCCGTTACAGGATGACTAAGATGCTTTCCTTGGGAAAGATAATTAGGGTGGTACCGTGAAGCAAGCCTTCGCCCCTAAATCCGGGGCGGAGGCTTTTTTGATATGACCAAATAAATCTATGACAACATAGGAGGAGAAACACCATGGCACATCCCTATTACGGGCTGAACGAACTTCGGGAGATGTTCCTCAGCTACTTCGAGAGCAAGGGCCACCTGCGGCTGCCCAGCTTCTCGCTGATCCCCCAGAACGACAAATCCCTGCTGCTGATCAACAGCGGCATGGCTCCCATGAAGACCTGGTTCACCCGGGAGGAAGAGCCTCCCCGCAACCGCGTCACCACCTGCCAGAAGTGCATCCGCACCGGCGACATCGAGAACATCGGCAAGACCGACCGCCACGGCACCTATTTTGAGATGCTGGGCAACTTCTCTTTCGGCGACTACTTCAAGAAGGAGGCCATCCCCTTCTGCTGGGAATTTTTGACCAAGGTGGTGGGTCTGGAGGCCGACCGCCTGTATCCCTCCATCTACCTGGATGACGACGAGGCCTTCGAGATCTGGAACAAGGACATCGGCATCCCCGCCGAGCGCATTTTCCGCTTCGGCAAGGAGGACAACTTCTGGGAGCACGGCGCCGGTCCCTGCGGACCCTGCTCTGAGGTGTACTATGACCGCGGCCCCGAGCATGGCTGCGGCAAGCCCGGCTGTACTGTGGGCTGCGACTGTGACCGCTATATCGAGGTCTGGAACAACGTTTTCTCCCAGTTTGTCAACGATGGCGAGGGCCATTATGAGGAGATGAAAAACAAGAACATCGACACCGGCATGGGTCTGGAGCGGCTGGCCTGTGTGTGCCAGAACGTGAACTCCCTGTTCGATGTGGACACTGTGATGAATATCACCAATAAGGTCAGTGAGATCACCGGCGCCCACTATGGCGAGAGCCACAAGACCGACGTGAGCCTGCGGGTCATCACCGACCATATCCGTTCCTCCGTCATGATGATCTGCGACGGCGTTCTGCCCAGCAACGAGGGCCGGGGCTACGTCCTGCGCCGCCTGCTGCGCCGGGCCGCCCGCCACGGAAAGCTGCTGGGGATCGACAAGCCCTTCCTGTTCGAGGTGGTGGACACCGTCATCCATGAGAACGAGTGCGCCTATCCCGACCTGCGGGAGAAGCAGGGCTATATCACCAAGGTGGTCCGCACCGAGGAAGAGAACTTCGCCAAGACCATCGACGGCGGCATGAAGATCTTCTCCGACCTGCTGGCGGCCCACAAGGCCAAGGGCGAGACCCAGTTCTCCGGCGCCGACGCCTTCAAGCTGTATGACACCTACGGTTTCCCCATCGACCTGACCGCCGAGATGGTGGACGACGAGGGCATGACATTGGACCGGGAGGGCTTCGACAGGGAGATGGAGGCCCAGCGCGTCCGCGCCCGGAAGGCCCGGGAGGCCCTGGGCGACCTGGGCTGGGCCGGCATTGAGTTCGGCAGCGAGATGCCTGCCACGGAGTTTGTGGGCTACGACCACAGCGAGGCCCAGGGCAGGATCTTGGCCATCGTGGCGGAAGAGGAACTGCGGGACGAGGTAGTCTCCGGCGCCGACGCTATTCTGGTGCTGGACCAGACCCCCTTCTATGCCGAGATGGGCGGCCAGGTGGCCGACCACGGTATCATCACCGCCAAGAGCGGCGCAAAGTTTGAAGTGACCAACGTCCAGAAGAACAAGGGCGGAAAGTTCATGCACTACGGCAAGGTGGTCTCCGGTGAACTGAAGGTGGGCGATACCGTCACCGCTGCCATCGACATGGAGCGCCGCAGGGCCATCATGCGCGCCCACAGCGCGACCCATCTGCTGGACGCCGCCCTGAAGAAGGTCCTGGGCGGCCACGTTCATCAGGCTGGCTCTCTGGTGGAGCCGGACCGCCTGCGCTTTGACTTTACCCACTTCGAGGCTATCACCCCGGACCAGCTCAGCGAGATCGACCGCATCGTCAACGACGCTATCCTGGAGGGCATGCCTGTGGTGACGGAGGTCCTGCCCATCGAGGAGGCCAAGAAGAAAGGCGCTGTGGCCATGTTCGGCGAGAAGTACGGCGACGTCGTCCGTGTGGTGGAGATGGGCGACTTCTCTATGGAGTTCTGCGGCGGAACTCACCTGGACAACACCGCCAAGGCCGGTCCCTTCCGCATCAAGAGCGAGGCCTCCGTGGCCTCCGGCGTGCGCCGCATCGAGGCCACCGTGGGCAGACTGACACTGGAGACCGTGAACCGCAACCAGCAGGTGCTGTTCCATGCGGCACAGATGCTCAAGACCAATCCCGGTGAGCTGGAAAACCGCATCGAGCAGCAGATGAATGAGATGAAGGAGCTGCGTCACGCCCTGGACAAGTTCAAGGCGGAGGCCTCCCTGGGCGAGGCCCGGCAGTTCCTGATGAGCGCCAAGGACCTGGGCGGCTTGAAGGTCCTCACCGCCACCAGGAACGGCATGGACGCAAATGCCCTGCGGCAGATGGGCGACTTCCTGCGGGACAAGGAGCCTGCCGCCGTGGCGGTGCTGGCCTCCGTCAACGGCGGGAAGATCACCTTCCTGGCCGTCTGCGGCCCCGAGGCTGTGAAGAAGGGCGTCAAGGCCGGCGAGCTGGTGAAGAATGTCTGCGCCATCTGCGGCGGCAAAGGCGGCGGCAAGCCCGACAGCGCCATGGGCGGCGGCAGCGACCTTTTGAAGCTGGACGACGCGCTGGCCAGCGTGGACGATTTCGTGGCGTCCAAACTGAGCTGAAATGGCCGGCCGGGAGGATCTGAAGCGCTTTTTTGCGCTGGATATCGACTTTTCCGCCATTGGTCTGGCACAGGTGGAGAACGCGGCCTATTTCTGTACTCCGGTGGGGGCAGAGTATATCGGCTGGATCGGCTGTGACGGCGTGCACTTCGTCCTCCTGCCGGGGGACGAGCGGGTATTCTGCGTGGACCCCATGGCTATGGAAGAAGGGCGTTATGTCCTTCCAGTGGCGGAGAGCTTCCGGCAGTTCCTGTCCTTTGTGCTGTTCTGCCGGGACGCCAATCCCCTGTCGCAGATCTACTGGATGACTGAAGAGCGGTTCCGCCAGCTCCTGCGGGAGGACGCCGGGGCCCATTGGGACGGCTGTGAGGCGTTCCTTGCGCAGAAGGCAGCGGCGCTGGAGGCGGTGTCCGCCGCCTTTGGCCTGGAGCCAGCCGACCCCTACGAGAAGGTCAAGACACTGCAAAGGGCCTTTGATCCCGCCTGTCTGACCTTTTCCGACGAGTACTATGACGTGCTGGGACTGGAGCGGGGATCCTGAGCCTGTTCCCAGAGCACAGAAGCATACTTGCCAGCAGCATCAATATCTGTAAAGGAAAAATACTTTATAAAAAAGGAGGTTTGAACCATGTCTGATTGCTTATTCTGCAAGATCATCGCCGGGGAGATCCCCAGCAGCAAGGTCTACGAGGACGAGCTGTGCTATGCCTTCAATGACATCGCCCCCCAGGCTCCGACCCACTTCCTGGTGATCCCCAAGGAGCACATCGCCTCTGTCTCCGGCGTCAACGCCGGGAACAGCGCCGTGGTGGCCCACATCTTTGAGGTCATCGCCAAGATCACCGCCGAGATGGGCATCGAGAGCTACCGTGTGGTGTCCAACATCGGCGAACAGGCGGGCCAGAGCGTGCCGCACCTGCACTTCCACGTCCTGTCCGGCCGGGATATGACCTGGCCCCCGGGCTGAGCTCGCCGCAGAGTCCCTTCGTTTTTGCCCGGTGGTGAAAACTGCGTTCGCTTCCTTGCGCCTCGCTTTCGCGGCAAATCCGCTTTGCTGGGTTTTGCCGCGAGTGGGGGGCGGGAAAGACATACGTGCACAAAAAACAGCGCCTCAGTCGAGGCGCTGTTTTTTGTGGAAACGAATCAGGCAGCGTTCAAGCTGTTGGGATCGACCTCCTGGAACTTGGAGAAGTCGGGATAGGTGATCTTCACGTCCTTGCCCAGGGCGTTGACCTTCATGGTCATGTCGTAGTCGTATGCCACGTCCATAGAGACGGGCTTGCCGTCCTCGCCGGGCACCGTCATTTTCATGGAAGCGGAGAACACCATGGCGACGGACTTCAGCTTGCCGTTGGAGCCGACGGTATAGTCGGCGGTGATCTTGCCGATGTCCAGGGCCACGCTGGCGGTATCCTCCTCCGCCGTCACAGCGGAGGCCAGGCTGTCCATCATGCCGCCCATGCCGTCCCCGATGACTACGGTGTACACGGTGTCGCTGCCGGATTTCTTGGCGGTGATGGAGTCGATCATGGCAAGGCCGCTGACATTCATGGCGTCCACATCCACGATCTGGATCTCGTCCACAGCAGCCAATTGGTCCTCCACGGGATATTTGACGCTGGTGGACTCTTCACCGCTGCCCATGGACATATACATCCAGCCGTCCTTCAGCCACATGCCGATGTCCATGGTCTCGCCCTCCACGG
Source organism: uncultured Dysosmobacter sp. (assembly GCF_947631165.1). Lineage (GTDB taxonomy): Bacteria > Bacillota > Clostridia > Oscillospirales > Oscillospiraceae > Oscillibacter. Next base: position 34,235 of record NZ_CANRKH010000008.1, on the reverse strand, counting down.
CGGTATTCATGGTGCAGGCCATCTGGATATCCTTGTCCTCCACCAGCACCTTCATGCTGCCGGCAGTCTTGGAGGGGACCTTCACACCGGCCATGGTCATGTCCATGTTCATGTCGATATCCACATCCATGGCGTTCTGGTCCATCTCAGCCATGGCGTCCTGCATGGCCCGGTAAGCGGTGATTTTGTCGGTCATGGGCTGGGCGGCCTTGGCGTCGATGGCGCCGGCCTTCACCAGGCTGTCCAGCAGGTATGTCTTGCCATCCGACATGTCGGCGGCCAGGGCCTGATAGGTGAGGCCCGCCAGGTCGTCCCGCAGGAACTCGCCGGGGAACATCGTGGGATCACAGAAGCCCTTTTCCTGGGCAAAGGTCAGAGCGTCGGCGTACTGGAAGTCTGTGCCGTCCTTGTAGCCCAGAGCGCGCAGCAGGAAAACGGCGTAGTTCTGGAGGCTGCACTTGCCCGCGGAGCCGAAGGTATCGGCAGTGGTGCCGTTGGCGATGCCCTTGGTATAGAGCCACGCCACATAGGGGGAGGTGAACTCGCTGACGTCGGTGAAGGGGTGCTTGATCTCTCCGGCCTCAAAGGCGGCCTTGGCTTCCTCTTCAGCGCCATAGAGCCGCACCAGCATGATGGCGGCCTCGCTGCGGGTCGGAGCGCGGTCCAGCTCGAAGCCGCTGGCGGTGCCCCGGAACATGCCGATGGCGGACAGGTCCTCCGCCGCCCCATCAAAATCGGAGGCGGAAGCGGTCACGCACAGCGCAGCGCTCAGCAGCAGTGCGGTGAACAGGAGGGTCAGAAAACGCTTCATAAGATTGCTCCTTTCAAAATGACGGCGGATCGCCGTTTTTTCTATCATAATCCAAGCGCGGTACCGCGTCAAGCAGAGAAGGCGTAAAGAAAGTAAATTGGCGGTATGGACCCCGTTGGAAAAAGAGGGCGCAGGGGTGTTGCCCTTTGTCCACTGGGGGTATCATCCGTCCTGATGAATAGATGAAGCGGTAACGCCCGGACCCACAAATCTGTACTGTATAGGTGGTTTTAAAAATCCGGCTGAAACGCTGGATTTTTTGCTTTTCATGTGGTATCATGACAGAAAGCAAACCAAATAGTTTGCTTTCCGCATATAAAAGCAACCAAATGGTAACCTCAACTTGAGGTGATCGGGTTGTATTTTCGCAGAATTTATGAATTGCGTGAAGATCATGACATCAAGCAGAAAGTGGTTGCTGAATATCTGGGCATGGACCCGACTGTGTATCGCCGCTACGAAAAGGGAACACGTGCGATTCCGGTAGAAGCAGTTATTAAGCTGGCCGACTTTTACAAGGTCAGCACGGATTACCTGCTGGGCCGCACCGACGACCCCACGCCGCCCAGGGGAAAATGAGAAAGCTGGCGGTTTTTGCCGGGGGATTTTCGCTGGGCGTTTTTCTGGCCCAGTATCTCCTGCCCGGCGGCTGGCAGCTGGCGGCGGCGGTCCTGTGCCTGCTTCTGGGCTGCCTGTCCCTGCGGCTGCCCTGGGAGAAGCGCCGCCGCTGCGTGCTGATCGGCGCGGCGCTGGCTCTGGGCCTGGGCTACAACTGGCTCTACGCCCGGCAGGTCCAGCGGCCCATGGAGGCCATGGCGGGCGCAGAGACCGCCGTCACCATGACGCTGCTGGACTACGCCGAGCCGGCTGCTTACGGCACCAAGGCCACGGTCAGGCTCCAGGGTCTGCCGGGAAAGGCCGTCTGCTACGGCGACGAAACGCTGCTGGTGCTCCAGCCCGGGCAGACGATACGAGGCACGGTGCGGCTCCAGACCTCCGCCCGCATCCGGGATGAGGGCGTGTCGGTCTTTACCTCCAAGGGCGTGTTCCTGCTGGCCTATGCGCGGGACCAGCTGACCTTTGGCCGGGGGAACATGGACTCGCCCCGGTGGTGGCCGGTCCGGCTGGGCCGGGCCATGCGGGAGCGGATCGCCGGGATGATGGGCGGCGACGCGGCGGGATTTCTCACCGCCATCCTGACAGGGGATACCACGGTCCTGTCCGACGGGGCCGCCTGGGATCTTTCGGAGGCCGGGATGTATCACATCCTGGCGGTGTCCGGGATGCACTGCGGCTTTTTGCTGCTGCTCCTCCGGGGGCTGATCGGCCGCCACCGCCGCCGCCTGCTGGCGGGGACCACGGCGGTGCTGCTGGCGGGGACCACGGCGGTGCTGCTGGCGGGCTACGCCCTTCTGGCAGGGGCGCGGCCATCCATGGTGCGGGCCTGCGTGATGCTGGTGCTGCTGCTGGCGGCGCCGCTGTTCCGGCGGGAGAGCGACGCCCCCACATCGCTGCTGACGGCGCTGTTTCTCATTTTGCTGGTCAATCCCTTTGCCGCCGCCTCCATCGGCCTGCAATTGTCATTCGGCGCCGTGGCGGGCATCTTCTGGCTGACGCCGAAGCTGAGAAAGATCCTGCTGTGCCAGGAAAAGCATGGCAAGGTGTTTCACTTTATAGCTATTGGTATCGCCACTACTGCTGGCGCGCTGGTGTTCACCATTCCCCTGACGGCCTACTATTTTGACCTGGTGGTGCTGGTGTCGCCCATCAGCAATCTGCTGTGCCTGTGGGCGGCCAGCGTGGTGTTCATCACCGGATTGATCGCGGTGTTTCTGAGCTTTCTCTGTCCGCCCCTGGGGCGGCTGCTGGGGATCGTCCCGGCGGTGTTCGCCCGGTATATCCTGACCATAGCGCACCTGCTGGCGAAGCTGCCCTATCACGCGGTCTACACAGCCAATCCCTACTTGAAATACTGGCTCCTGTTCGTTTATCTGCTGTTTGCGCTGGCTTATCTCTGCAAGCCCAAGAGCCGCCGGAAATTCGCGGTGGCTTTCGGCTGCTGCGGGGCGGCGCTGGCGCTGACGGTATATCTGGGCCGGGCCAGGTATCAAAACCCGCTGGATATGCTGGTACTGGATGTGGGCCAGGGACAGAGCGTGCTGCTGGCCTCCGGCGGACACTATGCCCTGACGGACTGCGGCAGCGCCAACAACTGGAACGATCCCGCTAAAAAGGCGCTGTACCAGCTGCGGACCATGGGCTGCCGGACGCTGGACTATCTGATTCTGACCCACTATGACAGCGACCATATCAGCGGCGCGGCCAGGGTCCTGGAACAGCTCCCGGTGACGGCGCTGGTGGTGCCGGAGGCCCCGGAGCCGGGGAGCATGGGCGCCGGCGTGCTGGCGGCGGCAGAGGCGCGGGGGACGGAGGTATGGGTCCTCTCAGAGGTGCGGGAACTGCCGCTGGGCCAGGCGGTGTTGACGGCGTATCCGCCGCTGGGCGGCGGGGAGGACAATGAGCGGGGACTGGCTCTGCTGGCTTCCGTCGGAGAGACGGACGCCTTCATCACCGGCGACATGAAAACATCTACGGAGCGAAAGCTGCTGGAGGCTTACGAGCTGCCGGATATCGAGGTGCTGGTGGCGGGCCACCATGGCTCCAAGTCCTCTACCTCCGGCGAGCTGCTGGAAGCCCTGACGCCGGAGACGGCCTGCGTCAGCGTGGGCAGCAACAGCTATGGACATCCGGCGGAGGAGACGCTGCGGCGGCTGGCGGACCACGGCTGCGCTGTTTACCGTACGGATCTGCAGGGGACCATCCACCTATCATTAAAGCGAGGAGACTGACATGGCATACGGGAAGAAAGCGCCCAAGAGCAGCGCGGCGTTTCAAAAGCTGAAGGCGGACCTGTCCGCCGGAACGCCTGGCTGCGCCTATATTTTTTACGGGGAGGAGAGCTATCTCCGGGAGTATTATCTGGGGGACCTGCGGAAAAAGCTGATTCCGCCGGGATTTGAAGAATTCAACTACCACAGGCTGGAGGGGAAGGACCTGACGGTCCAGAGTCTGGCGGAGATGGCGGAGGCCATGCCCATGATGACGGAGCGGACCCTCATCGTGGTGACGGACTTCGATATTTTCAAGCTGAACGAGGAGCAGAGGGCAAAGCTGATCGCCTTTTTGGAGGACGTGCCGCCTTACGCCTGTGTGGTGTTCGTCTATGATACGGTGGAGTACAAGCCCAACAAGACCATGAAAAAGCTGTGCAAGGCTATCACGGACTACGTGGAAACGGTGGAGTTCCGGGCAGCGGACAGCAGTGATCTGGTGGCCTGGATCGCCCGGCGCTTCAAGGCGTTGGGGAAGGAGATCGACCGCCAGACGGCGGAGTATCTCATCTTTACCTGCGGCGGTTTGATGACGGGCCTGGTGCCGGAGATCGCCAAGATCGGCGCCTACGCCAAGGGGAAGGCCATCACGCAGAAGGACATCGACGCAGTGGCAGACCCGGTGCTGTCGGCGGAGGTGTTCAAGCTGTCCGACGCGGTCTTGCAGGGCAATTACGATCTGGCGGCGTCTATCCTTGGGGACCTGCTGAAAATGCAGACGGAGCCGATCATGATCCTGGCGGCCCTGGGCAGCCAGCTCCGGCGCATCTACACCGCCCGGCTGGCCATTGACAGCGGTCACGACAAATACTGGCTCATGGAGCTGTGGGACATGAAGTCTGACTACCCGGCAAAGCTCCTGCTGAGCGCCGCCAGGCGGACCACTGCCGATTGGTGTGCCGACGCGGTGAAGATGTGCCAGACCCTGGACCGCCGGATGAAGAGCGAAAAGGGCATCGACAGCGTGGGCGAATTGAAGCTGCTGCTGGTGCGGCTGGGGGCGCGGCGGAAGTGAGGCGGATCAAGGAAGTCATCGTGGTGGAGGGCCGCTACGATAAAAACACCCTCTCTCAGGTGGTAGACGCCACCGTCGTCACGTTAGGGGGCTTTTCCGTATTCAATGATCGAGAAAAGCTGGCTTTTCTCCGGCGGCTGGCGGAGGCCCGGGGCCTCATCGTCCTGACGGACAGCGATGGCGCGGGCTTTGTCATCCGCAATTATCTGAAAGGCGCCCTGCCGAAGGAACAGGTGAAGCAGGCGTACATCCCGGACATCCAGGGCAAGGAGCGCCGCAAGCGCCATGGGGGCAAAGAGGGGAAGCTGGGCGTGGAGGGCATGCGGCCCGACGTTTTGCTGGAGGTCCTGCGCCGGGCGGGGGCTACGTTTTTGGACGAGGCGGAAGCGCAGGCCCCGGAAAAAATCCCCATTACCAAGGCGGATCTATTCGACCTGGGCCTTACAGGCGGTCAGGACAGTGCCGCCCGCCGCCGCGCGCTGCTGAAGCGGCTGGAGCTGCCGGAGCATCTCACCGTCAATGGGATGCTGGAGGCACTGAACCTGCTGTACGATCTGGAGACGCTGCGGCGGGAGATGGAGACCATTCCATAATCGCCGCTTGTGGGGCGCGGGTATCATCAAAACACAAAGGGCCGGCATCGCTCAGGCTATGCCGGTTTTTTCTTTTTCCAAAAAAGCGGCTTTCCGGCTGAAAGAGAAACAGAGAGGCGCTGATGATGCTTTCCCGGATGATTCGACAGGATTCGACAAATTTTACGGACAAGAGATGATATACTGCATCCAATTCCGGCGGCTGCGGCCGCTGATCGCCTTGCGGAGAGGATCATATTGGGAGGTAAGAGAGTTGCGGAGACGATTGATGGGAAGGATCTGGTGCCGCGGCGCGGCGGTGCGCTATTATCTGCTGACAGAACAGGACATGCGTGGCAGGTGGGAGTACGGCGTTATGGTGGAGCGTGCCGGGGAGCGGGAGGAGGTGCCTGCCATCGCGCCCTCCCGAAACGGCGTCCAGACGCTGCTGAACCGGATGATCCGGGGCCGGGTGACGCCTGCGGCGGCGCGGGATGTGGTGGAGGACTGGCTTTCGGCGTAATGCCGGGGGATTTTCCTTGCAATTTACAGCGGAATTCTGTATAATATGATTCTATGCTGAAAACTTGCACAGGGAGGACAAATACCCATGGCAGATGAGATCAAGACTATGCAGGAGGAACCGGCGGAGAGCCGGAACTTTATCCATGCGTTTATCGAAGAGGACTTCGCCCCTGGCGGACAGTTCGAGGGCATGACGGTCCATACCCGGTTTCCCCCGGAGCCAAACGGCTATCTGCATATTGGCCACTGCAAGGCCCTGACCATCGACTTCGGCACGGCTGAGAAGTACGGCGGCCTGTGCAACCTGCGGATGGACGACACCAACCCCACCAAGGAGGACGAGGAGTTCGTGGAGGCCATCAAGGAGGACATCCACTGGCTGGGCTTCGACTGGGGGGACCGGTTCTTCTACGGCTCCGACTATTTTGAGGAAGACTACCGCCAGGCGGTGGGCCTCATCAAGAAGGGGCTGGCCTATGTCTGCGAGCTGAGCCCCGAGGAGTTCAAGGCCCACCGGGGCGATATCGGCGTGCCTGCCACCTCTCCTTACCGGGACCGTCCCATCGAGGAGAGTTTGGACCTCTTCGCCCGGATGCGGGCAGGGGAGTTCCCCAACGGCGCCATGACCCTGCGGGCCAAGATCGACCTGGCCAGCGGCAACTTCAACATGCGGGACCCGGTGATCTACCGCATTAACCATATGCCCCACCACCGCTATGGGAACCAGTGGTGCATCTATCCCATGTACGACTTTGCCCACCCTATCCAGGACGCGCTGGAGGGCATCACCCACAGCCTGTGCTCCCTGGAGTTTGAGGCCCACCGGCCCCTGTACAACTGGGTCGTGGAGCACTGTGACCTGCCTGCCAAGCCCCGGCAGATCGAGTTTGCCCGCCTGGGCATCGACCACACCGTCATGAGCAAGCGGAAGCTGCGGGCATTGGTGGAGGGCGGCAAAGTCTCCGGCTGGGACGATCCCCGGATGCCGACTCTCTGCGGCCTGCGCCGCCGTGGCTATACCCCCAAGTCCATCCGGAACTTCTGCGAGCGGATCGGCGTGGCTAAATCCGCCAATGTGGTGGAATACGGCTTCCTGGAGCACTGCCTGCGGGAGGACCTGAACGAGACGGCTCCCCGTATCATGGCCGTCACCCGGCCCGTGAAGCTGGTCATCACCAACTATCCGGCGGACAAGCACGAGACCCTGACTGTGGAGAACAATCCCCTGGACCCCGCTGCCGGGACCCGGGAGGTCAGCTTCTCCCGAGAGCTGTGGGTGGAAGCCGACGACTTCCTGCCGGAGCCGGTCCCCAAGTACAAGCGGCTGTATCCCAATGGTCCGGAGTGCCGTTTGAAGGGCGCGTATCTCATCAAATGCGTGGGCTACGAGACCGACGAGGCGGGACATGTGACGGAGATCGCCGCCGAGTACGACCCTGACAGCCGGGGCGGCGACCCTGCCGACGGCCGGAAGGTGAAGGGCGCCACCATCCATTGGGTCGACGCCGCCACCGCCGTGGACGCCGAGGTGCGGCTGTATGACGATCTGTTTCTGGATGCGGCGCCTGACGCGGCGGACAAGGACTTTCTGGAGTGTCTGAATCCCAACTCTCTGGAGGTCCTCACTGGCTGCAAGGTGGAGGCGGGCCTGAAGGACGCCGCGGCTCCCGCCAGCTTCCAGTTCATGCGCCTGGGCTACTTCTGCCTGGACAGCAAGGACTCCAAGCCAGGCCATCTGGTGTTCAACCGCAGCGTGTCCTTGAAGGACAGCTTCAAAAAATAACAAAAACCTGGCGCTGCTTCCAGCGCCAGGTTTTTTATCCCCATGGCAGACTCACAATACGATCTCTTTTTCCAGTAAGTAAAAGGTGAAGGTCCCGGACCCCAGCAGCGTTCCGTGTTGGTCGGTGATCCGGGCTTCGTAGACGCAGATGGTCTTGCCGGCCTTGACCTCCCGGGCCTCGGCGGTCAAGGCGTCACCCAAGGCGCTGCTGCGGAAGAAATTGTAGTTGGCGCTCATGGTCACGGCCATACGGCCATAGGTGGCGGCGACAGCGGAGCCGCAGGCCGTGTCGGCCATGGAGAAGTAGATGCCTCCGTGGGGGACCCCAAGGGGATTCATGTCCTCCGCTTCCACGGTCTTGGTGACCCGCGCGTAGCCGGAGGACAGCTCCCGGACAAAGATCCCCAGCCGGGTCACGGCGGGATTGTTGGCGTTGCGGAATTCCAGCATCTTCTGAAAGTTCATGGCGGCATCTCCTTATTCGGTCTGGCCGTTGCATCGTCAGCGTGGCCGAAAAGAGTGCAAGGCGTGCTTCCGATGAAATCAGACATTAAGGATATTGTACGCTTTTTCCACGAAAAGGTCAATTTTTTCTTGGAAAGCTCTGAGGGAGAAGCCTTTGCGCCTGTTTCATCAATCTGCCGCTGTCACAGGTTCTTTTTGATGGTGTTGATGGCCCCCTTTTCCAGGCGGGACACCTGGGCCTGGGAGATGCCCACCTCGGCGGAAACCTCCATCTGTGTTTTGCCCTCGTAAAACCGGAGGGAGAGGATGCGCCGCTCCCGCTCGTCCAGCCGCTTCAGGGCATCCTTTAGGGCAATGCGGTCTGTCCACTGCTCGTCAGTGTTTTTCATGTCGCTGACCTGGTCCATGACACAGATGGCGTCTCCGCCGTCAGAGTACACCGGCTCATAGAGGGAGACCGGGTCCACGATGGCGTCCATGGCGAACACCACCTCCTCCCGGGGGATGCCCAGTTCCTGGGCGATCTGTTCCACAGTAGGCTCTCGCTGGGTCTCGGCTACCAGGCGGTCCCGGACCTGAAGGACCCGGTAAGCGGTATCCCGCATGCTGCGGGACACACGGATGGCGCTGTTGTCCCGGAGATAGCGGCGGATCTCGCCGATGATCATAGGAACGCCATAGGTGGAGAAGCGGACCGGCTGGGAGATATCGAAATTGTCGATGGCCTTGATCAGCCCCACGCAGCCCACCTGAAACAGGTCGTCGGCGTTTTCTCCCCGGCTGGCAAAGCGCTGGATCACAGACAGCACCAGCCGGAGGTTGCCCTCAATCAGCTGGCGGCGGGCCTCCTGGTCCCCCTCCTTGGTGCGGCGCAGCAGCTCCATGGTCTCGTCGTTCTTCAAGACCTTCAGCTTCGCCGTGTTGACCCCAGAGATCTCTACTTTTCCCTGCATGAATGCGCCCCCTGCTCTCTCTGATGAGGACAGTATTTCCCTCGGCGATTTTTCCTATACTGAGAGGTTTTGTCGCTTTGTGGGCGCATAGGACAGCCACCCTTTCGCATAGGGTCGGAAGGGAGGGATGCTTATGCAGTGCAGGATCAGGGATCTGCGGCGCAAGGAGGTTATCAATATCTGCGACGGCTGCCGCCTTGGCTTTGTCTCCGACGCGGACATCCGGATACCAGAGGGGCAGGTAATCGCCATCGTGGTCAATGGTCCCTGCCGGTTTTTCGGCCTGTTCGGCAGGGGGGAGGAATACTACATCCCCTGGGACTGTATTCAGCGGGTCGGGGATGACATCATCCTTATCGACAAGCCCTTCCAGCGCCGGGATGCGGAGCTGGAGCGAAAACGGCGGCGGAAATTTTGATAGAAGGGGAAAAGCCGGGAGAATGCCGGCTTTTTACCAGTTTTTTTGGAAAAACTACTTGCATAGTCCCAGTTGCTGTGGTATTATATTTCAGCATTCCGCACGGTGCGTCGACTTTCCGTTCGTGCCCAGGTCAAAATGGGTCAGCGGAAGGGATGAAGCCGCCGGAGGTAAAAAACGAAATTGATTTGGAGGAACTCAAACACATGGCTAATTCTAACGTCGTATCCATGAAAGCCCTGCTGGAGGCAGGCGTCCACTTCGGTCACCAGACCCGCCGCTGGAACCCCAAGATGGCTCCCTATATCTATACCGAGCGCAACGGCATCTATATTGTGGACCTGCAGAAGACCGTCCGCAAGCTGGAGGAGGCTTACAGCTTTGTCCGTGAGCTGAGCGAGAGCGGCCAGTCCCTGCTGTTCGTCGGCACCAAGAAGCAGGCGCAGGAGGCCATCCGCGAGGAGGCTACCCGCTGCGGTCAGTACTATGTCAACGCCCGCTGGCTGGGCGGTATGATGACCAACTTCAAGACCATGCGCACCCGCGTGGACCGGCTGAACCAGCTCAAGACCATGCAGGAGGACGGCACCTTCGACATGCTGCCCAAAAAGGAAGTCATGAAGCACCTGGGCGAGATCGCCAAGCTGGAAAAGTATCTGGGCGGCGTAAAGGATATGAAGAAGCTTCCCGGCGCCCTGTTTATCGTGGATACCCGGAAGGAGCGCAACGCCATCGCTGAGGCCCATAAGCTGGGCATCCCTGTGGTGGCCATCGCCGATACCAACTGTGACCCTGACGAGATCGATTATGTGATCCCCGGCAACGACGACGCCATCCGCGCCATCAAGCTGATCTCTTCCATTATGGCCAACGCTATGCTGGAGGGAAAGCAGGGTGAGCAGACCGCCGAGGCCGAAAAGACCGAGGATGCCGAGTGATTCGGTATTTCAGGCACGCTGTGCTTTGAATTCAACAATATTGGAGGAAAACGAAAATGGCTTTTACCGCAGCTGATGTAAAGACCCTGCGCGAAATGACCGGCGTGGGCATGATGGATTGCAAGAAGGCGCTGTCTGCTTCTGACGGCGATATGGATAAGGCCGTGGAGTGGCTGCGCGAGAAGGGCATGGCTGCCTCTGCCAAGAAGGCCAGCCGTATTGCCGCCGAGGGTATGGCTTATGCCGCTGTGATCGACGGCGTGGGCGTGGTGGTCGAGGTCAACGCCGAGACCGACTTCGTGGGCAAGAACGAGAAGTTCGTGAACTTTGTCAAGGGCGTGGCCGCCACCGTCGCCAAGGAGGCTCCCGCCGACCTGGATGCTCTGATGGCCTGTAAGTATGACGGCGGTGAGCTGACTGTTCTGGAACAGCAGCAGGAAATGGTGCTGGTCATCGGTGAGAACATCAGAGTCCGCCGCTTCGCCCGCTTTGATCAGGGCGTGTCTGTGGCCTACGTCCACGCCGGCGGCAAGATCGGCGTTCTGGTGAACCTGGAGACCGACCTGCCCGCCGAGAAGGTGGAAGAGGCCGGCAAGGACGCCGCCATGCAGATCGCTGCGCTGAATCCCCGCTTCTGGGACAAGTCTCAGGTGACTGAGGACGTTCTGGCCGAAGAGAAGAAGATCATGATGGTCCAGATGGAGAATGATCCAAAAATGGCCGGGAAGCCCGAGGCTGTCCGGGAGAAGATCGTGCTGGGCAAGCTGAACAAGTTCTATGTGGAGAACTGCCTGATGCAGCAGGAGTTTGTCAAGGACAACTCCATGAGCGTGGAGAAGTATATCGCTTCTGTGGCCAAGGCGCAGGGCGGCACCATCACTTTCAAGGACGCTGTGCGTTTCGAGAAGGGCGAGGGCATCGAGAAGAAGCAGGAGAACTTCGCCGATGAGATCGCCTCTCTGGTGAAGGGCTGATCCCCTGAACATCCAAAGAGCGGACGCATTTGCGTCCGCTCTTTTTTGCCCGTGTATTTGCACTTGCCCAGGACTGGAAGAAACGAGGGAGATCTGGGCGCAGGCGTGCCGAGCTTTCGCCGATTTTCTCTCGTAGGCAGAACGTCAGGGGATTTCCCTTGTGTTTTACGGAAAAATCTGATATAATCATCCAGTATATTGGAGCATTATGACTGGAGAAGATCATGCTGCATTATTTACAAGCCCTATTCCAGGCGTTGGACGTGAACTCTCTGCGGGATGCCGCACTGCGAGTCGCTGCTGTGTTCATCTGCCTGACAATCCATGAGACCTGCCACGGTCTGGCGGCTTACGCGCTGGGAGATCCCACCGCCAAGTCCATGCACCGGCTGTCTCTGAACCCACTGCGGCACATCGACTGGTTCGGTCTGCTCATGATGTTCATGGCGGGCTTTGGCTGGGCGAAGCCGGTGCCGGTGGACCCCAGGTATTTCAAAAAGCCCAAGCAGGGGATGGCCCTTACCGCTTTGGCAGGCCCGGCGTCTAATTTTTTGCTGGCTCTGGTGACAATTGTTATCAGTAAGGGTATTTTGCTTTACTGCGCTGATTCCCCTTGGGCTGAGACGGCTTTCGTGTTTTGTCTGTATACCCTGGCACCGCTGTCTATCGGTCTGGGGCTGTTCAATCTGCTGCCCATCCCTCCGCTGGACGGCTCCAAGGTCCTGGCGGTGCTTCTGCCGGACCAGGCCTATGTGCGGCTGATGCGCTATGAGCGGTACGGCTTGTTGGCGCTGCTGGCCCTCAGCTATTTTGGATTGACGGGGAGCTGGATCAGCGGCGCTATTATGGGTGTTTACAGCACGCTTTTGAACTTGATCTATTGAGGTGTGATCCTTTGGAAAATCCCGTATTCAAACTGGAAAAGGTGGTCCGCTCCAAGGCGGAGGAGATGCAGGACTTTGAAGGCCCTCTGGACCTGATCCTGTTTTTGCTGGGCAAAAATAAGATGGAGATCCAGGACATTTCCATCTCACTGATCTGCGATCAGTACCTCGCCTGGCTGGAGCAGAGGCAGCGGATGGACCTGGAGGTGGCCAGCGAGTTTGTGGCGATGGCCTCTCATCTGGTGTATATCAAGACTAGGATGCTGCTGTCTATCGAGGATGAGGAGGCCCAGAGTGAGATGGAGGCCCTGATCCAATCTCTGGAAGAGCGCCGCCGCAGTGAAAAATACCTTCTGGTGAAGGCGGTGGCCCTGAAGCTGGGTCCCATGGGGGAATTTGGCCGGAACATCGTAACCCGTGCTCCGGAGCCTGTCCAGCGGGGCAAGATCTATGAGTATGACCAGGAGAAGGCCGACCTGGTGCTGGCTATGGCTGAGATCCAAAGCCGGGCGGAGCGGTCGCTGCCGCCTCCCAAGGCCGCCTTTCAGGAGATCGTGCGGCATGAGCCGTATCCAGTGGAGAGCAAGGCGCGGGAAATCATCCGCCAGCTCAAGGAGCACGGGATAACCCGCTTCCGGCTGCTGTTCCGAGGCAACCGCAGCCGCAGCGAGATCGTGGCAACCTTCCTGGCCGTGCTGGAGCTATGCCGCGCTCATGTGCTGCATCTGGCCGGATCGGAGACAGACTGCACGGTCCGCCAGGAGGGCGAGCTGCCGGAGAATATGACTTTGTAAGGAGATTTCCGCCATGGAGACCATGGAGATGAAAGAAATTGAAGCTGCCATTGAGAGCATCCTGTTCGCCTCCGGCGAGCCGGTTCATATCGACCGTATCTGTATGGCCATGGAGATGGACCGCCCCACGGTGGAGCAGGTGCTGCAGCGGCTGATGGATTATTATGCCTATGAGCGCCGGGGCGTCCGCCTGCTGCATATCGAGGATAGCTGGCAGCTTTGCTCCGCACCGGACCATGCCGACGTGATCCGGCGGGCCTTTGAGATCCGCAAGCCGGCGAAGCTGAGCCAGCCTGCCTTGGAGGTACTGACGATCATCGCTTATTACCAGCCCACCACCCGGGCCTATGTGGACCAGATCCGGGGCGTGGACAGCTCCTATACCATGGGCCTTTTGCAGGAGCGGAAGCTGATCGAGGAGTGCGGCCGGTTACAGGTGCCAGGCCGCCCCCGGCTGTATCGCACCACCAAGCAATTCCTGCGGGCCTTCCACCTGACCAGCCTGGAGGACTTGCCGGAGATGCCGGATCTGGGCGGCGAGGGCCAGATGCGGCTGACAGAGAACGGCGAGATCGTGGACCCTGCCGAGCAGGCGGAGATCACCGGTGCGGACACGCCGGAGGAATGACCGGGACGGGCAGACCATAAAAGGGGGTGTTGTCGTTGCTCTGGCTATGGATATTGGGCATATTAGCAGTGCTGATTGGACTGCTGTGCTGGACACGGGTCGGCGTATACGCGGCATTTGGAGACGCGCTCACCCTGGATGTGAAGATCGGCCTGTTCCAGTTCCAGGTCTTGCCGGCCAAACAGAAAAGAACGAAAAGATCCAAAAAAGAAAAAAAGCAGACGGCGGAAAAGCCGGAGAAAAAGAAACCCGCTTTCCCCAAGCCTACGCTGGCGGATATTCAGGATGCGGTCCGCACGCTGGCACCGCCTCTGAAACGCGCCCTGGGCCGGATCGGCCGGGACATCCGGATAGACCCTCTGCGGTTGAGCCTGACTGTGGGCGGCGGGGAGGATCCGGCGGCCGCGGCCCAGCTGTACGGCTACCTGCATGCCGGTGTCTGGACGGCCATGCCGGTCCTGGAAAAGCTGATGGATATCCCGGATCCCGCTATCCACATCGGCGTCGATTTTACGGCGGAGGCCACCGCCTTGGAGGGAGAGGCGGGCCTCACCGCCCGGGTCGGCACACTGCTGGCGGCCGCACTGGGCGTTGGTGTCCCGGCGCTGCGGTGGTTCCTGCGATATCGGAAGAAACAAGAAAAACCGGCTCAGGCGCCGGAGCACGCGGCTGCGTGAGAAAGGAAGGATACTATGGACAACAAGCTGAACGATCTGATGCGTTCCACCATGGAAAAGGTGCGTGAGATGGTGGATACCAACACCATCGTGGGACAGCCCATCAATACGCCGGATGGTGTGACCCTGATCCCTATTTCCAAAGTCAGCTTCGGCTTTGGCGGTGGGGGCGGCGACTATGGCAAGACACCTAAGGAGAATTTCGGAGGCGGCGCAGGCGCGGGCGTGAAGATCGACCCTGTGGCCTTTTTGGTCATCAAGGACGGCATCACCCGGGTCCTGCCGGTAGCGGTCCCGCCCGCCTCCACGGTGGACCGCATCGTGGATATGGTCCCCGATGTGGTGGATAAAGTGGAAAAATTTTTCGACAAGAAGGAAGCAAAAGAAACTCTCTGACCGGGGTATACTACCAGCATCGTGAGGTGATGGTAGTATGCCGAAGCGGCTGTGCTGCTGGGCGTTTTCTTTGCTGATATTATATAGTATTTTACCTTGTCAGGCGTTGGCTGTCAGCACGTCGGCCACATCAGCCATTCTGGTGGACGCCGACAGCGGGCGGGTCTTGTATGAACAGAACGCCGATAAGCGGATGCTGATCGCCAGCACCACCAAGATCATGACGGCACTGGTGGCTATCCGGAAGGGCGACCCGTCGGACGTGGTGACAGTGAAGCGGGAGGCGGCGCTGACGGAAGGCTCCTCCATGTATTTGAAGGAGGGAGAGCAGCTGACGCTGGAGACGCTGCTCTATGGCCTGATGCTCTGCTCTGGCAATGACGCCGCCGTGGCCATCGCGGACCATGTGGGCGGCAGCCAGGCGGGTTTCGCGGCGATGATGAACGAGACGGCCCGGGAATTGGGCATGGATTCGTCCTCCTTCGCGAATCCCAACGGGCTGGACGCGGAGGGACACTATTCCACTGCCAGGGACATGGCGGTGCTGGCCCGGGCGGCTATGGAAAATGAGACGCTGGTCCGCATCGCGTCGACCCGTACGATCACCATAGGCGGGCGGACTATGAGCAACCACAACAAGCTGCTGTCCTATCAGACAGGATGTATCGGCCTCAAGACCGGATATACCCGGGCGGCAGGACGGACGCTGGTGAGTTGCGCGGAGCGGAACGGCCAGCGCTTGGTGGCGGTGACGCTTCAGGACGGCAACGACTGGGCGGATCACCAGGCCCTGTATGAATACGGCTTTTCCACCTACCCGGCCCAGCGGATGGCGTCCCTGGGCAAGGTATTTGGCAGCGCGGAGGTCCAGGGAGGCTTGTCTGACACGGTCCCGCTGGTGGCGGCGGAGAGCTTTGCCTGGCCGGTGGCCGAAGGGGAGACGCTTCAGAGCCGCATAGAGCTGGACAAACCGCTGACAGCGCCCCTGACCGCCGGGACTCCAGTGGGACAGGCGGTATTTACCTTGAATGGCAGGGAAGTAGGGCGGATCGGCCTGTTGTGCGGCGCACCGGTGATGCCGAAGGTAGAAGACGCCTTCAGGAGCTTGAAGCTGGGGATCGGAATGGAATAAACATGGAAGAACGACTGCAAAAACTTCTCTCTGCCGCCGGGATCTGTTCCCGCCGGGCGGCGGAGGTTTACATCACCGCCGGACGGGTCATGGTCAACGGCGTCCCGGCGGAATTGGGGCAGCGGGCCGACCCGGACCGGGACGTGATCCAGGTGGACGGAAAGCCCCTGGCCTCCAGGACGGAGCCTGTTTATCTGCTTTTGAACAAGCCCCGGGGCTATGTAACGACTCTCTCTGACGAGCGGGGCCGCCGGACGGCGGCGGAGCTGGTGGCGGACTGCGGCGCGCGGGTTTACCCCGTGGGACGGCTGGATCTGGATTCGGAAGGTTTGCTGCTGATGACCAACGACGGAGACCTGACCCAAAAGCTGTTGCACCCCAGCCATGAGGTCTCCAAGACCTATCACGTATCTGTTTTCGGTCCGGTGGCGGGGGCGGCGGAGCGGCTTTCCGCCCTGCGGGACCTGGAGGGGGAGGCTATCTGCCCTGCCCAGGTGGAGATGCTGCGGCAGACCGGGCAGACCGCAGAGCTGTCAGTGACCATCCACGAGGGGAAAAACCGGCAAGTCCGCCGGATGTGCGCCGCCTGCGGCCTTACCGTCAAGCGGCTGCGGCGGGTCCGGGAGCACACACTGGAGCTGGGAGACCTGCCACCGGGAAAGTGGCGGTATCTGACGGAGGAAGAGGTCTGGGCGTTAAAAGAAGATATCAAATGACCGCGTACACCGCGGTCATTTTTTGCAAGCCAGGGAAAAAATCCTGCAAAAAGCATTTGCTTCCGCTTGGTTTTGTGCTACAATGGAGCCGCTGCTGGAAAACGGCGGCATCAAATGAGAAAAGCGCGGAGGATAGGACCGTGGCGAAGAATATTCTATATGTGATCGAAAGCGGTATGAGCGGCTTCTCCAAAGGGCAGAAGCGCATCGCCAACTATATTTTGGAAAACTACGACAAGGCGGCCTTCATGACTGCCAGCAAGCTGGGCAAACTGGTGGATGTCAGCGAGTCCACGGTGGTCCGGTTTGCCTCGGAGCTGGGCTACGACGGTTATCCCAGTATGCAGAGGGCGCTGCAGGAGATGATCCGCAGCCGCCTGACCTCCACCCAGCGGATCCAGCAGGCGGGGGACCGGCTCTCCGGCCAGGACGTGCTGGGAGCTGTGCTGCAATCGGACATCGAGAAGCTGCGGGAGGTGGTGAACGAGGCCGACCGCGCCGCCTTTGCCGATGTGACGGGGCTGCTGATGAACGCCAGGCATATCTACATCCTGGGCGTCCGGTCATCCTCTTTCGTAGCGGGATATTTGAACTTTTACATGCATATGCTGTTTGAAAATGTGACGCTGGTGCAGTCCAACGCGGCGGGCGAGATCTTCGACCAGCTGCTCCGCATCGGTCCCGGGGATGCGATGATCGCCATCAGCTTTCCCCGGTATTCCACGGTGACCCTGAACACCGTGCAGTTTGCCAAGGACCGGGGGGCAACCATCGTAGCGGTGACGGACAACGAGCTGTCTCCGGTGTATCAGATGTCCAATGCGGCGTTGCTGGCCCCCTGTGAAATGATCTCCTTCGTGGATTCCATGGTGGCGCCCCTGTCCATCATCAATGCCCTGCTGGTGGCCTTGGCCTATCGGCTGGGAACGGACGTGTCCGCCACCTTTTCAGAACTGGAGGATATCTGGAACAAGTACGGTGTATTTGGAAAGGTGGACGATGAATAAGCGGGTCATTGTGGTAGGCGGCGGCGCGGCCGGTATGATGGCCGCCATCCGGGCGGCGGAGCAGGGCGCCGCCGTCACGCTGCTGGAGCCCAATGAGCGGTTGGGGAAAAAACTGAACATCACCGGCAAGGGCCGGTGCAATGTGACCAATAATGCCGATTTGGAAACGCTGCTGGCCAACACGCCCAGAAACGGAAAGTTTCTGTACAGCGCCTTTTCCCGCTTTGACGGGCGGGATGCCATGGCCTTTTTCGAGCGTCTGGGAGTTCCCTTGAAAACGGAGCGGGGCAGCCGGGTGTTCCCGGTGTCCGACCGGGCCTTTGATGTCAGTGCCGCCCTGGAGCGTCGGCTGAAGGCGCTGCGGGTCACACTGGCGCGGGACCGGGCCGTATCCCTGGATATCACAGACGGCGCGGTTCGCGGCGCTGTAGGGGAATGGGGGCATTATGACGGCGATGCCGTCATTCTGGCTAGCGGCGGCGTCTCCTATCCCGCCACCGGCTCCACTGGCGACGGCCACCGCATGGCGGCCCAGGCCGGCCATACGGTCACGCCCCTGCAAGGCTCCTTGGTGCCGCTGGAAGGCATTCTAGGCCCGGGACTGCCCTGCGGACGGCTGCAGGGCCTGAGCCTTCGGAATGTGGGCCTGACGGTGTTTGAAAACAACAAAAAGATCTATACCGACTTCGGCGAGCTGTTGTTTACCCACTTCGGCGTCAGCGGGCCGCTGGTGCTGTCAGCTTCGGCTCATATGCGGCATTTTGACAAAAAGAACTATCGGATGGAGATCGACCTGAAGCCGGCGCTGGACGACCAGACCCTGGATAGGCGGCTGTTGTCTGATTTTGAAAAGCATGCCAACAGCGATTTCTGTAATGCCCTGGACGAGCTGCTGCCAAAAAAACTGATCGACGCAGCGGTAACGCTGTCCCACATCCCTGCCCGGCAGAAGGTCCACGAGATAACCCGGGAGCAGCGGCGGGACCTGCTGGCCCTGCTGAAGCATTTCCCAGTGGAGATCACCGGCCCTCGCCCGGTGGAGGAAGCCATCGTCACCTCCGGCGGCGTGGCGGTACGGGAGATCGACCCGGCCACCATGGAGTCGAAGCTGGTCAGGGGACTGTACTTTGCCGGGGGAGCTGATCGACGTGGACGCCTATACCGGCGGTTTCAATTTGCAGATCGCCTGGGCCACAGGCAGTGCCGCCGGGATCGCGGCGGCACGACAAGAATGAGAACAGGAGAGAGTGAAATGCAGACCATCAGCATCGCCATCGACGGTCCCTCCGGCGCGGGAAAGAGCACGCTGGCCCGTAGCCTTGCCGCCAAGCTGGGCTTCTTATATGTGGATACCGGGGCCATTTATCGGACCATCGGCTATTATGTCTTTTCCAACGGTCTGGACCCCAAGGACGAGGCCGCCGTGTCCGCAGCGCTGCCAGACATTCGGGTCGAACTGACATACGGGACGGACGGACTGCAGCACATGCTGCTGAACGGCCGGGACGTGACCCGGGAGATCCGCCTGCCGGAGATCTCCATGTACGCCTCTGCTGTTTCCGCCCATCCGACGGTGCGGACCTATCTGCTGGAGACGCAGCGTGAGCTGGCCCGAAAAAACAATGTCATCATGGATGGACGGGATATCGGCACCGTGGTTTTGCCGGATGCGGCGGTGAAGGTGTTTCTCACCGCTTCTCCAGAAGTCCGCGCCCGTCGCCGGATGCTGGAGCTGGAACAGCGGGGGACCCCGGAGCCGTTTGAAAAGATCCTGGCGGATATCCAGGAACGGGATTGGAACGATTCCCACCGGGCCATAGCGCCCCTGCGGCAGGCGGCGGACGCCGCTCTGCTGGATACCACGGAGCTGACCTTCCAGGAGAGCGAGGCAGCGCTGCTGGAGATCGTCAAGGGGAAGGTGCGTCTATGAAAAAGCCTACTACGCCCCTTTTTACGGTGGCGTATTACCTCATCAAGCTGGTCGTATCCATCCTGCACCCCACCACCGTGGAGGGACTGGAGGATCTGCCGGAGGGCGGCGTGCTGCTCTGCCCCAACCACTCCAGCAACTGGGACCCGCTGCTGCTGGGTGTCCGTCTGCCGGTGAATTACCGGCTGTTCGCCATGGCCAAGGAGGAGCTGTTTCGAAATCCTCTCCTGGGCTGGCTGCTGCGGCAGCTGGGCGCGTTTCCCGTCAGCCGGGGTGGTTCGGATATCCAGTCTGTCAAGACTGCCATCCAAACGATCAAGAACGGAGACAACCTGCTGATTTTTCCGGAGGGCACCGTGATCCGGGACGGCATCGGCTATGTGGACGGCCTGCCCGCCCACGCCAAGGCGGGGGTCGCCGTGATCGGCGTCCGCACGGGAGCTACGCTGATACCAGTGTTCATGGACGGGGAGAAGAAGCTGTTTCACCGCACTCGCATCATTTTCGGCAAGCCCTATACGCCGGTGTACTCTGGCCGCCATGGGACTTCGGAGGAAATGCAGAAGATCGCTGACGACATTCTGGCGGAGGCCTACGCGCTGGGCGGCCAGGAAGTGGGGGGGAAGCCGCTGTGCAGGTGATACTGGCGAAGAGCGCCGGCTTTTGCTATGGCGTCCAGCGGGCCGTGGACCTGGCCCGGGAGGCCGGACGGTCCGGCGGCTGCTGGATGCTGGGAGATCTGATCCACAACGCCCATGTGGTGGAGGAACTGGCTCGGACAGGCGTACAAAAGATTCAAGATATCGACCGGCTTGGCCCGGGGGACACCGTGGTGATCCGCTCCCATGGAGAGCTGAAAACGGTTTTGGACGCGCTGGAAGTCCAGGGAGTCCGATGTGTCAACGCTACCTGCCCCAATGTGTGCCGCATCCAGAATCTAGTGGCCCAGGCGGAGAGAGAGGGGCGGCGCTGCGTGATCATCGGCGAGCCGCGTCACCCGGAGGTCATGGGCGTGGCCAGCTGGTGCCGGGAGCCACTGGTGTTCGACGGACCGGAAGCAGTAAAGATGTGGCTGTCACAGGACTCCCAAAACCGGGAAACACCGCTGACTGTGGTGGCGCAGACCACCTGTATTCGTGAACTTTTTGAAACTTCTTGGAAAATCCTAAAAAAAGAGTGTACAAACGTAAAAAAATTTGATACAATATGCAATGCTACGCATAAGCGCCAAACTGAAGCGGCCGCTATCGCCGCTCAGGTGGACGTGATGGTCGTGGTGGGAGACCGTAAAAGTGCCAATACCAAACATCTGACGGAAATTTGCACGAAGAAATGCTCACGCGTGATCCAGATCGAAAACGCGGACGAGCTCTCGCTGGATTTTTTCAATGGTTGTTCTGTTGCGGGCCTTACGGCTGGTGCCTCCACACCTGCGGGCATTATTAAGGAGGTATATGCAACGATGAGCGAAGAAATCAAAGCGGCCGAGGGCAAAGAGGAGTCCTTCGAGGAATTACTGAATCAGTCTTTCAAAACTTTAAATACAGGAGAGAAGGTCACCGGTATTGTAACGGCCATCACCCCCACTGAGGTCCAGGTGGATGTGGGTGCAAAGCAGGCTGCCTACATCAAGCTCAGCGAGCTGAGCGACGATCCCAGCGCCAAGCCCGAGGATATCGTGAAGGTGGGCGATGAGATCGAGACTTACATCGTCCGCGTCAACGACGTGGAGGGCTATGCCGAGCTGTCCAAAAAGCGTCTGGACGCTGTGAAGGTGTGGGAGAATATCGAGACCGCTGTTGAGGAAAAGACCGTGCTGGAAGGCACCGTCACCGAGGAGAACAAGGGCGGCATCGTGGTCTCCGTCAAGGGCGTGCGGGTGTTCGTGCCTGCTTCCCAGAGCGGTATGCCCCGGGGCGCCGATCTGTCTGAGATGAAGGGCCAGAAGGTCCAGCTGCGGATCACAGAGGTCAATCGTGCCCGCCGCCGCGTGGTGGGCTCCATCCGCTCCGTGGCCGACGAGGCCCGCAAGGCCGCGCAGGAGCAGGTCTGGGCCAACATCGAAGTGGGCAAGCACTATACCGGCACCGTCAAGTCTATGACCAGCTACGGCGTGTTTGTGGACATCGGCGGCGTGGACGGCATGGTACATATCTCCGAGCTGAGCTGGAGCCGCATCAAGACCCCCTCTGAGGTCTGCAAGGTGGGCGACACGCTGGAGGTGTACGTCATTTCCTTCGATCCCGAGAAGCGCAAGATCTCTCTGGGTGTGAAGGACCACAGCGTGGATCCCTGGACCAACTTCATGAATACCTACAGCGTGGGCGATGTGGCCAATGTCCGCATCGTCAAGCTGATGACCTTCGGCGCTTTTGCCGAGGTGGTTCCCGGCGTGGACGGCCTGATCCACATCTCTCAGATCGCTGACCGCCGCATCGATAAGCCGGAGGACGTGCTGTCCGAGGGACAGATGGTGGATGCCAAGATCACCGCTGTTGACGAGGAGAAGAAAAAGATCTCCCTGTCCATCCGTGCGCTGCTGGCTCCTGTTGTCGAGGAAGCTGAAGAGGCTCCTGTGGAGGAATAAGTATCTCTTTGGCCGCTGAAGAGTCTTTTAGGCTTTTCAGCGGCTTTCCTTTTTTGACACGGACGGTTGTCTTTGCGTGCCGCTCGTTCAAACAAGGGAGCCTATGGTGTATGCAGAGCTATGAAGGACGGGGAAGAAGGCAGGATATTCCTGTTTTGAAAAAACTTGTGATTTTTTTCACGTTTCCGTTGCAATCGTCTAAATGGCATGTTATAATTCTAACGATATGCGAGCATACAACGGCACACCGATGTCATACCACAAAACAGAGGTTTAACAGGAGGAAACTACTATGAGCTATCGGGATGAATACCAGCAGAAACTGACCTCCGCCGAGGAGGCTGTCAAAGTCGTCAAGTCCGGCGACTGGCTGGACTACGGCTGGAGCATCTGCTCTGCCAATTCTTTGGATAAGGCCCTGGCAAAACGGATGGAGGAGCTGACCGGCGTGAATATCCGCGGCGGCATCCTGACCCGCCGCCCCGCGATCTTTGACGTTCCCAACGCCGCGGACCACTTTGCCTGGAACTCCTGGCACATGTCCGGCATCGAGCGGAAAGCCATCAAGGAGGGCTTTGCCTATTACATCCCTCTGCGCTATTCTGAGCTGCCCGGCTATTATCGGAACTGCATCAAGACCCTGGATGTGGCGATGTTCCAGGTGGCGCCCATGGACGAGCACGGCTGGTTCAACTTCGGCCCCGGCGGTTCTCACCTGAAGGCCGTCTGCGAGTGTGCCAAAACCATCATCGTGGAGGTCAACAAAAATATGCCCGTCTGCCTGGGCGGCTTTGAGAACTGCGTCCACATCAGCGACGTGACCATGATCGTGGAAGGCGAGAATCCCCCCATGGAGACTCTGGGCGGGGCCAGCGAACCCAGCGAGGTGGATCTGGCCGTGGCCAACCTGGTGGTGCCTGAGATCCCCAACGGCGCCTGCCTGCAGCTGGGCATCGGCTCCATGCCCAACACTATTGGCAAGATGATCGCTGAGTCCGATCTGAAGGACCTGGGCGTGCACACCGAGATGTATGTGGATGCCTTTGTGGATATGTCCAAGGCGGGCCGCATCACCGGCGCCTGCAAGCCCTTTGACCGGGGCCGCCAGACCTACGCCTTCGCGGCCGGGACCCAGAAGCTGTATGACTTCATCAACAACAATCCCGAGTGCATGGCCGCGCCCGTCAGCTATGTGAACGATATCGCCCGGGTGTCCCAGATCGACAACTTCATCTCCATCAACGGCGCGGTGGATATCGACCTGTACGGCCAGGTGTCCTCCGAATCCTCCGGTACCAACCACATCTCCGGCGCCGGCGGCCAGCAGGACTTCGTCATGGGCGCGTATCTGGCCAGGGGCGGCAAGAGCTTCATCTGCTGCTCTTCCTCCTTCCTGGATAAAAAGACCGGCCAGCTGAAGTCCCGCATCCGGCCGACCCTGCTGGAAGGCTCCATTGCCACCTGCACCCGCACGAACCTTCACTGGCTGGTGACGGAGTACGGCAAGTTCAATGCCAAGGGCAAGTCTACCTGGGAACGGGCCGAGGGCCTCATCAACATTGCCCATCCCCAGTTCCGGGAGGAATTGATCGCCGCGGCGGAAAAAATGCACATTTGGCGCCGTTCCAACAAGAAGTAAATAACAGGAAAATTTCATCTGGCGGACGGCTTTTGGGGTCGTCCGTCATTTTTTTACCTATTTTTTTGAAAAAGATGTGCACTTTTTTCAAAAAATGCTTGTAAACGAAAAAAGAAGGATTTATAATAAATTTGTATTAAACGAAAGGTGACGGGGGAATCGCGGGGCCAGGAACCGCACGGATAGGAAAGGGTAGGATCATGTTCAACATTGGGGATCTGGTCGTGCATCCCATGCACGGCGCTGGTATCATTGATGGGATCGTTCAGGAAAAGACCGCAGGGGTCAAAAAGGAATATTATGTTTTTAAAATGCCCATGGGGGGCCTGGTCCTGAAGATTCCCATTGCCAATGCCGAAATGATCGGCATCCGCGCCGTTTTGTCCTGCGACGAGCTTCAAACACTGCTGGATGCTATCCCCACGCTGACAGTGGAGTCCAACACCAACTGGAACAAGCGCTATCAGGAAAACATGCTGCGGCTGAAAAGCGGCGATCTGTATGAGGTGGCCCGGGTTGTCAAGGCCCTGACGCAGCGGGATCTGAAAAGAGGGCTGTCCACAGGAGAGCGGAAGATGCTCCACACTGCCAGACAGATCATCATTTCCGAGATGGTGCTGGCGGAGGACTGCTCCTATCAGGAGGCGGAGGCCAGCCTGGACCGGGCTATGCTGAAGGTCCCCGCGTCATAATATTACGAACAGGGCTCTCCGCAAATTCTATTTTGAGAGGGGAACTGCGCTATGCTGCCATTTTTAAAAAAGTTTCGGGAGGACCGGCGGCCCCGCTGCGCTGCGCTGGTGGCTGCTGCGGGCAGCTCCAGCCGCATGGGCGGTATCAACAAGCTGCTGGAGCCTTTGGACGGCGTTCCGGTGCTGGTGCGGACGTTGACTTCTCTTCAGCTGGCCCGGCAGGTAGACGAGATCGTCGTCGCCGTCCGGGAGGAGGATCTGGTGGAGATCTCCCACCTGTGCCGGACTTACAACATCAGCAAGTGCTCCAAGGTGATCCGGGGCGGCGAGGACCGCGTTCGCTCCGTTTTGCTGGCGGCGCTGGAGGCTTCGCCCGATATGGAGCTGCTGGCAGTGCAGGACGGCGCCCGCCCGCTGGTGACGCCGGAACTGATCGACCGGGTTGTCACCGCCGCTGTCCGCTGCGGCGCCGCGGCGCCAGCGGTGCCTGTGAAAGATACCGTTAAGGAGATCCGGGACGGCGGCGCTGTGGAGCGGACCCTGGACAGGAC
This sequence comes from uncultured Dysosmobacter sp., assembly GCF_947631165.1. Classification (GTDB taxonomy): domain Bacteria; phylum Bacillota; class Clostridia; order Oscillospirales; family Oscillospiraceae; genus Oscillibacter. The sequence goes on along the minus strand of NZ_CANRKH010000008.1, from coordinate 9,257 downwards.
CGTTCTTCGCGCCGTGCAGACGCCCCAGGTCTTTGAGGCCAGCCTGCTGAAGGCTGCTCTGCAAAGTGCCGTGGAGCAGGACGCACCGGTGACTGACGACTGCTCTGCGGTGGAACGGCTGGGCAAGGTGGTCTTTCTGGTGGAGGGCGACGAGGAGAATCTCAAGATTACCACGCCAATGGATATGATCCTGGCCGACGCGATCATCCAGGACAGGAAGGAGCGGTAATGACTGCTTTACGGATCGGACACGGCTATGACGTCCACCGGCTGGCGGAGGGGCGGAGGCTGGTCCTGGGTGGAGTCGAGATCCCTTGGGAAAAGGGCTTGTTGGGCCACTCTGACGCTGATGTTCTGGTCCATGCTGTTATGGACGCCCTCTGCGGTGCGGCGGGCCTGGGGGACATCGGCAGGCTGTTCCCGGATACAGACCCGGCCTATAAGGGCATTTCCAGCCTGCTTCTTTTGGCGGAGGTGGGCCGCCGCCTGACAGAGCTGGGCTTTGATGTGGTGAATATCGACGCCACGCTGTTGGCCCAGGCTCCCAAGGTGGGGCCTTACAAGCAGGCCATGGAGGAAAATATCGCCTCTGTCTTGGGCGTGGACCGGGAGCGGGTCAACGTGAAGGCCACCACTGAAGAAGGATTGGGCTTCACTGGTGACGGCTCCGGCATGGCGGCCCACGCGGTGGTACTGATCGAAAAAAGATAGCGGGACGCAAAGCGTTCCGCTGTTTTTTTAGTATTAGTATAAGAATAAGAGTGGAGATATTTTCATTCGATAAGATTCCTTAAAATAAATTGTCAGGAGAGTATTTGTCAGGGGCAATTTCACTGACAGGCCGAAATTTTGCTATTGTTTCTTCCACCATAAAAGGTATCGGTAATATAATCCATATCTAATCCTAGCAGAAGGCAGTAAAACATCAGCGATAGTCCTAATTTCATCCATGGTAAGAAAATCATATAATACTGGCATGTTCGTTTTTTCGTTTGACTGCATATGCCTAATTTTAGACATTATTATGCAGGGAATAACACGAAAAATTTCTACCGCCCAGTCTATAAGTGTTGAGGGTCTCGCAAGACCAACAATTAGTATCACGCCAGCAGGCTTCAGGATGAATTTTGCTTTATGCACTGCCGCTGTCATGTCCATATGATGAATTGATGCAACAAAAATTACCGCATCAAATTTCTTTTCAAAATTGTAAGTTTCAAAGTGGTTGCAAATAAATTGCACATTGTTGGAATCAGACTTATTTAAAGCGTAATTTATACATTCTTTATCAGCATCAATACCAATAATCATTCGCCTTCCATCATCTAGGTAGCGAACAAGCGAACCATCTCCGCATCCAACATCAAGTATGTCCCGGCATTCTATTGTGCGATTCTTTATCCAGTCATAATACGCTACGTTATGGTTCCAATATGCCAGATAACCCATTTTCTGACCTTCTATCCTTAAATAATAATTTATTGTACGCAATTAAAATTAATTGTAGCACGTTAAAGGCCGACAAGCAATTCTTTCTTATGAGGTTTGATAGTGGTGGCAAGCAATGCACCGCTATATATCCGGCGCGGCTTTTTGGTGGCCGATGGCCCCAAGCTCCCCAGTGTTTCGACGCAGCTCTGCCCGATGCACAAGCTGCCGGTGGCGTCTGATAGCCTGTCAGACACCCCTAGCGGAGCCGCCCCAGAGGGCGCACGACTGCCGCAGGCAGTACTACCGCCAGCTTTCTGGTGGTGAGTATGTGTGCCCTTAGCTGGGGGCCTATTAAAGAGAACGGAGCATCCAGTTCATCTCGGACGCTCCCGCTTCGGTTCTTTCCTGCTGGCCGATCACCGCCCTTCCAGTCTGTGCCATTCTTCCACAAATGAACCGCCAGCCAATGTAATGTTGATATGGTGAAACCACCCTTAATACAGTACATCTCACTTTTCACTTCTCGCTCTTTCTTTCACCATCTCCGCTCTCTGCAATAAAATGGATAGAGAGGAGGAGTGTCTGTGGAACACTATTTGATCCTTGCCCGCTCTGTGACCTACGCCCAGCGCATGCAGAGAGTGCTGGGCCGGGCGGGTATCCGCTGCCAAATATTCCGCGCGCCCAGAGACCTGACGGAGTTGGGCTGCGCTTACGCTGTGCGGGTCGCCGTGAATGACCTGTCTCCAGCCTTGATCGCATTGCACCGGGAAGCCCTGGACCCGGTCCAGGTGTTTTTGTTCCAAAGAGGCATGTACCGGGAGGTGGGACCATGATCTACCTGGACAGTGCGGCCACAACGTTTCAAAAGCCCGATACGGTGGCCCAGGCCATGGAGAATGCGTTGGCTACCATGTCCTCTCCCGGCCGGGGCGGCCATCCCGCTGCCATGCGGGCGGCGGACACGGCATTTGCCTGTCGGGAAGAGCTGGCGGAGCTGTTCCGCCTGAAAAATCCGGAGCAGGTGGTGTTCACCAGCAGTGCGACCCACGGTTTGAACATCGCCGTCAAAAGCATGGTGAGGGAGGGGGACCGGGTGGTGGTGTCCGGCTATGAGCACAACGCCGTTACCCGACCACTGACAGCTCTGGGGGCGCGGATCGCGGTGGCGGAAGTGCCGCTGTTCGACAGCGCCGCGGTGGCCGAGGCTTTTCAGCGGCTGATCACGCCGGACACCGCGGCCGTGGTGTGCAGTCATGTGTCCAATGTGTTCGGATTCATCCAGCCGGTAGAGGAGATCGCTGCCATCTGCAGGAGCAGGGGCGTGCCCTTTGTGATCGACGCGTCCCAGTCCGCTGGAGTCCTGCCTCTGGACATGGAGGCGCTGGGAGCGGCCTTCATCGCCATGCCGGGCCACAAGGGGCTGTATGGCCCCCAAGGCACCGGCGTGCTGCTATGCGGTGATGGGGCGGAGACCAGAACGCTGCTGGAGGGCGGCACCGGGAGCCTGTCCATCCAGCAGGAGATGCCGGATTTTCTGCCGGACCGGCTGGAAGCGGGGACTCACAACATGCCCGGCATCGCCGGCCTGCTGGCGGGGGTGCGGTATGTCCGCCAGCGGGGGCTGCGGGATATCTGTCTGCGGGAGCGTCAGCTGGCGCTGCTGGCGGCGGAGGGGCTGCGGACACTGCCCGGTCTGCGGGTGTTTGCCCTGCCGGGCCTGCGGGATCAGGCGGGAGTGCTGTCCATCCTGCCGGAGAACAGAGAGGTGGAGACCGTGGGTGAGGCCCTGGCGGACCGTGGGATCGCCGTGCGGACGGGACTTCACTGTGCTCCGCTGGCCCACCGCAGCGCCGGGACGTTGGATACCGGCACTGTCCGGCTCAGCTTTTCGGATTTCAATACGCCGGAAGAGGTGTATCGCCTCTTGGCGGTGATGGAGGAGATCCTGCGGTGAGACCGTGGGCCGGGCTGCTATGCCCGGCCCATTTTTCCGCAGGCTCCGCTCCGATCCGGCTGGGACGGCAATTTTCTGAACAGAACGTGAATTTTAGATGGTTTGACCTTGCATTTACCTGGCAGATTTTATATAATCAATATATTCATGGCCTGAAAGGGATGATGTCGCTAAAATGCCAAAATTTGATTTTGTGGAATTGCCCGCCATCGCCGGCCGGTATCTGCTTTCCCTTCAGATCACGGATATCGTGGATATCGCCATCATGATATTCGTTCTGTACAAGCTGCTGACCCTGGTGCGCAGCACGAAGGCCGCGAATCTGCTGAAGGGCCTGCTGTTTTTCCTGGCGATGCTTGTCCTGTCCAATGCTTTCCATCTCAATGGCATCAACTATCTCATGAGCCGCATGGTGAACGTGGGCATCCTGGCCCTTATCATCCTCTTCCAGCCTGAGATCCGGCGGGTCCTGGAGCAAATGGGGAGCAAGCGTATCATTGCCCTGTTTACCCATACGGAGGTCAGCAGCGCTGTGGAGCAGACCATCAGCCAGACGGTGCTGGCCTGTGAGGATATGTCCCGCACCCGCACCGGCGCCTTGATCGTGTTTGAGCGGGAGATGCTGCTGGACGATCTGGTGCAGAGCGGCACGGTGCTGGATGCCTCTGTTTCCAGCGAGCTGCTGAAAAACATCTTTTTTGTCAAGGCGCCCATGCATGACGGCGCGGTCATCATCCGCAACGGCCGGATCCTGGGCGCAGGGTGCATGCTGCCGCTGAGCAACAATGTGAACCTGAGCCGGGACCTGGGCATGCGGCACCGGGCCGGTATCGGCATGAGCGAGCACTCTGACGCGGTGGTGGTCATCGTGTCGGAGGAGACCGGCTCCATCTCCGTGGCCGTGGGCGGTATGCTGAAGCGCCACCTGAAGCCGGAGACTCTGGAAAATCTGCTTCGGAACGAACTGCTTCCTCAGGAAGGCTCCGACGAGGACAAGCCCAGCCTGATGAATCTGCTGCGCGCCAAAAAGAACGGAGGTGCGGATGATGCAGAATGAGAGATCCAGAAAGCGGAGCGTTTTATATTTTCTGCTGGCTGTCGTGGTGGCCGTGGGCATCTGGTTCACTGCGGACCAGACCAGCAATCAAGGCGGTCCCCGGCAGACGGAGTACCTGATCTCCGATATCCCCATCATCTATACCGGCGTGGACACAGACCTGGCGGATAAGGGCTTGATGCTGGTGGATGACGGAACTGACGCTTCTTTGGATTTGAAGGTCACCATTGGACGGCTCACAGGCGCCAGGATGACAGCCGATGATGTGCAGGTGACCGCTGATCTATCCAACATTGAAAACGCCGGGACCCAGACAGTGCAGTATAGTATCCGGTTCCTGGGTGATTTTTCTGACGCTGTTACCAAGCGGGAGGCAAGCATCAGCCGGGCCACTGTCAACATCAGCGAGCTGTACAGCAAGGTGGTGGACGTGAAGTGCCAGCTGGAGGGCAATGTGGCTGACGGCTACTCCGCCGGTGAATTGCAGCTGTCGGCGGAGGTGCTGGAAATCCGCGGCCAGGCGGAGGACATCGACCCTGTCAGCTATGTGAAGGTGACGCTGAATCTGGGCGAGGCCGCCACGGAGACTGTCTCCGAGGCGCTGGACATCCAGTTCTATGACCAGAACGATCAGCTGCTGGACAGCGCTGGCATCCATCCTACGGTGGATACCATTCAGGCTACACTGCCGGTCTTTGTGACCAAGGAGCTGCAGCTTGCCGTCAACTTCAAAGAATATCCCGGCCTGCGGCGGGAGAATCTGAATGTCAGTGTCAACCCGCCCGCCATCACGGTCTCCGGCGACGCCGCCCAGCTGAAAAATGTGGACAGTATCATCCTGGGTACCTTCGACCTGATGGAATTTCTGGATACCGGCGTGCCCAATCACACCTATTCCATCATCATCCCGGACGGCTGCCAGAATCTCAGCGGTGTGACCCGGGCTACTTTACAGGTCTCCTTCAAGGACATGGTCCGCATGGAGGTGACTGCCGATCAGTTTGAGTCTGTCAACATTCCGGAGGGCAAGACCGTCACCATTCTGACAGAGGAGCTGCCGGTGAATATCTTCGGCGCCTCGGGAGATGTGGAGGGCGTGACGGCGGAGGACGTCACCGTACAGGTGGACCTCAGCGATTATGCCGCCGCCTCCGGCACCTATACGGTACCGGCCACCGTGAAGATTGCCTCCGGCGACGTGGGCGTTTCCGGCAGCTATCAGGTGCGGGTCACGATCCAGGAGGAGACGCCTGAAGAATAAAGACCGGGGCCCCCGCGCGGCCCCCATACAGGAGAATTGAGCTTATGACCCAGATCGCAACTGTTGAGCGTATCCTCGATGGAAAATACGCCGAGATATCCGTTCCCCGGAAATCCGCCTGCGGCCACGACTGCGAGGAATGCGCCGGCTGCGGCGTTTCCGGCGCAGCGGTCCACGCCAGGGCCGTCAACACCATCGGCGCCCGTCCCGGGCAGAAGGTGGTGGTGGAGAGCAGCACCCAGAAAATGCTGGGCATCGTAGCGCTGGTGTACCTGATCCCCGTGGTTTTGTTCATTCTGGGCTACGCAGTGGCTTTCGCACTGACCCGCAGCGTGGCTGTGGAATACACGGCCGCCGTCCTTGGCTTTCTGCTGGGCATCCTGTTTGCCATCCGCTATGACCGGAAGCTGCGGGACAAGGGCGGGCTGACCTTCACAATCGTCCGACTGTTCTGAGCTGTGTTTGGCTATGTGAGGCCGCCGGTCCAGGACCTGCCGGAGGAGGAGACGGAGCGATTTCGCCGGGCCTACTGTGGTCTGTGCCACACATTGGGCAGACGGTATGGCTCTGCCGCCCGGTTCATCCTGAATTATGACTTCACCTATCTGGCGATCCTGCTCTCGGAGGGAAAGCCCGAAGAGATCCGGGAGGCAAGGTGCTTTGCCAGTCCCCTGCGGAAGCGGGCGTATCAGGAACCGGATGAAGCCATGGAGCTGGCGGCGGACGAGAGCGTGATCCTGGCCTATTGGCAGGCCAGGGACGGCGTATCGGACCACGACTGGCTCCACGGGCTGAAATACCGGGGCGTTTCCGCAGTCCTGGAGCCTGCCTGCCGAAAGGCGGCAGCCCGGCGTCCCGGTTTTGACCAGGCGGTGCGCCGCCAGCTGGCGGCGCTGGGAGAGCTGGAGCAGACGGGCTGCGATTCCATGGACCGGGCTGCCGACGCCTTTGCGGCGCTGCTTGGCAGCGCAGCCCAGGAGGTGGAGGATCCCATCCGCCGCCGGGTCTTGTCGCAGCTGCTGTACCACCTGGGCCGCTGGGTCTATCTCGTGGACGCGGCGGACGATCTGAAGAAGGACGCCGCCTCCGGAAACTACAATCCGGTGGCTCTGCGGTTCGGATTGACGGATGGAGTGTGGACGGCGGAGGCCCGCCGGGAATTCGCGGCAACGCTGGATCACTCCATCCACATGATGACCACGGCCTTTGAGCTGTGGGACTTCGGCGTTTGGCAGCCCCTTTTGGAGACGACCCTTTACACCGGCCTTTTCCGCGTAGGCAAAGCCGTGCTGGATGGAACATTTCGGGCAAGACCGCGCGGGAAGGATATAAAGAAAAGCAAGAATGTTGAGGAAAGCCCATGAACGATCCCTATCAAATTCTCGGTGTGCCGGAGAGCGCCACTGACGAAGAGATCAAAAAAGCATATCGGGAGCTGGCCCGCAAGTATCATCCGGACAATTACCACGACAATCCCTTGGCGGACCTGGCCCAGGAGAAAATGAAGGAGATCAACGCCGCTTACGAGCAGATCAACAAGCAGCGCAGCGGCGGGCACTCCGGAGCCTCTGGGGCCTCCGGCGGATACGGCGGGTATGGCGGCGCCTACCGGCAGCAGTATGGGCAGAGTTCCTCGTCTGTGCTGCAGCAGGTCCGCATTGCCATCCAGACCGGCAACATCAGCCGGGCGGAGGCCCTGCTGAACAATTACGGCGACCATAACGCCGAGTGGAATTTCCTGAAGGGCGCCGTGTGCTACCGCCGGGGCTGGCTGGACGAAGCCAAACGGTATTATCAGACGGCCTGTCAGATGGACCCGGGCAATCCGGAGTACCGGCAGGCCCTGGAATTTATGGAAAACGGCACCAGGACCGCCTATCACCCAGGCGATGGGCAGTTCGGCACGGAGCTGTGCGGCGGCAACCTCTGCCTGCCTCTGTGCTGCCTGTGGTCGCTGTGCAACGGCGGCGGATACTGGTTCTGCTGCTGATGGACCCTTTTGGCGTGAGCAGCCCTGGAGGCAGGGCTGTTGGGTGTTCTTTGCCTGCTGAGGGCATGAGATGTAAGGGAGGGTAAATCGTGATCAAGAGTATGACCGGCTATGGCCGGGCGAGGGAGGAACTGCACAGGCGCGATATCACCGTGGAGGTCCGTTCCGTCAATAACCGCTATCTGGACTGCGCGGTGAAGATGCCCCGGATGTATGCCTTTGCGGAGGACGCGGTCAAGCAGCGGGTCCAGAGGGCAGTCTCCCGGGGAAAAGTGGATGTGTTCATCACCGTAGACGCTTCTGCCGCTGATGTGGCAAAGGTCACGGTGAACCGGGAGCTGGCGGCCCAGTACGCCGCCGCGCTGAAGGAACTGGCGGAGCTTTGCGGACCAACAGCGTATAAGGTCACGCCGGATCAGCTGGCCCGGTTCCCGGATGTGCTGTCCGTCACCAAAGCGGACGAGGATCTGGAGACCGTCAGCGCCGACCTGTGCCAGGTGCTGGACGAGGCCCTGGCGGCGTATAATGCCATGCGGGCCGTGGAAGGCGCCAAGCTGGCTGAGGATATCGGCAGCCGTTTGACCAACATCGAGGATTATACCAGTCAGGTGGAGGCCCGCTCACCGGAGACAGTGGCGGAGTACCGCCAAAAGCTGACCGCCCGGATGGAGGAGATGCTGCAAAGCACCACCATCGACCCCCAGCGCATCCTGATGGAGGCCGCCATCTACGCCGACAAGGTGGCCGTGGACGAGGAGACCGTCCGCCTGCGGAGCCATGTGGCTCAGCTGCGGACCATGCTGGACTCCGACGAGCCTATGGGCCGGAAGATGGATTTTTTGATCCAAGAGGTCAATCGGGAGTCCAACACCATCGGCTCCAAGTGCAACGACGTGGCCATCGCCCAGGTGGTCGTGGGGCTGAAGGCCGAGGTGGAGAAGATGCGCGAGCAGGTCCAGAACGTGGAGTGACGGTATGAAGCTCATCAATATCGGATTTGGGAACCTGGTGTCTCAGGAGCGGCTGGTGGCCATCGTCAGTCCGGATTCCGCGCCCATCAAGCGCATGGTCCAGGAGACCCGGGAGCGGGGAATGCTGATCGACGCCACCTATGGCCGCAAGACCGCCTCCATTTTTATCATGGACAGCGACCATGTGATCCTGTCCGCCCTGCCGCCGGAGCGGTTCGGGGAACATACAGAGGAGAGAGAACAGGCATGAGAAAAGGCAAGACCTTTATTGTTTCCGGCCCTTCCGGCGTCGGAAAGAGCACGGTGCTGAACGCGCTGCTGGAGAAGCGGAAAAATTTGTATTTTTCCGTCTCCGCCACCACGCGGGAACCCCGTCCCGGCGAGCTGGACGGTATCCATTACCACTTTATGAATGTGGAGTCCTTCCGCAAGTGGATTGCCATGGAGCAGTTTTTGGAGTACGCCGAGTATGTGGGCAACTTCTACGGCACCCCGAAGCGCTATGTGGACGAGGCCATGGAGCAGGGGAAGGACGTGATCCTGGACATCGAGGTCCAGGGCGCCATCCAGGTCACCAGCAAGCGGCCGGA
>NZ_CANRKH010000007.1 GCF_947631165.1 uncultured Dysosmobacter sp. | reverse complement strand
CACCACAAATGAGCCGTCACAGCTATGATGTATTTGGGTGGGGCTGTTTTTCCCACCCTTTACATCATATATCTTCAAAAGCTTTTGGTGTTATTCTATCCATACCAACAGTCGCTCGATATTTAATTTTATCCGAATAAATCTGATGAAGTTGTTTTAATGAAAAATAACGATGAAAATATCGAGCAGCATTCATTTGTTTCACCTCAGGACAAAGTAGAGAATAGCTGCAGCGAGGGGCAAGAGAATCAATGCTCCTCTCCACAAATATCTCCAAGCAAGTTGGCAATAGTAGCTACGCTTCTCTTCCTTGGATAGCGCCAAGCCAGGATCTGTATTGCTAACTTTTAGTTGGTACATATCGATGGGGATATGATTCTCTGATGATTTTAACAGTTCTGCATACTTAACACTGATATTTACGACACTATCTGTATCATTATCATCTATGCAAGAAAGCTGGTCTAATAACAGCTGTAGCTCAATATAGTTTTGCTTTAGAGAAGACGAGCGCTCGCGATATCCTGCTACATTTGCATATATTATAGAGATCGTAAGCGCAATTGAACATGATAAACTAATCATAGAGAGCAAGTTGTCCTGCTTAGTTAATGAAATGAGTGACAGAATAATGACAAAAATTGAGTAGTAAACATTTAAGATTTCAATGTATTTAGCGTGGGATAACAACCTTTCAGACGCATTGATGCGGCATTTGCGCGTTATCCAAATATTTCGATCCAGTTTCGTTTTTAATGACGGTTCCATATTAACACCTCAATAAAGGGCCAGAGGAATTGCTTCATAAAACACAACATTATCCGAAAAATCAGACTTCCCAAAGGAACAGCAGATTAATTAGTAAGGAAATCCCTACTGAAATAGGGATCATGCCGAAGCATAAGCAATCCTCTGGTAAATTTATTCTACCAAAAATTACTCGGAAACTCAATATATAAATGTTTTAATCGAAATTCTGCGTCGCAATATCCAAAGAAAAGACCTCTGAAATCATACGATTTCAGAGGCTTTTTGGTCCGAGTGGGGAGACTCGAACTCCCGGCATCTTGCTCCCAAAGCAAGCGCGCTACCAACTGCGCTACACCCGGTTATTGATTTTTCCAATTGTGGTCAAACATGTGGTCAACGCCGATTTTTGACCAATTTACGGCGAGAGATAAAACACTGTCAGCCCATGTGTCCCAAGGCTTTCCGGGATTTCCGAGAAGCGCGGCCCGAACCTCGGCCTCACGCTCCCAAAGCAAGCGCGCTACCAACTGCGCTACACCCGGATATTCAGTTTTACCATGATAGCATGGCAGCGAGGAGAAAAGCAAATTTTCCTGTCTGTGCGTTGTGCTGTGGTCTTGCGGGGAAAGTGAGACACAAAAAGAGAAACGAAGGAAACGCCTTTACATAGAGCGTTCAGCCCTTGCGGGATGGAGGGACGTCCGTAACTGATACCGCCGTCTGGTCTCCCAAAGCAAGCGCGCTACCAACTGCGCTACACCCGGATATTCAGTTTTCGTCGGTTATATGACACAAAATCGCGAAGCCCAAATTTTCTGCCTGTGGCCGGTTCTGCAGCCAACGGACATCTTTCACACAGTCCACAGGCTGGACAAAACCGCCGCCCGTGTCCCAACGCTTTCTGGTGAACCGTTCCGTCCGCCCGGACACAGCAGTCGGCTCACACGATCCATCCGCAGCGCAATGCTTGCGGGCAGGATGGGACGGGGTGCGCAGTGTGCCCCGTACCTCTTCTATTTTACTGATTTGCGGCTCAAAGTCAAGAGTTATCCGCCGCATTCGCCCGGCACAATTTTGTGCCGGACAGGGCCACGGCAAAGACGAACCAGAAAATGCACATCACCCGGGGATAGTTCCACAGGTAGTCCGCCAGGCCGCAGACCATGGTACCGCACAGAGCTGCTGCGGCGGCGCAGGTGATGGTCCGGACGGTGGAGTCGGCGCTGTGGCGGACGGTATGGGCCGCCCGCTTGATATTCCATAGCATGGAGGCCACGAAGCTCACCGCGCCCAGCAGTCCCGCCTCCACCCAGATCTCCAGGTAGAAGTTATGAGAATGGACATAGGGAAAATCCGCGTGATACAGATTCCAATCGGCAATATATGCCTGGGGCGTTGCGGTCCCCAGGCCCGCGCCCCGGATGGGGCGGCTGCGGATGACCTCCAGGGCCGCCCGGAGCAGGGGAATCCGGCTGGCAGTGGAGGAATCCGAGGTGTTTGTGATGGTCAGGATACGGTTCCAGATCGTGGTGGGCAGGAAGGGGACCGCCAGACAACACAGCAGGAAAAATGCGGGGATCAGCTTGGGCTTCCAGAGAAAGACAAACACCGCCATGGCGCAGGCGATGCCCACCCAACTGGCCCGGGAATACGTCATACCTGCGGCGGCAACGCCTACGACAAGGACTCCGCAGGCCAGCGCCTTACTATAGAGATGCTTCGAACAGATGATCAGCGCAACCACCAGTGGGAGCAGCAGCAGCAAGACCTCGCAAAAGGTATTGGCGTTGTCGAAGATCGACACGACTCGCCCCGGCATACCGGCGTTGACCTTCAGATCCACAGTGGAACGGCTGACCTCCACACCCTGGATGCGCTGGACGATGCCGTAGGCGCCGGATACCGCCACACAGACGGCCCCGCCGGCGCACAGCCGCTTCAGATCCTCGCCGTTCCGGACGGCGCTGACCGTCACCAGCACACAGAGGGCAGCGGAGAGGTGATAGAACAAAAACCGCAGGGACAGAGACGGCGCGTAGGAGAAAAACACCGCCAGGAACATGGCACCAAACAGCACCAGAGGATAAAAGCCGGTATGGGCCAGGTCCAGCCGGAAGTCCTTCCGCCGCATAGCCCCGGCGTGGAACAGCACCAGCAGGGCGGCAAAGCCCAGCAGGCTGTACGCGTTGTTCCAATGGGTAAAGGGGATGATCCACAGCAGCGCGACGCACCAGAACTGGGCAATGGCGGTCTCCTCGCCCATGGCAAAGGCCAGACGGGCAAAGAAGCTGTCCTCAAAGCTGAGCTGAAAGGCTCCGTACAGCTTATGCAGCAGTTCCCCCGGCAAGTTGACCAGCCAGGTCAGCAGACGGCACAGAACGCTGTCCGGCCAGGCCCGGGCCACCGCGCCCTCCCGGCACAGGGGCCGGAGCACGCGGCTGCCGTCGATCTGTCCATTGCACCACGCCCCCGCACGGACCAGGAGGCGGTGGAGGATACTGTCCTCATACACGGACAGCAGCGCCAGCCACAGCTGATATACATAACTTTCCCGCAAAAGGGTCATAAAACGCTTCCTCGATTCAGATACGGTTTTTCAGACGGTACATTTGGGTCAGGATGAAGAAGTGCTTTCCCCGGACCAGATTGGCCACCATCTGCTTGTTGGGGCTGAGGCCCGCCGGGGCGATCTCCGCGATGGCCTTGGCCATGTCCGGACGGCGGCACAGCTCTGCCACCGCCTTTTGCCGCTGGCGGATGGACTTGGAATTGCCGGGAGCGTACTCGTTGCCGATGGCGATCAGCAGCCCGGCCCAGTTGGTATTCTCCCGCCACTGGGGGCGCAGTTCTTCCAGGGCGTACTTTTTCACCAGTGCCTCCTTCCGCTCCACAAAGCGGCCGAAGACCTTCTGATAGTCCTTCATATACTGATGGGTCGCGGAGGCGGGATTCAGGAAATAGCGGTACAGCGGCTGCTCCGTCACCGCCAGCTTCTGCGCGTTGCAGAAGTACTCCATCAAAAACAGCTCGTCCTCCAGATAGGCCCCCTCGAAGGTGAGATGGGCGGCGCGGATGACCTGGGCGGAGAACAGATAGCGCCAGATGAAGCCGTTGAACACTGGCTGGGTCAGCCGGTCCCCCAGCAGGGGACACACGATGCCCGCCCGGATGCCCTCTTGATCGTACACGCCCGCGGGCAGCAGCGGCTCCACGGCCTTCTGGCCGCTGGGAGCCAGGTTCAGGTGGGCACAGCCCACAGTGTCCGCGCCGGACTGCTCCCGCAGACACCACAGGGTCTCCAGCGCCCGGAACTCATAGCGGTCGTCCACGTCCAAAAAAGCGATATAGTCGCCCCGGGCCTCCCGCAGGCCCAGGTTTCGGGCCTCACTGACGCCGCCGTTCTTCCGCCGGTGGAACACCCGGATCCGGTCATCCTCCGCCGCGCACTGGTCGCAGATGGCGGGGGAGCCGTCGGTGCAGCCGTCGTCCACCAGGAGCAGTTCCCAGTCGGAAAAGGTCTGCTTCGTTACGCTCTCCACGCATTTTTTCAAGAATCTCTCCGCCTGATAGACAGGCACGATCACAGAAATACTGGGCATCGTATCACTCCTTCAGCATAGCGGCTGTTGACGGTCATATTGTACCGCATTCCAGATGGAAGGTCAAGGCAGGGTTTTTGGCGGCGTTTATCTGCCGCGAAGGCAAAAAGAAAAAATCCCCTTAAGGGGCAGCCTGTGAAAGAAATGCAGCCGGCAGGTCTTTCGGGGCTCCCGCTTAAGGGGATCGTCTGTGGCAGGCATTTCCGGGGCCTGCTTTTGGTTTTGGAGAGGGCTTATCGGGCCAAATATCCGCCGTCAATAGGCATGACGATCTCGTTGATGTAATCGGCAGCGTCGGATGCCAGCGGCAAGACGGGGGCCACCAGATCATCCGGCACGCCCCAGCGCCCCTCAGGAATCCGCCCCAGAATGCTCTGATAGGCGGCTTCGCCCTCCTGAAGGGCCGCTGTCATATCCGTTTTGATATAGCCAGGTGCGATGGCGTACACGGACGCCACGTCCACTCCCTTCGTTGGCAAAGGCCTTTGTGATTTGACTGATGGCACCCGTGGAGGCCGCGTACGCGCCCACGCGCTGTCCGGAGATGAAGCTGTTCATCGAGGCAAGATTGATGACCTGCCCGTATCCCTGATCCAGCATATACCGCTCTGCCTCCAGCAGCCTGATCACAGACAACAGCCAGCCGCCGATCGAGGAGCATAAGCAGTTTTTGCATGCTATTGAGAAGAGAGATTACACCAAGGCTCTTCGATACATGCGCCAGCATACGCAGGAGTCGATCAAGCGCATGCAGAGGGGCTATATCCAGATCGGATCTCTTTTGAATAACTGATACCCTCAGTGGATAAAGGGAATACGGGTTTTCTACGCTTTGGAGCACGTTTTGAATGTAATATCTCCATGTGCTTCGGAGATGTCTATGTTATTTTATGCGGTCAAACAGCCGCCCTTTTTCAGCCGGGGCAGGGCGGCCCTCCGTTCAGCCCGGGCGGCCCCGCGACGGCGCGCTTTCAGCGCGGCTGGTCGTGAGATGATTGGCTCTTTTGCATCAGCCGCCGGATGGGCGGGGGGAAGCGTCTTTGGCAAAATGACAAAAATCCCGGAAAATGTCGTTTGCCTGTATTTTATCCTTGAAGCCGCCAATTCAAATGTGTATAATACACCATGAAATATCATGTGCAGCCAGGCCCCGGCGCTTTTCCAGCACCGAGGCCCGGTCTGTGCGCGCTGGAAAGCAGGTGATCTTTATTTTTTCCGATCATTCTTCTAAACTGAAGATCCTGATCGTGGACGACTCCGAAATGAACCGTTCCATCCTGGCAGACATGCTGGGCGATGAATATGAGATCATGGAGGCGCAGAACGGCGCCGAGGCGCTGGCTATTCTCCAGAAGCACTCCTTGGAGATTGCCCTGGTGCTGCTGGACGTGGTGATGCCCCAGATGGACGGCTTCGGGGTCCTGTCGGTGATGAATCAAAAGCAGTGGATCGAAGAGATCCCGGTCATCATGATCTCCGCCGAGAGCAGCTCCTCCCAGGTGGAGCGGGCCTATGAGCTGGGCGTGACCGACTTTATCGCCCGGCTCTTCGACGCGCTGATCGTCCACCGCCGGGTTGTGAACACCATTTTGCTGTATGCCAAGCAGAAGCGCCTGGTGGGCATCGTGGCCGACCAGATCTATGAAAAAGAGCGGACCAGCAGCCTGATGGTGAATATCCTGAGTCACATCGTGGAGTTCCGAAACGGTGAGAGCGGCCGTCACATCATTCATGTCCGCACGCTGACGGAGCTGCTGCTGCGGCAGCTGCTGCAGATCACCAACCGCTATCCGCTCTCCGAAATGGAGATATCCCTCATCACCACCGCGTCGGCCCTTCACGACATCGGCAAGATCGCCATTGACGAGAAGATCCTCAATAAGCCGGGGCGGCTGACAGAGGAGGAGTGCGCCCACATGAAGACCCACTCCCTGGTGGGCGCGGAGATGCTGGCCAGGCTGCCCGCCTATCAGGACGAGCCGCTGATCAGGACTGCCTGCGAGATCTGCCGCTGGCACCATGAACGCTATGATGGACACGGTTATCCAGACGGATTGAAGGGGGACGAGATCCCCATCTCCGCACAGATCGTGGCGCTGGCCGACGTTTACGACGCGCTGACCAGCGAGCGGGTCTACAAGCCCGCCTTTACCCACGAAAAGGCTCTGGAGATGATCCAGGATGGAAAATGCGGCGCTTTCAGCCCGCTGCTTCTGGAGTGCCTCCGGCAGGTGGCTCCCACCCTGCAGGAAGAGCTGAAAAAAGCTATTAACCAGGCCGATAAGTATGCCGTCCGCAATATGACCCAGGAGCTGCTTCGCCACGAGGAGCTGGTGGCCTCCGAGCGGTCACTGCGGCTGCTGGACCGGGAGCGGATGAAATACAACTTCTTCGCCGCCGTGGCGGAGGAGATCCAGTTCGAGTATTCCCCGGAGCCGGCCATGCTGACACTGTCCGCCTGGGGCGCCCGGCGGCTGGGACTGAACGAGGTCATCATGGACCCGGAGCACGACCTGCAGCTTTCCCAGATCCTGGGGCCGGACGTGTGGCGGGAGCTGTCCAAGGCTCTGCACAGCACCACGCCGGAGCGGCCGGTGGTCAACTATGAGTGCCCCTTCAGCTGCAGCGGGGAGGTCCGGTGGTACCGGATCGTGACCCAAGCCCTCTGGTCCGGCGATGAGCCGCCCCAATACATGGGGGCCATCGGCAAGGCCATGGATATCCACGACTCCCACATGAAGCTGACGGACCTGGAAAAGCGGGCTTCGCACGACAGCCTCACAGGTCTTTTGAACCACGCCAGTGCCCAGGAGCGCATCAGGCAGCGCATGGCCGACGATCCCGATGGTCATTACGCACTGGTGATGCTGGACCTGGACCGCTTCAAGTCTGCCAACGACAATTTTGGCCACATTTTCGGTGACCGCATTCTTCAGTATGTGGCCCGGAAGCTAAAAAACAGCACCCGGGGAGGAGATATCGTGGCCCGGGTCGGCGGTGATGAATTCCTGATTTTCCTGGAGTATGACCAGGACGTGGAGCCGATCATCCGCCGTATTTTCAATACCCTTAACGGCGAGTATGAGGGCTTTTCCATCTCCATCAGTATGGGCGTGGCCCGGACCACTGTGGCGGGGGAGGACTACACCGCGCTGTTCCACGCGGCGGATCAGGCCCTTTACGCGGTGAAGCGGTCGGGCCGCAGGCAGTATCTCTTTTATGACAGCTCTATGAAGCAGATGCTGTCCGCTATCTCTCCCATCGACAGCGAGACAGAAGGAAAGCAAGGAGGAGACAACAAATGACACTGCAGGACTGCTATACTGCCTTGGGCGGAGACTATGCGGACGTATCCGCACGCCTGCGCAGCGACCGCCTGGTGCGAAAATTCGTTTTGAAATTTCTGGAGGACAAGAGCTGCGACCTGCTCCGGACCTCCATGGCGGAGAAAAATTATGAAGAGGCGTTTCGGGCGGCCCATACGATCAAGGGCGTGTGCCAGAATCTGAGCTTCACCCGGCTGGGGGAGTCCAGCAGCCGCCTGTCCGACGCGCTGCGCCACGGCTGGACGCCGGAGGCGGACGGCTTGGCGCAGCAGGTGGAGGCGGACTATCTGGTCACTGCCGAAGCTATCCGGGCCTATCAGGAAGCGGAGGAGTGACATGCGGAATCGGATCGCGCATTTTCTGACGGCCAGCCTGATCACTGTCAGCATTTTCTGCGTCATCGTGTTCGCGGCGCTGGGGCTTTATCTGAACAAGAAGAATTCAGCTACCATCAATCAGGTGGGCACCATCTACATGGCCAGCATGAATGAACGCATCTCCAAGCATTTTGAGACTATGACAGACCTGCGGCTGGCCCAAATCCGAACCTTGGCAGAGACCATTCCTGCTGCCAAAAGGAACGATGCCGCGGCATTGAAAACATGGCTGACTGAAAGTGCCCAGGCCCGGGGATTTGATTCCCTGTCCTATTACTATGAGGACGGAAGCATGGAGGTGCTTTACGGCGGCGGGGGACAGTTTCTGGACTCCGAGCCTTTCGCGGCGTCGCTGAAAGAGGGGGAGGACAAGGTCTACGTGGGGAGGAACCCGGCGGGGGACTTGGTGGTCCTCATGGGGGTCCCTTTCCGCATGGAGCTTCCCAACGGGAGGATCTGTGCCGCCCTGGTGGGGGAACTGCCTGTCAGCTATATCAGTGACACACTGTCTCTGGAGGACGAGGACTCTTTGGTGTACTCCTTCGTTATCCGCAAGGATGGCAGCTTTGTCATCCGCAGCTTTGATGCTTTCCGCAACAGCTATTTTGAGCGGGTCCTGGCCATTTATGAGGAACTGGATGGTAAGGAGCCGGAGGACTATTTGGCCGAGATCAAGGCGGCCATAGCCTCCGGGGAGGACTATTCCACCATATTCCGTATGTATGGCGACCGGCGGCACTTGTACTGCTCCAGTCTGCCCAATTCCGAGTGGTATCTGGTGACAGTCATGCCCTACGGCGTTCTGAACGAGGCGGTGGAGGACATGGGCGTCCAGTCTCTGGCTGCCGCCATGTGCTGCTGCGCGGCAATTCTGCTGGTGCTGCTGGCGGTGTTCCTGAAATATTTCCGCATGAACAGGGAACAAATGACGGAGCTGGAGGAGGCCCGGCGGGAGGCTGAGGAGGCCAGCCGGTCTAAGAGCGAATTCCTCTCCAACATGAGCCACGATATCCGCACTCCCATGAACGCCATCGTGGGCATGACGGCCATTGCGTCGGCCAATATCAACGATTCTCAGCAGGTGCAGAACTGCCTGAAGAAGATCACGCTGTCCAGCAAGCATCTGCTGGGTCTCATCAACGACGTGCTGGATATGTCCAAGATCGAGAGCGGGAAAATGACGCTGAATACGGAGCTGATCTCTCTGCGGGAGATCATGGACAGTATCGTCAGCATCGTCCAGCCCCAGGTGAAGGCCAAGAACCAGCGGTTCAACGTATTCATCTATGACATTTCCTCGGAGAACGTGCGGGGCGACAGCGTGCGGTTGAACCAGATCATGCTGAATCTGCTGTCCAACGCTATCAAGTTTACCCCCGAGGGCGGCTCTATCGAACTGGCCCTCCACGAGGAGAAGTCTCCTAAGGGGGACGATCGCGTCCGCATCCGCATCCGGGTAAAGGATACCGGCATCGGCATGTCCGAGGAGTTCCGGAAGCACATTTTCGAATCCTTTACCCGGGAGGACAGCAAGCGGGTCCATAAGATCGAGGGCACCGGTCTGGGCATGGCCATCACCAAGTACATCGTGGACGCCATGGGCGGTGAGATCACTGTGGCCAGCCAGCAGGGCAAAGGCACCGAGTTCCAGGTGGTTTTGGATCTGGAGCGGGCTGAGGAACGGGAAGAGGATATGATCCTGCCCGACTGGACCATGCTGGTGGTGGATGACGACCAGCAGCTGTGCGAGAGCACCGTGGCGTCGCTGAAATCCATCGGCATCCGGGCGGAATGGACCCTGGACGGCGAGAGCGCTGTGAAGATGGTGACCCAGCACCACAAGATCCACAATGATTATCATGTCATCCTGCTGGACTGGAAGCTGCCCGGCATGGACGGCGTCAAGACCGCCCGGGAGCTGCGGCGGCAGCTGGGAGACGACGTTCCTATCCTGCTGATGTCCGCCTACGACTGGAGCGAGATCGAAGAGGAAGCCCGGGATGCTGGCATCAGCGGTTTCCTGGCCAAGCCCCTGTTCCGCTCGACCCTGTTCTACGGCCTATTGCCCTATACCGGCGGCGAGGAGGAGACCGAGCGGGAAAAGAAACCAGCTGCGGACCTGTCCGGCCGGCGGCTGCTGGTGGCGGAGGACAATGAACTGAACTGGGAGATCTCTCGCGAACTGCTGGGAAGCATGGGGCTGGAGCTGGAGTGGGCAGAGAACGGCCAGATCTGTCTGGATATGTTCCAGCAGTCTCCGTCAGGCTATTACGACGCCATTCTGATGGATATCCGCATGCCGGTGATGAACGGTTACGAGGCGGCCGACGCCATCCGGGCGCTGGACCGGCCCGACGCCGGCCTGCCCATCGTAGCCATGACGGCGGACGCCTTCTCCGAGGACATCCAGCGGTGTTTGGAGCACGGTATGAACGCACACGTGGCCAAGCCCGTGGATATCAAGGAGCTGGCTGCTGTGCTGGAGCGGTATTTGTAAACGGCGTAAACAGCTGCACTAAACGGCTGTTAAGAAAAAGGGTCCCTCTGTGAAAAGAGGGGCTCTTTTTTGTATGGGCCTTGTATTGGGCGGCGGAACAGGCTATAATGTATCAAACCCGAGCAAGTCCAGGAGATCATGAGAAAAAGGAAAACGGGGAGACAGGAGGACGCAGGCGGGCCGGCGCCCGCCAAGTCAACGCAGTCATGAAATTCCCGGGCCGCCGAACGTTTCTTGGTATTTTTGGAAACTGCTCTCAGGAGGGAGGCGCTTATGACCCACCGCCGCGTTCAATTCAATGCCGTCCAGACCCTGGCGTTCAGCTTCGCCGCCCTGATCCTGGCGGGCGGGGCGCTGCTGTCGCTGCCCATCGCCTCTCGGAGCGGGCAGGGCGTTCCCTTTCTGGACGGGCTGTTCACCGCCGCCTCTGCCTCCTGCGTCACGGGGCTGGTGCTGTACGACACCTGGAGCCAGTTCTCCCTGCTGGGCCAGGCGGTGATCCTGGCGCTGATCCAGGTGGGGGGACTGAGCTTCATGACCGTTTCCGCCTTGGTCTCCATGCTGCTGCACCGCCGCATCGGCCTGCACCGCCGGGCGGTGCTGATGGACACCATTGGCGCGCTGCAGGTGGGGGGCGTGGTGCGGCTGACCCACCGCGCCCTGCTGGTCACCGCCGTGTGCGAGGGCGCGGGCGCGGCGGCACTGACGCTGTGGTTCTGCCCGCGGTACGGGCTGGCCCGGGGCCTTTGGATGTCGGTGTTTCACGCCGTGTCCGCCTTCTGCAACGCGGGCTTTGATCTGCTGGGGACGGGAGCGTCCCTGACCACAGCGGCAGGGGACCCGCTGCTCAACCTGGTGCTGATGGCCCTGGTCATCTGCGGCGGCCTGGGCTTTCTGGTGTGGGACGATCTGCTGACCCACGGCCTGCACGTCCGTCGCTGGCGGCTTCACTCCAAGCTGGTGCTGACCTTCACCACAGTCCTGTTCGCGGGGGGCGCTGCCGCGTTCTATCTGCTGGAGCGGGACCATGCTCTGGCGGGACTGCCTACCGGCCAGAAGCTGCTGATGGCGGCCTTCCAGTCAGTGACGACCCGTACCGCCGGTTTCAATACCACGGACCAGATGGCCCTCAGCCAGGGCGGGACTCTGCTGACCATGGTGCTCATGTTCATCGGCGCCGGTTCCGGTTCCACCGGCGGCGGCATCAAGGTCAACACCTTTGCGGCGCTGCTGCTCAGTGCCTTTGCCCAGGCCCGCCGGAAGGAGGACGTGAACATCTTCCGCCGCCGCCTGGACCGGGGCGATATCCAAAAGGCCTATTCCAATGTGTGCATATATTTCCTGGCCTGCCTGGCGGGCTGCATGGTGCTGTGCGCTCAGGGCATTTCCATGGACGACGCGCTGTTCGAGGCTATCTCCGCCATCGGCACTGTGGGCCTCACCCGGGGATTGACGCCCACGCTCCCCACGCTCTCCAAGGCGACGGTGCTGCTGATGATGTTTGCGGGCCGGGTGGGCAGCATGTCCGTGGCCATGGCCATGACCCGGGACCGGCCCCAGGCGAAGCTCCGTCATGTGCCGGAAAAGATCCTGATCGGATAAGGAGGATATGGTATGAAATCCTTTTTGGTGCTGGGCCTGGGCCGCTTTGGACGGCATCTGGCCGGTAAGCTGATGGACCTGGGCAACGAGGTCATGGTGGTGGACCAGGACGAGGAGCGGGTCGCCCGCATAGCCTCCAAAGTCACCGCCGCCTGCGTGGGGGACTGCCAGGACGAGCAGGTGCTGGAATCCCTGGGGGTGCGGAACTTCGACGTATGCTTCGTCTGCGTCCGGGACGATTTCCAATGCTCTTTGGAGGCCACCGCCGCCCTGAAGGAGCTGGGGGCCAAGTGCGTGGTGGCCCGGGCGGACCAGGAGAAGCAGATCAAGTTCCTGAAGAAGATCGGCGCGGACTATGTGGTCCACACGGAGATGGATATGGCCTTCCGCACCGCCATGCGCTTTTCCGCCCGCAACGCCTTCGACTATTTTGAGCTGACGCCCCAGTACGCCGTGTTTGAGATCGAGACGCCGGAGGATTGGGAGGGCCGTACCGTCACGGAGGTAGACGTCCGCCGCCGGTATAACGTGAACATCCTGGGTGTGAAGAACGGCGACGTGATCGTGCCGCTGCTGGACCCGGCCTACCGCTTCCGGCCGGACGCCCACCTCATCATCGCCGGGGACAAGGAAGCGGGCCTCCGGCTGATGAACGAGACATGACGGTCCGCCGCCGCGGAAAGGGAAAGATCCCTTCCGCGGCGCGTTTTTGTGTTCCGATGGGCTTACAGTTGATTTTCGACAAAAAATATGGTACAATCGTTCTATAGCCGTCACAGTTGAAAAGGAGCACAAGCTCCCTTTCAACTGCGTTGACGATATCATTCATTCTGCCGGATTCCCGGCTTTGGAGGTCCTGCCCATGTCCCGTTCCCCGTTCATCAAGCCCCTGTATGAAAGCCCCCTGCCGCCCATGGCCCTGACGGACTATGACGCCATGTCCAAATTCCTCAACAGCGGCGCCCACCGCTGCAAGGAGAGCGGCCGGAATTTTGATCTGTATCTGGATTGGGCTATCCATGCCCTCACCAGCAGCCTGGTGGCCGACAGCGCTGCCCGTATTTTTCTGCCCAAGACCAGGACCGCGCCTTTTGTCCTGGATGACCTGTTTCCCATTTCCGGACTGCCCTCCACCGGGAAGCGGCGGGTCCGGCTGGCGGAAGCGAAGGTGGTGGCTCCGGTGTGGAACAACAGCGACCTGGAGCAGGCGCTGGAGGCGTTTTACGACAGCGGTTTTCAGGACGCCGCCATCGACCAGCCCTTCCGCGGCGCTTACATCCAGGAGCTGAAGCTGGCTCTGATCGACTCTCCTGCCGACGTGGACGTGCCCTACGTCCTGCGGATCTGGGGAAAGGGCAGCGTCCTGCTGGACAGCTACTCCCTGAAGGACCTGGAGCCGCTGCTCCGCACCGATGGCCAGCACTGGTATGTTCAGGAGGAGGACGGCGAAACGGAGATGCCGGTGCTGGATACCCGCATGGCGGCCCTCTACAACTGCGGGCTTCGCCGCTGGTGCGGCCACCAGAGGTGAGACGGAGGCGGCGTTTCCCGGCGGGACAGCCGTCAAAAAAACGGTTGCAAGTTGCAACAAAATGCGAATTGACATACAGCCGGGATGTGGTATCCTGACTCCAATGGGGGCGGGCGCGCCTGTGGGCGCAGGCCCGCCCCGTTTTATTGTTTTAAAAACGCAAAAGGAGGGAACGCCTGTGAGGACGGTGATGGGATATCTGCGGCCCTTTGCCCGGCGCGTGGCGGCGGGGGTCAGCATCAAGTTCACCGCTGCCGTACTGGAGCTGATGCTGCCGCTGCTGCTAGCCCATATCATCGACGACTGCGTTCCCAGCCGGGACGCAGCTGCTATCTGGCGGGCCGGCGGACTGATGATGGCCATGGCCTTCGGGGCCTTTTTCTGCAACGTCACCGCCAACCGCATGGCGGCCTGGGTGTCCATGGAGGTGACCCGGCGGCTGCGGCGGGACGTGTACAGCCGGGTCGAGAGGCTGTCCTGCGCCCAGATGGACCGGTTCTCCGTGTCCTCGCTGGTGTCCCGGCTGACCAACGACACTTATCATGTCCACCAGATGTTCGACAAGGTGCAGCGGGGCGGCATCCGGGCGCCCATGCTGGTACTGGGGGGATTGGTGCTGACCTTTTTGCAGGCCCCGGCCCTGGGAGCGGTGCAGCTGGCAGTGTGTTCGCTGACTTTTTTCGCCATCTGGCTGGTGACCCAGCGGGGCATTCCCCATTACACCAAGGCCCAGGCGGCGGTGGACGGCGTGGTGCGCATCATCCGAGAGAACGCCTCTGGCGTGCGGGTCATCAAGGCCCTGGCCTGCCAGGGGCGGGAGCGGAGCCGGTTTGAGGCTGCCAACGGACAGGCCCGCCGGACCGAGGAGACCGCCGCCCATGTCATGGCGGCGGCCAATCCTATCACAGATCTGCTGCTGAACAGCGGACTTGTGCTGGTGGTGGCCGTGGGAGCGGTGCTGGTGGATCGGGGACAGCTGGACGCAGGGCGGATCGTGGCCTTTCTGTCCTACTTCGCCCTGATCCAGACCGCGACCCTGGGCATGGCCAAGCTCTTTGTGAAGATCAGCAAGGGGGCGGCCTCCGCCCGCCGGATCGAGGAGATCCTGCTGGCCCCTCAGGACCAGACCGTGAAGCCCGGTCGGGCCGTCTCCGGCCCGGAGCTGGGGATGGAGGGGGTGTCTTTCTCCTACCTGGGGGTCGAGAAGGACCTGGACGGCGCCAGCTTTACCCTGGACCGGGGAGAGACCCTGGGCATTCTGGGCCCCACCGGCAGCGGAAAGACCACGCTGGTCAGCCTGCTGCTGCGGCTGTACGACGCCGGCGAGGGCGTGGTGTGGGTCGGCGGGCAGGACGCCGTGAGCCAGAGCCGGGAGGATCTGCGGGGCCGCTTCGGTGTGGTGTTCCAGAACGAGGCGCTGCTGAACGACAGCGTTTACGAAAACATTTCCTTCCTTCGGGGGCTGCCCCGGGAGGACGTCATTGCCGCGGCCAAGACCGCCCAGGCGTGGGAATTCATTGAAAATCTGCCGGAGGGGCTGGATACCCGGGTCGATATCCGGGGGGCCAATCTGTCCGGCGGGCAGCGGCAGCGGCTGCTCATCGCCAGGGCGCTGGCGGGGAAGCCCCGGGTCCTGGTGCTGGACAGCGCCGACAGCGCGCTGGACTACCGCACCGCCGCGGCGCTGCGGGCCGCCATCCGCCGGGACTGTCCCGGCGTGACCCTGGTGGTCATCTCAGAGCGGATCGCCTCACTGAAGGAGGCGGACCGCATCCTGGTGCTGGAGGAGGGCCGGATCACCGCCCAGGGGCGGCATGAGGAGCTGCTGGCCTCCAGCCCCCGCTACCGCAGCATGGAAAAACTGCAGATGGAGGACGGCGCATGAAAAAGAGCGTTTTGAAGCGATTGGGCCGGTTCCTGCGGCCCTACGACGGGCAGCTCCTGCTGCTGCTGGCGCTACTGCCGGTCTCCAGCCTGCTGGCGCTGGCCGCGCCCCTGCTGTCCGGCTGGGCGGTGGATGCCATCGGCATCCGCGCGGGCGGCGTGGACTTTGCCGCCGTGGCCCGGAACTGCGCCGGGATGCTGGCCTGCTACGCCGGAGCCGCGGGATTGAACTACCTGATCGCCGTCCGGCTGATCCGTGTGGGGCAGGGGGTGTCCCACGACCTGCGGAAGGCAGCCTTCGACCGCATGAGCGAGCTGCCGGTGGAGTATTTCGACACCCATCCGGTGGGGGATCTCATCAGCCGGGTCTGCTATGACGTGGACACGGTGAACGCCGCTATCTCCACCGATCTGCTGCAGCTGGGCACCAGTGTGCTGACGGTGGCTGGCTCCGCTGTGTGCCTGCTGGCGCTGTCCCCCAGGCTGGCGGGGGTGTTTTTCGTGACGGTGCCGCTGTCACTGGCGCTGACCCACGCCCAAATGAAGCGCATCCATCCGCTGTTCCGGCTGCGGTCCAAGGAGCTGGGCGCGCTCAACGGCTTTGCCGAGGAGCGGGTGGGCCGCCAGCGGGCCATCCGGGCCTACGGCGTGGAAGCGGAGGACCTGAAGCAGTTCGAGACCTACAACGACGAGGCCTCCCGGGCCTACTACGCGGCGGACCGGGCCAGCTCGGCCCTGGGGCCGTCGGTGAACTTTATCAACAACGTGTCCCTGGCGGCCATCAGCATGTTCGGCGGAGCGATGTACCTGTCCGGCAGCCTGCCGCTGTGGAAGCTGTCCTCCTTCGTGCTGTACTCCCGGAAGTTCTCCGGACCCATCCGGGAGGCGGCCAACCTGCTCAGCGAGCTGCAGGCCAGCGCCGCGGCGGCAGAGCGGGTCCTGGACCTGCTGGACCAGACGGAGGAGGCGGCGGACGGGCCGGAGGCCATCCCCGCGGAGCGCTTCCGGGGGGATATCGCCTTCGACCACGTGGACTTCGGCTACGATCCCCAGCGGCCGGTGCTGCGGAACTTCACCGCCCATGTGCCTGCCGGGAGCCTGACGGCGGTGGTGGGCTCCACCGGGGCGGGAAAGACGACTCTGGTATCCCTGCTGCTGCGGTTTTATGAGCCGCAGGGAGGAAGCATCACCATCGACGGCGTGCCGGTAGGGCGGTACAGCCGGGACGGACTGCGGCGGCGGCTGGCGCTGGTCCTGCAGGACACCTGGCTGTTCGGCGGCACCATTGCGGAGAATATCGCCTATGGGACGCCGGGGGCCACCATGGAGCGGATCGAGGCCGCCGCCAGGGCGGCCCGCATCCACCGCTTCATCACCACGCTGCCGGAGGGCTATGACACGGTGCTGACCGACGAGGGCGCGGGCATCTCCAAGGGGCAGCGGCAGCTGCTGGCCATCGCCCGGTGCCTGTTGGCCGACGCGGACATCGTGATCCTGGACGAGGCCACCAGCAACGTGGACACGGAGACCGAGGGGGAGATCAGCCAGGCCATGGAGCAGCTGCGGCGGGGAAGGACCTGCTTTGTCATTGCCCACCGGCTGGCCACCGTGCGGAGCGCCGACCGCATCCTGGTGCTGGACCAGGGCGGCGTGGCGGAGCAGGGAACACATGATGAGCTGCTGGCGGCGGGCGGCGTTTACGCCGGACTGTATGCGGCCCAGTGGGGTTGATTTATCACAGATTTTACACAGCTGTGCTGGCGGCGGCGGATGGGGCGCGGTATACTGGGGATGCGGTCCGGCGAGGAGAGAAAAGGCTGGGGAACTGCGCGAAAACGTGTTCGCAAACGTAGGCGAAAGAAAAACAGCAGACTGTTAAAATGCTGTGAA
Organism: uncultured Dysosmobacter sp.; assembly: GCF_947631165.1. GTDB lineage: Bacteria > Bacillota > Clostridia > Oscillospirales > Oscillospiraceae > Oscillibacter. The sequence continues at coordinate 80,121 of NZ_CANRKH010000007.1, read as the reverse complement.
AATCGCAGAAAAATTTGTTCCTTTTTCATAAGAATTGTGAAAATGAATAAAAAAAACTCTTCAAAATAGCAAACATATCAATTGACAAAAGGCGTTTCAATTCTTTATAATTAGAGTAGCAAAACGCAAACGTTTGCACGAAATGCCCCTGATCACGGCTTATCACTGACAAACGTGAGCGGAGTTTGAGAGAGTTGAGCAACGCGATCCCATCCCAGGCGACATTCCCGGCAGTTTTGAGAAAGAGGTGTTACCGTGTCAAAGAAAAACCTTCCCAAGAAGCCCCTGACGAAGACAAGGCTGAAAAACCTGATCTTGAACGTGGTAAAGAACCCGTTCAACATGATCGTGCTGGTCAGCCTGATCATCCTGTTCTGCCTGATCGTCATTCCCCTGCTGACCATGATCAAATCCACCGTCACCATGGCTCAGGGCGAGCTTCGCCGCAATCCCGGCGCCCATGTGGGCGACTTTACCCTGTACTACTGGAAGTACATGCTCAGCGGCGCCATGGCCAAGGCCGTTTTGTGGGAGCCTCTGATGCACTCCCTGTTCTGCGGCGCCATGACGACCCTGATCTCCGTGCCTCTGGGCTCGGTGCTGGCGTGGCTGATGATCCGCACCGACCTGCCTGGCAAGAAGGTCCTGGGCCTGCTGGTCACCATCCCCTACATGATCCCCTCTTGGACCAAGGCCCTGGCCTGGCTGGCGGTGTTCCGCAACAAGACCTCCGGCGCCAACGGTTTCCTGGCGGGCATGGGGATCCCGATCCCCGACTGGTTGGCCTACGGTCCCATCGCCATCATCCTGTGCATGTCCATGCACTATTACGCCTTCTCTTACATCCAGGTGTCCGGCGCGCTGCGCTCCATCAACTCCGAGCTGGAGGAGATGGGTGAGATCCAGGGCGCCAACAAGGCCCAGATCCTGCGCCATATCACCCTGCCCCTGATCATGCCCTCCGTGCTGTCCGCCCTGGTCATGACCGTCTCCAAATCCATCGGTACATACGGCGTGGCCGCCAACCTGGGCAACCGCATCGGCTACTACACCCTGGCCACCAAAATGCGCGTGTTCATCGACCAGGGCCCCCGCGGCGTGGGCTACGCCATGTCCATCGTGCTGGTGGGTCTGGCCGCTTTGATCCTGGTGGGCAACCAGCGCATCATTGGCGTCCGCAAGTCCTATGCCACCGTGGGCGGCAAGGGCGGCCGCAGCACTTTGATGCCTCTGGGCGCGGCCAAGAAGCCCATGATGGTGTTCCTGGGTGTGTTCCTGTTCCTGGCCATGGTGATGCCCTTCTTCGTGCTGATCATGGAGACCTTCCAAATCACCACCGGCGCGGGCTACGGCCTGGACAACCTGACGCTGTATAACTGGATCGGCAAGTCCGGCGACATCGCCAAATATACCAACTATCCCGGCATCTTCCGAAATCCCGAGTTTACCAGCGCCTTCTGGAATACCATCCGCCTGACTCTGATCGCCTCCATCCTGACCGCCTTCTGCGGCCAGTTCCTGGGCTACATCAGCTCCCGCGGCCGCGGCAAATGGTACGGCAACCTGACCGAGCAGTTGGTGTTCGTGCCCTACCTGATGAGCGGCGTGGCGTTCTCCACCATGTATTTCTCCATGTTCTCCCGTCCGCACCTGGGAGGCCTGATCCCCTCTCTGTACGGCACCTTCACTCTGATCGTTCTGACCTCCGTGGTCAAGCACTTCCCCTTCGCCAGCCGGTCCGGCACCGCCAACATGCTTTCCATCAGCGTGGAGCTGGAAGAGGCGGCGGATATCGCCGGCGCCAGCTTCTGGAAGCGGATGTCCTCCATCATCATCCCCCTGGCGAAGAACGGCTTTATCTCCGGCTTCATGCTGGTGTTCATCTCCATCGCCAAGGAGCTGGACCTGATCATCATCATGATGACCCCCACCACCCGGACCATGTCCTATCTGGCCTTCACCTATTCTCAGGAGGGCTACAACCAGATGTCCGACGCCATCTCCGTGTGTGTGCTGCTGTTCATCCTGGTGTGCTATATCGCCGCCAACAAGATCGGCGGAGCCGACATCAGCAAGAGCTGGTGATTTCCAGGAACCGTGTTTATTGACAGAAAGGAAAGAATGATATGAGTCGTATCGAATTAAAGCATATTGATAAATTTTATGGCAGCAACCACGTCCTGCGGGACATCAACCTGACCATCGAGGATGGCGACTTCATGACCCTGCTGGGTCCCTCCGGCTGCGGCAAGACCACAACCCTGCGCGTGGTGTCCGGCCTGGAAAAGCCCCAGAACGGCATCATGACCATCGACGGCGTGGAGATGATCAACGCCAACGACGCTTACTATGCCGAGCCCAGCAAGCGGGGACTGAACCTGGTGTTCCAGTCCTACGCCCTGTGGCCGCACATGACCGTTTACAACAACGTGGCCTTCGGCCTGAAGATCCAGAAGATGGACCACACCGAGATCGAACGGCGGGTCATGGACTCCCTGAAGATGATGCGGATCGAGATATACAAGGACCGGTATCCCACAGAGCTGTCCGGCGGCCAGCAGCAGCGCGTGGCCATCGCCCGTGCCGTAGCCAGCAGCCCCAAGCTGCTGCTTCTCGACGAGCCTCTTTCCAACCTGGACGCCAAGCTGCGCATCGACATGCGCGCTGAGCTGCAGCGTCTGCACAAGGAGCTGGGCACCACCATTATCTACGTGACCCATGACCAGACCGAGGCCCTGACCATGTCCACCAAGATCGCCCTGTTCAAGGAAGGCATGCTGAACCAGGTGGCCACGCCCATGGAGCTGTACAACAACCCCATCGACCTGCAGGCGGCCGACTTCATCGGCAATCCCCGCATCAATCTGATCCCTGGCAAGGCCGAGATGAAGAACGGCCAGCTGGTGGTCAAGAGCGAACTGGGCGACCACACCTTCAGCCCCGACACCCTGACCGACGAGGAGAAGCCCGCCAGCGGCGAGTTCGACTGCGTGCTGGCCTGCCGTCCCGAGCAGATCCTCATCTCCCGTGAAGCCGTTGAGGGCGCCCTGCCTGTCACCATCTATGCCAGCCAGCCCGCTGGATCTGAGACCATCGTGACCCTGAAGGCCGGCGAGGAGGAATTCCTGGTGAAGGAACTGGGCCAGGTCCACTACGATCTGGACCAGAAGGTCTGGGCTATCATCGACCAGGATAAGATCAACGTCTACAACAAGGAGACCACCAGACTCATTAAGCGCGCGGTGTGACCGCGAGTTTATAAATGACCCAGCGGAGAATCCCTACATGTTTCAAAAACGAAAGGAGAAGACCCGATGAAAAAGAAACTCTTTGCACTCCTGATGGCCGGCGTTATGGTGCTGAGCCTGGCCGCCTGCGGCGGCGACAAGAAGACCGACGAGCCCGCCAACACGGACGCTCCTGGCACGGAAGAACCCGCCACTACCGAGGCGGAGTGCCCCCTGAACCTGGGCTATGACGTGGAGACCGGCACCGAGGCCCACGGCCCCTACTGGGACGAGTGGAGCGACATGACCGACGAGGAGCTCTATGAGAAGGCCAAGGAAGAGGCTGCCGCCGGCGCCGACACCATCAACGTCTACGCCACCTCCTCCAAAATGCTGAAGGTCGTGGACAAGTGGAACGAGACCTATCCCGAGCTGAAGCTGGAGGTGTCTGATCTGGACTCTGACGAGGTGCTGAGCAAGGCTCAGATCGAGAACGAGACCGGCAATATCACCGCCGACGTGCTGCAGACCAAGGACGTGAACGGCAACGTGTTCTTTGAATACTATTCTCAGGGCATCATCGAGCCGTTCTATCCCCGTGACATCTGCTCTCACATTGACGAGGAGAATTTAACGTTCAGTTACCCCCTTTACGCATCCCAGGCTTTCTGGTATTATAATACTGAGGCATTCCCCGATGGCCAGCCCATCACCAGCTGGTGGCAGATCATCGAGAAGAACGAGGATGGCAGCCAGAAGTACCGCCTGTACACCAAGGAGATCGGCCAGGAGACTGCTTACCTGTCCCTGTTCGCCAGCTTCATCAACTATTCCGATGAGATGGCCCAGTCCTATAAGGACGTTTACGGTGAGGACCTGGAGTACACCTACGACGCTTCTCAGTTCCCCTTTGAGGTCCCCGAGAACAACGCCGGCGTTGAGTACCTGTGGCGCTTCAGCCAGGCGAAGATGACCTTCATCGGCGACGGCGACGAGCTGGTGCTGGCCGTTCACAACTCCACCGCCGACGATCCCGCTCTGGCCCTGGCCTCCGCCGGTAAGATCGGCAACCGCGACGAGTCCGGTTACAACATCGCCTGGTGCACCAACCTGACTCCCTACAACGCCCTGCTGAACGTGGAATCCATGTTCGCTGTGGCCGGCTGCGACAACCCCGCCGGCGCCCGTCTGTTCATCCGCTTCGTCACCGGCGGCGCTGATGGCAAGAGCGGCGGCCTGAAGCCCTTCTCCAAGGAAGGCAACTGGATGCTCCGTGACGACGTGGAGGACGACTGGAACCCCGAGAAGCTGGCCGACTTGGGTGCCCGCGCCAACGACCTGGACGCGATCTACTGGAACTATCCCAACGTTCAGGATATGTGGACCCTGTGGCTGAACCAGAACCCCAACATGTGATATCCTGCCGCTGAATGCGGCTCCGTCGGGCGGGCGGCTGATATGGCCGCCCGCCTTCCCTAAAAGGAGGAAGATCCATGCGCGGCAACCCCATTCAACAACAAAAATACAACGAAAAGGTCACCAAAGCCGCCGACAGTTTCTGGGGAGCGTTCCAGATGACAGAGAACGGCAAGGTGAAAAGCACCCTGATGCTGTATTCCTTCTGCCTCGCATGGCTGTTCATCTTTGTTTACGGCGCACTGTTTTTCTTCCTGCTGGACCCGCTGGACGCGGTGCTGGCCGGATTGCCGGTGACGGCAGTGAACCTGCTGGAGGCCTTGATCCCGTCGGCCGTCGGAGCGGCGGTGTGCGGCCTGGCATGGTTTTTATCCAAAACGGAGAAGCGGCTGCTGCCGGCAGCGTATCTTTGGGCGTTTTTACTGATGCTGGCCTGCCTCATCACTCTGCTGATCTATTCAAAAGATGAGCCGGAGGTCCGGCAGATGATCCTGTGGCTCTTTGGGATGTTCGTGCTGCCTCCTCTTGTACTGGGCGGCGGATCGTCGATATTCCTTTATTACCGATACTGGAAAAATAAACCCCAGGCCGCCCCTGCGGCAAGGCTTGAGAAAAGGCAGTGAGATTATGATCGATACCGTATTGTTTGACATGGGCGGTACGCTGGAGGACATCTATACCGACGATGCCAGCCGCGCGGCATCCGCCGAAGGGGTCCTGCGCATCCTCCGGGAAAAGGGAATCGCTGTGGACATGGATATTCCCACCGCCGTGAAAAAGCTGGCGGACGGCTGGGACAACTATGCCGCTTACCGGGCTCCCACCAACCGTGAATTGAAGCCCGAGGAGATCTGGGGCAACTATGTGCTGCCGGAATTCGGCCTGGATTTTGAAACGGTGAAGCCCTTTGCTGAGGAGCTGGCCCACATGTGGGAGATCACCTATTACCACCGCAGCCTGCGGCCCGGCGTGGTGGAGATGCTGGAGGGCCTGAAGAGCTTGGGATTGAAGCTGGGGGTCATCAGCAACACCGCCAGTTTGTACCAGGTGTTCTGGATCTTGAAGGAGTACGGCATCCGGGATTATTTCCAGGATGTGACGCTGTCCTCCGTCACCGGCTACCGCAAGCCGGACCCCAATATTTTCCGGGTATCCCTGCATCAGATCCAGTCGGACCCCGCCACCTGCGCCTACGTGGGCGATACCTTCTCCCGGGACGTCATCGGCCCCCAGCGGATGGGCTTTGGCGTCACGTTCCACATCCACTCTCACCTCACCGCGTCCCGGGACAAGGACGTGCCGAAGGATGTAAAGCCGACGTACAGCATCACCGACATCTACGAGGTGTACCCCATCCTGAAGCAGCAGATCTTGCAGGAAAAGCAGGCGATCTGAACGCCGTGCGGAATGATACAAAAATAGTCCCTGGGCGGCGGCCCGGGGACTTTTTTCCGCCGCGCTTGCGGCGGGGGTGCCCTGCGTGCTATACTGAACTTAAGAAACCACTATCAAATCAAACATGAGGTGAGACGTATGCTGACTTTCAACCATTTCAACTTCAATGTGTCCGATCTGGACAAATCCATGCAATTCTACAAGGACGCCCTGGGCCTGGAGCCGGTGCGGCGGAAGGAGGCCGAGGACGGCAGCTTCGTCATCGTGTTCCTGGGGGACGGGAAGACGGATTTCCGGCTGGAGCTGACGTGGCTGCGGGACCACCCCCAGAAGTACGACCTGGGGGAGTGCGAGTTCCACCTGGCCATGCAGGCGGCGGACTATGAGGCGGCCCACGCGAAGCACCAGGCCATGGGGTGCGTGTGCTTTGAAAACCCGAAAATGGGCATCTATTTCATCAGCGACCCCGACGGGTACTGGATCGAGATCATTCCGACCCGGTGAGGGGCGAATATGGGCGGAAAGCAAGGGGGCAATCAATAATTGCCCCCTTGTAAACTAGATGCGGTTTACAAAAATTGGACATTTTGCTATGGTGGAAGAAAGGAGCTGAAGATGGGCGTGGAAGAAAGGCTGCGGGACCTGCGGCAGGCTGCGGGATTGTCCCAGGCGGATGTGGCGGAGCGGGTTGACGTATCCCGGCAGGCGGTGTCCCGGTGGGAGACCGGCATGGCCGCGCCGTCCGCGGAAAATTTGATGGAGCTGGGCCGGCTGTACGGCGTGACTCTGGACGAGCTGGTCTACGGCGCGGCGGCGCCAGCGGAGGAAGAGGAGCCGCCTGACCCGGAGCCGGCTGCTTTGGAGCCGCCCGCCGGGGCGAAGCCAAAACAGGGCCGCCGGATGGCGGTCTGGCTGGCGGCGCTGCTGTGCCTGCTGGCGCTGGTAACGGGGCTTATCATCGGCTACATAGCCGCCCCGAAGCCGGATGATCTTCTGGACATGGCGGATATGAGAGGAGAGGAGGTGGAGGTCGTACCAGGCAATCACTTTTCGTCGGAGTGGTGATACAGGAAAGGAGGTGAGTTTTTATGAGGCTTAAAAAATTGCTCTGTATCGTGTTGGCCTGTGCCGCGGTGATCGGATGTCTCACGATCAACGCGGGAGCAGTCGAAGTGGTGGAGCAGGAGATAGCCATAGTACGGGCGACAAACAACTTTAATGCGGAGATTCCTGGTAATTTGCTGTTTACAAATGATAAGTCCTTCCCACTGGATATCGGTGAGACGATCACGATCAGCGCCACCTACAAGCCGAACTCGGCCAGCGTGGATTTCGGCTTTATCGCGCCGGATGGATTATTTTATTCGGCAAATACGAAAACCGGAAATTTCTACGAGACATTTAGAGTCAGCCAGAAGGGATATTATACGCTGGCAATCAGGAACAATTCATCCGATACGATCTCCGTATCGGGATATGTGATCTACTAATATCATATGCGGCAAAAAGGGAGGGAATTATGAAAAAAGAATAATTTGTTTGTTTTTAGCCTTAGCTACATGTATATCCTTATCTGCTCCTGCGTTAGCCATTGAAAATGAACATACTTATTGTTCATCTCAGATTGCTCAAAGTGGACAACGGTTTTTCGTAGGCGGTAAACCTAATGGCATTATGCCATTGGAGGATGACACTTGCCGCTACGGGCATTATTCGCCTGAGGGTTTTATATATTTAGGGATGACAACTGGAGATTCTTTTATTGAAGGAACTATTGCGGGTTCAGCTGTTAGTTTAATGGGCTTTATCCCGGGCTTAGGCCCTATTTGCTTTACTGTCACGGCAATAAGTGCAGGGGCACAGCTTCTTTACTATATCAAGCATGATGGCAAGGTTATGGGAAAATACTATAAATCTACCTATTATTCGGGAAGTATGTCATGGTATCATATAGTATGGGTCTACAATGATGGTGGAGTGGAAAGATTTTTAGATTGCATGGTAAAGACGGAGTTATATTCTACGGGTTGAATTTGTAATTTTTCCCACATCAAACGATGCGTGTGGAGGGTGCCATGAAGTGGTTTATGGATGCCTATAGGACAAATATCATGTTCCGAATATTACTGATTCACACCGTAGGGCTAATGGAAGGATTGTGGTTGTCATTTTCTGTTAGAGAACCTCTTGAATATTTGTCTGTACTGCTTTTTCTCCCTTGGCAAATCGTTACATGGTGCCTTGCACGGCGCATACTGCGGAATGCTGGGAAAATATTTGCTCATGCAACATTTTCCCAGCATGACTTTGGAAAGTTTTTGGCCATTTACACCCCACATGTGCTTTTTTCGATTTGGTGTCTTTGCTGTTTTCTGCGTGTCTGTCGGTTTACCAGTATGCTGCTTCCAGAAATTGCATTTTTTGCGGTAAAGGGCATCCTTTTCTGGACATTGAGTCGTGATTTTAAATCTAAAGGGCAAGGCGGTGAACGACATCCGCCGCGGGTATGAAGGATCGCCGAGCCGTATTCGGGACACGTGAAACTGCCCCCGCCGCACCAGTGCGGCAGGGAGCGCGTTGGTTTTTCTGCTTACGCCATAGCTGGCGAAATAGGTGTCCAGCGTTTCCGCCCGGCAGATAAAATGACCAGGGAGGGGATTACACGCTGGCGATCAGAAATAATTCGTCCAACACGATCTCCGTATCGGGGGAAAGTGAATTATTGAGCATCACGGCAATAACAATTTAATATGACCCTGCTGTTCATTTTAACGGTTCATGAAAGGAGCCAGCTATGAAGAAAAAATTGGCGGCATTGCTTCTGGCGATCGCACTCTGCTGTTCCATCAGCGTGCCCGCTTTCGCAAGAGAGATCGCCGAGTCGGACCCGCGGCCTGCCGACGGCAATGGGCGGAACTATGAGATCTGGACCACGCTTTACGAGGATCAGGGGCGGTACAGCTCGGCGGCGTGGATCAAATCGGCGGATAACAGACCGATCCCTGTGGACCAGGTGCAGGCGCAGGCGTTTATAGAGGACAATGAGGGCAAAGTGGTGCGCTCAAGCCTTGCCACCTTGTCAGATCCCTACTATTTCCTTGTGACCCAGACGAAATACACCTATTTCAGCGGGACCGAAATCACCGGTTACGGCGTTCTGCATGTGAAACAGGCAGATGGAAAATTCGATCCGTTTCAAACACATCGGCTGACCACCTCCAATGGATCACAGTCTCGCTCGACTGACGACGTGGACATGGCTCTGCCTGTGAACAGCCGCGGAGAGACATACGGCACATTGTCGGCGGCGCTGGAGACTGGAAGACACCCTGATCTGGTGGCCGCCATGGGAACAGAGGGGCAGAGCGGTTATGTCCGCTATGAAGAGCTGGCCGCTGCGGATGAAAGGGCTTTTGGCCGCTATGACGGGAAATTTATAGCGCTCTATGATTTGGCTGGAAAGCGTATCGGCAGCTTCTTTGTGGAGTTCTCGCGTCCCGATATCATTGGGAAGGACATGGAAACGGTGGCGGCCGAGCTGGCAGACAGCACCGCCCAGAACCCCGAGCTGTGGGCTTTGGCGGATGCGTATTTGGTGAATGGAAAATACCCGGTGAACGCCAAGGGACAGACCTATGGCCCCGATGTTTTGCGGGAAGCGGTGGGGTATTCCCCGGACCTGAAGCCCGCGGTCAATGAGGATGGGCTTGCCGGCTATATCCGCTGCCCGAAAGAGCTGCCGGTCAGCGAGGAAGAGATGGCGGCGATGCGCACCGCCACGTCCGAACCCCTGTACGACAGGGACGGCAATGAGATCGGCAGATTGGGCTGGTATTCGGAAAAGCCTGTTCAGACCATCGGAAAGACAGTCGATGAAGTGCGGGCGGAGCTGGCAGAAGGCCAGCAGAGCAGGTAATACTGCGCCCGTGCATAAAAAAGAATGCTCCGGCTATGCCGAATCGGCCGGGAGAACGCTGCGTTCATCCTGTCACCATAGCTCCGTGGAGAAATAGTTATCCAGTGCTTTCGCCAGACAAATAAAATGGCCAGGGAGGGGCTATCCATGAGGGAAAAATATAGAAAATATGTCGCGCTGTCGCTGTTGGTTCTGCTGTTCTGCACCTTTTCCGCAAGCGCGGCTGGCGGACTGTTCCTGCCAAAGCCAGTCGATCAGAGCAAGACGTTTGGACTCTCTCCCCAGACGGGAGAATATGAAGTGCTGACTGACGGTAATTCTCTGGGCGGCAGTACGGTGAATGTGTCGCTGGTCTCGACCCAGGGACCAACCGCCGTGAAAGTACGGGTCTATACGAAAAACAGCGGCGGCACATATGAGCTGGCGGAAAGCACTGATGTGACGTTTGAAAAGCCGCTTTCCTGCAATGTGGCCGGCGCGGCGTTTCAAGTAACGGCAGAATTTGCTGCTGGCACCACGGGCAACTGTACGCTGCATATCAAAGCGTATGCAGAGGAATAGGAGGCGATCTTATGATGACCCCCATCACACCGATCAACACAAGGCTGGCCGTTCTGGCGGTGCTGCTCTTCACGACCGTCTTCTTTCGCCTCCCAGTGGGCAAACGCCTGGTGGAAGGGCTGGCGGACAAGATGACCGGCGGGAATTTCTGGACTGAGACCCTGGGCTGGTCCCCCATCACGACCCGTCTGCTGACGCTGGTCCTCTGGTCCGTGCTGACCGGCATGATCTGCGGGATCCGCCCGGAGATGTGTTACGTGGCGGATATCCTCCTGTTTGGCGGGATCATCCTGCTCTATCACCTGCTGATCTTCGGCTCTATGGAGATCGTGCGGTGCTTCATCCGCCGCAGGTGAAAATCAGTTTTGGATGAAATGCTGTCCCTTATCGGAGACGCACATGAAAACGCCCCCGGCCGCACCAGTGCAGCTGGGAGCGCGTTGGTTTTTCTGCTTACGCCATAGCTGGCGAAATCGTTGTCCAGCGTTTCCGCCCGGCAGATAAAATGACCAGGGAGGGGATTACACGCTGGCGATCAGGAACAATTCATCCGATACGATCTCCGTATCGGGATATGTGATCTACTAAGCATCACGGCAGCCAATTTTATATTATGATTTGATGTTTCAAACAGTAGATGAGAATGGTAAGCCTGTAAATCTTCCGACAGTTTGGGGGACTGCAACAGTAACGAATGAATATACAAAAGAGACCATCGCATCAAGTAGCGATGGAGGCAATAATGAGGATTCGATTTATATTACTGAGCACACCAGAGATTTTGAATGCGGATATTGGTATAAAAATACTTGCTTGGTTTACGAATATGATCCTTATAGCCAGCCGTTTTCTGATGTTGCAACTGCGGTAGAATACGCCGATTTTTATGACTAAGTTTGGGAGGATTTGCATTTATGCGCCAGCATACTTTCTACCGGATAATTTTCTTAGTCATATCTGCTATGATACTTTATCTTGCCGTTAGTTTCGAATATTTTTCCGAAGAAAGTATCGGGGCTAAATCAGTTGAATGTCGAATTTCTCCATTCTATGAGCATATTGAGTTTAGCAAAAGCAATCAGAGTTCATTTCCTAATAAGATATCCATTACAATAACCCCATTTATGAAAACAACATATTTACAGATTGGAAGCAAAGCTTCTCTTACTAGATATGTACCTTCCTTAGGAAAACTTTTTATAAAAGAGTATTCTATTGAGAACAATGGAAAGCGAGTACTTTTGGACCGTGAGACAATCAAACGAGGAGATATAAACTCAGACTATTATTCTCCCCTATTACATAAAAATGGCTCGTCATCAACTTTTGGTATTTTTACGCATTTTGGAACTTATTCTGTAAATTAAAATTGATCTGCGACGAAGGAGACAAACATGGGCTATAAAAAATTCAGATATGGGTTGGGGGCCTGTCTTTTCATCGGGTACTTCGTCATATTCTATACGCCGCTGACAGAGCTGCTTCCGCTGGAGAGCGGCAGGGACAGACATCTTGCGCAGGAGATCTATATTTTCGCGGAGTGCGCTATTTACTTCCTGATCGCCCTCGTGCAGAACCGGATGGCAAAGAAGAGGGGCGAGGAAGTGCCGTATCCGAACTTTCCCTATTGGTATTGATACCAGCGCGTAAAAAAGGGACGCTCCGGCACAGCCGAAGCGTCTTTGTCATGTCCGCGCTCACCACACCACGGTGGCGAAATAGTCCTCCAGGGTCTCCGCCCGGCGGATCAGCTCCACCGAGCCATCCTCCCGGAGCAGCAGCTCGGCGGAGCGGAGCTTGCCGTTGTAGTTATAACCCATGGCGTGGCCGTGGGCGCCGGCGTCGTGGATCACCAGCAGATCCCCCCGGTCGATCCTGGGCAGCATCCGGTCCACGGCGAATTTGTCGTTGTTCTCGCACAGGGAGCCCACCACGTCGTACTTGTGGTCGCAGGGGGCGGTCTCCTTGCCCATGACGGTGATGTGGTGGTAGGAGCCGTACATGGCGGGGCGCATCAGGTCGGCGGCGCAGGCGTCCACGCCGATATACTCCTTGTAGATATGCTTTTCGTGGACTGCCCGGGTCACCAGATGGCCGTAGGGGGCCAGCATAAAGCGGCCCAGCTCCGTGTACAGCGCCACGTCGCCCATGCCGGCGGGGACCAGGATCTCCTCGTAGGCCCTCCGCACGCCTTCGCCGATGGCGGCGATGTCGTTGGCGGGCTGCTCCGGGCGGTAGGGCACGCCCACGCCGCCGGAGAGGTTGATGAAGGTGATGTGCACGCCGGTCTCCGCCTTCAGCTCTGCCGCCAGCTGGAACAGAATGCGGGCCAGGGCGGGGTAGTAGTCGTTGGACAGGGTGTTGGAGGCCAGGAAGCTGTGGATGCCGAACTCCCTGGCGCCCATGGCAGACAGGCGGGCAAAGGCCTCGGCGATCTGGGCGCGGGTCATGCCGTATTTCGCGTCGCCGGGGTTGTCCATCACCTGAAAGCCCTCCCGGGTCTCGCCCAGAGTGAACACGCCGCCGGGATTGTAGCGGCAGCAGATCTTTTCAGGGATCTTCCCGATGGACTGCTCCAGAAAGTCCACCAGGGTCAGATCGTCCAGGTTGATGATGGCGCCCAGCCGGTCCGCCAGCTGGAACTCCCGGGCGGGGGTGTTGTTGGAGGAGAACATGATGCCCTCGCCGGTGACACCGCAGCGCTCCGCCATCAGCAGCTCCGCCTCGCTGGAGCAGTCGCAGCCGCAGCCCTCCTCATGGAGCAGCTTCAAAATGGCGGGGGTGGGAGTCGCTTTCACGGCGAAGTATTCCCGGTAGCCGGGGTTCCAGGCGAAGGCGGCCTTCAGGCGGCGGGCGTTTTCACGAATGCCCTTCTCGTCGTAGATGTGGAAAGGGGTCGGGTACTGGGCGGCGATGGCCTCCAGCTGGTCTTTTGTCACAAAGGGCGTTTTCATAGGCGGGACCTCAAATCTTTTCGGTATAGGACAGTATTATTTTACGAGCTTTTTGCGGCGCCTGTCAAGGAATTTGCCGAGAAACGGCGATATGCACGGGATTTTCCACCGAAAGGAAGGGCGCTTTGGTGGTATTTGCGGCGGCGTTGTTCTTTTGAAAAAACAGCCCCTTGTTTTCCGGGCCATCCAGCGGTACAATAAAAGGAAACATACACCGCCCCGGCGGAGAAAGAGGAACAGATTATGCGGAATATCGTTGTGAACGCCATTGGCGAGCAATGCCCCATCCCGGTGGTCAAGGCCACTCGTGCCCTGCGGGAGATGACCGAGCCGGGGACGCTGGAGATCCATGTAGACAATGAGATCGCCGTGCAGAACCTGACGAGAATGGCGGCGGGCCACCATCTGACGGCGAAAGCGGAGAAGCGGGGCGAAGGGAAATTCGTGGTCACCATGGAGGCGACGGACCCTGTGGGCGAGACGGCGGTGGAGCCGGAGATGAGCTGCGTCCCGGACCAGCGGGGGGACTTGGTGGTGGCGGTGGATACCGACGCTATGGGCCGGGGCAGCGACGAGCTGGGCCGGACACTGATGAAGGGATTTCTCTTCGCCGTCAGCCAGCTGCCCACACTGCCCAGGACCATCCTGTTCTACAACGGCGGCGCGAAGCTGACGGTGGAGGGCAGCGACTCCCTGGAGGACCTGAAGAGCATGGAGGCCCAGGGCGTGGAGATCCTCACCTGCGGCACCTGCCTGAATTACTACGGCCTGACGGAAAAGCTGGCGGTGGGCAGCGCCACCAACATGTACAGCATCGTGGAGACGCTGGCTGGGGCGGGAAAGGTCATCAAGCCATGATCTATCTGGACAACGCCGCCACGACCCGGCCCAAGCCCCCCGGCGTGGCGGAGGCGGCGGCTGCCGCCATGAACGGCTTCGGCAACTGTGGCCGGGGCGTCCACAGCGACGCACTGTCCGCCGCCCGGACGGTGTACGATGCCCGGGAAAAGCTGGCGGACCTGTTTGGCTGCCCCCGGCCGGAGCGGGTGTGCTTCACGCCCAATTCCACTCAGGCCCTGAACATCGCCATCAGCGGCCTGTTGGGGCCGGGGGACCATGTGATCTCCACGGACCTGGAACACAACTCCGTGCTGCGGCCCCTGTACCGCCTGCGGGAGCGGGGGACGGCGGTGGACTTCGTCCCGGCGGACAGGCGGGGACAGATCGACTACAATGATCTTGAGCGGCTGCTGCGGCCTGACACCCGGGCGGTGGTCTGCACCCACGCCTCCAACCTGACGGGGGATCTGGTGGACATTGGCCGGGTAGGGGTTTTCTGCCGCAAGCATGGCCTGCTGCTCATTCTGGATGCCTCCCAAACGGCGGGGGTATTCCCCATCCACATGGAGGAGCAGCACATCGACGTGGTGTGCTTCACCGGCCACAAGAGCCTGTTGGGGCCCCAGGGCACCGGGGGATTGTGCGTGGGGGAGGATGTGGAGATCCGTCCCTTCGCTGTGGGCGGCACCGGGGTCCAGAGCTATCTGGAGACCCAGCCTGCCGAATACCCGACCCGTCTGGAGGCCGGGACCCTCAACAGCCACGGGCTGGCAGGACTGGGGGCGGCGCTGGACTACATCGCCAGGACCGGAATAGCGGCCATCCGGGAACATGAGACGGCCCTGGCCCGGCGGTTTTACCAGTCTGTTCGGGAAGCGCCGGGGGTCACACTGTACGGCGATCTGGACGCTGCGGAGCGCGCCCCCATCGTGACGCTGAACATCGGGGACCTGGACTCGGCGGAGGTGGCCGACGAGCTGGCGGAACGGTTCGGTATCGCGACCCGGCCCGGCGCGCACTGCGCGCCCCGGCTCCACCGGGCGCTGGGCACCACGGACCAGGGAGCTGTCCGGTTCTCCTGGGGCTGGGCCAACACGGAGGAGGAGACGGACGCGGCGGCGGAGGCCGTCCGGACCCTGGCGGTGGAGGCGCTGTGATGCGGGAGCGGACGGAAAAGTGCGTGGTGACCTTTCGTACCACCGCCGGGGCCATGGCCATGGAGTGCGCCTGCAAGGCGGCGGGTGTGCCGGGGCGGCTGATCCCGGTGCCCCGGTCCATCACCGCCGGGTGCGGCATGTGCTGGGCCGCGCCGCCCGCCGCCCGGGAGGCGGTGGAGGAGCTGGTGATGAAACAGCGCTTGGATGTGGATGGGATCTATGCGATAATCTTATAAAAACCATGATCTTGCTGAGAGGTGATGCCCTGTGGCGGCGAATTGCGAGGAGTGCGTCCACTACGACTATGACGGCGAGATGGACGTTTATTACTGTACAATGGACCTGGATGAGGACGAGATGGAGCGCTTTCTGCGCAGCGCCAACAACGCCTGCCCCTTCTATCGCCGGGGCGACGACTATGAGACTGCCCGGCGGCAGTGAGGAGAGACGAGGATGGAACTGGTAGACCTGTATGACGAAAACCGCGTCCCCTTGGGGAAAACGGCGGAGCGCTATGCAAAGAAAGGCCCCGGCGAGCTGCGGATCGTGGTCCACGTGTGCATATTTGACAGCCGGGGCCGCATGCTGATCCAGAAGCGGACAGCCAGCAAGCACATCTGGCCGGGGCTTTGGGACGTGACGGTGGGCGGCGGCGTGGACGCCGGTGAGACCACACGCCAGGGCGCAGAACGGGAGGTCCGGGAGGAGTTGGGCTATGTCCTGGACCTGACCGGCGTGCGGCCCACGGTGACGGTGAACTTCGCCGGGGGCTTTGACGACTTCTTTGTGGCGGAGCGGGACATGGATATCTCCGCGCTGACGCTCCAGGCGGAGGAGGTGGACGATGTCCGCTGGGTCACACTGGAAGAGCTGCTGGCCATGGTGGATGAGGGCAGCTTCATTGCCTATCCCAAAAGCTTCCTGCGCTTTTTGTTCGACATGCGGGGGACTTTTGGATTCCCCACCAAATAAGAATCTATTCAAACGAAAAAGCAGCCGCGGCAGCGGCTGCTTTTTCGTTGAGGGAGCGTGAGAAAAAATGTGTGGGAGAGGGGGATCAGGCTCCCAGCAGGCGGCGGGCCACCTCTACGTTCCGCTGCTCCAGCTCCTGGAGCTGCTGGACGGCGGCGGCCTGGGCCTCGGGCTGGGCCGTTTTGGCCACGGCCCGGTCGATCATGGCCCGGAGGGCCTCCTCCGTCAGGGCCTCCAGGTCCACGAAATTTTCCTGTCCGATGTAGCGCAGAAAGGAGGAGACCTTGGGGTCGTATACCACGCCTGCCAGGGGGATGCCCTGTCCGGCGGCGAAGATCAGGGCGTGGAGCCGCATGGATACCACCGCCTCCATCCGGCTGAGGGCACCGATGATGGTGCCGGCGGCGCCAGTGTCGTCCAGGAAGTAGTGAGGGATGCCGTCCAGCCCCTGGGCGGCCAGGCGGCCCGCCTCCGGGTCCAGGTGCTTTTCCACCGCCGCGAACACCGGAGTGAGGCCGTAAGTCTCATAGGCGTATCTGGCCGCCCTGCCGAAGAGGGGGGCCTTGGCCTCAAAGCCCCGCCAGTGCCGCAGGGCGAAGCAGAGATACCGGCCGTGGGGCGGGATGCCCGCCCGCAGCAGCACGCTGTCCGTCTCGTCGCTGGGGGCCCCCCGCAGGGTCAGGGCCGGATCGGCGGTCAGCAGGATCTCCGGCTCTGTGACGCCCATGGCCTTCAGCTCCGCCTGGGAGTCCGGCTCCCGAAGGGTTATCACGTCTACGCACGCGTTCAGGACCCGGGCCGCCAGCTTCCGGTGGCTGTCCCGAGTCACGGGACCGATGCCGCAGCCGTACATCTGCACCCTGCAGCCGCACCGTTTGGCAGTCTGGATGTTGTGGAGGTAGAACCACAGGGACCGGCGGGAGGTGACATCCTGGATCAGGCTGCCGCCGCCGTTGATATAGAGCCTGGCCCGCTTCATGGCCCGCCGCCAGGCGGGGATGTTGGTGCGGCTGACGGCCCGGACCCGATAGGCCAGGCGGGTCGATCTGGGGTCCTTGCTGAGGACTGTCACGGGCATGTCTGGGTCGATGGAGCGCATCTCCTGGAGGATGGCCTCCAGAATGGCGTCATCCCCGGCGTTGCCCCGGCCATAGGCCCCGCAGATCACCACGCCGTCCCGCTCCGTTTTGGGGCGGCTGTGGCGGCGGAGAATTTCTTCGTAGATGTGGAGCTGGGTCTCCACTGTCTTTTGGATGGAAAACTGGGCCGACGCTTTTTCAAATAGCTTTTCCCCCATCCGGCGGCGCAGGCCGTCGTCATTGCCCAGGGCGGCGAAGCAGCGGCCCAGGGCCTCCCAGTCGCCGGGCTGGATCAAAAAGCCGTTCACGTCCTGGTCGATGAGGTAGGGGATGCCGCCCACGGCGGTGGCCACCGTGGCCAGGTGGAACCGGGCACCCTCCGTCAGGGCGTAGGGGAAGGTCTCCGACAGGCTGGTGAGGGCGTTGACGTCCAGGGCGCTGTAAAACCGGTCCATGCCGCCGGAGATCCACCCGGCAAAGGTCACCTGCTTCTCCACGCCCAGCTCCTTTGCCAGGGCGCCCAGCTTGTCCCGCTCCTCGCCGTCACCGGCGATGACCAGACGCAGCCGGGGGCATTGGGCCAGCCCCGCCGCGAAGCCCCGGATGAGAGTGGACATGTCCTTCACCAGATTCAGCCGGGCGGCGATGCCGATGACCACGCTGTCTCCGTCCACGTCGGCCCCCAGGCTCCGCAGGTAGGGGAGCCGGTCCCCCTGGCTTGGGGCGGGGGCGTAGTCGATGCCGTTGTAAATGGCGTAGAACCGGTCCGGAGCGAAGCCCCGAGAGATCAGCAGGTCCACCATGGCGTCGGACACGCCGATGCGGTAATCCACCTGCCGCAGGGCCCAAGCGTTGATATTGCCGAAGGTCAGGCGGCTCAGGGGGCGGCCCATGTAGTCCAGCTTATAGTCGCTGTGAACGGTGCTGACCACCGGCAGCCCCGTGGGGAGGCGCAGCAGCGCACCCACCATGTTGGCCCGGGCCCCGTGGCAGTGGATCACCTGATAGCCGCCCCGGCGGATGTAGTCCGTCAGTTGGCGGCGGAGCCGGGGGATGTTGTTGCCCCCCATGATCTCCGTGGGGATGCCCAAGCTCCGGGCCTCCTCGGCGAAGGGACCGTCCCGGAAGCAGACCAGCTGAGCGGTGATGGTTTTGTTCAGATTTTGCAGCAGGCTCAGCACGTGGGTCTTGGCTCCGCCGGAGTCGCCGCCGCTGATGAGATGGATGACTTTCATGAAAAAGCCTCTCTTTATAAAAAAGTCCTTGTGGAATCACGGAAAATAGTATACAATATTTCCCGTACATTGTCCACAGGAAGAAACGTCCCTTATGGAGGATATCATGGAACAAAAAGCAAAGCGCGTTGGAAAATTCAATATCATCGATCTGATCGCCGTGGTTCTGATCTTGGCGGTGCTGGTCCTGGCGGCCTGGAAGATCTTAGGCCCTGACGACAGCGTATCCGCGGAGCGGGCCATGACCCCGGTGACCTTTGTGGTGCGGGCAGAGGGCGTGCCGGAGGAGCTGTATGACAACTGCAAAAAGCACCTGCCCTCCAAGCTGATGGCCAGCGGCGCCCTGGTGGGCGGCGAGATCGTGGATGTGGAGCGCCAGCCCTATTATGTCCTGGACGCGGGCGGCAACTGGGTGGAAGATGAGACCCACGTGACCCTGCTGTTCACCGCCACCACCGAGACTCCCACGGCGGAGGTCATGACCACCAAGGTAGGAGACCAGGAGGTCCGCATCGGCAAGACAGACTACATTTTGAAGAGTGAATATATCGAGATTCAGGACGGCGTCATCGTAGATGTGATTTGGGGCGAATGAGCGGCGGCCCTTTTGAGGAGCCTCTTGGAAAGCAAAAAAACTGGAGCGGATGGTCCGCTCCAGTTTTTTAGTCTACGATATCCACGGAAACCTTCACACCGGTGCGCTGGGCATAGGAGCGGACCACGGTCCGGATCTCCTTGGCGATGCGGCCCTGGCGGCCAATGACCTTACCCATGTCGTCGGGGGCGACACGCAGCTCCAATGTCAGCTCCTGATCGCCCTGGATCTCCGTAACGGAGACCGCGTCGGGATCATCCACAAGGTTTCTGGCGATGTAGAGCAGCAAGTCCTTCATGCTCTATCCTCCGGATCAGAGGACTTCCACTTTTTTCAGCAGAGCTCTGACGGTGTCGGTGGGCTGAGCGCCGGACTTGATCCAAGCCTGGGCGCGGTCCGTGTCGATCTTGATGACGGCGGGGGAGACGCAGGGATTGTACGTGCCGATCTCCTCGATGAAGCGGCCGTCGCGGGGGAAGCGGGAGTCGGCCACTACCACGCGGTAGTAGGGAGCTTTCTTGGCGCCCATGCGGCGCAGTCTGATCTTGACCATGATGTTGTACCTCCAAAATTTTGAATTGTTGATCTATTGATAAATGCGAGAGCACTTATGCCAGTTTCAATGAGAAATTAGAAGTGGGAAAGTTTAAACTGCCAGCGGGGATAGACGCGCCAGTTCCCCTGCGCGGACCGCGGCGTAACAGCTGAGGAGGAATTCCCCATTCACTTGAAGCGCTTTTTCCGCCCGAAGCCGTGCATCCTGCCGCCTTTGCCGCCCAGCATCTGAGGCATCCGGCCCTTGGTCATCTGCTTCGTCAGCTGCTGCATCATGTCGAACTGCTTCAGCAAGCGGTTCACATCCACTACTTCCAGGCCGCAGCCGGCGGCGATGCGCTTTTTGCGGCTGGCGTTGAGGATCTGAGGATTTTCCCGCTCCAGAGGAGTCATGGAAAGGATGATGGCCTCGGTGTGGGCCATCTGCTTTTCGTCGATGCTGGCTCCCTGGAGCTGGCGGCCCAGCTGGCCGGGCAGCATCCCGGCGATCTGGCTCAGGTCGCCCATGTTCCGGAGCTGCTGGAGCTGGTCGAAGTAATCCTGAAGGGTGAAGCGATTCTTCCGCAGCTTTTCCTCCAGCTTGGCGGCCTGCTTTTCGTCAAAGGCCTGCTCGGCCTTTTCGATGAAGGACAGCATGTCGCCCATGCCCAAAATACGGGACGCCATGCGGTCCGGATGGAACGGCTCGATCATATCCAGCTTTTCGCCGGTGCCCACGAACTTGATGGGCTTGCCGGTGGCCGCCCGGATGGACAGAGCCGCGCCGCCCCGGGCGTCGCCGTCCAGCTTGGTGAGGACCACGCCGTCGATGCCAAGAGCCTCGTCAAAGGCGCTGGCGGCATTCACCGCGTCTTGGCCGGTCATGGCGTCTACTACCAGCAATATCTCGTTAGGATGGACCGCGGCTTTCATCCGCTTCAGCTCGTCCATCAGAGTTTCGTCTACATGGAGGCGACCGGCGGTGTCCAGAAACACCATGTCGCTGCCGTGGTCTTTGGCGTGGCGGAGGGCGGCTTCCGCGATCTTCACCGGGTCGCCCTGGCCCTGCTCGTACACCGGCAGGTCCAGCTGTCCGCCCACCACCTTCAGCTGCTCAATGGCGGCGGGGCGATATACGTCGCAGGCGGCCAGCAGCGGCCGCTTGGTGTACTGCTTGCGCATCAATCCCGCCAGCTTGGCGGTGGTGGTGGTCTTGCCCGCGCCCTGGAGGCCCACCATCATGACCACGGTGGGGCCGTTGTTGGCCATGGACAGCTTGGCGGCGGCGCCGCCCATCAGGGCCGTCAGCTCCTCGTTGACGATCTTGATGACCTGCTGGGCGGGGGTCAGGCTGTCCAGCACGTCGGCGCCGATGGCACGCTCTGTAACGGCGGCTACGAACTCCTTGACCACCTTGTAGCTCACGTCGGCCTCCAGCAGGGCCAGGCGGACCTCCCGCATGGCCTCCCGCACGTCGTTCTCTGTCAGGCGGCCCTTGCCCCGCAGGCGTTTGAATGTGGCGTTGAGTTTTTCAGAAAGTCCTTCAAATGCCATAGCTCAGTCCTTTAACGCGCCGGTCTCTGTCAGGATGCGGTCCGCCAGCTCCGTGAGCCGGCTGTCCTCAAACTGGCGGTAATTGATGGTCTTGATCTCACCCGCGGCGGCGATAATAGCATCCAGATGGGGGCGCTGGGCCTCGAACCGCCGGATGATGCCGGTTTTGTCCTCGATCTCCTGCATAGCGGCCTCCGCACGGACGATCACGTCCCGAACGCCCTGCCGGGAGATGCCCTCGTTCTCCGCGATCTCCGCCAGGGACAGGTCCTCGTTATAATAGAGGTCGAAGAATTCCCGCTGCCGCTGGGTCAGCAGCTCCCCGTAAAAATCGAAGAGCATGGTCATGCGATAGGTCTGATTTTTCAAGGGGACCGCTCCTTCCTGTAAAGTTCTAGACCTTTACAACAACAAATAGTTTACAGGAATTTGGTGAAAAAGTCAAGGGGAAATGGAGAAGAAATTTGGAAAATTTCAAGCCGGCGGTGGAGAAATGGGAAAAGGAGCGTATAATGGAAACGACAGAACAGAGATAAAGGATAAAAGATAAGAGCAGAGATCGTGTCCCAATATCTTTTATCTGTTATCTCTTATCTCTTACCTATAAATTGGGAGGACTTATGGCAGGGATCTTTGACGGTCATTCCGACCTTTTATATGATGTGACGCGGCGGCGGCTGGCGGGGGAGGACCGTGTTCTGGAGCGCCGCCATCTGGATCTGCTGCGGCGGGGCGGCATGGAGGGCCTGGTGCTGGCCATGTGGACCAGCGCTCCGGGGGAGACCTTCTGGAAGGACGTGCCGGGGGCGGAGACGGTTGCCTTCCGGATGGAGCGGATGATGGATTGCGCCCTGGCGGAATTTGCGGAGTGCCCATGGCTGGCGGTGGCCCGGGACGTGGAGGAGGCGGAGCGGGCCAATGCCGCCGGAAAGCTGTACGCCTTTTTGGCGGTGGAGGGCATGGCAGCCATGGAGACGGATCTGCGCTGGCTGGAGCGGTGGCGGGAATTCGGCGTCCGGATCGGGATGCTGACCTGGAACGAGGAGAACGCCCTGGCCGCCGGGGCAAAGGGAGACCCCCAGAAGAGCCTGACGGCCCTGGGAAAGTTGGCTGTCCGCCGGATGGAGGAGCTGGGCATGGTGGTGGACGTGTCCCATCTGAACGACGGGGGCTTTTGGGATGTGATGAGGCTGGCCCGGGGACCGGTGATCGCCTCCCACTCCAACTGTCGCGCCCTGTGCGATGTGCGGCGGAATCTGACGGACGACCAGCTCCGGGCCATCCGGGACACCGGCGGCGTGGTGGGATTGAACGTCCATCACGCCTTCATCCACGATGACCCGGCGAAGCAGACGGCGGAGATGCTGGCCCGCCACGCCGCCCACATGGCGAACGTGATGGGCGTGGAGCACGTGGCCTGCGGCTTCGACTTCTGTCAGTACTTCGGCCCTGGCAACGAGGGGGCCAGGGGCCTGGAGGACTGCGGCTGCGTCCCTGTTTTGTTCCGAGAGCTGGAGAAACTGGGAATGACGGAGCGGGAGCGGGAGATGATCGCGCGGGGGAACCTGCTGAGAACGCTGGGGAAGATAAAAGATAAGAGATAGGAGTGGAGAGTGCAGATATGCGCTTTCCGGCGGATTCTTCCAAACAAAACCCTTGGTAGGGGGCTGAGATTGAAAGGCAAGGATTCCAGAGTACAGATATCTTTTAGCGCTTATCATATATCTCCAATCTCTATTGTTTTCCCTGTTAGGAAAATAGAATTTGAATTATTGGAAGAGTTATACTATAATAGGTCATAATTGGATATCTATCACACAAAAGAGGAGTTGAGACGATCTTGAACGTGACAAGGACCGAGCTGGCGGAGGGCGTATATCTCACCTATCTCCCGGCGAGGAAATTCAAGACCAGCCTGCTGTCCGCCCAGTTCGTAACGCCCCTGCGGCAGGAGACGGCGGCGGCCTATGCTCTGCTGCCCGCCGTGCTGCGGCGAGGGACCGTGTCCTGCCCGGATATGGGCAGCCTGTCCGCCCGGCTGGACAAGCTGTACGGCGCCCGGATCGACTACACCATCCGCAAAAAGGGCGAAAACCAGTGCGTGGGCTTTGTGGCCAGTCTCATTGACGACAGCTACGCCCCGGTGGGGGAGAAGCTGCTGGAGCCGGTGGCGGCGTTGCTGGGCGAGCTGATCTGCGATCCCGCCACAGAGCGGGGCCGGTTCGTGCCCGCCTATTTTGACAGCGAAAAGACCAATCTGATCGATGCCATCCGCAGCCTTATCAACGACAAGCGGGACTATGCCGACGCGCGGCTGCTGCGGGAGATGTGCGCCGGGGAGCCTTATGGCGTGCCGCGGCTGGGAGACGAGGCCGGTGTGGAAAAGGTGCAGCTTCAAAAGCTGTTTTCTCAGTACAAAGACCTGATCGCCTCCGCCAGGCTGGAGCTGTTCTACTGCGGCAGTGCCCGGCAGGAGCGGGTGGAGCGGGCCCTGCAGGCCGCCTTTGCGACCCTGCCCCGCAAAACGGTGCGGGACATTGCCCTGGTGCGGGAGCACCCTGCCAGAGAGGAGGTCCTGCGGATCACCGACGAGATGGACGTGACCCAGGGCAAGCTGGGCATGGGCTTTTCCTGCGGCAGCAGTGACACCGCCGCTCTGCTGATGGGCAATACCCTCTTCGGCGGCAGCAGCAATTCCAAGCTGTTTTTGAACGTGCGGGAGAAGCTGTCCCTGTGTTACTACGCCTCCTCCCTCTATCACCGGCAGAAGGGAATCATCACCGTGTCCTCCGGCATCGAGTTCGCTGACTATCAGCGGGCCTACGACGAGATCCTGGCTCAGCTGGCGGCGGTGCGGAACGGCGATCTGGAGGACTGGGAGCTGGACGGCGCCCGGAGCACCCTGCTGAATGCCTACGCCTCCATGGGGGATTCCCAGGGCAAGCTGGAGAACTTCTATCTGGGCCAGGCGGCCACCGGCCAGAGCGAGTCGCCGGAGGAGCTGGCGGAGCAGGTGCGGAACGTGACGGCGGAGCGCATTTTCGCCGCCATGGAGACAGTGAAGCTGGACACGGTGTACTTCCTGCAGGGAAAGGAGGCGGCGGAATGAAGCAGAGCTTTTACGAGCGGATCGGCGAGTCTGTCCACCGGGAGACTTTGCCTAACGGGCTGCAGGTCTGCGTGGTGCCGAAGCCGGGCTTTGCCAAGAAATACGCCTTCTTCGCGACCCGCTACGGCGGCATGGACATCCGCTTCCAGCTGGATGGAAAGTGGTTGGACACCCCGGCGGGCATTGCCCACTATCTGGAGCACAAGATGTTCGATACCCGGGAGGGCAACGCCCTTCAGGAGCTGGCGAAGAACGGCGCGGAGCCGAACGCCTTCACCTCCAACGCCATGACCGGCTACTACTTCGATTCCACGGACCACTTTGAGGAGAATCTGCGGATATTGCTGTCCTTCGTGTCCATCCCCTGGTTCACCGAGGAAAGTGTGGCCAAGGAGCAGGGCATTATCGGCCAGGAGATCCGCATGATCGAGGACAACCCCGACTGGCAGATCTACAACCGGATGATGCAGTCCCTGTACCGGACCCACGCCGCCCGCACCAGCATCGCCGGTACGGTGGAGAGCATCTCCCACATCACGGCGGAGACGCTGTACCAGTGCCACAAGGCGTTCTATACACCCGCCAACATGATCCTGACGGTGGTGGGGGACGTGGACCCCATCCATGTGGCGGATATCGCCCGGCGGGTCCTGCCCAAGGTCAGCGGCCCGGCCATCCCCAGGGACTACGGCGACGAGCCGGAGGCCGTGGCAGCGGGGGAGACTCGCATGGAGATGGAGGTCTCCTGCCCCCAGTTCCT
Source organism: uncultured Dysosmobacter sp. (assembly GCF_947631165.1). GTDB lineage: Bacteria > Bacillota > Clostridia > Oscillospirales > Oscillospiraceae > Oscillibacter. The sequence continues at coordinate 54,817 of NZ_CANRKH010000007.1, read as the reverse complement.
GACGGGCTTCAAGTGCCGCCCAGCGGCAGATGGAGAGGACTACCTGCGGCTGGCAGTGGTGGGCGACATGGCCTGCGATGTCCTGCTTGGGGATTCCAGCCCCCTGTATCTGCGGCTCTATGACCAGGGCCTTATCAATACCAGCTTCGGCGGCTCCTTTGAGATGATGCCCGGCGTGGCCTATCTCTACGCCGGCGGCGACTGCAAGGACCCCCGGCTGGTCCAGGAGGAGATCCTGAAGGAGGCGGACCGGCTGGTCCGGGAGGGCATCAGCGAGGACTTTTACCAGCAGGTGCGCCGGGCGGCCTTCGGCGCCAATCTGCGGGGGCTGAATTCTTTTGAGAATATCGCCGTATCCCTGACAGAGGGCTATTTCCACGGCTACGACCCCTTCCGCTTCCCCCAGGTGTTTGAATCCGTCACCAAGGAGGACGTGACCAGTTTCCTGCGGGAGAACATCCGGCGGGAGCGGATGACCCTCAGTGAGATCGTGCCAAAGGCATGAGCGGACCCGGTTTTTTAGAAAGAAAGGAACGATCCTGTTTTGACTGCTTTGAAGAATATGCCCATCAGCTTTCCCGGCCTGTTCGGCAGCTGGGAATTCAACCCCGATCCTATTGCCGTTCATGTGGGCCACGGCATTTACTGGTACGGCATCATTTTGGCCTGCGCTATGCTGGCGGGTCTGCTGCTGTGCATGAAACAGGCCCCCAAATACGGCCTTACCCAGGACAATGTGCTGGATCTGGTGCTGTGGGCGGTGCCCTGCTGCATCCTGGGGTCCCGGATCTACTACGTGATTTTTTACCTGGACCTGTACCGCACCGTCGGCGGCGGCTTGGACTGGGCCGGGATGCTGCGGATCTGGGACGGCGGCCTGGCTATTTACGGTACGGTCATCGCAGGTGTGCTGGTGGCGTTTTTTTACACCCGGCACAAAAAGCTGCGATTCGGTGCCATGACAGATTTGGCTGTTATGGGCCTGCTGCTGGGCCAGTCCATCGGCCGGTGGGCCAATTTTATCAACCGGGAGGCCTTCGGCGGCTTGACGGACCTTCCCTGGCGGATGCGGCTGTGGGTCAGCGAGGTCCAGTATATCGAGGTCCATCCCACCTTTTTCTATGAGAGTATGTGGAATCTGGCGGGCTTGCTGCTGATTTTACTGGTGGTATCCAAGGGCCGCAGGTTTGACGGGGAGAATACATGGTTTTACTTCCTGTGGTACGGCTTGGGCCGCGCTTGGGTAGAGGGGCTGCGGACCGACAGTCTGTATCTATTCGACTGGACCCTTTTCGGCGAGCCGGTCCGGGTGTCCCAGGCGCTGAGCGTGGTGATGGCGGCGGTGGCTGCCTTCATGCTGTTCTATAACATCCGCGTTAAAAAGCGCACTGCCGATGGACTGCTGGTGAACCAGCTGGCCGCCCGGGCCGCGGCGGAAGCCGGTGAAACGGCCAGAGCGGCGGATACGGAACCGGCCGCCGGTGAGATGGCGGCGGAGGACGAAACGGATGCTGAAACGGCCGCCGGTGAAGCTGCCGAGACGGCGGAGAACGAAGCGCCCGCCCAGGCGGCGAAGGAAAAGGAGGCACTGGATGGCAGGACGGATTGACGGCAAGGCCCTGGCGGCCCAGGTGAAGGAGCGGGTCAGGATTGAGGCGGCAAAGCTGCCCCGCAGGCCTGGCCTGGCGGTGATCCTGGTGGGCGAGGACCCGGCTTCCCAAGTTTATGTAAACGGAAAAGAGCGGGACTGCGCCGCCTGCGGCATTGAGAGCATGACCCACCGGCTGCCTGTTTCTACTAGCCAGAAGGAGCTTCTGGCCCTGGTGGAGGCCCTGAACGGCGACCCGTCGGTGGATGGAATTTTATGTCAACTCCCCCTGCCGGAGCCGCTGGACGCTGGCGAGGTGCTCAATGCCATCGCCCCGGACAAGGATGTGGACTGCTTCCATCCCGTTAACGTGGGGCTGTTGGCTATCGGGACCCCGGCCTTTCTGCCCTGCACCCCTGCCGGTATCATGGAGATGCTGCGGGCCTATGAGATCCCGGCGGCGGGAAAGCGCTGTGTGGTGCTGGGGCGGAGCAACATCGTGGGCAAACCCATGGCCATGCTGCTGACCCAGGCCGACGGTACGGTGACGGTCTGCCACTCCCGGACGGAAAACCTGGCGGACATGACTCGCCAGGCGGACATCCTGGTATCCGCCATCGGCAGGACCCGCTTCATCACGGCGGACATGGTGAAGGAGGGGGCGGTGGTCATCGACGTGGCCATGAACCGGGACGAGAACGGCAAGCTCTGCGGCGATGTGGATTTTGCCGCCGTGGAGCCGAAGGCGTCTTGGATCACGCCGGTTCCCGGCGGCGTGGGGCCTATGACCCGGGCCATGCTGATGGAGAACCTCCTGACCGCCGCCCGGCGGCACCAGAACCGGTAAAGATCCCGCTTCTGAGGAAGCACCCTGTCTAGACGGCATAAAACTGCCATCGCTGTGATATCGCGCATGACGCGGTCCGTTCGTGTGCGTGGAAACATTGTTTGGCCGCCGTGGAGCTGCAGCTCCACGGCGGCTTTTTTGCATGATGCGGTGCTTTTGCCGCGGTTTCGTGCCTCCTTGGCAGTCAGCATAAATCAATACCTCCTGCCGCGGCTGTTCCGCGGCAGGAGGTATGTTTGATTCCGGCTCTTTACACGGCTTTCGGATATGTATGGTTTAATTGCCCAGTGTTTCGAAGGACATGTTTTTGAAATATTCCGTGATGTAAGAGAGAAAGGCTGATGCGGCTTGATTTTGGTGGCGGGTCTTGTCCCAGAAAATGCACTGCACACGATGTACGAAGGGCGGATTGATCTTGATCGCTACTGCGTTTCCCAAATGCCCCAGCAGCTTTGTATGGGCGGTTGCGATGGTGTTTCCCGCACCGGCCATCACCATATTGAACCGCATGGAATAGTCGCATTCCATAATGACATGGGGGATAAAACCGGCCTTGTGGCATACGACATCAAAGAAATGCCTGGAGGAATATTGCGGGGACAGGGCAATAAAGGGCTGATTCTTTACTTCCCGCAAGCATACCTGATTCAAATTCGCAAGGGGATGGGCGGGATTTACGACCAGGACGGCATAGTCGGAATCATACAGGACCTGCGACGAGATATTCTGCGGGCAGATGAAGTCCATTGGGCTGGCGATCAAAAAGTCGTATTTGTAAAACAAGTCTTTGCAGTTGATCTGATTGATCCGCAGCGACTCGTGGGAGATCTTGTAGTTGGGATTTTCCTGCCAAAAAGATAGAAAAGCGTTTTGAAACACATTGGGACTGGTGGATGCCACATACACGGTGGACTCCTTCTTCATGCCGATCTCCATCACTTCTGCCTTGGCGTAGTCCAGAGCGGACAGCGCGTTATCGATCCGTTTTAAAAACAGGATCCCGCTGCTGTTCAGATACATGCGGCGGCCTACCCGGTCGAAAAGAGAAATCCCAAGCTCTTTTTCAAGATTGGAGATGCTGGTGCTCAGGGCGGGGGGAGAGATATACAGTTTGCTGGCGGTTTTTGTCAGATTTCCGTTTTCGGCCAATGCTTTGAAATAGCGAAGCTGAGATAATTCCATGATTTGCACCTCTTTTGCGTATAGCTGCGGGCTCTGCTTTGTTTCATTATTTGGAACGAAACGATAAGTTAGATATAATTTTTTTCTGAAAATGAATGTGTTAATATTTACATATCGGAGAAATAAACATAAAGATTAATTGTTGATTTCGTTGAAACATATACCTTTGAAGTTAAGGATAGTCCCTTAGAACGAAGTTGTCAAGTCACGGTCCCCTGTTTTGCGACATCTCCAAAGCGCAGGCGAGCCGCTGGATTTATGGCAGAACATCTGAGATTTTTTAGTATTATGGTCCGCATATGAGGACTGTAAGATATTCGGATGACCCGAACGGCCGCGGGCTGTCCGCTACAAAAAAAGGGAGGTATTAGTATGAAAAAGATGAAAAAGGCTCTCGCTCTGTTTTTGACAATCGCAATGGTATTGTCATTAGCTGCCTGCGGTAGCAAGACCACCACAGATACGCCCAAGACGGATGCCCCCGCTGCAGAGGAACCCGCTGCCGCCACCGATAAGATCGACAGCCCTTCCACCAGCCTGGTGATCGGTACCGCCGGCGCGGGCGGTACATGGTATGTGCTGGGCAGCGGCATTGCGAATCTGGTGACAAAGTACACGAATATCAATATGACCGCTTCCTCCACCAACGGAACGGTGGAGAACATGCGTCTGACCGGAGCGAACCGGCTGGATATCGGTATGACCCAGCCGCCTGCTGACCATGACGCGGTCATAGGCCAGGACCTGTTCCAGGGCGAGAAATACGAAAATCTGCGCTGGATGTGCGGCGGACACTATTCCATCGGACAGATCGCTGTTCCCGCCGATTCTGACATTCACAGCATTGAGGACCTGAAGGGCAAGCGCGTTGCCATCGGCGTGGTCGGCAGCGGCGTCCGCCATATCGTGGGCAATGGTCTGCTCCAGTTGGGCGGCGTTACCTTGGATGACATCGAGATCGTTTCCGTGAACCAAGACCAGGGCACCGAGGCTTTGCAGGATGGCACCGCTGACGCCGCGGTGTATTCCGGCGGCATTCTGGTCTCTGGACTGCTGAATCTCTCTCAGAGCATGGATGTGCGGATTCTCTCTGTTCCTGATGGCTCTATCGAGAAGATGGAGGAGACAAACCCCGCATTGGCAGCTGCCATGAAGTACGTCACGATCCCGGCGGGCACCTATAAGGGCCAGACGGAGGACGTCACCACAGCCGGCTTCATCACTGCTTACACAGTCAATGAAGCGGTTTCCGACGAGGCGGTCTACGCGATTTTGGAGACGATCTACCAGCATAGCGATGAACTCACTGAGATCTCTACCTCTGGCGCCGAGTACACCCTGGAGGGCGGTCTGGCGGAGGGCTGCACCATTACGCCGCACCCCGGCGCGGTCAAGTGGTTCGCGGATCATGACATCACCATCGAGGATCCGCTGGCCTGACCTCGCTGAGACATTCCGGCCTGGCTCCTTCTGTTTTGCCGGCGGGACCGGCGGAGCAGAAGGAGCGGGCTAAACCTCGCATACGGAAAGGAGAACTTCTATGGCACCTAAATGGCGCACAAAAATCACCATAGTGCTGGGACTTATTCTGGCCGTCATTCAAATTTACGGCGGTCTGCGGCCTATCGCTACACAGACCCTGCGGGCGGTCCACGTTGCTTTGGGCTTGGGCATGGCCTTTATGGTGTATCCGGTCTTGAAGAAAAAAGAAGGACGGCCGGATTTTAAAGAGAACAAGGTGATGTTTCTCATCGACCTTGCCTGTACCGTCGGCATCATTCTCTGCTGCACCTATTTCATCATGGAACTGGACGCACTGGCGTATCGCGGCGGCAACCCGTCTACGATGGACGTGATCGTGAGCTGCGTGGCCGTGCTTTTGGTATTGGAGTCCTGCCGCAGATCCCTGGGAGCAGCAATGCCTATCATCGCGGTTATCTTTATCGCCTATGCTATGCTTGGAAACCTGCCGGGCTTCCTGCAGCACCGGGCCATTGATCTGGAATGGCTGTCCACGCATTTGTTCCTGACCACAGAGGGCGTGTTTGGAACGACCATCGGCGCCAGCGCGACCACGGTGTTCCTGTTCGTGCTGTTTGGCGCGGCGCTGGAAAAGACCGGCGGCGGTGAATTTTTCCTGCAGCTGGCGTACAGCGTCTGCGGCAGGTTCCGCGGCGGCACCGCCAAGGTCGCGGTGGTAGGCAGCGGCCTTATGGGTATGATCTCCGGCAGCGCCGTGGCAAACGTCGCAGGTGTTGGCTCGATCGCCATTCCGCTCATGAAGCAGACGGGATATTCCGCTGATGATGCCGGAGCCATCGAGGCGGTCTCCGCCAGCGGCGGTCTCATCATGCCGCCGGTCATGGGCGCGGCAGCGTTCATCATGGCGGAAAACCTAGGCGTGGCGTATTCGACCATCATTGCGGCAGCGGCTCTGCCGGCGATACTTTACTACATGGCGATCCTGTTCTCTGTGGACTTCATTGCTGGTCGGCAGAATCTGGTGGGTATGCCCAAGGATCAGCTTCCAAAGTTCAAGGCCGTCATGAAGGAAGGCTATTTGTATATCATCCCGATGCTGATCCTGATCTATTTCATCTGCATCGCCAAGACCTCCGCACAGAGAGCGGCTTTTTGGGGCTTCTGGTCTATCGTGGTGCTTTACGGCGTTCAGAAGCTGGGGAAGGAGCGGGATATCCGCGGCTACCTGAAGATGTTGTTCGACATCCTGGTGGATGGTTCCCGGCAGGCTGTTTCCATTATCGCGGCCTGTGCCTGCGCCGGCATCATCGTTGGCGTCATCTCCCTGACCGGACTTGGCCTGACGCTTTCCAGCGCGCTGGTGGATCTGGCCGGCGGCTCTTTGTTCCTGCTGCTGCTGTATACCGCTATCGCCTGCGTGATCCTGGGCATGGGCCTGCCTGTCACGGCCTGCTACATCATCCTGGCCGTTCTGGCGGCGCCTGCCATCATCCGCCTAGGTGTGCCTGAAATCGCGGCGCACCTGTTCGTGATGTATTTCGGCGTTCTCTCCAACATTACGCCTCCCGTGGCCCTGGCCTCCTATGTGGCGGCGGGCATCTCCAAATCCAAGCCGCTGAATGTGGCAGTCACCTCCTGCAAGATGAGCATCGTGCTCTTTGTCCTGCCGTTCATGTTTGTCTATCAGCCAGTGCTGATCCTCCAGAACGTGCAGGCCGTGACGCTGATATCTGCCCTGGTGACCAGCGTGATCGGCGTGATTGCGATCTCTGCAGGCTCCCAGCGGTATTTCCTCAGAAAAGCGAATATTTTGGAGTGCGTGATGCTGCTGGTCGGCGGCTTCTGCATGCTCTATCCGGGCTCGATCACCGACATCATCGGTATCGTCCTGTTTGTCATCGTGCTTCTTGGTCAAATGAAGAAAAGAAAAACCGTGCAAGCGGCAAATGAGTGAAAGTGAGGAAACCATGAAATTTGATACGATCAAAGTCGAGCTTGAAGAAGAACTCGGCATTGCGACCATCACCATCAACAAGCCCCCAGTAAACGCCCTGGGCTCTGATGATTACGGAGAATTATATGAGGCGCTGTATAAGCTGAGCAAAAATAAGGCCATCCGCGTCCTGATCCTGACGGCGGAAGGCGAGAAGCTGTTCGTGGGCGGGTCCGATGTCAAGGAGTTCACCGCGCTGGATGGCGAAACCGGCCCGCTGTATACTGAACGGAACAACAATGTCCGTGCCTACCTTTACAACTTCCCCAAGCCCGTGATCTGTGCGCTGAACGGTTCCGCGTTCGGCGGCGGTGTGGGTCTTGCTATCTGCTGCGATATTCGTCTCTGCGTTCCTGAAGCTAAGTTCAATTTAGGTGAGATCAACATGGGGATCCTGGGCCTGACCCAGCATTTCACCGCCCGGTGCTTCAACGGCACGGCCCGCAAAATGGTCTATACCGGTGAGCGCATCACTGCCACAGAGGCGATGCGGATCGGATTGGTCGACGAGATCTTGACCCGTGAGGATCTGCTTCCCCGCGCCCGGCAGATCGCAAAGGAGATCGCCTCAAAGTCCCCGCTGGCGATCCAGTATGCCAAGCAGTGCATGATCGAGGCCGAGAAAAACAGCCTGGATAAGATCGACTTCGAGGCGGCGTGCATTGGCAAGCTGTGGGCCACCGAGGATAAAAACGAGGCTACCTCTTCCTTCCTGGAGAAGCGGGAGCCTGTATTCAAGGGCCGTTGACGGGGAAGGGGGAACTGCCTGATATGAGCAAGATCATGTCCCTGGAAGCAGCTGTTTCAACGTATGTTCATGATGGAGACAGCATCTGTATCGGCGGCTGCACCACCAACCGGAAGCCCTATGCACTGGTGCGGGAGATCATTCGTCAGGGCAGGACCGGCCTTTATCTGCATGGCGCCGCTTCCGGCGGCGATGCGGATATGCTGATCGGCGCGGACTGCTGCACGGCGTATATCAATTCTTACTGCGCAAACTCCGGCTATACCAACGTGTCGCGCAGGTACCGGAAATATGTGGAGGAGGGAAAGATCCTTTTTGAGGACTATTCCCTGGATATCCATGCCGCGCTCTATCACGCTGCGGCGCTGGGATTCCCCTTCATCGCGGTCAAGCATATGCTGGGCAGCGACTTGGTGGATAAGGTCGGCATCAGTGAGGAGGTACGGGCCAAGCATCCCAAGCTTCCGCCGCAGAAGTGCAAGATCGCCGAAAATCCCTTCAAGCCCGGCGATCAGCTGTGCTACATCCCTGTTCCCGATATCGACGTGGCGCTGATCCATGTGCAGAAGGCGGCACTGGATGGGACATGCCGCATCGAGGGCGCTGTGTTCAACGATCTGGATATGGCCCTGGGTGCAAGACATGTCATCATTAGCTGCGAGGAGATCGTCACGGAGCAGGAGATCCGCAGAGAGCCTGGGCTGAATCAGATCTCCTGCATCATTCCCGACGCCATCGTCCTGGCGCCGTTCGGCGCACATCCCTCTCAGGTCTATAATTACTATGATTATGACCGGAACTTTTTGAAATATTACGACAAAGTCAGCAGAGAGGACGGGCTGTATGAGGAGTTCCTGAAGAGCTGGGTCCAAGAGCCTGCCGATCACTACGCATATTTGGAGCGCTTGGGGACCAAGCGCCTGATGGATCTGCGCGTCCGCAAGGGTATGAACTTTACCGTTGCGCTGGAATCGGAAGGAGGGAAAGCATGAGCTACACAAATAAGGAAATGCAGGTCATTATGATCGCGCGTCAGATCAAGGATGGACAGCGTGTGATCGTGGGCACGGGCCTCCCGCTGGTAGGCGCGTCTTTGGCAAAGCGGACTTACGCGCCCAACTGCTGCCTTCTGGTGGAGAGCGGTATGATCGACGGCTGTCCGATCGAGGCGCCCACCAGCGTCGCGGACCTGCGCTTTTCTAATGGCGCTTCAACCCTGGGGGAGACCTTCCGGTATTTTGGGATGCAGAACAACAATCTGCGTAAGCCGCTGATGGATCTGGGCTTTTTGGGCGGAGCGCAGGTCGATCCCTATGGCAATCTGAATTCCACCTCCATTGGAGACTATCATCATCCCTCCGCACGGTTTTCAGGCAGCGGCGGCGCCAACGGCATCGCCACCTATGTCAACACCGTCCTAATGATGCAGCACCAGAAGCGCCGTTTTGTGGAAAAGGTGGACTATTTGACCAGCCCGGGCTGGATCGACGGGCCGGACGGACGCCGGAAAAAGGGCCTGCCAGAGGATCGCGGACCGCAAGTGGTGATCACGAATCTGGGCTTGATGCGATTCGATGAACAGACAAAGCGGATGTATGTGGCTGAGTATTTTCCGGGCGTCACACCACAGGAGATCCAGGAAAATACGGGCTTTGAGATCGATATATCCAGAGCTGTGGAATCTCAGCCGCCTGAAGAGGAGTGCTTGGAGATTCTCCGCAACCAGATCGATCCCAGCCGCCTTTACATCGGAAAAGAGTGAACCGTTTACGCTGTTCAACAGAATCTGAAATTATACAGTCCGAAAAGGAGGACCATTTGATGAACGAATACTCTATGCCGCGCTACTTTCAGCATATGGAAGCTGTCGGCGAGCCTCTTTTCGCAGTTGATGAAGAGAACAAAGAACTTCTGAGCGGCGCTGAGGATGCGCTGAAAAAGAAAGCGGAAGAGATCCTGGAGGCTGGAAAGCCCACGGCTGATCTGAATAGCGCCGGCCAGCTTTGCGCGATGCAGCGCATTGAAAAGCTTATCGATGAGGGAACCTGGCATCCACTGAACAGCCTGTTCAATCCCCGGGGCAATCCCAATGGGTCCACCAATATTGTCAAGGGCCTGGCCCGTGTCAATGGCCGGTGGGCTGTAATCGTCGCCTCGGATAACAAGAAAATGGCGGGCGCCTGGGTCCCTGGGCAGGCTGAGAATTTGCTGCGGGCTTCTGACACGGCAAAACGTCTGCGGATCCCGCTGATCTATCTTTTGAATTGCTCCGGCGTAAAGATGGATGAGCAGGAAAAGGTCTATCCGGACCGTCGGGGAGGCGGTACGCCGTTTTACCGGAACGCCCAACTGAATCAATTGGGCATCCCTGTCATTGTCGGCATTTATGGGACGAACCCCGCCGGCGGCGGCTATCACTCCATCAGCCCCACGATCCTGGTCGCTCATAAGGACGCCAATATGGCGGTGGGCGGCGCCGGTATCGTAGGCGGTATGTCGCCGAAGGGCCATGTGGATCAGGAGGCCGCCATGGCGCTGATCGAAGCGCAGAAGGGCTTGAAGCAGGACATTCCCGGGACCGTATCCATCCACCATGATGAGACCGGATTTATCCGGGAGGTCTACGGAAGCGAGGAAGGCGTGCTGGAGGCCATTCGCAAGTATATTGGATATACGCCGGCCTTTGATCCTGAATTCTTCCGGGTATCCCAGCCGAAGGAACCCGCCTATCCCGCCGATGACCTGTATTCGCTGTTTCCCGCCAATCACAAGAGACCCTATGAGATCTATGATGTGATTGCCCGCCTGGTGGACGGCTCTGAATTCATGGAGTATAAAAAGGGCTATGGACCGGAGATGGTCACCGGCCTGGCCAAGATCGACGGTATGCTGACGGGCATCGTGGCAAATGTCCAGGGATTCCTGCTGGATTATCCCGAGTACCGCGAGGACGCTTTAGGCGTGGGAGGAAAGCTCTATCGCCAGGGCCTCATTAAAATGAGCGAGTTTGTGACGCTGTGCGCAAGAGACCGCATCCCCATGATCTGGCTGCAGGATACCTCCGGTATCGACGTGGGCAATGAAGCAGAGCGGGCCGAGCTGCTGGGATTGGGGCAGAGCCTGATCTACTCCATCCAGAATTCCGATCTGCCCATGCTGGAGGTCACTATGCGGAAAGGCACGGCCGCCGCGCATTACGTTCTTGGCGGTCCGCAGGGCAACGACACCAATGCGTTCTCTCTGGGTACGGCCGCAACGGAGATCTATGTCATGCATGGTGAAACGGCTGCGGCGGCCATGTATGCCCGCCGTCTGGTGAAGGACCACGCGGCTGGCAAGGATCTGCAGCCCACAATAGATAAAATGAACCGGCTGATCCAGGACTACGCGGACAAATCTCATGCGGAATACTGCGCCACGGCCGGCATGGTGGATGAGATCGTTCGCTTGAGCGATCTGCGCTCCTATCTGCAGGCGTTTACCGCCGCCGCCTACCAAAATCCGAAGGGCATCTGTCCGCATCACCAGATGGTCCTGCCCCGGATCATCGCGGATTACAACAGAGAGCATCCGGTGGAATCGGAGGAGCAGTGACCATGAATGTCGTAGTCTACGCGCTGCTGGCATACGCGGCTACCGCGGTGATCTCCCTGGGCGTTGTGGGGATCATCGTTCTGATCAATAAGCTGCTGTCTGGCGGGAAAGGGGTGGAATAATTGGATATTCTGTCTCAGCTGTTCCCCGGGATCAGTACGTTCTTTGCGATGGAGCCTGTGGTGTCCGTGGCGCGGATTGTCTTGATCGTCCTTGGCTTTATCCTGGCCTATTTTGGTTTCAAAAGAACGTTGGAGCCGCTGATCATGGTCCCCATGGGGATCGCTATGATGTCTGTGAACGCGGGCATCATGTTCCTGAATTCCGGGGTCATCGGCAACATGTTCGTGGACCCGCTCGTATCCGACGCCGTGGAACTGATGGATATCATGCAGATCAACTTCCTTCAGCCCATCTATAACCTTACATTTTCCAATGGCTTGATCGCCTGTCTGGTGTTCATGGGCATTGGAGCGAGGAGCGAGATCAGCTACCTTCTGGCCAAGCCCTGGAGCTCCATCATCATTGCCATTTTCGCGGAGCTTGGCACGTTCGTGACGCTGGTGGCGGGCATCCTTTTATTTGGATTGCCGCCCGGGGCAGCCGCGGCGGTGGCCAGCATCGGCGGCGCTGATGGTCCCATGGTCCTTTTCACCTCTTTGATGCTGGCGCCGGAATTGTTTGTGCCGATCTCCATTATCGCATACCTGTATCTCAGCCTGACATATGGCGGATATCCATTCCTGATCAAGGCATTCATCCCCCAAAAGTATCGTGGGATCGATATGTACGTGGAGGTGCCGGAAGTATCCCAGCGTTCCAAATTCGTGTTTATTGTAGTTTCCTGTTTTGTGCTGTGCCTGCTGCTGCCGGTGGCCTCGCCGCTGATTTTCTCATTTTTCATTGGCATGGCGGTCAAGGAGGCTCAGATAGGAAAATATACGGAACTGCTGGAAGAGGGCCTTTCTTACTTTGCGACATTTTTCCTGGGAGTGATCCTGGGCGTTCTGTGCGAAGCCTCTACTATCCTGAATCCTACGGTCCTGACGATCTTGATCCTGGGGATCATGGCGCTGGCGGTCTCTGCGATCGGCGGACTTTTTGGCGGCTGGGTGATGTATTGGATCTACAAGCGCCGGGGCGATGATTTCAATCCGGTGATCGGGATCGCAGGCGTCTCCTGTGTTCCGACAACGGCGAAATTAGCGCAGCATGCCGCCATGGATGAAAATCCGTTTGCGATGATCCTGCCGGTGGCCATGGGAGCTAATATTTCCGGCGTGTTCACTTCTGCTATTGCTGCGGGCATTTTTGTAAGCACGATCCATCTGATCGGATGAAGTACAAGAATTTTGAGCATTTATTTGAAAGGAGCTATTTAGTATGGAAATCAAGGCAAGAATCCCTGGAAAGGTTGTTTCTCTGAATGTAAAGGAAGGGGATGCTGTCAAGGCGCGCTCTGTTGTAGCTGTCATGGAGGCCATGAAAATGGAGCAGCCCATCGCCAGCCCCGCCGACGGCACTGTGAAAAAAGTGCTTGTCGCAGTCGGCGACAAGGTCAAAAGCGGCGATGTCCTGTTTGTCGTTGAATAAAAAAGAGATCCGCCCAAGTCTGCAAAACGGCGTTTCTTGTGAGAACTGAAAGAATACGATAAAACGGCATAGCGGCACCTCCTGTTGCAGAGTCCTGCATCGGGAGGTGCCGCAGTATTTGTTGAAAGACGTTCAAAATATAGAGAAAGCTCTGCGGAGGAGCAGGGAGAAGCAGGCAAGCAAGGATTCCTTGCGGGGCTTATTCCGGGGCGGTCAGCGGGTGGAAGACCTGGCTCAGACTGCGGCGATAGACTGGAATAGCCGCCAGGAAGGACAGGGCCAGGCCGCCCAGAACGTCCAGCAGGGTATGCTGCTTGATGAACAGGGTCGACAGGCATATCAGAGTGCTCAGGGCCGCCGTGGCCCACCGGACGCCGGGCCGGAGGCGGCGGCAGTCCCACACCGCCAGCGCCGCGCCGATGGAACCCACCACATGGACCGAGGGAAAGACGTTGGTGTTGGTGTCGATGGTGTAGAGGCCGGCGACCCATTGGGCGAAGAAGTCGTCCCCGGATATCACCGCGGGGCGCAGGTCCTGGCCGTTGGGGATCAGGAGCCAGATCCCCTCGCTGATGAAAAAGGTCAGGGACAGAAAGACCATATAGCGTTGGAAGGCGGGCCGGTCCCGCAGCAGCAGATACAGGCCCACGGACACCAGCAGGGGATACCACAGGCAGTAGGGGATGACGAATCCCGGACAGAAGGGGATGCGGCTGTCAATGGGCAGCTGGGTGGCCCAGTAGCCCGGGCCGGACAGACGTTCCATGACCAGAAAGGCCAGCAGATAGGCCGGCAGCCACAGGGCGTACCGCAGCTCGCCCCAGGGAAAGCGGCGGAGAGGATCGGGAAGTCGCATGGGGATCACCTTTTCATAGTTGGATTTCATAGTCAATAACCGCATGCTTTTTGCGTACGGCGGGCACAGCCCGTTTGAAAAATTGTTTGCGATTTTTCAAGTAAATCGACTATACCATAGCACAGAGGACAAGGGGAAAAAGTGAATAAATTGGGAACAAAGTGTGAATCTCGAAAAGGATGCTCAAAGGCGCGGAAAAAGCCGCCGCTGCGGCTGGCAGCGGCGGCTCAGGTCAGGCGGGAAACGACGGGTCAGCGTTCCTCCCGGAAGTAGGGGAGACCCAGGCTTGCGGGGGGCTGGTCCTCCCGTTTCTTCCGCATGGAGACGATGATGAGCACCACCAGCGTTACCACATAGGGGATCATCTTGTACAGCTCCTTGACTGACAGGTCCAGGCCGGAGGGGATGTACAGATACAGAATGTAGAAGCCGCCGAAGAGGATGGAGGCCAGGATGCTGACATTGGGCCGCCAGATGGTGAAGATCACCAGGGCGATGGCCAGCCAGCCCCGGTCACCGAAGGCGTTGTTGGACCAGACGCCGCAGGCGTAGTCCATCACATAGTAGAGACCGCCCAGGCCCGCGATCATGCTGCCGATGCAGGTGGCCAGATACTTGTATTTGGTGACGCTGATGCCCGCCGCGTCGGCGGTGGCGGGGCTTTCGCCCACGGCCCGCAGATGCAGGCCGACCCGGGTGCGCTTGATGACATAAGAGGCGGCGATGGCGATCAGTACCGCCAGATAGGCCAGAAAGCCATAGGACAGGAACACCTGGCCGAACCAGCCCAGGCCGCCGGCAAAGGGCAGGGACTTGCTGAAGTAGGCGCTGGTGGCGGACAGGGCGATGGACGGCACCTCGCTGCCGGTGAGCTTGATGAGGGAGCCGCCGAAGAAGTTGCCGACGCCTACGCCGAAGGTGGTCAATGCCAGGCCGGTGACATTCTGGTTGGCCCGGAGGGAGATGGTCAGCACGCTGTACACCAGACCCATCAGCAAAGACCCCAGAAGAGAGCACAGCAGTGGGACGCCGATGGCGAGGACCGCGTTCATCTCCGCCGCCGGAACGGCCTGCTCATAGAAGAACGCACCGATGACGCCGCAGATGCCGCCCACATACATGACACCGGGGATGCCCAGGTTCAGGTTGCCGGATTTCTCCGTCAGGATCTCGCCGGTGCTGCCGAACAGCAGGGGGATGCCCTGCATCACTGCCCGGGGGATAAAAGATACCAGATCAAACATCGCTCAGGCCTCCTTTCCGGCGGATCTCCGCACGCTGATCTTATAGGTGATGAAGAACTCGCTGCCGATGATGAAGAACAGGATGATGCCGGTCAGGATATCGGAGAAGGAGTGGTTCAGGCCGAAGGCACTGGAGATCTCGCTGGCGCCCCGGCTGAGGAACACCAGCAGCAGGCTGGTGAAGATCATGGCGATGGGATTGAATTTTGCCAGCCAGGAGACCATGACGGCGGTAAAGCCCCGGCCGTCCACCACGGTGGTGGTGAGGGTGTGGTTGATGCCGCCCACCAGCAGCAGGCCCATCAGGCCGCACACCGCGCCGGAGAGCACCATGGTGCGGATGATGACCCGTTCCACTTTGATGCCCGCGTAGCTGGCGGTGCGCTGGCTCTCGCCCACCACGGCGATCTCGTAGCCGTGCTTGCTGTAATTCAGATAGATGTACATGACGCCGGTGAGGAGTGCAACGATCAGGATGCTCAGCAGGTACTGGTTGCCCAGTCTCGGCAGCCAGCCGATCTCGCTGCTCTGGTTGATGATGCCGATCTTGCCGGCACCCTTGGGCACCTCCCACACGATGATGTAATAGGCTGCCAGCTGGGTCGCGATGTAGTTCATCATCAGGGTAAATAGCGTCTCATTGGTGTTCCACCGGGCTTTGAAGAAGGCGGGCAGAAAGCCCCACACCGCGCCTGCCGCGATGCTGGCCAGGATCATGCACAGGATGACCCCGGCGTTAGGCAGCTTATCCGCCAGACAGATCATGCAGGCAGTGGTGGCCAGGCCGCCGATGAGCACCTGGCCCTCGGCGCCGATGTTCCAGAAGCGCATTTTGAAGGCGGGGGTCACCGCCAGGGAGATGCCCAGCAGGATAGCCAGCTCCTGGATCGTGACCCAGGACCGGCGGGCGGTGCCGAAGGCGCCGTAAAACAGAGTGGTGAAGATGTTGAGGGGGTTCTCGCCCGTCAGCAGCATGGTCACCACGGCGCAGGTCAGGAGAGCCGCCAGGATGGCGGCGGCCCGGATGCCCCACGCCTTGTACCAGGGGAGGGAGGCCCGTTTGGAGATATGGAATTTCATCGTCTTATTCATCAGCGCTGCCTCCTCCCACGCGTGTCATCAGGGTGCCCACTTCTCGCTTGTCGGCGGTGCGGCCGTCCACGATGCCGCTGACCTGACCGCCGCACAGCACCAGGATGCGGTCGCACAGCTCCAGCAGAACGTCCAGGTCCTCGCCCACATAGACCACGGCCACGCCCTTCATTTTTTCCTCTGTCAGCAGGTTATAGATGGTGTAGGACGTGTTGATGTCCAGGCCCCGGACGGCGTAGGCCGTCATCAGCACGGCGGGGTCCTGGGCGATCTCCCGACCCACCAGTACCTTCTGCACATTGCCGCCGGACATCCGCCGCACCGGGAAGGCGGTGCTGGGGGTCACCACCTCCAGTTCCTTCCAGATTCGGTTGGCCAGCGCCTCCGGTTCCTTTCGGTTCAGGAACACGCCCCTGCCGCTGCGCCAGGAGCGGAGCATCATGTTGCCGGTCATGCCCATGGAGCCGACCAGGCCCATGCCCAGCCGGTCCTCCGGCACAAAGGCCATGGACACGCCGCACTTGCGGATGGCCATGGGGTCCAGGCCCACCAGCTCCCGGCCCTCCGGGCCGTTTTTGCCCTCCGGGTCGTGGAAGCGGACGCTGCCGGATGCGATGGGGTAGAGGCCGGAGATGGCTTCCAGCAGCTCCCGCTGGCCGGAGCCGGCGATGCCGGCGATGCCCAGGATCTCACCGGCGTTGGCAGTGAAAGTGACGTCGCTGAGGCGCTTCACGCCCAGCTCGTCGTAAACCGTGAGGCCCTTGACCTCTAGGCGGGGAGCCACGTTCACCGGCTGGGGCCGGTCGATGTTCAATGTCACGGCCCGGCCCACCATCATGTCCGTCAGGGACTGCTGGCTGGCGTCGCAGGTATGTACGTCGCCGATGTACTCACCCTTCCGCAGAACCGCCACCCGGTCGGAGACTTCCAGCACCTCGTGGAGCTTGTGGGTTATGATGATAAGGGATTTGCCGTCAGCCTTCATGTTCCGCATGACGGCGAAGAGCTTATCCGTCTCCTGAGGCGTCAGGACGGCGGTGGGCTCATCCAAAATCAGGATCTCCGCTCCCCGGTACAGCACCTTGACGATCTCCACCGTCTGCTTTTGGGAGACTGACATTTCGTAGATCTTCCGGTTCAGGTCGATCTCGAAGCCATACCGCTGGCAGATCTCCGTGATGGTCTGCTCGGCCTTCTTCAGGTCCAGCTTTCCCTCGTCCTTCAGGCCCAGCACGATGTTTTCGGCGGCGGTCAGAACGTCTACCAGCTTAAAGTGCTGGTGGATCATGCCGATGCCCAGATCGAAAGCGTCCTTGGGGGAGGAGATGGTCACCGGCTGGTCGTTGACGTAGATCTGGCCCTCGTCAGCGTAGTAGATGCCGGAGAGCATGTTCATCAGGGTCGTCTTGCCGCTGCCGTTTTCACCCAGCAGGGACAGGATCTCGCCCTTGTGGAGCTCCAGATTGATATCGTGGTTGGCCACCACATTGCCGAAGCGCTTTGTGATGTGCTCCATTCTGATGGCGTTCTTAGCAGTTTCCAAGGCTGTCATCCTTTCTCTAGGGGAGGGGCCGGAGAGCCGCCTCCCGGGGTTTGAGCCGATCCGTGAGCCGATTTGTATAAAACAATTTTACCATAATCCACAGGTAATGTAAATCAAAATTCCAGGGGCTTTCTTCAAAAAAATCCCTGCCCGGTGTGAGCCGGGCAGGGGAGGTATGCATGCACAATGACATACCCAGGAGAGGATCAATAGGCCTCGTCCAGCAGGGTGATGCCGTCGATCCGCAGGTCGAAGTAGGGGGCGGAGCGGAACTCGGACTCGTGGAAGTAGCCGTCAAGGATGACCTCGGTGTCGGGGGTATAGTTGGCATCGGTGTCCACGTCGGCCTGATAGCTGTCCAGAGCAGTGCCGCCCACGGTGAAGGCAGCGGTGTCGAACACGTGCAGGGAGCCGTCCTCCAGCTTGGCGGTGGCTTCCTTGATGGCGTCGGCAGTACCTTCGGCGATGACGTTCTCGTTCAGGTCGGTGAGGACCACGGAGCCGGTGGCCAGGGTTCCAGTCCAGTCGGCGTCAATGGCTTCGCCGTTCATCACGCAGCCGATGGCGTACTCATAGTAGGGCGCCCAGTCGATGCGGGAGGACACGATGTAGGTGTTGGGGCAGGCGGCCGCAGTGGAGCCGTTGTAGGACACGTTGGGTACACCGGCCAGCTCGCAGGCAGTGGGAGCGCCCATGGAGTCGGCATGCTGGCTGATGAGCTTGCAGCCGTTGTTGATGAGCTTCTGCGCGCCTTCCTTCTCGGCGGTCTCGTCATACCAGGAGCCGGTGAAGGTGACTTCCATGGTGGCGGTGGGGCACACAGAGCGGGCACCCAGGAAGAAGGAGGTGTAGCCGGAGACCACCTCGGCGTAGGTGTAGGCGCCGACATAGCCGATCTTGGCCTCTTCCGCGGTGAACTTGCCGTCAGCGATCATCTCGTTGAGCTTCATGCCGGCGGCAATGCCCGCCAGATAGCGGCCCTCATAGATGGAGGCGAAGGCGTTGTGGTAGTTGCTGAGGCCCTCGGTGTGGGCTCTGGTGCCGGTGGAGTGGCAGAACTGCACATCGGGGAAGTCCTTGGCGGCCTGGATCATGTAGTCCTCATGACCGAAGCTGTCGGCAAAGATGATGTTGCAGCCGTCGTCCGCCAGCTCGGCGGCGGTGTCATAGCACTCCTGACCCTCAGGGACGTTGGTCTTGATGACGTAGTCGGTGACGCCCAGCTTTTCGCAGGCGGCCTTGGCGCCGTTGATGAAGTTCAGGTCATAGGTGGAGTTCTCGTCGTGCAGGCAGATGAAGCCGACCTTCACGGTGGGAGCGGCAGGCTCATCAGTCTTGGCGGGCTCGTCGGTCTTGGCAGGCTCTTCGGCCTTGTCACCGCCGCAGGCGGCCAGACTCAGGACCATGACCAGAGTGAGGAGCAGTGCAAGAAACTTCTTCATTCTAATTTTCCTCCTTTATGCGTTATGAAAACAGTAGGATCCGACAGGTCAAAAATGACCTCTCTTGATGATATCATACAAGCTCACGCTTGAAAATTCAACAGATTTTTTACATTTTCATGAAAAAATAGCCGGAAATTCCCAGGGTCTGTTTGTCGACCTTTATGAAAATAGACAAATCTGAAAAAAAGCGCACAAAAAAAGGGGAGCGGTTTTCCGCCCCCCTAACTGATTTTAACAGGTCGACCTATTTTGCCGGGCGGGGCCGTGAAAGGCATATCCCAACGTCCCGTGCTCCGCTTTTTTTGGCCCTTTACAGGGCGATGGAGGTGCCGGTCCTGCCTGCGATGCCGTCCTTCGCCTTTTCCAGCAAGGTGATGAGGGCGGTGCGGCCGGGCTTGGACTCGGCGAACTTCACCGCCGCCTGGACCTTGGGCAGCATGCTGCCGGGGGCGAACTGGCCCTCTGCGGCGTACTGCCGGGCCTCCTCCGGGGTCAGGCGGTCCAGCCACTGCTGATCCGGTTTGCCGAAGTTGACGGCCACCTTTTCCACAGCGGTGAGGATGATGAGGGCGTCGGCGTCCAGCTCCTCCGCCAGCAGCTCGGAGGCGAAGTCCTTATCGATGACAGCGCCCGCACCCTTCAGGTGATGAACGCCGGTCTTGTACACCGGAATGCCGCCGCCGCCGCAGGCCACCACCACCTGGCCCGCATCCAGCAGGGCGCGGATGGTGTCGATCTCGATGATGGACTTGGGCAGGGGAGAGGCCACGCACCGCCGCCAGCCCCGGCCGGCGTCCTCCATGACGGCGTTGCCCCGGCGGCGCATCTCCTCCGCTTCGGCCTCGGTCATAAAGGTGCCGATGGGCTTGGTGGGATTCTGGAAGGCGGGGTCCTTCTCGTCCACCTCCACCTGGGTGAGGATGGTGGCCACGGGCTTTGCCAGCCCCCGGTCCAGCAGCTCCTCCCGCAGGGAGTTCTGCAGGTCATAGCCGATGTAGCCCTGACTCATGGCCGTGCAGACGGACATGGGGGCCAGGGGGTGCGTGGGGTCCTCCCGGGACAGGGTCGTCATAGCGATGTTGATCATGCCCACCTGGGGGCCATTGCCGTGGGCCACCACTACCTCATGGCCCTCTTCGATCAGGTCCACGATGGCCTTGGCTGTGTGCTTCACAGCGATCATCTGCTCCGGCAGATTTTTGCCCAGCGCGTTGCCGCCCAGGGCGATGACGATACGTTTACCCATGATATTACCTCGTTCGGTCAATTAGGAATTAAGAATGAGGAGTTAGGAATGGAGGTTTTGGGAATCTTCGTTTCTCTCCAGCTCCTCTAGGGGAAATGAAGCGCCGCAGTGCGTGCAGTGAAAAAAACTGGTTTGAGGAAGGCCCGGAAAATACCGGCCCATGGGCCGCAGCCGCCCGCCGCAGAGCGGGCAGCTGTAAGCCTTTGCAGAACGGCGGGAACCGATCATACTGGCAAGGAACGCAATGGTCCCAGCGATGAGCAGCAATCGCCCCGCCAAGGGAACGGACCGCGTAAGGAGCAGGCCTGCAGCCAGTGCGGCGAGAGCCGCTACAGTCACAAGATTCCAGCGTTTCTGATTCATGGCGCCGTTCCCCTTTATAGATCAAAACAGCTTCCGTTTGCCGGCAGCGTCCATGGCCATCAGTGTGGCCGCGGGGTCCTTCACCTTGCTCATCATGATCATGGCGGCGATGATGTAGGGCTTGAAGCTGGCCTGCTTGTACAGAGGCACCAGATAGCGGTCGAACACGCTGTTGTCCACTTCGCCCTCAGCGCAGCTCAGTCCGGTGATGTCGGCGGGCAGGCAGTGCAGATACAGGGCCTTGCCGTCCTTGGTCCGCTTCATCATCTCCTCGGAGCAGGTCCAGTCCTTGTGCTGGGCGTTTTGGGCCAGGAGCTGCTTTTCCAAGGCGTCGATGCCCGCCTGATCGCCGGCCTGATACAGCTTGGTCCGCTGCTCCATGGCGGCGAAGGGCGCCCAGCTCTTGGGATAGACGATATCGGCGTCCTGGAAGGCCTCTTCCATGGTGGCGACCTTCTTGTAGCTTCCGCCGGTGGCCGCCGCGTTCTTCTTGGCAATTTCCTCCACCTCGGGCATCACGTCATAGCCCTCGGGATGAGCCAGCACCACGTCCATGCCGAAGCGGGTCATCAGACCAATGACGCCCTGGGGTACGGACAGGGGTTTGCCGTAGCTGGGAGAGTAGGCCCAGGTCATGGCGATCTTCTTGCCCTTCAGGTTCTCCACGCCGCCGAACTCATGGATGATGTGCAGCATGTCGGCCATGCACTGGGTTGGGTGGTCCACGTCGCACTGGAGGTTCACCAGAGTGGGCTGCTGCTCCAGGATGCCGTCCCGGTAGCCTTCCTTCACGGCGTCCATGAAGGTCTTTTGATACTTGTGGCCCTCGCCGATAAACATATCGTCCCGGATGCCGATGACGTCGGCCATGAAGGACACCATGTTGGCGGTCTCGCGGACGGTCTCGCCATGGGCGATCTGGCTTTTCTTCTCATCCAGGTCCTGGACCTCCAGGCCCAGCAGGTTGCAGGCGGAGGCGAAGGAGAACCGGGTGCGGGTGGAGTTGTCCCGGAAGATGGAGATGCCCAGGCCGGAGTCGAAGATGCGGGTCGATTTGTTCCGCTCCCGCAGGTCCCGCAGGGCGTCGGCCACGGTGAAAATGGCGTCCAGCTCCTCGTCGGTCTTGTCCCAGGTCCAGTAGAAGTCGGACTTGTACATGTTGTTGATATGCAGCTTTTCCAGGTGCTTGGCAAGTTCAATGGTCTTAGACATGTTCAATACTCCTTTTCACATTTTATATTGTTCGCGGCGGTCCCTTATTTCTTATCCTTCCTCAGCTTCACGATTGTACAAACAGCTCCTATGACGCAGAGGGTAGCCGGGATGCTATATTGAAGATTGTTTATCTCCGTTGCCCCGGCTCCGAATAAGACGACTGCCGCAATCAGATTTGATACTACTCCAAATATACACTTTATTTGATGTCGTTATCAGTGAGGCTCTGGCGGAACTCCGTCACGTCGTCGGTCTTGTTCTCAGGCTTATACAGGGGGATGGCGGCGGCGTACAGGGCGGCGCAGGTCACCAGGTCCTGCTTCCAGGTGATCTCGTTGGGAGCGTGGGCCTGGGACTCGGCGCCGGGGCCGAAGCCGACGCAGGGGATGCCGTACCGACCCTGAATGGACACGCAGTTGGTGGAGAAGGTCCACTTGTCGGTCAGGGGACGGCCATCGCGCAGGTGCATGGCGTCCTTCTTGGGGTCCGCGTCGGCATGGCCGATACGCTTGTCGCCCCACAGGGCGTGGTGGGCGTCGATGAGGGCCTGGACATGGGCGGCGCTCTCCTTGTTGATCCAGGTGGGGAAGAAGCACTCGGTCTCATACACGGTGCCGGTCCAGGCGGGACGGTCGTACATATACATGCTGACCTTCACGTCGTCGCCGTACTTCTTCACGCTGGGCAGCTGGCGGATCTCCTCCAGGCAGGAATCCCAGGTCTCACCAGCGGTCATGCGGCGGTCGATGGAGATGGCGCAGCTGTCGGCCACGGCGCAGCGGCTGGGGGAGGTGTAGAAGATCTGGGAGGTGGTGCAGGTGCCCCGGCCCAGGAACTGGGCGTCCTCGTAGTGCTCGGGGTTGAACTCCTGATTCAGCATCTTCACCAGGCCCTTGACGGTGTTGGAGGGGCCGTCGCCGTTTTCGTTCAGGGCACGGACGTCCTGGAGGATGTCGGCCATCTTGTAGATGGCGTTGTCACCCCGCTGGGGCGCGGAGCCGTGGCAGGAGACGCCCTTCACGTCCACCCGGATCTCCATGCGGCCCCGGTGGCCGCGGTAGATGCCGCCGTCGGTAGGCTCGGTGGAGATGACGAAGTCGATCTTGCTGCGGGCGTCCTCTGGGCCGTTGAAATACTTGTTGACGATGTACTGCCAGCACATGCCGTCACAGTCCTCTTCCTGGACGGAGCCGACGATCATGAGCTTGTAGCCCTCAGGGATCAGGCCCATGTCCTTCATGATCTTGGCGCCGTACACGGCGGAGGCCATGCCGCCCTCCTGGTCGGAGCCGCCGCGGCCGAAGATGATGTCGTCGGTCTCGTAGCCCTGATAGGGGTCGGCCTCCCAGTTGTTGATGTTGCCGATGCCCACAGTGTCGATATGAGAGTCGATGGCGATGATCTTCTCGCCCTCGCCCATCCAGCCGATGACGTTGCCCAGGCCGTCGATCTCCACCTTGTCAAAGCCCAGCTTCTCCATCTCGGCCTTGATGCACATGACCACTTCCTTTTCCTCGCAGCTCTCACTGGGGTGGGAGATCATCTCCCGCAGGAACCGGACCATGTCGGTCTTATAGCCTTCTGCTGCTCTCTTGATCGCTTCAAAATCCATATGTTTGCCCTCCATAAAATATAGTTTTCAGGAACGCGTGATCGATTGATTCACCCTACTTATTTTTATGATATCACGGGCACGCCATGCTGTCAAATGATTTTTTAGAAAACCAAAAAATTTTTTAGAATCCGGCGGGCAAGAGAGGCATTTTCTGGAAAACGACCGGAAAAATATTTAGATTATACAAAAATTTTTTAGAATATTTGGTAAAAAGAGAGAATGTCGTTCACAGTCTGTTCAAAGAAATTGACAGGGCGCTAAAAAATTGCTATGATTTCCCTGTCAATGGAGACTTGGACCAAGGCAGTCGCGTGAAATAGGCGGTGGTGATTGGGGCAGGTCTCCGTATGTTTTTGGTGTGTTTGAGAAAGGAGACACATAATGCAAGTTAACATGACAGTCACAGTGATCGTGGTGCTGTACCTTCTGGTGATGCTGTTCATCGGCTGGTATTCTTCCAAGAAGATCACCTCCAACACCGACTTTATGGTGGCGGGCCGCCGTTTGGGCCCCTTCCTGATGGCCGGTACCCTGGCCGCCACAGAAATCGGCGGCGGCAGCTCTCTGGGCGTGGTCCAGCAGGGCATGCAGAACCACGGCATTTCCTCCGCGTGGTACATCCTGACCATGGGCATCGCTTTTGTCATCCTGACCTTCCTGGCTCCCAAATTCCGGGCGGCTACCGTCAAGACTGTGCCTGAGTATTTCCGCCGGCGCTACGGCAAGGGCTCCGGCCTGGTCACCGCCATTATCATGCTGATTCCCCTGATCGGGCTGACAGAAGGCCAGTTTGTGGCTTCCGCTACCATTCTGTCCACCATGCTGGGCATCGGCTTCAAGCCTGCCATCCTCATTGTGACAGTGGTAGTTACGGCCTACTCCGTCATGGGCGGTCTGTGGTCCGTAACACTCACCGACTTTGTGCAGGTGTTCCTCATCATCATCGGCATGATCATTGCCGTGCCCTTCGCGCTGAACACCGCCGGCGGCTGGGAGTCTGTGGTGGCTAACGTGCCGCCTGAGACTTTTGATATGTTCAAGGGTTACAGCCCCATGGCCGTTATTTCCCTGGTCATCATGTATGTGGCCACTTTCACCGTGGGCCAGGAGGCTGTTTCCCGGTACTATGCCGCCCGTGACGGCAAGGCTGCCAAGCAGGGCTCCGTTCTGGCTGCCATCATCAACTTCGTGTTCGCGTTCATCCCCGCCATCCTGGGCATCATCACTCTGGCCCTGATCAATATGGGCGTGTTCAGCTCCGCTGAGTTCGACGCCGTGGGCGCTCGCTATGCCCTGCCCGTGCTGGCCATCCGCACCATGCCCGCCATCATCTGCGGCCTGCTGTTCGCCGGTATCATCTCCGCCACCATGTCCTCTTCCGACTCCGACCTGCTGGGCGCCGGTTCCATTTTCGCCAACGACATCTATCATGTCTACATCAAGCCGGAGGCTGACAGCAAGGAGATCATGCGGGTCACCCAGATCACCATGGTGATCGTCAGTGTCATCGCTGCCGCCGCGGCGCTGTTCAACCCCGCCAGCCTCATCGCCATCCTGACCTTCTGCTTTACCCTCCGGGCGGCCGGCACCTTCTTCCCCTATGTGCTGGGCCACTACTGGAAGGGCGGCTCCTGGCAGGGCACCATCGCCTCTGTTATCGCCGGCTCCATCGTGGTGGTTTACCTGGAGAAGATTTCCGGCGGCGTGCTGTTCGGCATGAAGCTGAGCCAGCCCATCATCCCCGGACTGATCGTGGGTCTCATCTTCTTCCTGATCTTCTCCAAGATCTTCCCGCCCAAGGAGTTCACCACTGAGTTGGCTCCTGAGGAGGACTGATTTTTCCCGCGCCATATTCTAAATGAAACGCTGTCAAGCCCGCCTGGGACCCAGTCCCAGGCGGGCTTTCGCTCCATATTTGTTAATTCGCTGGGAAATGGCAGAAAAACTAAAAGAAATTTAGGAAACCTGTTGATTATTTTGGAAAATGTGGTATGATGATATCAGAAGCAATGAGAGAATCTACAGGAGAAAGGTGGCGTGTATATCGTTGGAAGCGAATAAGCTGGAAATGCTGAAGCAGATCGCGGCGGGGATCGCGGCGCAGTTTGGCAGCAACTGTGAGGTGGTCATCCACGACCTCTGCGGCAAAACGATGGACAATTCCATCGTCTACATCGAAAATGGACACGTGACGGGCCGGAAAGTGGGAGACGGTGCTTCTAACGTGGCGGTGGAGCAGTTCGTGCAGCAGGATGCCCATTTGGACATCCCGGTGGAGGACCACCTGGGCTACCTGACGAAAAGCCCCAACGGCAAGGTGCTGAAATCCTCCACGATATATATCCGCAACAACCGGGGCAAGGTCATCGCCTTGTTGGCCATCAACTATGACATCTCGGCCCTGGCTATGCTGGACGGGGCGGTGAAGGACCTGATCTCTCCCCGGGACACGACCCAGACGGAGCCGGAGAAGATCGTCAACGTCAACGACCTGCTGGAGGACCTGATCCAACAGTCGGTGGCCCTGGTGGGAAAGCCGGTGGCGCTGATGAACAAAGATGACAAGGTGCGGGCCATCCAGTTCCTGAACCAGAACGGGGCCTTTCTGGTCACCAAGTCCGGCGATAAGATCGCCAAGTATTTCGGGATATCCAAGTACACTCTGTATTCTTATATCGACAACAAACAACAGGAGGGTAAAACGTCATGATCGATTTGAGCATCAACAAGCAGGGCCTGGCCCACAACATCAAGAAGGCCAGAGAAAACAACATCATCATCCCCACCATCGCCCAGATGCAGCACCCCGAGACCATTCCCGAGAAGGTCCAGGTGAAGCTGAAGGACGTGGGCCTGTGGGATGTGAATCCCCTGAACCTGTTCCGCATCACCTGGAAGAACGAGGCCAAGGAGAGCGGCGGCCTGTTCCAGGCGGTGCCCAATTACATCGAGCTGCCGCCGGAGCTGACCGGCGT
This sequence comes from uncultured Dysosmobacter sp., assembly GCF_947631165.1. Classification (GTDB taxonomy): domain Bacteria; phylum Bacillota; class Clostridia; order Oscillospirales; family Oscillospiraceae; genus Oscillibacter. Next base: position 28,196 of record NZ_CANRKH010000007.1, on the reverse strand, counting down.
GCCCTGCCGCATCGTGGCCATGGTGGGCAAGTGGTTCCCCACCGGCTGCCACAAGGTGGGCGCGTCCTTCGGGTGCCTGGCGCCCCGGCTGGTCACCGGCCAGTTCGATGTGGACGTGCATAAGGCTGTTTGGCCGTCCACCGGCAACTACTGCCGCGGCGGCGCGTTCAACTCCCGGCTGCTGGGCGCTCAGGGCGTTGCTATCCTGCCCGCTGAGATGAGCCAGGAGCGCTTCGACTGGCTCCACGAGATCGGCGCCGAGGTCATTGCGACCCCCGGCTGCGAGTCCAACGTGAAGGAGATCTTCGACAAGACCAACGAGCTGAAGCTGGACCCCCAGTACATGATCTTCAACCAGTTTGAGGAGATGGGCAATCCCCTGTGGCACTACAACGTCACCGGCAACGCCCTGGCGGATGTGTTCGAGGCCGTCAAGCGTCCTGGCGATAAGTTCGCCGGCGCGGCGTTCACCTCCGGCTCCGCCGGCACCATGTCCACCGGCGATAGGCTGAAGGAGCTGTATCCCCACCTGAAGCTGGCGGTGGGCGAGGCCCTCCAGTGCCCCACCATCCTGAACAACGGCTTCGGCGGCCACCGCATCGAGGGCATCGGCGACAAGCACATCCCCTGGATCCACAACGTGAAGAACACCGACATGGCCATCGCCATCGACGACGAGGACAGCCAGCGGCTGCTGCGCCTGTTCAACACCCCCGAGGGCCAGGACTACCTGCTGAACACCCTGAAGCTGGACCCCGAGCTGGTGGAGAAGCTGACCTGGCTGGGCATCTCCGGCATCGCCAACGTGCTGTGCTGCATCAAGATGGCCAAGTATTACGAGTTTACCGAGCACGACGTGGTGGGCACCGTCCTCACCGACTCCGCCGTGATGTACGGCAGCCGCGTCACCGAGCTGAACGAGCTCCACGGCGCCTACAACGTCCATGAGGCTGCCCTGGACCACAATCTGCACATGCTGGGTCTCAAGACCGACAACCTGATGGAGCTGACCTACGCTGACCGCAAGCGGGTCCACAACCTGAAGTACTACACCTGGGTCGAGCAGCAGGGCAAGGACATGCACGACCTGAACGCCTTGTGGTACGACGTGGAAGGCACCTGGGACACCGTCCACGCTCAGGCCAAGGATCTGGATGAGCTGATCAACGCCTTCAACGAGGAGAGCGGCGTGCTGAAAGCGCTGTAAAAATTCACCTACCTGAAAAACGCCTCAGGGGCGGGGCTGCCGGCCCCGCCCCTGTTGTTAAATTGATGCGGCTCTTTTTTCCAGTGTCTCGGTGCGGGACACATCCTCCTTCCCTCCGATATAAGCGGTTTCCGCCGCCTGCTGTCCCTGGATCAGCAGCGCCTTCGCCGTGCCGAAATTGTGCTGCTCCATGGCGGTGATGGCGTCTGTCACGGCGTTGAACAGGATCGTGTAGTACCTGGGGAGATTTTCCATTTTTATCACCTCGTTCGAAGTATACCACAGCTGAGCTACAAATGCAATTCAAATGCAGCTCATTTTGCAGTTCACCAATGAAACGTATATTGCAATACACTTGTCATATACTTGTATGACGAGGTGCGGTATGGCTAAATTTAAAATCCCCAAAATTCCATCGACCACCAGCAAAAGCATTCGTTTTCCAAACGATGTAATTGAGCAGGTCGAGGAGGCGATCCGAGGTCAAGAGTGTACTTTTACTGCCTTTGTGGTTGAAGCAGTCCGTGTGGCTTTGGAGAATTTGAAAGAGGATGGAGAGCAGGATAAATCTGAATAAGGAGAATCCTCTATGAAAAACGTCTTATATGGCAAATGCGTCAAGTGCGGCCGGACCTACGAGGCTACGCCGGACCTGACTACCTGTGAATGCGGCGGCATTCTGGACATCACCTATGACTACGACTACATCAGGTCCCAGCTCACCAAGGAAAAGCTGGCGGCCCGGGCGGAGCGGACCATGTGGCGTTACCGGGAGCTGCTGCCCATTGAAGAGGCGACCCAGCCTACGCCCCTGCGGGTCGGCTGGTCCCCGCTGTATGAAGAGCCCCGCCTGGCGGAGCAGCTGGGCCTGAAAAAGCTGTGGGTGAAGGACGACGGCCAGAATCCCACCGCCTCCCTGAAGGACCGCGCCTCCGCCATGGCGGTGGCCAAGGCCCGGGAGGCCGGGGCCAAGGTGATCGCCTGTTCCTCCACCGGCAACGCGGCCTCGTCCCTGGCGGGCAACGCCGCGGCGGCGGGCCTGAAAACGTACATCTTCGTCCCCTCCCGCGCCCCCAAGGGCAAGGTGGCCCAGCTGATGACCTTTGGGGCCACCGTGGTCTCCGTTCAGGGCAGTTATGAGGACACCTTCGAGCTGAGCAAGGCTGCCATCGACAAGTGGGGCTGGTACAACCGCAACGCCGCCATCAATCCCTATCTGTCCGAGGGCAAAAAGACCGTGGCTCTGGAGATCATGGAGCAGCTGGACTGGCAGGTGCCGGACTACATCGCCATTTCCGTGGGTGACGGCTGCACCATCGCGGGCCTCTGGAAGGGCCTGAAGGACCTGTACGCCATCGGGTTCATCGACCGTCTGCCCCGTCTGATCTCCGCCCAGGCGGCGGGCTGCTGCCCCCTGAATCGCGCCATCGAGACCGGCGAGCCCTGGCACCCCATGGAGGAGAACACCCTGGCGGACTCCATCGCCGTGGGCGTGCCCCGGAACGCCGACAAGGCCCTGATGGCCATCCGGGAGAGCCATGGCCTCACGGTCAACGTCACCGATGAGGAGATCATGGCCGCCCAGAAGCTGCTGGGCCGCACCTGCGGCGTGTTCGGCGAGCCGGCGGGCGTCACCGGCGCGGCGGGCGTGAAAAAGCTGTGCGAACAGGGGATCATCGGAAAGGACGACGCCGTGGTCAGCGTGGTCACCGGCAACGGCCTGAAGGATGTGGCCAACGCCATCAAGTCCTGCGGCGAGCCCATCACCATCCCCGCCGGCATGGACCTGCTGCTGCGGGCCTTTGCGGAGCGGGGCATCCAGCCGGAATAAAGAACAGAGCGGGGGGCGGCGGCCCCCCGCTTTCCACATGTGCGCAGGAATGAAACGATGTAAAAAATATATAAAATATTACGATTAAATTTGTTAAAAATGACAATGTGATTTTGAAGTAAAAATTTGGATTTGTAACTGATTTTGTAACCAGGGTGTGCTATAATAGCCCCATGAAACGACGGCGGGAGCGCCGGCGGCCATGCCAAAACGGGCTGCCCGTTTTCTGTCTTGCGCCAGCAAGACAGAAGGTCCTTTTCATTCCCGCGCGGGGGAGTCCGCGGAATATTCGAAAAAAGCAAACCGGCTGAAAGGCCGGGACGCAAAGCCAGGGGGCTAAAGCGGGGAGCGCGCCCGCCACGCCGGCCCAGCCGCCGCATATTCGGATTTCAAAATTCTTGGAATAAGGGAGAAGAACATGATGGCAAAGAAGCGACTGCAAAAACTATTCGCTGTGTTTCTGGCGGTATGCATGCTGACCGGCATCCTGCCCACGGCGGCCCTGGCGGCGAGCGATGTTGTCCAATATGGCGACAAAGACGCCGCTCAGGAAGCGACAGGCGTGACCGCGGACAAGACGGTCAGGGACAATGGAGATGGTACATATACCATCACGCTGTCGGTAAAGGGGACCAGTTCCCAGAGCACCACCACCACCGACCTGCCCGCCGACGTGGTGCTGGTGATCGACAGCTCCGGTAGTATGGCTGACAGAGTTGATTATGATAGGACAACGTGCGGCAAAAAGCTTGAAGAAAAACTAAGTATGGTTTAGGAGGATCATATACTTATTATCAGTGCCCAGTGCATTGGTGGCTTGAATTTAGCGCTCCAGGCTTTTGCAATGAAGACGTGTACACTATTTATGACCGCATGTATTACGCCAAGGAAGCGGCAAAGCAGTTCGTGGGTGGTATGCTGACAGAGGGAAGCGAGATCAACGTCGGCTTGACGGACTTCTCCGGCAAGAGCCATTTTTCAGTTGCGCTGACCCAAGACGCGGCTGAGTTAAATAGTAAAATTGATTCCCAGGACCTGAACGCAAAGCATGGAGACGGCACGAACTATACCGCTGGTCTGAAAGCGGCAAAGGCCATTTTGGACAGAGGCGAGAATAAAAATAAGTTCATCGTGTTCCTGTCCGACGGAGAACCTGAGAGAGGGAGTGGTATCTATGGCCCAATAGATGGTAAATTAGAAGCGGATGCTTTGAAGAACTCCGGCGTTACCATCATGACCGTTGGCATTGATGTTGATAGTGGCACTGAGGATTCGCTGATAGCCATTTCCTCTGTGGACAAGGACGACAACCCTCTCTATACCGCTGCCGCCTCTGACGCGCTGGACACCATCCTCGATCAACTGCGTCAGACCATTCAGGAGACCATCAACGCCGGTGAAAACGCGGTGATGACCGACGTGGTCAATACCGATTATTTTGAAGTGGAAGACGCTGGTGGCTTGACGACTGACGTAGACGGCGCTCTGGTCTGGGACATCGGCACCATCGGCGCGGAGGAGCAGACGGTCTCCTTCACGATCCGGCTGAAAGAGGACGTTGACCCGTCCGGCGTCATCAAGACCAATACCGGCGTTTCTTTGGAATTTGAAAGCACAAAGACCGGCGGCCCGGTGGAGTTCACCACCGACGCCATCGGCTCCCCTGAGATCGACTTTGGCGAAAAGTATACGGTTACATACAATTTGAATGGCGGAACTCCTGATCCCAATGGAAATTATGACCCTGTTACCGTAAGGGAAAATGAGACCATCACCATCGCCTCCGCTCCGACCAAAGAAGGTTATGTATTTACCAACTGGCAGGATGAAAACGGGACTTCCTATCAGGCGGGCACGGAGCTTAGCGTGGCTGAAGACATGACGCTGACCGCTGTTTATGAGTTGGCCGCGACTCCGTTTGAACCCGATCATGTTCTCTACATTGTCGAGCATTACAAGGAGACTTTGGACGGAACATATCCCGAAACTGCGGATGAAACAGAGCGTCTGCCCGGCGAGATCGGAGACGAAGTAACGGCCACGGCAAAGTCCTATACGGGCTTCAGCCTGGATGCGGAGAACTCCATAATGACCGGCACGCTGAAGAAAATTGAAAGCGCCGAGGATATCGTAACTCTGAAGCTGTACTATGCCCGCAATTTTTATACAGTGACCTATCAGGTCACTGGGAACGCGCCTGCGGACAGTAAGGTTCCTGAAACAGCCTCTTACATGTACGGCGCACCTGTGGAAATTGCCGCGCCTCTGACCACGGAAGAGGCCACAGATGGGACCTATGATGGAAAGTGGACCTTCATTGGCTGGGATCATACAGAAAACTTTGAGATGCCTGCGGAAGATGTGATGATCACCGGCGCCTGGACGTTTGTAGCTGAGGGCCAGCAGATCGAACCCAAGGTAGCCGCTTACAAGGTGGAGCATTATCTGGAAAATGAGGGTGGGGAAGGGTATACCCTACAAGAAGAAGATACGGACTTCCCCCTGTACGGTGAGATCGGCAAGACGGTCACGGCCAATCCTAAAGAATATAGTGGCTATGCGCTGAATACCGAGACTTCCATCCAGTCCGGCGAAGTTGTCATGCCGACGTTGGAGGGCGAACAAGTCAAGATCCTGACACTGAAGCTGTATTACGATATCGACGTGGTCGGCGGCGATGATGGCGGCGATGGCACACCTGACAAGTACCAGAAGAAGGTCACCTTCGAAGTGGTCAACGGCACCTGGGCTGACGGAACGACTGATCCCAAGGTCGAATATCTGACGCTGGAAACGGAAGGAAAGTGGGCAGAGAACGGCAGTGCCGCGCTGACCGCGCCTACCGATATGATAGCTGGCGAGGGCTTCAAAAACGGCGCTTGGGATACAACGCCTCCCGAAACCGTCAGCGGCACAGAGGATGTGACTTATACCTATACTTTCATCCCAGGCACGACCCCGATCATTCCTGGCGAAACGGTTCTGTACATCGTCGAACATTACAAGGCAGATGCCGATGGAACGTATCCCGAGACCGCAACGGACACGGAGCGTTTGCCCGGCAAGATCGGAGACACTGTAACGGCTGAAGCAAAGACCTACGAGGGCTACTGCCTGAATGAGCAGGTCTCCACCATGAGCGGAACTCTGAAGAAAATTGAAAGCGCTGATGATATCGTAACGCTGCGGCTGTATTACGATATCGACGTGGTCGGCGGCGATGATGGCGGCGATGGCACACCTGACAAGTACCAGAAGAAGGTCACCTTCGAAGTGGTCAACGGCACCTGGGCTGACGGAACGACTGATCCCAAGGTCGAATATCTGACGCTGGAAACGGAAGGAAAGTGGGCAGAGAACGGCAGTGCCGCGCTGACCGCGCCTACCGATATGATAGCTGGCGAGGGCTTCAAAAACGGCGCTTGGGATACAACGCCTCCCGAAACCGTCAGCGGCACAGAGGATGTGACTTATACCTATACTTTCATCCCAGGCACGACCCCGATCATTCCTGGCGAAACGGTTCTGTACATCGTCGAACATTACAAGGCAGATGCCGATGGAACGTATCCCGAGACCGCAACGGACACGGAGCGTTTGCCCGGCAAGATCGGAGACACTGTAACGGCTGAAGCAAAGACCTACGAGGGCTACTGCCTGAATGAGCAGGTCTCCACCATGAGCGGAACTCTGAAGAAAATTGAAAGCGCTGATGATATCGTAACGCTGCGGCTGTATTACGATACCGACAAGGTCGGCGGCACTGAACCCGGACAGGGCGACGAGATCCCCGACAAGTATCAGGTCAAGGTGACCTACAAGACCAACAACAACTACGGTACGGTCAACAAGACCTCCGAGGTCTTTACGCTGAAGGACGATCAGGGCGAGTATGTTGCGAGTGGCAGTATCACGGTTTCTGCGACTGCCAGCCGTAATACGTCCATCTCCCGTACCTATTTCAGCAACTGGACCATCACAGGCGTGCCCGGCAGCACCAGCGGTGCGACTCTCAATAAGGCGATCACCGTTGAGGGCGGCAAGGACTACACTGTGACCGCCAACTTTGGCCGCAGCAGCTATGACCCGGGCGACGATGATGACGATGACGACGATCCTCCCCGCCGTGACGATGATGACGATACCACCATCCTGGACGAGGAGGTGCCTCTGGCGGGCGACCTGAACCTGAACAAGGAGGATCACTTCGCCTACATCAAGGGCTATGCCGACGGCACCGTGCGTCCCAACAACTATATCACCCGCGCCCAGGTGGCCACCATCTTCTACCGCCTGATGACCGAGGAGACCCGCGCCATCTACTTCGCGGACCTGAATAATTACAGCGACGTCTCCGCCGATTACTGGGCCAACAAGGCGATCTCCACGCTGAGCAACGCCGGCGTGATCACCGGCTTCCAGGACGGCACCTTCCGTCCCAACGCCTACATCTCCCGCGCCCAGTTCGCGGCTATCGCGGCCCGCTTCTCCGTGGTGCAGGAGGGACTGCCCAACCTGTTCACCGATGTACCGGAGGACTACTGGGCCAAGGATGAGATCGCCTATGCCTCTTACCTGGGCTGGATTGACGGCTATGCCGACGGCACTTTCCGTCCCAAGAACAACATCACCCGCGCCGCGGCCATGAAGCTCATCAACAATGTGCTGGAGCGCCGCGTGGATGAGGAAGGCCTGCTGGCGAACGCGACCCAGTGGAGCGACAATAACCCCAGCGACTGGCACTACTTCGTGGTGCTGGAAGCCACCAACTCCCACGACTATGACCGCCGCGTGAAGGACGAACTGATGGAAAATTGGACCGCTCTGAACGCCGATCCCGTGTGGGACGAATAAGACCAAAAGCCCCGGGCATCCGCCCGGGGCTTTTTCCGGCCCAAAGCGTTCCCGCTGGGGACGTTTTTTCTGCCCAAAAGGGGCTTCCTTTTTTGCGGAGAATCTGCTATATTAAAAAAGAATTCTATGGAAAAATGGGCGTGGCCCATTTTTGACTGGAGCGAAGCATGAAAAACGCATTGACACATGAACAGATCGCGGATATCTGCCTGGAGCTGTCGCTGCTGCTCCACGCCGGTGTGGGCGTGGGCGACGGTCTGGCTCTGCTGGCGGAGGAGACCCAGGTGGACCGGGCGCTGCTGGAGGACCTGGCCCGCCAGGTGGACGACGGCTGCCCGCTGGCGGAGGCCATCCGGAAGTCCGAGCAGTTCCCGGAGTACGCGGCGGGACTCATTGAGGTGGGTGAGCGGGCCGGACGGCTGGAAGAGGCCCTGGCGGCGCTGGCCCGGTACTACGAGGACCGGGCGCGGCTGGACCGGCGCATCCGCAGCGCACTGCTGTATCCGGCGGTGCTGCTGCTGTTGATGCTGGTGGTGATCGTGGTGCTGCTGAGCCAGGTGCTGCCGGTGTTCAACGAGGTGTACGCCTCCCTGGGCGGGCAGCTGACCGGCGTGGCCGGGGGCCTGCTGGCCTTGGGCCGGGGGCTGGACGCCGCCATGCCGGTGCTGTGCGTCCTGCTGGTCCTGGCGGTGGCTTTTCTGGCGGCCTTTGCCGCTGGCGGGCGCTTCCGGGAGGCGATACTGTCCTGGTGGCGGAAGGGCCGGGGGGACAAAGGCGTGTCCCGCCAGCTGAACACCGCCCGGTTTGCCCAGGCGCTGGCCATGGGCCTGCAAAGCGGTCTGCCGCTGGAGGAGGCGCTGGCCTTGTCTGGCAAGCTGCAGGGAGATGTGCCGGCCGCTCAGGCTCGGTGCAGAGCCTGTCTGGACTTGCTGGAGCAGGGCGGAGAGCTGGCCGGGTCCATGCGGGATACCGGCGTGCTGCCGGCGGCGGAATGCCGTCTGCTGGCCCTGGGCCAGCGCAGCGGCACCGTGGACGCGGTGATGGAGGAGGTCTCCCGCCGTCTGACAGAGGCCAGTGAGACTGCTTTGGAGGAGAAGGTGAGCCGGGTAGAGCCGACGCTGGTGCTGGTGACCTCGCTGCTGGTGGGCGCCATTTTGCTGGCGGTGATGCTGCCCCTGATGAATATCATGACGGCGATCGGGTGAGACGATGAAACGGACGAGACGTTGGCCCGCCCTGTTGCGGGGCGGAATGTTGCTGGCGCTGGCCGCGGCGGTGCTGCTGTGCTTCTCCACATCTCTGGAGCGGCTGCGGACCGGCCGGGACCAGGAGGGAAAGCGGCAGCTGGAGGACTCCCTGCGCCGGGCTGCCGTGGCCTGCTACGCGGTGGAGGGGATCTATCCCATGGACGTGGCCTATTTGGAGGAGCACTATGGTGTGCAGGTGGACGAGGAGCGGTACACGGTGTACTATGAGATTTTCGCGGAGAATCTGATGCCGGATATCACGGTGCTGGAAAATGAGACATGATGAGGAATAAACCGATCAAACATCATACAGACGGCCTGCTGGTGCTGCTGCTGTTCGGCATTTTCGCAGCCTGCGTGCTGTTGGTGCTGCTGTTGGGGGCGGACGCCTACCGGAGCCTGACGGAGCGGGACCGGAGCGCCTATGACCGCCGCACCGCCGCCCAGTATATCGCCACGAAGGTCCGCCAAGGAGACGCGGCGGGCAGTGTGGAGGTGTCCGGCTTCGATGGGCAGGCGGGCGGCGAGGTCCTGCTCCTGCGGGAGGCCATTGACGGCACGGAGTACATCACCCGGGTCTATTACCACGACGGTTACATCCGGGAGCTGTTCAGCGACGCCGGCGCGGCGCTGTCCCCGGAGGATGGGGAGAAGATCCTGGAGGTCGGGGGATTGACCTTCGGTTGGACCGTCAGTGGCGCGCTGGAGGCGGAGATCACCTATGCCCAGGGCGAGGCAGACCGGATCGTCCTGGCGCTCCGCAGCGGAGAGGAGGGGGCGGCATGAAGAGCAAGGCGCCCCTGGCGCTGATGGAGCAGCTGATGATGGTGCTGGTGTTCGCCCTTGCGGCGGCGCTGTGCGTGCAGGTGTTCGTGCTGTCGGACCGGGCGTCCCGCCGGTACGAGGCGCGGGACCAGGCGGTCCTGGCGGCCCAGAATGCGGCGGAAACGCTGAAAAGCGGCCGGGGCGACATGGGCCGGCGGCTGTCCGACGCAGCGGACCGGCTGGGCGGAGACTGCGCCCAGGGACTGCTGTGGGTCGATTATGACGAAAACTGGCAGCCTGGCGGCGGCACGTACCGCCTGACGGCCCAGGGGACAGACTCCGGCGTATCCGGTCTGGCCATGGCCCATGTGGCGGTGGAGTGGGACGGCGGAGAGCTGTTTTCCCTGGACGTGGCATGGCAGGAGGTGGACGGCGATGCGTGAAAAGGAGCGGTTTTCCCCGCCGGCGGTGGGCGGAAGCTCTCTGTTGGTGATTTTCGCCGTGCTGTGCCTGACGGTGTTTGCCTTGCTGAGCCTGTCCACTGTTCGGGCGGACGGGCGGCTGTCCGACGCCTCCGCCGAAGCGGTGGCAAATTATTACGCGGCGGACTATCAGGCGGAAGAGATCCTGGCCCGACTGCGGGCGGGGGAGCTTCCGGGCGGCGTCACTGTTGACGGCGATACGTATGCCTACACCTGCCCCATCTCCGACACCCAGGCCCTGGAGGTAGAGGTGCGGCTGGAGGGAACGGCCTGGACCGTGCTGCGGTGGCAGGCGGTGTCTGTTACCGACTGGCAGGCGGACGACAGCTTACAGCTGTGGGACGGCTTTATGTTTTAACGAAAAGGAGTGTCTGCCATGGCAGAACTGTTGGAATATTTGAAACGGGCGGTGGAGGACCGGGCTTCGGATCTGTTCATCGTGGCCGGCGGCCCCGTCTGTGAAAAAACGGAGGGGCGCATCCGCCCCGTCAGCGATGAGCGGGTCTTTCCCCAGGAGACGGAGCGGCTGATCGCGGAGCTGTATACCATGGCCGCGCGGCCCATGGACCACTATCGGGAGGCGGGAGACGACGACTTCTCCTTCGCCCTGCCGGGCCTGGCCCGATTCCGGGTCAACGCCTACCGCCAGCACGGCTCTCTGGCGGCGGTGGTTCGGGTGGTGGCCTTCGATATCCCGGACTGGCAGTCTCTCCATATCCCCCCGGCGGTGATGGACCTGGCGGACACGGGCCACGGCATGGTGCTGGTCACCGGCACAGCGGGCAGCGGAAAATCCACCACGCAGGCATGCATCATCGACCGTATCAACCGGACGCGGGAGGCCCATATCATCACACTGGAGGACCCTATCGAGTATCTTCACCGGGACCAGAAGAGCATCGTCAGCCAGCGTGAGATCGCCATCGATACGGAGAACTACCTCTCCGCCCTGCGGGCCTGCCTGCGGCAGGCACCGGACGTGATATTGCTGGGAGAGATGCGGGATCAGGAGACCATCCGCACCGCCATGACGGCGGCGGAGACCGGCCACCTGCTCATCGCGACCCTCCACACCAAGGGAGCGGTGAACACCGTGGACCGAATCGTGGATTCCTTTCCCAGCACCCAGCAGGCCCAGATCCGGGTCCAGCTGAGTATGGTGCTGCGGACGGTGGTGTCCCAGCAGCTGCTGCCGGACAAGGACGGCGGCCTGGTGCCCGCCTATGAGATCATGCACATGAATACCGCCATCCGCAGCATGATCCGGGACAGCAAGAGCCACCAGATCGACAACGCCATTGCCTCCGGCAGCGCGGAGGGGATGCTGGCCATGGATCAGTCCATCCTGGCGCTGTACCGGGCAGGGCAGATCACCATGGAGACGGCGCTGGACTACGCGGACAATCCCGAGCAGCTGCGCCGCCGCCTGGCCTGACGGCCAGTAACGGAAGAGGCGCAGTTGAAAAGGAGCGTCTTCTCAACTGCGCCGGTCATAAAAAAGCCCGGCGGGAGAGATCTCCCGCCGGATTTGTGTTCCGCGCCTATACGATCTTTTGCAATGGGGAGACTGCGCCCTTTTCCTCCGCGAAGTATCGGATGATGTCCTTGCGGGTCACGATGCCGATGAAGCTGCCGCTGTCATCCACCACAGGGATGAAATTCTGGTTCATGGCGCTTTGCAGCAGCTCCTCCATGGTAACAGTGATGCGAACGGAGGGATAGTTGTTGCAGGTCTGCAGGATATCCCGCACCTGAAGGTGTTCCAGCTCCTTCATGGAGCAGGATTGCTCCGACAGGATGCGCCAGAGAAAATCCCCCTCGCTGACAGTGCCCAGATATTGGCCGGTGCGGGTTATGACGGGAATGGCTGTGTAGCCGTGATGCCGCATCTTTTCCAGCCCCTGGCGAAAAGTGCAGTCATCATACAGATAAGCGACACGGTTCTTGGGGAGCAGAAAATAAGCTATGTTCACTGGATCTGCCTCATTTCTTCAAGGCGGGCTGACCGCCTGTGATGGGGTCGGTGCTCTTTATCTATAATATACAATATCTTCCGGCAGTAATGATGAATAATTTATGAAATTTGTATTAAATAGCTCTTTACTTTTTCAGGGAAAGCTGGTACGATAAGACTGTGATATATGCAACAGAAAGAAGGGGGCTATTTTGCTGAAACAGGAGGAATTTGAAAAAAGCCCGTTATTTCAGGATATCAGTTATGAGGAGTACGTCCGGATGCTCAGCTGCTTTCAGGCGGTGCGGCGCAGCTTCCGGTCTGACGAGCTGATCTGTGACCTGGCGTCTCCCCAGGCAGATGTGGTGGGCGTTCTGGAGCGGGGGAGCGCAGCGCTGATCCGCATTGACGAGGAGGGCGTAGCCACCGTGCTGGAGGAGCTGGGGCCTGGCGGCGTGTTCGGCCGCTCCCTGGCCTTCGCCGGCAGCGGGAGCGACAGCCTGGAGGTGGTGTGCCGCTCTCCCTGCGAGGTGCTGTTCATCGACTATCCCCACATCCTGAAGCGGTGCGAAAAGGCCTGCACCCATCACAGCATGCTGGTGCAGAACATGCTGCGGCTGATCTCGGAAAAGGCCCAGGCCCTCAGCCGGCGGGTCGATGTGCTGTCCCGCCGCTCCATCCGGGAAAAGCTGCTGTGCTATTTCCGCCAGATGTCGGAGCAGGAGGGGAGCGACAGCTTTACTCTGCCCTTTTCCCTCAGCACCCTGGCGGACTACATCGCCACGGACCGCAGCGCCATGATGCGGGAGCTGAAGCGCCTGCGGGAGGAGGGGCTGATCCGATCCAACGGGCGGCAGATAACCCTGTTGAGGTGAGTCTTCCCACGAAAGCCACAAAGGAAACACAAAAAATTTGGGGCTTTGACTATGGAAAGGAATTGACTGTCCAACGTGAATCTGTTAAAATGTAAACAATGTGTCTGATCGCAGGAACACCCCGCGTAACTCCGAAAATTTCTACATGAGGGAAAGAAGGAAAACTATGTATCGTATCGTGAGAAAAGAAGCCCTCCGCCCCACTGTGACCCTGTATGAGATTGAAGCGCCGCTGGTGGCCAAAAAGGCCCAGCCAGGCCAGTTCATCATCCTGCGGGTTGACGAAATGGGCGAGCGGATCCCCATCACCATCAACAGCTACGACCCTGAGAAGGGTACCGTGACCATCATCGTCCAGACCGTGGGCGCCACCACGGAGAAGCTGGCCCACCTGAAGCAGGGCGACTGCCTCCAGGATTTCGTCGGCCCCTTGGGCAAGCCCACCGAGACCGAGGGCAAGAAGAAGGTGGCCGTGGTAGGCGGCGGCGTGGGCTGCGCCATCGCCTATCCCGTGCTGAAGAAGTTCCATGACGACGGCGCCGAGGTCCACGCCATCGTGGGCTTCCGCACCGAGGACCTGGTCATCCTAGAGGACGACTTCAAGAAGTCCTCTGATCTGCTGGTGGTCTGCACCGACGACGGTTCCTATGGCCGCAAGGGCCTGGTGACCGACGCGCTGAAGGAGCTGATCGACGCCGGCAACCAGTATGACGAGGTGTTCGCCATCGGTCCCATGATCATGATGAAGTTCGTCTCCAAGACCACCGAGCCTTACGGCATCCCCACCACCGTCTCCATGAGCCCCATCATGATCGACGGCACCGGCATGTGCGGCGGCTGCCGCCTCAGCGTGGGCGGCGAGATGAAGTTCGCCTGCGTGGACGGCCCCGACTTCGACGGCCACAAGGTGGACTGGGATCTGGCGGTGAAGCGCAACCAGATGTACCGGGACTTTGAGATGCACAAGCACGAGGAGACCTGCAACCTGTTCAAGAAGGAGGCTGAATAAGATGGCCAACATGTCTTTGACGAAAAATCCCATGCCCTCTCAGGACCCCAACGTCCGCAACAAGAACTTTGACGAGGTGGCCCTGGGCTATACCGAGGAACAGGCTCTGGACGAGGCCCAGCGCTGCCTGAACTGCAAGGCCAAACCCTGTATGCAGGGCTGCCCTGTCATGGTACATATCCCGGAGTTCATTGCCGAGGTGGCCAAGGGCGATTTTGAGGCCGCTTATCAGATCATTTCCAATACCTCCGCCCTGCCCGCCGTGTGCGGCCGTGTCTGCCCCCAGGAGAGCCAGTGCGAGAAGTACTGCGTCCGGGGCAAGAAGGGCGATCCCGTGGGCATCGGCCGCCTGGAGCGGTTCGTGGCTGACTGGCACAACGCCCACTGCACCGAGGCCCCCGCGAAGCCTGCCAGCAACGGTCACCGGGTCGCGGTCATCGGTTCCGGCCCTGCCGGCCTGACCTGCGCTGGCGACTTGGCCCGCAAGGGATATGACGTCACCGTGTTCGAGGCGCTGCACTTGGCCGGCGGCGTGCTGGTCTACGGCATCCCCGAGTTCCGTCTGCCCAAGGCCATCGTCCAGAAGGAAGTGGACGGCCTGAAGGCCCTGGGCGTGACCATTGCCACCGATACTGTGGTGGGCCGCACCATTTCCGTTGACGAGCTGATGGAGGAGCAGGGCTTTGAGGCCGTGTTCATCGGTTCCGGCGCCGGTCTGCCCATGTTCATGAATATTCCCGGCGTCAACTACCGCGGCGTGTATTCCGCCAACGAGTTCCTGACCCGCATCAACCTGATGAAGGCCTACCTGCCCGATTCCGACACGCCCATCCAGCACCCCAAGAAGGTGGCCGTGGTCGGCGGCGGCAATGTGGCTATGGACGCTGCCCGCTGTGCCAAGCGCCTGGGCGCTGAGGTGTACATCGTGTACCGCCGGGGCATGGAGGAGCTGCCCGCCCGTAAGGAAGAGGTGGAGCATGCCGAGGAAGAGGGCATCATCTTCAAGACCCTCAATAACCCTGTGGAGATCCTGGCCGACGAAAACGACGACGTGAACAAGATCCGCTGCATCAAGATGGAACTGGGCGAGCCTGACGCCTCCGGCCGCCGCCGTCCTGTGGAAATTCCCGGCAGCGAGTTCGAGCTGGATGTGGACTGCGTCATCATGGCCCTGGGCACCAGCCCCAACCCCCTGATCAAGTCCACCACCAGGGGCTTGGAGATCAACAAGAAGGGCGGCATCGTAGTGAACGAGGACGGCCTGACCTCCAAGGAGAACGTGTACGCCGGCGGTGACGCCGTCACCGGTGCTGCCACCGTCATTCTGGCTATGGGCGCCGGCAAGACTGCCGCCAAGGCCATCGACGAGGCATTGAGCAAGAAATAAATTCCAGCACGACAAAAGAAGGCCCGCTGAGGAAACTCAGCGGGCCTTCTTTTGTTTTCGTCAGGCTTCCTTTTGGCGCAGGGTGCGCAGGCCGCAGACCGTGGCAGTCAGCAGTGCGGCGAGCAGGGCCAGAAGCAGAACATCTCCCGATTTGAGCAGCAGCCGGAAGCCCAGGCTGGTATCAAACGCGGGGCCGTGAAAGAGCAGGGGAAAGCCCCAACGCCGCAGAAGGTACAGCGTAGCCAGCACTGTCCAGCCGACGATCAGTAAAAACAGGTTCCGTCGGTTTTTCAGGTCGATATGGACAGTACGGAAGGAGCGGATGGTCAGGAAGAACATCAGCAGCATCGCGAAGAACTGCACCCAGGCGATGGCAAGGCGTGTGTAGTTCATCCACGGCTCAAAGCTCGGCGTCATCAGCACCAGGCCCCAGGTGATGCCGGTGGCCCAGCGGAGGTACAGCTCCACAGAGAGATAGACGGTCCAGGCGCAGAACAGCCCCGCTCGTCTGCGGCAGGCAAAACAGATGGCGGCGCACAGCAGAAAGGGAGCGGCCAGGACCAGTCCCTCCAGCGGACCGCCCATCACCGTCAGCAGCAGCCAGATCAAAAACGCCATGCACAACAGGATGATTCCCGCCAGTCTGTGGCCGGGGAGCTTTTGCGTGGGGGCCGGCTCTGGGGGAGCGGGGGCGGCCGGGGAGGCATGGCAGGGCATTTCCGGGGCGGCGGGCGCTTCACCGGTGACCAGTTGGTCCAGGGACACGCCGAACAGGCGGCTCAGCTTCACCAGCTTGTCCAGTTCCGGCACGCTGGCGTTGGTCTCCCACTTGGAGATGGACTGTCGGGAGACGTCCAGCGCCTCCGCCAGATCGCCCTGGGACATGCTTCGCTCCGCCCGCAGACGGCTGATGGTGGTTCCAAGATCCATAATGCGTTCTCCTTTGTTTACTCAATGCTTTCCGCATACTGTTTCCTGATAAAAAACTTTAAAAAAGTTTTTTATTGCGGCGCATCGCGCCGCCGTGCCTACGTCGCGCAGGAAAAGCATGGACTTTCATCACAGGCGGCTTTGCCGCCGGGGCCGCTTATGCGGCCCTAATAAAACAAGAAAATTGTTTCATTAGTGATTAGTATCAGTATACCGGGAAGGGCGGAAAAAGTCCACCAAACGGACTTGCAATTTTAGCAACTGCCAGTTGCGGGATGGAAAAAGAGTGGTTTGGAACAAGAAAACACCTGCCAGAGGCAGGTGTTTTGGCCTTCATAAGTCCACCACCGTGACCGCATGGCCGGTGCGGGGCAGAAATTTGTGAAGGATGTCGGCGGTTTTCAGCTTCAGGCTGCTGGTGCAGATGCAAGGGTGACAGCTCAGATACTCCGCCTCATAGACCTCCCGTTCCATCAGCAGGCGGACCTGGTGTTCCCTGTCGTTCATCAAGCCCAGGATGGTGGCGGAGCCGGGGGTGCAGCGCAGCAGCTCCCAGAGGCTCTCCTCCGGGGCGAAGGAGAGGCGGGCGGAGCCGATCTGATGGCTCAGATCCTTGGTGTGGAAGGGCTTGTCCGGCCCCATGCACAGCAGATAGAACTGGGTTTTCTGCCGGTTGCAGAGAAACAAGTTCTTTCAGATGGGCACCCCCAGCACCTGACTGACGGCGGCACATTTCTCCATGGTGTCGGCGGGGTCGCTGGACACCCGGTCATAGTCGATGCCAAGCTCCTCCAGAATGCCGAAGGCAACGTCCTCCTGGGGGAGGAGCGCGCCTTCCGGGCGGGTGTTGTGATACAGCGGGGAGATTTCCATGGTCCTCTTTAGTCCTTTTTCAAAAGTTTTTCTCCGGCGCGGTAGATGTCGCCTGCGCCCACGGTCAGGATCAGGTCGCCGGGCTGGGCGGTCTGCCGCAGCTGTTCCGCCACCTTATCCAGAGTGGAGCAGTAGACGGAACCGGGGATATTCCGGCACAGGTCGGCGGAGGAGATGCCCAGGGTGTTCTGCTCCCGGGCGGCGTAGATCTCCGCCAGAATGACCACATCCGCCAGCTTCAGCTCTTCCACGAACTGGTCGAACAGCTTGGCGGTGCGGGTGTAGGTGTGGGGCTGGAAGGCCACCACGACCCGGCGGTAGCCCATGGCCCGGGCGGTGGTCAGCAGGGCGTGCAGCTCGTCGGGATGGTGGGCGTAGTCGTCGTAAAGTTCAGCGCCGTTGAAGGTGCCTTTATGCTCGAACCGGCGGCCCGCACCGGTGAAGGCGGACAGGCCCGCTTCCACAGCGCTGCCGGGGATGCCCAGAACCCAGGCGGCGGACGCGGCCGCCAGGGCGTTGAGCACGTTGTGGCGGCCATAGACGTGCAGGGTCACGTGGGCATACTTCTCGCCGCGGATCAGAACGTCAAAGTCCGGCACACCGTCCGCCTCCCGCAGATTGGCTGCGGTGCAGTCGGCGGGATGGTCCAGGCCGAAGGTGAAGAGGGGGCGGTCCACACCGGCCACAGCGTCCATTGCCCCTGGATTGTCGGCGTTGACCACCACATGGCCGGCAGCGGGGACCAGCTCCGCGAACCGGTGGAAGGAGCGCTCGATGTCCGCCAGATCTTTGAAGAAGTCCAGGTGGTCCTCCTCCACGTTCAAGATCACCGCCACGGTGGGGAAGAAGCTCAAAAAGCTGTTGCAGTACTCGCAGGATTCCAAGATGATGGTGTCGCCATGCCCGACCCGGTAACCGGCGTGGAGCAGGGGCAGGGTCCCGCCGATCATGACAGTGGGGTCCGCCTGAGCGGCCATAAAGATATGGGTGCACATGGAGGTGGTGGTGGTTTTGCCGTGGGTCCCGGAGACGCACAGGGCGTTGGGGTAGTGCCGCATGATGGCGCCCCACGCCTGGGCGCGCTCATACACGGGAATGCCCCGGGCCACGGCGCCGGCGATCTCCGGATTGCTGTCATGTACGGCGGCGGTGCGGACCACGAAGTCGCAGTCGCCCAGGTTTTCCGCGTTGTGGCCGATGGCCACGGGAATGCCCAGGCCCCGCAGATGCTCCACGGTGTCGCTGTCCGTCATGTCGGAGCCTTGGACCAGCAGGCCCATGCCCCGCAGCACCTCCGCCAGGGGACACATGGACACGCCGCCGATGCCCACCAGATGGACCCGCTTGCCAGGGACCAGATAGGTGGAAATGGGATTTGGATTGTTCATCATGGAACGTGAACTTCCTTTCCAAAAAGCTTTTCGCGTTGCGAAAACGGAAAAAACGGTGTATAATATCACATATTCATTTCAGGAAATATTCTTGACACAGCCCAATTATTATAATGCAGTTCCCCTGAAAATGCAACGGGAAATGAGGTGAAAGTGTGGCGAAGGCGCCAAAATATGTGTGGGCCGTGCTGGAGGCCCTGGAGGCGGCGGGCTATGAGGCGTGGTGCGTAGGCGGCTGCGTACGGGACACGCTGCTGGGCCGGGAGCCGGAGGACTGGGACGTGACCACCAGCGCTCTGCCGGAGGAGATCATGGCGGTGTTCGGTCCCCACGCCTTTCCCACGGGATTGAAGCACGGCACTGTGACGGTCCGGTCCCAGCATCAGAGCGTGGAGGTCACCACCTACCGGGTCGATGGGACCTATCACGACCACCGGCGGCCGGATTCCGTTGCCTTCACCCGGTCGCTGGAAGAGGACCTGGCCCGGCGGGACCTCACTGTCAACGCCATGGCCATGGACCTGCGGGGAACGCTGCGGGACCCCTTCGGCGGACAGGCTGATCTGAAGGCGGGCATTCTGCGGTGCGTGGGAGACCCGGACCGCCGCTTTCAGGAGGACGCCCTCCGCATCCTGCGGGTCCTGCGGTTCGCGGCAGTGCTGGGATTTTCCATCGAACCCGGCACGGCGACGGCCATCCACCAAAATCGGGAGCTGCTGCGGGATATCGCCGCCGAACGGGTCCAGGTGGAATTTTTCAAGCTGCTGCAGGGCAAGGACGCGGCGGCGGTGCTGCGGGAGTATCCGGACGTGGTGGGCGTGTTTTGGCCGGAAGTGCTGCCCATGGTGGGCTTCGACCAGAAAAATTTCCACCACTGCTACGACGTGTGGGAGCACACCCTCCACGCGGTGGACTGGATACCGGGGGACCCGGTGCTGCGGTGTGCCGCGCTGCTCCACGACATTGGAAAGCCAAACTGCTTTACAGCAGATGAAAAAGGCCTGGGCCATTTTTACGGCCATCCGGCTATCAGCCGGGACCTGGCTGACGGAATGCTGCGGCGGCTGAAATGCTCCAACGAGCTGCGGGAGACGGTGACTCGGCTGGTGGAGTGGCACGACCGGGACATCCCCCGGACGGACCGGGGTGTCCGAAAGGCTCTGAATGTCCTGGGAGAGGAGGACTTGCGGCGGCTGATCCTGGTGAAGCGGGCGGACAATTTTGCCCAGGCCCCTCAGTTCTGGGACCGGCAGGCGGAGATCGACAAGGCGGAGGACATTCTGGACCGCCTGCTGGCGGAGGACGCCTGCTTTTCCCTGAAACAGCTTGCTGTAAACGGAAAGGACTTGACAGAAATGGGCCTGTCGGGACCGGCTGTGGGCCGGGCACTGAACACGCTTTTGGAGAGGGTCGTGGATGGAGGCCTGCCCAATGAGCGGGCGGTGCTGCTGGAAGCCGTGAAAGACCTGTAACTGTTTTGACATCGTTTGTTACTGAATTGTAGTTGACATAAATGCGACACCGTCTCTATACTGAGTAAAGATCAGATAGAGGCGGTGTTTCTATGAAACGATGGATGGGGATGGTTTTGGCGCTGTGCCTGCTGACAGGCTGCGGGGCGGAAACGCAGGGAACAGAGGCGGAGGAGCCGCCTGTTCAGGCGGAAGAGCCGGAAGGCCCGGCGGAGGAAAGCGCCGGAGAGCGCCGGGAGCTGGACTTTGCCTATGACGAATCCGGACTGGCAGACTGGCAGCAGACCTATGTGGACTTCCTGCGGGAGCTGTGCAGACGGGAGGCGGCAGTGCGGGACATCGACCGGCCGGACTATGACCCCAACGAATATCCTTACGAGATTGGAATGCTGAGCAGCGGCTACTGCCTCTACGATATTAACAAGGACGGCGTACCGGAGCTGACGGTCCGGTATGGTGACAGCGAGGCGGCGTATCACACCACTGTCTACGGCTGGGCGGACGGCGCAGTGGCGGAGCTAGGGGACTTTTCCAGCGGCCATGCCAGCCTGTACACCTGGCCGGGAGAGAACGCCGTGGCCTTCAACTGGGGCCACATGGGTGGCCACTATGTGCAGAAGGGCAGTCTGGCGGACGGTGCGCTGGAATGGGAGACGGTCTTTGAAGAGGGGATCGAGGAGCCGGTAGAGGCATATACGGAAATGGCGGACATCGTCCCCGACAGTCAAAACCTGCGGGAGGTTCGGACGACCTTGGACCTGACCTTTGGCGAGGAGTTTGATTCCAGTGCGGACCAGCCGCTGCTTCTGCCCATTTATGACTATGGCCGGGAGCGGGAACGGCGGGAACTGGACCCGGACCGGGACGCGGCGGCCCAGGCTGCCATACAGGCGGTCTTGGAGGACGGCACGGAATTTTACGGCGTCTCCGCCGACGGCTTTGGCGGCGACACCGGCTGGACGGTGCTGGAGCGGTATCTGGCCCCCGGCGGCGTGGACCGGTACGCGGATACGCCGCAGAAGATCGAAAAGCTGGCTTGGGCAGACCTGAACGGCGATGGACAGCGGGAGTGCGTTCTGCGCCTGCTGGACGGCGCGGAGGGCTGGCCGGACCAGTATATCGTGTTCAGCGAACAGAATGGGACCGTCTATGCTTACTGTCTCAACTATTGTGACGGCTATGAACTGGGAACTGGCGGTGTGTTCCACGTCGGGGGATGGGGAGATACCTTCGCAGTGTCCTTCTGGAAAAACCAATGCTATCAATACAACGTATCTTACGACGAAGCTGTCCCGCTGGTGGAATGGGAGGCGCCGCCCGCCGGCGTGTGACAGCGAAAAACAAGAGCATGACCCGGTCCCAGGGTTTTCCCGGCGGCGCAGGGTCATGCTCTTATTTTCATTTTCAGGTCAGTTTGAAGGGGCTACGTCCAAACACATGAAAAGTATTTGTGTGGCTTCAGTTCAAAAAGTCCTTCAGCTTCTTGCTTCTGCTGGGGTGGCGCGTCGTCGGCGCATGCTCCGTATCGCGGCCCTCGCCCCAGGCGGCAAGTGCCGCTCCCTGCGCCGCGCCTCCTCTCCCCAGAAAGCCCGCTTCGCTGGGCCTTTCTGGGGTCCCCTTTTATGCGAAAGCTGCGCCCAGGGCGGAATGCCTTTTCGGCCAAAGATCAGTTGAGAAAATCCTTGAGCTTTTTGCTTCTGCTGGGGTGGCGCAGCTTTCGCAGGGCTTTGGCCTCGATCTGGCGGATGCGCTCCCGGGTCACGTTGAACTCCTTGCCCACTTCCTCCAGGGTGCGGGTGCGGCCGTCCTCGATGCCGAAGCGCAGCTTCAGCACCTTTTCCTCCCGGGGAGTCAGGGTGGAGAGAACGTCCATCAGCTGCTCCTTCAGCAGGGTGAAGCTGGCGGCCTCGCTGGGTTCGGAGGCGCCCTCGTCGGGGATGAAGTCGCCCAGGTGGGAATCTTCCTCCTCGCCGATGGGGGTCTCCAGGGAGACCGGCTCCTGGGCGATCTTCAGGATCTCCCGGACCTTATCCACCGGCATATTCATCTCGGCGGCGATCTCGTTGGGGGAGGGGTCGTGGCCCAGCTCCTGCAAAAGCTGGCGGCTGACCCGGATGACCTTGTTGATGGTCTCTACCATATGGACGGGGATGCGGATGGTGCGGGCCTGGTCGGCAATGGCCCGGGTGATGGCCTGCCGGATCCACCAGGTGGCATAGGTGGAGAACTTATAGCCCTTGGTGTAGTCGAATTTCTCCACGGCCTTGATGAGGCCCAGGTTGCCCTCCTGGATCAGGTCCAGGAACAGCATGCCCCGGCCCACATAGCGCTTGGCGATGGACACCACCAGCCGGAGGTTGGCCTCCGCAAGCTTCTGCTTAGCGGCTTCACCGGCCTTGTGGTCCTTTTTCAGGGCCGCCTCTTCCTCAGCGGTGATCTCCACGGCCTCGCCGGCCTCCCGGGCCGCTTTCAGCGCCTCCAGCCTTTCCGCCGCCGCGTTGCCCGCGGACATGGCCTGGGCCAGCGTGACCTCCTCGTCGGGGGAGAGCAGCGGCACCTTGCCGATCTCCTTCAGATACATCCGTACGGGATCGTCGATGGAGAAGTTGTTGACCAGGGTATTGGGATCTACCAGCTCCTCTTCCTCCACGTCGGCGATCTCCTCGGCGGCAGGACCCTCCTCCGGCAGGTCCGCCAGAAGGTCCTCGTCGGTGCTGATGTCGATATTCAGCGCCTCCAGGGAGTCGTACAGCTGGTCCATCTGCTCGCCTTCCAGGTTCAGGTCGTCCACGGCCTCCATCAGCTCGGCGGATTCCAGCTTGCCTTTCTTTTTGCCCTTGGCCAGCAGCTCCCGCAGCTTCTCATTGTTGATGAGCCAGCCGGAGGCGGGCAGCGCCGCCACCTGCTTGTCGTCCAGGCGGAGGATGCCGGCCTTTTTTGCCTCCTCGTCGGTCAGGAGGCGGGGAGGCTCTTCCGGCTCCGCTTCCTTTTTCTTCCCGGACTTCTTCGCGGGCTTGCGGGCCTCTGCCGGAGCGGTGATCTCCGCGTCGGCGGCGTCGGCGGCGGCCAGGAGGGCGTCCGCCTGCTGCTCCAGCTCCTCGGGGGTCAATTCCTTTTTATTCGCCATGCTGCTTTCCTCTCTTTTTGTCTTTGTATTTTTCTGTCGCCGCCAGCAGGGGGTCCAAATTCCCTCCGCCGGCCCGTTTGCTCGCCTCTGTCTGTACGACGCGTATGTAATCCGCCAGGGCCTGTTTTCCGTTCCGGGCCGATTCCGGCTGCTGGCAGACGGCGGTGAGGTGGCTCATCTCCTCGTTGGTAAGCTCCCCTGTGAGGACCGCCGCGGAGGGTATGCGTCCCGCCGCCTGGGCCTGCCGCAGCAGGCCGTAGACCTTGCCCAGCAAGGGGGAGGAGAACTGCTCCGGCGTCAGGGACAGCTCCGGGGGGAAGAGGCTGGCGTCCATCAGCAGCAGCCGCAGGATGCCCTCCTCCGCCTTGGCGGAGCGGATGTTGTCATAGCGGAAGGCCCGCTCCTTGGGCTGGGCCTGGACTGCCGGATTCAGCTCCCGCCGCAGCGCTGCCCGCTTTTCTTGGGAAAGGCGGCGCTTAAAGGCCCGTTGGACCTCCAGCTTCATGGCGTCCGGCGTGATCTTGGCGGTCTCAGCGGCCCGGACGGTGTAGATCTCCCGCTCCACCGCGTTGGGCAGAGAGGCCAGCAGCTCGCTGATCTCTCCGCAGTAGGCTACCCTGGCCTCGTCGCTGGCCAGGTCATACTTCCCGGCCACCTGGGCCATCCGGAACTCCACGCCGTTCTCGCTGCCGGTCAGCAGCCGCTCAAAGGCGTCCGGCCCCTGGAACTTGATGAAGTCGTCGGCGTCCTGCTTGATATATTCGCCGTCCACCAGCCGCCGGGGAAGCTGCAGGACCTTGACGGAGAATTCAGAGTTGTTCAAAAGCTGCAAGGCCCGCTCCGTGGCGATCTTTCCGGCGTTGTCGTTGTCGTAGCACAGCACCAGCTCCTTGGTAAAGCGGGAGAGGAGCCGGATCTGCTCCACCGTCAGCGCCGTGCCCATGGAGGCCACCGCGTTGTCGAAGCCCGCCTGGTGCAGCGTTACAATGTCCAGGTTGCCCTCGCAGAGGATGATGTTGGGCCGCTTGCTCTTTTTCGCCAGGTTCAATCCGTACAGGACCCGCCGTTTGGAATACACCGGCGTTTCGGAGGAGTTCATGTATTTTGGCTCAGACTTGTCCAAAACCCGGCTGCCGAAGGCCACCACATCCCCCCGGGTGTCGATCACCGGGAGCATCAGGCGGTTGCGGAACTTGTCGTACAGGCCGCCGTTCTTGTTCTGCACCACCAGACCCGCCTCCAGCAGCTCAGTCTTGGTGTAGCCCCTTTTCGTCATGGCGGTCAGCAGGGTGTCCCAGGAATCCAGCGAGGCGCCCATGCCGAACTTCACGGCGGTGGCCCTGCGGATCCTGCGGCGGTCCAGATATTCCTGCACCGCCCGGCCCTCGGGCTGCTGAAGAAGCTGGTAATAGAAGCGGGCGGCGTCCCGGTTCAGGTCCAGCAGCCGCTGGCGGCGGCGCCCTGCCTCCCGGTCGCCCTGTTCTTCCGGGACCTCCATACCGGCCCGCTTGGCCAGGAAGCGCACCGCCTCGGGAAAGGTGAGGTTCTCCTCCTCCATGATGAAGTTGATGACGCCGCCGCCCTTTTTGCAGCCGAAGCAGTGGTAGATCTGCTTGTCGGGGGAGACGGAGAAGGAGCCGGTCTTTTCACTGTGGAAGGGACACAGGCCGAAGAGGTTGGAGCCTTTGCGGGTCAGCTGCACATAGCTGCCCACCACATCCACAATGTCGCTGCGGGCGATCAGCTCGTCCAGAAAGCTCTGCGGGAATGCCAAAGCCGGGTCCCTCCTTTCGTTCAGTTTAGCCAGGATATCCGGCCGTCATACCCCCGCTGGGCGGGGATAAAAACAGGATTATCAATACTATACCCCGCACTTTTTAATTTTCCTCTTTTTTTCACAAATTTTTTTCGAAAATTTTGTACGCTCATACCAGCTCAAAATCAAAAAGAGGGCTTGACAAGGTTTTTTCAGCCCCCTTGATGATGCCCCGGGCTTTACAGGGGGGGGAAAAGCCGGTAGAATAAAGAAAAAACCAAGGGAGGGGAGCCATCGTGGCCATCACGCTTTGGGCCGCCCGGCTGGACCGGCCCCTGACGGCGGGGGAGCGGGCCAAACTGCTGGAGGCCTTGCCGCTGGAGCGGCGGCATCGTCTGTCAGGCCCGCCGGAGAAGCAGGCGGAGATCCTGTGTGCCTATTGGATATTACGCCGGGCGCTGGAAGAACAGTACCAGTGGCGGGAACTTCCTTTGATGGAGACCACGCCTCTGGGCAAGCCCTTTTTTCCGGACTGGCCCCAGGTGTGCTTCAGCGTCAGCCACACCGCCGGGGCGGTGCTGGCGGGCGTGTCAGACCAGCCCATCGGGGTCGATATCCAAGCGTTCCGCCCAGTGAGCAGGCGGCTTCTGGCCCGGATGGGCGCACCAGCGGAGGAGGAATTTTTCCGCCTCTGGGTCCGGCGGGAGGCCCGGGGAAAGCGCACCGGCCGGGGCGTGGGAGCCTTCCTGCGAGAGGAGCCACCGCTGGCGCCGGACGAGACCTACCGTCCGCTGGAGCTGTTCCCCGGCTATGCGGCGGGCGTGTCTGCCGGCGCGGGTCAGACCGTTGGCAGGGCGCGGGTTCTCTCTTTGACGGAGATGCTGGCCTTGTGATCCCACATCGGACAGGGAAGGTCCCGCACCTGATTTCAGAAAGTTCGGATGACACCAAGGGGATGGCGGCATGGTTTTCATTTCTCCATGTGAAAAGCGCCTGGGATACACTGTGTGTTCCAGGCGCTTTGTTCCGGTGGGAGCGGTCCGTTTCCTGCAAAAAATTTCCCAGCCTGCGCGACAAAGGGCGGGCTTTTGCCGACTATATGGGTGAAAGCAGCTTTCAAAAGGAAGTGACGGCATGGAGGACAAGGATATCATCGCCCTGTACTGGGCGCGGTCGGAGGAGGCTATCCAGGCTACGGCGGCCAAATACGGCGGATACTGCGGCGCTATCATCCGGCGGGTTCTGGGAGACGGCCGGGACGGCGAGGAGTGCCTGAACGACACCTGGCTGGGGGCCTGGAACGCCATACCGCCCCAGCGGCCTGCCAAGCTGGCGGTGTTTTTGGGCCGCATTGCCCGAAACACGGCTCTGGACCGGTACAGCTATAACACGGCCCGGCGGCGATGCGGTGATTTCGAGCTGGTGCTTGAGGAACTGGCGGAGTGCGTGGGCGGCGACCCGGCAGGGGAGGACTTTGACCTGCGGCGGCTGGGGGAGAGCATCTCAGCGTATCTGGATACCGTTTCTCCGGCGGCGCGGCGGGCCTTTCTGCGCCGGTACTGGCACTGTGAGACCATGGCGGAGATCGGGGAGGCCACTGGCTATACCCAAGCCAAGATCCGGTCTCTGCTCCACCGGACCCGAAAGGGCCTGCGGGAATACCTGATACGAGAGGGGTATGATCTATGACAAGAGAAGAACTGTTCCGCGCTGTGGGCCAGATTCGGGAGGACCAGGCGGAAGAAGCGGAAAAAACGAAAAAGCAGCCGTTCCGCTGGCGGCGGTACGGGGCTTTGGCGGCCTGCCTGGCGGTGGTGCTGGCAGCGGGCCTTGCTATGAACAGGCTGCGGCCTGCCGGGATGATTGACGAGGGAACGGGCCTGATCGAGGACAGCAGATTGGACGGCAGCCACTATTCCACACCGGAGAGCACGCCGGAGGATGCGGAGGCCCGGCCCATCCGCTCTACCGGCGTGAAGTGGTCGGAACTGGCCGTGGAGGGCGCCGATCCCCAGGCTGCGGCGAACAAGGCGCCGGCGCAGAACCGCAGTTCCGCCTGCCTTGCCTGGCTGGAGCCGGAGGAAATTTTAGCTATGGATACCGCTGTCTTTCGGGGCACCGTGCGGAATCTGCGGTGCTTTGAGGTGATGGCCGGCAAAGAGGCGGCCTATTATACCGTGGCTTCGGTAGAGGTGACGGACTGCATCCGGGGCCAGCTGGGGACAGGCGATATCTACAATGTGCTGTATCCGGGGGTCCTGGGCCTATCTGGCAGCTCCGTCTCCGGGGACCTGGAAAAGCTCCAGGAGGGCAGCGACGCCGTCTTTATGCCCCGCTGGGCCGGACAGGAGGCGGGCTGGAGCGCCGGAGACGGCTTTTTCGCTTATGGGGATCTGGCGGAGCTGTATTTTGAGGAGGGGATCCGCTTCCTGTTCCTGGACACTGGCAAGGGATTGTCTTTTGAACGAACTGTTTACGCAGACATTGCCGATGCCGCAACGTTGGACGAGGTGATGGACTACCTGCGGGAGAACGTCCCCAATGGAGACGAGCCGCCGGAGACGGAGGCGGAGCTGCGGGAGGCGGCAGGGGAGGACGCACAGCCTGCCTGGACGCCGGTGGAGCCGCAGCCGTCCGTCACCGAGGATGCGCTGGAGAATGGATCGAAAGGAGGTCCTGCCGGGGCCAGGGAGCTGCCCGGCGGCGCGTTCGTGAGCGGGGAAAGAGATGGATGAAAGAACGCCAGCTGCGTTGGAGGTCTGGACTCTAATCACCAAGCGGGCGGGCGGACTGGGATATTGCTGATTCCTGAAAAAAGGTCTGGCAGGAGATCCCTGCCAGACCTTTTGACATCTCGGAAAACGCTTAGAAGATACCCTGGGCCATCATGGCGTCGGCGACCCGCTGGAAGCCGGCGATATTGGCGCCCGCCACCAGATTGTAGCCAAGGCCGTACTTTTCAGCGGCCTCCACGCTCATGGTGTAGATCGTATTCATGATCTGGTGGAGCTGCTTATCCACCTCTTCCTCGGTCCA
>NZ_CANRKH010000006.1 GCF_947631165.1 uncultured Dysosmobacter sp. | reverse complement strand
TGATAAACTGGCTCATGTCCGACAGTTTTTAAAAGCGCTGCCTTAGAGAGCGCCGCCAGCACCTCATCCGGCACGGCCTCCGTTCCCAGGCCGTACAGCGCCGCCGTAGCGTCCTTTAACAGCGTGGACTTGTTGACCAACGTCCCCTCCTCGTCCACAGCGCCGGGGGCCGGGGTCAGGTCAAAGATATCGTCCGTCCCAGGGACCTTCACCAACCGGTACCGGCTGGGAAATTGTACTTGTCGGTCTTTCATATAGCACCCCCTCTAGCCGATTCCGATATAGCAATAGGACTCACCAGCAACGTTGAATAAGCTGCCCGAGCCACTGGGATAAAAAAACGCCGTTTTCTCATCCCACGTCCAATACATATAATCCAGACCAGATGTTCCACCATGGGCAATGTGTGTTACCCTCTGCCCGTTGACAGCGGGTATTAGACTGGGAGAAGAGGATTTAAAAGCTCCAATTGCAATGAGTTTTGGTACAAAATTGAATGTTAAACAAACTGGATTTTCCTTTCCAGAAGTCCCTGTTCCCACATAAGACCCCATCTCAATTTTGGGGGCCTGCCCCACCGCCTCCGCGATAAGCTCCCGGAACTTCTCGTTAAACGCCGCCATTGTCGGCTGATCGCTCTCTACAAAAGGCGTGAACGCCATTAGACCACATCTCCTTCCGCTTCCAAATTTCCATACAGCAGCAGGTACCAGCTTGCCACCTGCCAGTTCCGCCATGTGGTATGCATATCGTCCAGCTCCGCCCAGGTCCGGCCCCGGTCCGACTTGGCCGTGGGAAAAGGCCGGGTCCCGCTCCAAAAGGCAAAGGAACCGGAGCGGGAGAAGCCCGCCACGATCTTGTCCACCGCCTCGCTGACGGCCACCAGCGCCCGCTCGATCTGGTTGGCCCCGTTGTAGTCCAACTTCGTCATCGTCTCCGGCAGCTCCGGGGCTGTCAGGATGGCGCTGTAGACCGACAGCACATTGCCCAGAA
Source organism: uncultured Dysosmobacter sp. (assembly GCF_947631165.1). Lineage (GTDB taxonomy): Bacteria > Bacillota > Clostridia > Oscillospirales > Oscillospiraceae > Oscillibacter. The sequence goes on along the minus strand of NZ_CANRKH010000006.1, from coordinate 104,827 downwards.
ACCGCTCCGCCTGGGCGGGGGTCATATGGTCCTCCTCATACCACCGCCTGGGGTCCCGGCTGTCTGGGATGACAACAATGACGGTTTCCGTGACCTCTTTTTCAACAGTCACCTGCAGGGCGGACAGGGTGCATCTGTCGTCGTTCTTGTCATTGGAGCTGTCCTTGGTGTATTTCAGCTCGATCTTGTCCCCTGCCGCCATGGTCCCGGCGTAGGTTTTGGAAGTCGTCGCGCCGCTGACGGCGTTTTCCACTACCGTACCCGCCACCTTCAAGGTAAATTTGTCGTAATTGGTCTCGCTGGAATAGGAATAGGCAAAGCGAACATCCATTGCCTGCTTTGCGGTGAACACCGTGGAGGCCGTGGTGCTCTGTTTGCCGCCGTTGCTGCTGGTCCACACGCCGTCAGCCCCAGCGAAATAGTAGGTGCTGTTGGAAACGTCAAAATACGACGCCACATTGGCCTCTGTAACGGTCTCTGTGAACTGTTTCACCACGGTCTGCGTGGTGGTCTCGACCCGCCCGGGCCGGGGCAGCAGGATGGGCGCGTAGCCCGTCACATAGCCATAGGAGGCCAGCAGCGCGTTTAGCGCCTCCAACGCCTCCGTGACCCGGTTCAGGTCGGTATAGTTGTACGCGCCCTTCGACGTGGGAGCCGCCGCCAGGGCCAGCTGCTCCGCTGAGGCCGTTCCGGCGTTGACAGCGGCCAGCGCCGCCCGCAGTGTTTCCGCGTCCTTGGCGGCCCGGTCGGTGACGAGGGTGGTAAAATCAAATGTGCTCATAATACCGCCTTTCAAGAGTGTGTAAAAATTGTGTATTTTCTCCTTGACATATACACAACAAATGTGTATAATATAGTCAAGAGGTGAGAGAATGAAGCGGCGGGACTTGATAAAACTTCTAGAGGAAAATGGTTGGACGTTCAAACGTGCAGGCGGTAATCATGATGTATATGCCAAAGGAGATCAAAGAGAAGCCATAGAGCGGCACCGCGAAATCCCAGAACAGCTAGCACAGGCAATTATCCGGCGGAGAGGGCTGAAATAAGCCCTCCGCCTTGAAACAGTAAAGGAGGAATCCATATGACCGTTGTGTACCCCGTAGTATTCACCCAGATTGACGAGGGCGGATACCTGGCGTATGTTCCAGACCTGCAAATTAACACGGAAGGGAAAAACTTGGCTGATGCCATTGCTATGGCCCGTGATGCAATCGGGGTCGTTGGACTGGATATAGAGGATGATGGTGATGCGTTTCCCGTTCCCTCGGTAAATATCCCACATCAGGAAAACGAGATTGTATCTCTAGTCGATGTAGACCTTGCCGCTTACCGCCGCTCTGTTGAGCACAAAACAGTCCGCAGAAATGTGTCTTTGCCCGCATGGCTGAATAATGCCGCTGATGTTGCCAACCTCAATGTTTCCGCCGTCCTTCAGGCCGCGCTTAAACAGCAACTTGGCATCCAATAACTCACCCACGCCGCCCCCTGACCGGGGCGGCTTTCTTTGTGCCCGAATCGGGCACATCAGGGCTTGTCCCAGGAGATCACGCACAGGCCGCTGGCGCCGGCCACGCCGGGCTTGCCCTTGCCGGGCTTCTTAGTGACAACAAATTCCCAGCCCCGGGAGTGGCCCACGATGCTGCCGCCGCCTATGGCTGTGCCGGGATGCCGGCCGCTGTCCACGTCGCTCTGGGTCCAGTAGAGCTGCCGCCAGTAGCCCTGCCCGGCCTCGCCGCCTTCGCCGCCCCTGCCGCCGTCTCCGGTGCCCGGCAGGGGCTTTTCCACGCCGGTGCGGCCGTAGCTGTCGCCGCTGGCCAGGTCGGAAAAGCCGTAGGGGAACAGTTCGCCGTTGTCGGAGGAGTACACGCCGAAGGTGGTGGCCCCGCCCAGCGCGCCGGGCACGCCGAACACATCCGACGGCGCGCCGCCCTGGCCGATCTGGATGGCGTAGTCTGTGTCCGGATTGACGTTGACGACGCCCTGCCACACCTTGCCGCCCGCGCCGTCCAGGCCGGGGTCTCCCTGGCCGCTGGACACGCCGGAGCCGGGCAGATTTCCGGAGCCGCCCACGTGGCCGTCTGCGCCCCGGCTGCCGCCCTGGCCGCCGGGTACCAGCACCAGCCGCGCCCGGTCCACACCGGGCGGGATGTGGCACACGCCGCTTTCCGTAAATACCTGCCGCTCCGTGAACAGGAAGGAGCCGTCCGCCTGCAGCAGCACGCTCTTGCAGTCCTGCAGCACGCCGCCGGAGAAGTGGAAGCTCTGCTCCATCCGCCGGGCAGCGGCGGCGCTGCTCTCGTCCAGCCACACGGTGTCCACGTCGCCGATCTCGCTGGCGGGATCTCCCCGGCCGGTGGTCTCCAGCTTGAGGCCGCCGTACTGGCTCAGGATCTGCCGGGCCGCCGTCAGGGCCTGCTCGTGGGTGTGGATGAAGGGATTGCTGACGGTCAGGGTCTTGGAGCTGCTGGTGGCGTTGCCGGAGATCACGTCGGTGGTGCCGGCGCCGTCGTAGAGCTTGAAGATCAGGGCCGCCAGGGCGTCGTTGTCCCGCATGGTGGGGTAGCTCGCCAGGTCGTCCAGGGTCACCTTGTTGCCCTGGCTCCACAGAGGCTCCGCCGTCAGGTCACCGGTCTCCGCGTCCGCCCGGGGCCAGGTGCCGGTGGCCATGCAGGCAAAGCGCAGCAGGTCCCCGCACTTTTTCCCCAGCACGTCCGCCGGGTCGTTGGCTGTCACAGGCAGGTCCCCATAGGCGGGGTCCACGTGCCAGCGGTTTGCAAAGTTAGCCCCCAGCTGGCCCACAATGGCCGCCAGCCAGCCGGAAAGGACAGCGGGCAGATCTCCCTCCCAGATGAACTCCCGATCCGCCACCAGGCCCACGATGTCCACCAGGGACCACTCCATGCTGATGTCGTTGTCGGAAGTGGAAAAGCCGCCGGAGGTCTGGTAGAAGATACCGGCCCGCTTATACTCCTTGCTGCCGTTCTTCAGCCGCGTGCCGATGGCGATCTGGATGCCCTGCCGGTCCTCGATGGATCGGAAGATGCCGCTTTTGAACCGCGGCTCAAACCGCCGGTCCAGGTTGTCCATCCGCACCGTGCAGGTATTGTAGGGCAAGGCCAGGCAGGCGAAATTGCCCCGCATCTGGATCTCCAGCGACGCCAGAACGTCCTCCGTCCAGGCCTCATACAGCCCCGGCACGATCTCCATGATCCGCGGCCGCCGTCCCGGCAGGGACCATCGCGTCACCGTGATCCGGATAGCGTCCGGGTCGTAGACGGTGAAGCCGTCCAGGCTGACGGAGACGGCGGTGTTCCCGGTAAATTCCCGAGTATAGATGTCCTGACCGTTGGAGCGGACGGCCACGGTGAAGTCCGCCGCCACGCCGTCGATGGCGTCCTGAGAGAAGTACACGCTGCACGCCTGCAGCACGGACACGCTGGAAAACCGCTGCTCCACGTATACCGGCACGGCAAACCTGCCGTCCGCGCCGCTGAGACCGTCCCCCACAAAGCCCACCTGGCCGGTGAGGGCCGCGGGGTCGTTGGGGATCAGGCGGAAGCTGCCGTCCAGCAGCCAGCGGTTGCGCTCCAGAGTGGCATACCGGGCCTGGGCCTCCATCTCCTTGTCTGTCAGCTGGGCCGGCTTGCTCCAAGCTGCCGCGCCGCTGCTGTCCACGGCGCCGTACACGATATCCGGGTCCAGGATCTCCAGCACCGCCTTGATGTACATCCGCCGGGTGTCGCCCACAATAGCGCTCCTGTAGCCGTCGCTGCACTCAAGCATGGGGCCGCACCTCCCGCAGCACAAATGACAGGTTGTGCCACTTGGCTGCGCCGTTCCGGAAAAAAGCCAGCGTAGGCGGCGTCAGGCTCTCCACCAGGAACACAGAGGTCACTAACTCGCTGCCGTCGTCCGGCAGATACGCCACCGTCTTCGTTCCCTTGGCCCGGAGGACTCCCAGGACCTCCCGACATTTGTCATCCTCCATGTAGTCGTAGGAATACACGATCTTCTGGACGACCCCTCGGACCTCCTCCACCATCCGGCCGGAGATCATGGTCAGCTGCACCTTCAGTTCCTCCTCATAGCACTGATACCGGTCATGAGTAGTCGTGGGGATCAGGATATCGTTGATAATCAGTTGTATAGGCATACTCATAGCTTGTCGCTCACCACCTCAGGATTGGATTTGTTCTCTCTGTGCACAAAGGGCACCATCCAGCGGCCAAAGGCCGTACCGTCATCAGATTCTAATTTAAGCACGATCTCTTCCGGAAAACGGCCCTCCTGTCCACTGTTCAGCGTAGCTACAGCATTTACCGCCTGAGCGAGCATACTGCCAAATACTTGCTGTGTACTGCTGTCATTTGGAGGATCATAGGTCTTTGGCATGGACCGGGCAATATAATTCCTTGCCTCCGCCGCTGTCAGGACCCGCTCTCCCTGATGCAGCTCCGCAAGATAACCGTCGTAGGGCACATAGGCAAGGCCCGCCGCGTGGGAACCATCCACGTTTCCGGATGCGGCATACGCTTCAGATAGGATGCGGGATACCTCATCAGCTATGGTCTTTGCCTTGGCATACAGCGTGGATTCCTTGGCAGCCAAACCGTCGATCAGCCCCTGAGCTGTGTCCACGCCGCTGGTATAGGCCGTGTCAGTCAGTCCGCTCAGGGCCTCTCCCAGCTTGTCGTCATACTCTGTCCGCAAGGCGTCCAGCTGATCTTGGTAGAACTTCTGCGCCACTTCAACGGCCCGCTGCCGCTTCTCTTCCCAGAGGGCGTTGTACTCGTCCCACTGGCCCTCCGTCATGGAGATCAGCTGCCTGGCGTACTCCGTGGCCTCGTCCACGTCCATTGCCAGCACCTCGCCCATGAGGCTGTCGGAGATGCCCCGGTCTTTCAGACCGGTCAGGGCCTCCTCGTAGGCGTTGATGGCGTCGATCTGGTCCTGAAGGTTTCCCAGGGACATCCTGTCTTCCTCGATGGCAAACAGGTCTCCATAGCCCGCCAGGGTCTGAGCCATCTTATCCTGGGCTTTTTGAATAGACGCGATCCGGTCCTCCAGCTCGCTGACAAGGTTCTCCGTGGCCTCCTCCCACAGGGCAGCCTCCTCGTCCACTAGAGACTTATCATAGCTGTAGATCTGTTCTGTGATCTGCCGGTATGTGCTCAGGTTGTCCTCGTCAGTCAGGTACTGGTCACGGTACTCCTTCAGCTTCGTGTAATATTCCCGCTCGCTGACCAGGTCCATGGCCTTCTCATGGTCCAGCGCCGCCTTCAGCTCCTGGTATGCAGCCAGGTCTTTCTGCGCCTGCGTCTGGGCCTGTTTCGATGCGGAAGCGCTGGCTTTGGCCGCGGTGGTGACGCTTCCCAGACTGTCTTTCAGCTTCTGCAGGGCGGCGATCTGCGCCTCATAGGCCTTGGACTGTCCCTTCAAGCCCTCCAGCTCGTCTTTGGCCGCTTTCAGCTCAGCATAGGCCCAGGCATCCGTCAGGGCAGCCATGGCCTCCTGCTTCAGCTGGATGGCCGTATCAACGCTGGTCTGCTGTGTCTGAAGCGAGGCGATCTGCTCGTCCAGTTTTGCTTTGGCGATCTCGATATATGCGTCTTTGTTCAGCGTGACGGCCCCAGTTTCCTCGTTGATGGACAATGCTGCGGCATATCCAGCGTCGATCAGGGCCAGCGTGGTGTTCAGGGATAGGCTCCCTTTTTCCTGCTGTTCCTGTAATGCGCCGGACAGCGTGTCCAATTCGGACACCAAACCCTTCGTTCCATCTGAAAGGTCTTCAAGACCCTCCGTCAATTCCGCGATCCGCTCAGCGACGGTCTTGGCCGTCTCTCCGGCGTCCTCAATGGCTGCCTGGGCGTCGTCGTACTTGCCCTCCATGGCCTCCAGAGACATCTGATTCTCGCCCTGTGCCGCCGTCAGTTCGTCCACGGATTTCTTTGCGTCCAGCATCGCCCCCAGCAGTCCCTCGGTCTCCGCCTCATACCCGGCGGCCCCGTAGATACCTGCCTCCTGGGCGGCAGCCAGCGCGGCCTGCGCCTCCTCCATCTGGCGTTCTGCCGCGGCCAGGTCGGTGGCGATCTGCGCCTGCTCCACATACAGCTCCGTCAGGCGCTGGATCTCCGCCTCCCGAAGCTGCTGCTCCGCCTGGGCCTGGGCTACCGCCCGGATGTCCTCGGCGGTCATGCTCAGGCTGTCGTTCAGCTCGTCATAGGCCAGGGACAGCTCCGGGACCGTCTGATTCAACTGGGCCACCATGTCCGCCATGGCCTGCTTCTGGGCCGCAGACTTGACCTCTACCGCCGCTAGGCTCTCCAGGGCCGTGACGGACGCCAGGACGCTGTCTGATTCCTTTTGGATCCCTTCCGCAGTCTCTTCAAATGCCTTTCGGGATTCCTCAAGTCCGTCAAGCAATTCCCGGTTTTCCTCGCTGGCCTCTCCTGCTGCGGCAGCATACGTACCGACCACTGCAATAAGACCGACCATAGCGGATGCGGCAAAAATAGCAGGGCAGTTCTTTAAGGCAGCGCTGAATGCGTTTGTGACGATGCTTCCGTACCTGGTTATTGCCGTATACGCCGTAACGCCTGCTGTCAGCAGTGCAACACCGGCTGTCACGCCTGACAGTGCCTGCACCAGCCACGGATTTTCCTCAATGAACTCCGCCGACCAGGCAAACGCGTCTATCCCGGCTTCCGCCGCGTCCCGCAGCGCCGGAGCCAGAGCATCGCCAATAGCTGCTTTTGTGTTGTCAAAGGCGTTGGCGCACATAGCCAGCTTGCTCTCGGTGGTCTCATACCGCTTGTTGGCCTCGTCAGCCAAGGCGGTGTTTTCTGCCCACGCCTGATTTGCGAGGGTCACAGCGCCCGTCAGGGTGTCAGAAGCCAGCGCCAGGGATTTTAGCATGTTGCTCTGCCGGATACCGGAAAGCCCCAGCTCATCCAGCGCCAGCGTGGCGCTCTCCCCCTGCTCACCCAGCTTGCCCAGGCCGGATATAAATGCCTGGATGGCGGTGATTGCATTATTTTTCCATGCCACGGAAAACTCGGCGGCGGCCATACCGGAAATGCGGGCAAATTCCTCCAAATCGTCTCCGCCGGAGGTTACTGCCTTTTCTATGGCCGCCAGCGTCTGGGTCATGGCTGTGCCGCCCGCTTCCGCCTCGATACCCACGGAGGACATAGCGGCAGCAAGCGCCATGATCTCTGCCTCCGTCAGACCCGCCAGGGTCCCGGAGGAGGCAAGGCGGGTCGCCATTTCCGTGATCTCCGCCTCCGTGGTGGCGAAATGGTTGCCCAGGCCCACAATGACGCTGCCCAGCCGGTCATAGTCTGCCGCTGATGTTCCGGCGATATTGGAAAACCTGGCCAGAGCCGTAGCGGCCTCATCCGCGCTCAAATTGGTACTCTCTCCCAAGTCCAGCATGACCCGGGAGAATGCCAGCACGTCCTCCGAGGCAATCCCCAGCTGTCCGGCTGCTTCAGCTACGGCAGCGATCTCCGTGGTGGTAGCCGGGATCTCCGTGGACATCTGCCTGATGCCGTCTCGAATAGCCGCCAGCTGTTCCGGCGTACCGTCCACGGTCTTGGAAACGCCCGCCATGGCGCTTTCAAACTCCAGGGAAGCATCCACACAGCCCTTGACGGCTCCCACGATCTCACGCAGGCCGCGAGTAATACCGGCAGCCGCAAGGGCTGCAGCCAAGGCGTTCATGACTTCGTTTGCGTTTTTCAACTCCTGGGCAGCCTGGTTGGTCCTTTTCCCGTATCGGTCGATGGAGGTGGCGCAGTGATCTGCGGAAGTCTCCGCTTCCTGAAGATATTCGTTGTTCTCTTCGATTTTCCCATTCAGGTTATTGATATCCCGCTGGGCGTAATTGACCGAGCGCCGCCACTCTTCCACGCCCTTCTGCGCGGCGTTCAGATATTTCTGAGCCTCCGCTTGCTTCTCCCGGTAGTCCTCCAGTGCCGCGTTGAGCTGCGCCTGTTCCTCTGCGGTATCACCGGCGCCGGATTTCAGGCTCGCCAGCCGGTCCTTGGCCGCGGCGATCTTGGCGCCGTAATCGGCCACGGTCTCCGCATACTGCGCCTGCGCCTTCCTGGCGTTCTCCAGCGCCTCCTTCGTCTCGTCCAGCTTTGTTTTTTGGATCTCCAGCTGTTCGGCAAGGACTTTGCCCTTGGCCGTCAGCGCGGCCTGGCTGTTTGCGTTGTTTCGGAACTGGCTGTTTACAAGCGTGAGCTCCGACTTCACTGTCCGCAGAGAATTGTTGATGTTGGCGATAGACTGCCTGTATTCGCTCTCGCCCTCAATGGCAAGTTTCGTACTGATCGTTCTTACGGCCATAGAGCCTCCATTTCCTGTTGCGCGGCCTGAACTTTGATGATATAATATCTACGGATAGCAGAAAAATTGAGGAGGGATGCATGATGTGGGTACCGCTGCTGGAGTGTGGACCGGTTCTGCCGTGGCTGCTCTTTTTCGCATTTTGCTGGATCCTCAATGCGATCATCATCCGCACGCCTTTGTTCCCAAAGCTCTTCCGTGTCCCACGCATGGAATATCAAAAGAAGAAACGCATCAAGAGCCTCAAGCGGCAGGTCGTTGCGGAGATCGAGCAAATGTCTCCAGAGCAGCGAAAGAATACAAATTGGTCATTTTATGCCAGAGATACGCTATACGCTCGGAATTGCTATGGCATGACAACAAACGAACTGTATCGCTTTATCTGCACCACCATGCATAAGCGCGGCTGGGAGATCTGAAGAGATTCACTCGGTTTCCCTTTTTGCCGTGTACAGCTCCCACATATCAAACACCAGACCCGGACACATCCGCATGGCCTCCATCGCATCCAGACCCAGGCAGGAGGCCATGCGCAGATAATGTGCCCGGGTCAGTCTTTTCCCCGCTTTCGATCCAGCTCCAGCAGCTCCAGATCCACAGGTCCATCGGATTCCACTTCTCTGCCGTATCCGGCCACGATTGCGGCAAGGTTCGCCTGCCGCAGCCGCAGAAGGTCCACCGGCGCGGAGCACGTCATCAGATGCTCCTCTGTAGGGATGGGGCCTTTGTCATAGCCCAGGGCCCGCCGCGCCAGCTCCCCCTGCTCCGCCAGGATCGCCGCCGCCTTGCAGACCGCCTCGAAGCCCTCCCGCCCTGGAACGGCGGACTTTTCGAAATAGGCGTTATTGCCGCCGAACACGTCTTCTAGGGCAAACATGGCTACCCCGTTGAAAGTCAGGTAATAGTCCTGCCCTGCCAGTGTGATTTTGACTGTTTTCATGGCACTACCTCACAGCGGGAGAGGGGAGATCCCTCTCCCGCGTTTTCATTATCAGCCAGAGACTGCGGGAGACAGGCAGCCGTCCACCCAGCTCTTGGCTGCCGCCTCGGTCTCAAACACCTCATGGACCCAGAACTCGCCGCTCCCGCACCGCATCACTGTGAAATTCACGCTGGCGGTGGTAAAGTTGATAGAGCCACTCTTTGTGCTGGCATTTGCCCCGCTCAGTGTTGCCTGGACCTTGGGGAAGTAGTGCCCCTCATAATAGACCTTCTTCGTCTTGTCCATCATGCGGGTGTAATAGCCAAGGCCACCGCAGGGCGCCACATCCTCTGCGGAATGGGAGACCTCTTTACTTTCCGCGTCCAGCTTCGCGCCGAACAGTGCCGCGTACACTTCGCTTTCCAGGCCGTCGGTCTCCATGGCGATGGTGCCGCTGGCGAACTCCTCCGCTTTGATGTTCAGTGCGTCATTGCTGTACAGCTCTCCGGTCGCATAATTGATCGTCAGGTTTGCCGCAATGGCCTCGCCGATATCGGTGATCTTGCTGTCGTAGGTGGGCCGTGTGGTGGGCGTCTCAGCAGCGATTGCCGCAAATCTGGGATACTTGCACCCCATCCGAACCTTGCTCATGTGATGAACCTCCGTTTACAGATTTTTTGATTTCAAGAATTTGTCATAGACTTCTGCCGCCGCCTGCACAGCCGCGCCTGCGGACTTTTCGTTGGCTACCCAGATAAAATTTCGGGCGTTGATAGTTCGGGTGCCGAACTCATTGAAAAATGCGATTTCGGAGTTTTTTGTTCTGTTTTTGCCGCGTTTGCGGCTGCCGGAAAAATAGATGTGTTTAGACCGCTTTCCGCCATCGACCTGCATCTTCCCCTTTTTGATGGATTTTGCAAGCTCTTTGGTGGAATACTTCCTGGTCTGCCCCGGCAGCGAGTTGGTGGGAGATGTATCCCGGGTATTGTTGTGCGTGTCGTAACCGGTATACATGCCTAGCTTTTCAGCCTCGCTGCGTTGGGCCGCAAGTACGATATCCGCCTCCGCATCCAGCATTTCTTCCGCAACATCGTCAGGAAGGTCGGCGATCTCTTCCAGGTCCAGCATCAGGCCGTCCCAATCGCCCAGATCCAATTTAGCCATCCACTTCCACCCCTTCCCCGATCTCGCACTCGAAAACGATGTGCTGTCCCTCCGGGTCCAATGTCTCATCACCGCTTCCGGCGTCCGTTTCCTCGGGCCAGGTGAATCCCGCCGCAAATAACTTCTGCTTGATCTCCAGCCGGACCGCTTCGCTGTCCCAGCCACAGGGCGCAAAGAGATGGACCTGCACAAAGCAGATGTCAAACTGCGGCATATCATTGGCAAACAGCCTGCACTGCCTATTGTAGTTGAATGTCAGGTATACCGGCTCATCTCCCTTGTATCGGTCCGGCCTTACCGGATATCCCAGCGGCGACAGCGCCGTGATGATCGTCTCATTCAAGCTCATGGCCTTCCCTCCAGGCTCCGCCACTGGCACCAGAGCTCGATGTATTCGTGGCTGTCTCCGTAGTCGTTGATGTACTGGATCTCGTAGTCGCCGCCCCGGTACCGGACAAACATCTTTCGGTCGATGGGCTTCCGGGTGCAGCGGATCAGAAAGCGGGCTTTCACCTCGCCCAGATCCGCTCCCTGCTTCTGGGCCTCCGTGCCGGAGGTCCGGGAGAACTGTGCCCAGCAGCTGTGTACCACCTCCGGCTCCGCGGCCGGGGCCAGATACCCGGCCCCGTTCCGCGTCTCCGTGTACCGCAGGATCTGGATGCGCTTGTTCAGCTTTCCGGCGTTGACTTCCATGACTGCCTCCTTATGTGCCCGATTCGGGCACCGGCTCCGTGAATTTCAGCTGGTTCAGCAGCTGGCGGAAAACAGGATTTGCCGCAACGATGGTTCCCGTGATCGTTACCTCCCGCCGGTCGTAACCGTCCAGGACCAGATAGTTCACACACAGGTCATACTGGCACCGCCGGTCCGTTCCCGCCGCCGGTTCACTGACACCAGCCTGGGTCATATAGCCCACCGCGCTGCTGTACAGCGCGGCCAGCAGGGTATCCTCTCCCGGCCCCAGCTCGTCGATACGGCAGTAGGCCATCAGCTCCGCCTGCCGAACCTCCGTCAGCTCCGCCATGGCTCAGCCCTCCGCCAGCGTCAAAGCCTGGATGTACCGGCTGTCTACCCAGCCAGTACGCGCTCCGGTGTGGACCAGCGCCCAGCCGGGCACCTCCGCGCCGCAGGGCAGGGGCTGCACCGCCAGCACAGCGGCCTCCGGCAGCACCTCCGCGACAGGGAAGTTCACGCCGGGGCCCTCCCGCAGGTTCAGGCCGCTGGCGGGAACCACCATGACCAGCTCGCCGGCGTCCGCCCCTTCGGGGAAGATATCCTCCACAGCAACGCCCTCAGCCGCCGCGGGCAGTTCTGCGTCTGTCTTGGCCTGGGGCGGCGCCACGTTCACGGTCTCCGGTGCAGGAGCGGTGGTTTTCTTCTTACCCATTCCAATACCTCCCATCAACCGGCGGCGCCGGTGCCGATGGTCGCCTTGAAGGCGGCCTTTTCGTCCATAGTGACAGCGGCCAGGCGGCACAGGCCGCGGATCTCATAGCTGTCCGTGGCCCAGGCGTCGCCGCCCACGTCGGTGGCCGCCACTTCAATGCCCTTGCGGACGAACAGCGTGCCCAGGGCTTTGAAATTGCCCGCATAGATGGGCGTCTTGGAGGTCTCATTGGGGATCAGGTCGTTGTCTGCGTAGACTACCCGGCGGCCCATCATGCGGTACACGTTGGGGTCCGCGGGATTGGGCACCAGCAGGCCCCGGCCGTTCTTGTCCTCCCAGCCGTCCATCTCCGCATAGCCGTCCTGGTTGGTCAGCAGCACGGCCGCCATGCTGTGGGCGGTGTTCAGATTCTTGATGAGGGCCTTCCGCAGCTGCTTGGCCTCGGTGCCCGCGGCCAGAGAGATCTCCGTGGCCAGGCCGGTCAGCAGGCTCAGCAGCAGGGTATTCTTGGTCAGGATGTACTTGGGGGCAAACCAGCCCGCCAGATACTGGAGCAGGCCGGCGGTGTTGTCCTCCATCAGCTCGGAGGACACCGGCAGCCGGTCACCGTACTTCTCCACGGTGTAGGTCACCTTGCTGAACTTGGGCTGGTCATCCTTGCCGATGTTGCCCATCTCCGCAATCTTGGGCAGGGGCTTCCGCTTGCCCTGCTCCACGGCACGCCAGCCGCTGAGGCTGCGGACACTCTCCACCGTGAAGAACTGCGCCAGATCCACGTACTCCTTCTCGTACTCGTGGATCATGTTGTCAAATTCGGCGGGCACCAGGAAGCCGCCGTCAGAGCCCTCCGGCGTGCCGCCGGTCTCCGTCAGGGCCTTGCCCAGGATACCGTACTCCTCGCTTCCCCACACCTGCTTCACCTTCACGCCGTTCCGCAGGGCCTTGGCAAAGGTCTCCGCATACTCGTTGGTCCTGCGGATATCGTCCACCTTCTTGCCCTTGGCCTTCTCCTCCTGGCGGGCCTTGAACTCAGCATACAGGCCCTTCAGCTTGTCGTCGCCGTCGGCAAACCGGCCCTCCTCGGCCAGCTGCTTTTCAGCGGCGTCGATCTCCGTATTCATCTTCTCCACATCCCCCATCAGGGTCTTGTGGGCCTCAAAATCCTTCTTGGCCAGCAGATCCTTGCCCTCGGCCAGCTTCAGGGCGCGCTTGCTTTTCAGCTCCAGCAGTTCCTGATACGTCATCTTTCACATACCTCCATATCGTTTTTCTTCTTGTTCCTGAATGGCCTGGGCCATTTTCAGTTCTTCATCATCCCCGGACTCTTCCGGGACCTCCGGGGCCTCCTTGCCGCCGTACCGCTTGCTTTTCACGATGCCGGCCTCCGCCTGAGCCGGGACCGCCACCAGGGAGACCTCATAGGCGTCCCTGGCGCCGTCCAGGTCCATGTGGCACACCTGGCCGTCGTATTCCCGGCCCGGCCTGTGCCGGCAGCACGTCTCCGTCTGGTTCGCGCCGCAGATGGAGCAGATGACCCGCTCCACCGCGCAGCCAACGCTGCACTCCCGCAGAATGCCGGTTTCGATGGCGGTGATGGTCTCCGCCGTTTTCTCCGTCCGGGGCATGTAGCACCGCAGGACCAGGCGCTTGACGCCGCCGGAGGCCTCAACGCTTCCGGCATAGACCCGAGCCGTCTGCGTCCCCGCGCTCCAGAGGTGGTCCATCAGGACGGGCTTTCCCACGAACAGGGAGGCCAGGCCCTCCAGCGTGGCCTCGGTGAACCGCTCACTGTCCCGGTCCACCTGGTTGTCACAGGCCGCCAGCCGAAAAGTGTAGACCTCCTCCGCCGTCAGCGCCCGCAGCGTCTGGCGGTTGATGAGCGCCAGCTCCCCGTCGTTTGCCGCCTGTTTTTCCACATGGGCGGCTTTCAAGATCTCATTCGCCATTCTCGTTTCCTCCCGGCGCATTAGCGCCTGTCTGTCCTCCCAGGGCCCGCAGCACGCTCAGCCGCGCCCAGTCCTCCAGGGGTCCGAAGCCCCAGTTGGCGTAATACTGATCGCCGCCCGGGATCTCTCCCATGTCCTCCAGCGCCCGGATCTCGTCGGCGTTCAAGCAGCTGATCTCCCGCATGGTCCGGTACCAGGCCGACTGGGCCGCGGTGTCGCCCTTCAGGAACACCTTCAGCTCCCGTTTGATCCGAAAGCCCTGGTCCCGCTCACCGGGCAGAAGGAGCTTGTAGGTATCCTCCTGGCCCCACTGCGTTTCATAAGCCAGCAGAGTGTAGTTGACGAACTCAATGCCGTTTTGCTCATTGGATTCGTAGCTCTGCTTTCCGGCAAAGGCCAGGTGCAGCGGCACGCCGAAGAAGCGGCACACATCCGCGACCCGGATCTCGCTGCTCTCCACAAACTGGGCGTCGGAGTTCGTCATGCTGATGGGCTGATACTTCAAACCCATGTCCAGCACGGCCACACGGAAGGCGTTTCCCGCCCCCCGGTGGCAGGATTCCCAGGACTGCCGCAGCCGTTCCTTGGGGTCCATCAGGACCTTGGTGCCGTCCGGCTGCACCACCTCGATGGCCCTGCCCAGGTCGCTCTCCGTGGTCAGGATGCCGGAGGGCTGGCCGCCGCTCCGCCAGGTACTGTTCTCATACTGCTGGGCCGCCCTGGCCGTGTCCAGCGTCATGGACGCCCGCCGCAGCACGCTCACGCCCTCGATGCCGTCCTCGCTGTACGCCTTGTAGTGCAGCACATCATCCGGCCGGAGCATGGTCGTCTCCCCTGTGACGGGGTGGGTAAAGAAGTACCAGAGATGCCCCGCCGTGTCCACATGGATGGACACATAGTCCGGCGGCAGGGGGATCAGCTCCCGAGGATGGCCGGAGCTGGGATCTCGATAGATCCACGCATAGGCGTTCCCCCGCAGCAGTTCGTTGCACAGCATCAGCCGCTGGTAGTCGAAGGTGGTCATGGCCTCGTTGGACCGGCCCCACAGGACCCGGCCCAAATGGTGCTCCGGCAGCCGCTGCTTGGTCCCCTCGTTCATGATGTACACCGGCAGCACCGCCATGCTGTTGGACAGCACCTCCACGCACCGGTTCACCGTGGAGATCTTCATTGCCCGGTCCCGGCTCATGCCCACGGCGCTGTCACCCGTCAGCCATCCGGCGGGATCGTCCAGCGTCAGCGTCCGCATCACGCCGCACAGGCTCTTCCGGGGACTGTCCAGTGTCCGCCCGGCTCTGACCAGGCCGTTCCGCAGACTCACTTGCCGTCACCTGCCCCCCAGATGGAGAACACCGCTCCGGCCATGGCCAGTACGCCGCCGGTGATCACCCCCGCCGGCAGACACAGCATCCCCACGCCCACCGCCACAGCGGCGGCTCCCGCCAGAAGCGTCACCTCCGGCAAATGGGCCACAAATCCGTTCACAAGCTGTTTCATAAAACTCCTTTCCGCCTCCCGGCGTCACAAATGATAGTCCCGTGTCCGCATGACCTCCGCCAGGTCCGGCTTCTGGTTTCTCGCGATCATCCACACCGCCACCGCGATGATGGAGGCCACGGCGGGGTCGATGCGGCCGGTGGAGCGGTGCTTCTGGGGCTTCAGGTTCCCGTTGCCGTCCTCGTAGCACCGCACATTGCCAAAGGTCCACCGGAAGCAGGTGTTATGCACATGCAGCAGCTCCCGCTTGGCCATCAGCATGTCGATCTCCTTCATGGCGGGGCTCATGTTCTTCAGGTCCTGGGGGATCTCGATGACGTTGACATGGGGCGTCAGCCGCTGGGTGATGGTCCGGCTCAGATAGGGGTCGAAGCCCACCAGCTTCAGATCGTAGATCTCCGCCGCCCGCTTGATCTCCGTCTCGATCTCGTCATAGTCGATGGTGTCCCCATCGCACAGCCGCAGGAAGCCGGCCCGCTCCCAGTCCCTGTATGGGACGTGGTCCCGTTTTTCCGCCTCCAAAACGGTGCCGCCCGGCCGCCAGATGGTGGGCAGCAGCACCGCCGTATCCAGCCCCGGCTGGGGCGGGAACAGCAGCACAAAGGCCGTCATGTCCCGGCTGGTGGAGAGGTCCACACCGCCGTAGCACAGCTTCCCCCTCAGCTGCTCCAGCCAGGCTTCCCGTTCCGCCTTTTTGCTGGGGCCCCACTGGCACTTGTCGTACAGCGTCAGGGAGATCCACGACACGGCCTTCACAGCGATCCACTGGTTCAGCCGCAGCCATCGGAACAGCTTCTCGTTGGCCTCGTTCAATTTGGCATCCCTGGCCGCCGCCCGCACCTTCCGCAGGGACAGGTTCAGACCCAGAGAGGGGTTGCACAGATACCAGATCCGCTCGTCGTAGATATCCATCTTAGCCAGGTCGTCCGGGTCGTCGCCGAACATGGCCGTCAGGCCGTACAGCACCGGCAGCCAGTTGGGCAGGTCCCGGTCCAGCAGCGCTTCCTCTGCCGCCGGCAGGTCCGCCTCCTCCACATGGCGCAGGGAGAGCACCTGCCGCACATCGCCACCCTCGGCCCGGATGCGCCGGAGCTGCCGGGCGTCCCGGATGGCCACCGCCTGCTGGTGGATCTCCCAGCCAATGGAGCCGCGGTCCGGGTCGTCGCCCGCGGTGGTCAGCACGATCCACACCGGCTGCCTCCGGCTGTCGCCGGCCTGGCCGGTCATCACGTCCCACAGATCCCGGTTGGGCTGGGCGTGGAGCTCGTCAAAGATCACGCAGCTGGGCTTGTAGCCGTGCTTGCTGTACGCCTCGGCAGACAGCACCTTCATCACGCCCACGCTGACCCACTTAAAGCCGCCGTTGCCGGTGCGGACCCGCCGGCGGTAGACGATCTTCTTCTGGGACTCCTGGATCTTCAGCTCGCCCCGGGCCACCATCTTGGCGGTCCAGGGGGCGGTCTGGACCATAAACACCGCCGCGTTGAACACGATGGAGGCGTTGTCCTTGTCCGCCGCGCAGACGTAGACCTCGGCATTTAACTCTCCGTCGCCAAACAGGTGGTACAGCCCCAGGGCCGCCGCCAGCTCGCTCTTGCCGTTCTTCTTGGGGATCTCCAGATAGAGATACCAGTATTTCCGCAGCCGCTCCCCGGTGTCCCCGTCGGCCTCCATGGTGCTGTAAAACTCGCTCAGCACCTCCCGCTGCCAGGGGAACAGCCGCAGGGGCTGGCTGTCTGAGGTCCGGGGCAGCCGCTCCACAAAGTCGCACACAAAAGCGCCCGCCGCCTGGTCGATATAGGCCTCCGCAAGAACTGGCATATGTCACACATCCATAGCGGCCGCCTGCCTGGCCCGGAGCCGCTGTGTAAATTCATCGTCTCCAGCCTCCGAGGCCGCCCCTGCCGCGTTGACCACCGCCGCCGGCACCACGATGCGGCAACGGCTGGTGACCGACAGGCCCATGACCTCGGCGCACTGGCGGGCCTGCTTGAAATAGGTCCCCTGCACGCTGGTCCACTCCCTGGCCAGCTTTTCGTCGTCGGCCCGGATGGCCGCCGCGGCTTTCTTATCCGCTTTCAGCCACCGTTCCCGGGCCAGGAAATATTGGCCCAGCACGTCCCGGTCCAACTCGGCGTACAGGCCGGCTGCCAGCAGGATCTCGCCGATCTCCTCAAATTCCCGGTGGAGCCGCTTGGGAAGCCACCGGGGCGGCGCCGCCCTGTCCGGCGGCGGCACGTGGACCTCCTGGTCCCGGCGCTGGTCCTTCTCCGCTTCCGTCAGATGTTTTCTTCCATTGGCCTCCACCAGTGCGGTGGGCTGCCGCTTTCCCGGCATGACTGTCTCCTTTCTCACGGCCCTCTGCCGGGAGGCCCGGCCGAAGCCGGGCGCCCGGTGAGAGAAGGGGGTGCGGGCGGTCTGGCGAGCCGCCCGGCAGAAGGCCGCGCTGTTTGATGTCTCTGGTGGTTCCGGCGCGCTCCCTGGCCCTGCGGCAAAGCCGCAAGGCGCAGGGCAGGAGGGAAACCATGCCCGGCCGCAAAGCCGGGGACCACGCCGGAGCGCCTCCGAAAATCCCCTGTGGGGAAAACTTTCTGCGTCTACCCCAGGCTGCGGTATTTTGCCGCCCGGCCAAAACTTTTTTGACCCCGGGGAGGGTCCGCAAAGATCCCCGCCAAGGCGCCCGCGCATGGCCTGCGCCGCGCCCGAGCGCCCAAAGCCGGACCGCTTCCACCCCTCACCGCCGCCGGTTTGCCGTGCGGTTTTGCCACAGCTCCGCGGCGGTCTTGCGGCTGTGGCAGGAGTGGCACAGGCTCTCCAGGTTGGCCGGGTCGGTAAAGATCCGCCAGTCGCCCTTGTGGTCCCGGATGTGGTCCACGTCGGTGGCTCGCACCCGCAGGCCCCTCCGGGCGCACTCCCGGCAGAATGGCTCCCGCAGGAGCTGGCCGCCCCGCAGCTGCGCCCACTCCGACGTCTGGTACATCCAGCGCCAGGACTGGGCCTCCGCGCTGCGGTCGCCGGTGCGGCGCGGCCGGTGGGCCTCGCAGTAGCCGTCGCGCACCAGGACGGTGCATCCAGGGTGCCGGCAGGGCCGGAGCGGCTTCATGGCCACGGGCTATCACCTCCGGGCAAAACAAAAAGCGCCTGAGCCTTCCACACCCGCTTGGGATGTTTCATGGCTCAGGCGCTGGTCTCTTTGGACGCTGGCTCAGGCGCTTCGATATTCACGATGGTTTCCTGTCCACACCGCTTGCATAGCCGCGGCAGGTGGTGGGCGGTGGTGTCTGGATTGACCTTCAGGATCTTCCCTTTGCCGCACACCGGGCAAAGCACCCATCCGTTCTTTATGACCAGTTTAACAGGTTGCTTTCCACTTTGCAACTGTTTTGCCTCACTTTCTTTCAAACGTGTCAGATTTGTCACTAGATTTCAAGATAGACGTGCGCGCGTGCGTGCGCGCGACCTATTCTAAATTAAAGCACTGTTTTTCGGCAGGATGTAGGTACCGTAATAGTAGGCTCCAAAATCGTTTTCCCGCTGGCCTCTTCTGGCCCACAGGACGTCATCCGGGATCTGGATGACCCCGCTCTCGTCCCGCCATTTCTCCGGCGGTGAAAGCCCCTGGCTCAGGCTCCGGGAGCAGGACCACGGATGCCGCCCGATGGGTATCCAGAAGCCGTCCGGGCTCTCCTTGTTCAGGTACTCCGCCAGCCGCCGGTATCCGCCCTCTTTCCGCAGCACCGGCTCGTCGTCTACGATGCCCTGCCGCCAGAGATACCGCACCTCCGCCGGTGAGAACTGGCTGTCTCGCAGGACCGTGTGGACGTGCCAGCGGTGGTTTCCGTGCTTTCCCTCGATGGCATATATCCAATCGTAAGGCTCGCCGTGGCGCCACCGCTTGCACCGCGCCTGATACGCACGGAGCACTCGCCGGACACCAGCGAAATCTCTGGGTAGATGCTCGTCATCAAAGGTCAGGGTATAGTGGCTGCCCTCATAGCCAAAGAGGGCCAGCCGCAGTTCCAGCCGGTCCACCGTAGAGTGGCACACAGCGGAGCGGGCACAGCGCAGAATCTCTTTCTTGTCTCGCGCGTCCGCCCTGGTGTCCTGGGCGGACAGCCGGGGCCGCAGCGCCCGGCACTCCTTGACCAGCGGCCCGGCCCGCTGGCGGACAACGATAAAAGGCCCGTCAGGCATGGTCATCCTCCTCTGGCCTGCGGCAGCGCCGCTCTTTGCTATTTGACGCCGCTGCCTTTGTCCAGCCTGCCATGATCTCGCTTTTCCGCCTGGCGCACCACGCAAACACAGGCGGAACGAAGGAGACATCAGCGGCACACCGCGCCAAAAATCCGCATTGATCACAATGCCCTTCTGCCACAGCCTGTTGCACCGCCATGCCCTCCGCCTGCTTATCTGCGGGATACTGGCGGTCAAACACCGTGATGTGCGTCCACTTAGCCATTTCCGTCACCGCCTTTCTTTGGCCCGCAAAGTTTAACCCCCATTAGCTTCGCCCATTTCCGGTCCGCCGAATCAATCTGCTTTTGCAGCGTCGCTGCCTTTTCCAGGACCTCCATGGGGACATCAGAAAGTTTCATGCCGACATACGGAGACATCGTAGAGATATACTCTCGCCTGGCTTCATTGGCCAATTTAGCATACTTTCGTGCTTCTTCAATCCTAGCTTTTTCTTTTTCATAGGCAAGGTCACTCAGCGCCCGCTTAAGCTCCCATTTTCCCATAGAGTTCTTACACATCCGATCAATCACAAACAGGAGATCCGCCCGAGTGCATTGTTGGAGCGTCACGCACCACCACCGCCTTTCTGCGCCTCCAGCGCCGCCTCGGCTTCCTCACGGGTCAGGAAGACGGTTTTTCCAAACTTTCTCATATCAAGATCACATTCGGTTGTCCGTATCATCACGATATTGACAGGCTCGGATTTATGGGATGGATGTCCGCAGAAAAAGGTTCTGACCCCTGCCTCATGAGTCCACCCGCAGAGATTGTAGTAGACTGTATCTCCCACCTTGCACGGCAGCATCACCAGTAGCCCGTCCTTCTCGGCCTGCACCAGCTCGCGAAGGTGGTCGATGGTGCCGATAGCTCTGTATTCCTCGACCAACTGCTTGCATACGCACCATTCTGCTTCAAGCGATTTAATATCCTCCGGCTCCAGGCCGGTGTCTTCATAAGCTTTTAACCGCTCCCACACCCGCCGCTGAGAACAATACCTATCCGGGCAGTGTTCCCCGCCTCGCTGTTCGGTACAGCAGGCAATATCGCAAAAGTTTCCGTCAAATGTCAATCTTTCCATATCAATTTTCCTTCATGCCCCTTTCCCCAGGGTCTCCTATAACGGTTTTCAAAAAAGACTGCACTGCGCGGTATAGGCCGCAAAGCGTTCTTCCTGCTTATCAAAATAATGCTTGTCTATTTCGTACCCAACGAAATCCAATCCGGCGTCATATGCTGCTATGCGGCTGCTTCCGCTTCCTAAATGGGTGTCCAGGATACGGTCCCCTGTTTTGGCGTAGTGGGAAAAGATCCAGGAGTAAAGCGCCACAGGCTTTTGCGTTGGGTGGATGCGCTTTTCATTTAGAGCTTTGTTACCCTGCATCTTCGTTCCGTTACCCGGTATCCCCTGGCACATCCCATTCCACATGTAACGGAAAAGTCTTACGCTATCGTGTGTACTGCAATAAGCAATTTCACAGTCACTGAAGGAGCTCGCTCCATTACACTTGTCCCAAATAATTCGACCTGGGCCAAGCGGGTATGCGTAATAATTGCACCCCCATATAATTTGCTGCTTGGAAACTCGGAAAAGCTCCTTGAAATACTCTGGGTCTGGTGTCTCCCACACGTCGATTGAATCATATATCACACGAGGCCCAACACTTTTCTTTGACCCATAAAACTTTCGCTTATTAGGTCCAGAAAAGTATGGAGGGTCCACCACAGCCAGGTCAAAGGCACCGTCTGGCATATCCCGCATGGCCTCCATGCAGTCCATACAAAATGCTTTGTTTTCCATCAATCTCTCATCCTAAAGGTGGTCAATGCCGCCCAAACTGATGTCAGCCGTTCCATATCAATTTCCTTTCTCCTGGTGTGCGTACGATCCGCCAATAGCCGCAGAGGCCATCGCCAAGGCCGCTACAACCAGCACATACCAGGCCCGGACATCATGGGCGCGAAAGAACAAAATAGGAATGATTCCCAATAAAACCGCACAAAAAGCATTCGCCGCAATGATGATCTTGAGCAAAACCAAATCGTCCTTCATGTCGTTTTCCTCCTGGTCTCCTGATAGTCGTTTTCTTCCTCTTTGCGTTTTTTCTCAGCGCTTTTGTATACCTCCAGTTCCTCCTGATAGGCCGCCCAGTCCCCGCAGAGCGCCGGATCGTGACAGTTGGGGACGGCGCAGCGCTTGGGACAGCTCCGTGTACAGGGCGGCTTTGGCAGCGGCATCAGGCGCACTCCTCCAGCCGTTCCAGCACGGCCTGGGTGGTCTGCTGGAGGTCCAGGCCGGTCACGTCCACCTGCCGGGTCTCGCCGTTTTGCAGGCGGATGAGCACTGCCTCGTCCAGGTCCTGGATGCGGTACTCCAGCCGCGCCACCTCCGGGATCATGGCTGCCACACAGCGGCTCAGGGACTGATTTACAAACCGCGCTTTGTAATCAAGCATAAAAGGTTCCTTTCCGGCGCTACCGCGCCGCGATGATGTATAGGATCAAGCCCGCCGCGGCCACGAGGGCCAGCAGCAGCCGGGCGAGCTCTGCCCGGCGCCGCTTCCGCTGATTCCGCGTCATGACCGGCCGCCTTTGCCGCCGTTGGGCTGAATGATGCTGATAAAGCCGTCTGCGCCCAGGTCGAGGCTCCAGAAATCCGGATCCCGGATCGCCCGCTGCAGCGTTATCCGGAACCCCGCGGCCGCCCGCTGGTCGCTGGCTGCAAGGGCTTTTCTGAGAGACAGGATCGCGACACTGATGGAATGGAACAGCTCCGCGCCACTGCCGGCAAACTCCACGGTGTCCTCTTTTCCGCTTCCAATGATGATCTTCAGCATGATTTCTCTCCTTTCGCCGGCGGTTCCGGCAGCCGCATCCACCATACGGGGAGCAGCCCCGCCTCCGGGCCGTTTTTCTTGAAGAGCCATTTTGCGCCGTCCCACCACAGCACCTTGGCGTGGAGATCCGGCTTGCCCAGATCCATCAGGGCCGCGCACAGTCCCGGCTCCGGCCCCGGATTGGTCCCGCAGGGCAGCCATCCGGAAATACAGAGCTGACCAGCCGGGGCCGTGTCAGATTCTGGCGCTTCATAGGCGGTCGATGGGCGTTGCGGCGCATCCTCCTCGATCTTAAGCGGCGGCGCATACCGGCAAACTGCCTCACAAGTCCCGCGCCGCAAGCATCGCTTGCAGCATCCAGCGCAGTTCCAAGTCCCAGCATGATAACACACCCGATACATCTCCTCCGCATTCTCACAGAGTCCGGCTGTCTCTGGACACTTGCGCTCAGCGCATGTCCAGATCGTCCGGAATTTCCGGACCTCCTTGATGGAATAAGAACGGCCAGGAACACGCATCCAATCCAGCAGGCGGTACTGTGTGTCCATGTCCATCCTGGAGATCTCCAGCGCCGCAGCCTCCGAAATTTCGCCGCACTCCCATTTCTGGATCAATCCGGGCACCTTCAGGCCGTTTTTGATGGCGGAGAGATTAGAGGCTTTTGTATCGCTGATTTTACAGAGCTGCGCGACATAGGGGCGCATCCTGCCGGGGAATTCGTACCCCTCGGCCTGAAGCTGACGCAACAGGTCTTCCACACGATCCATCTGGCGGCTCAGGTCTGCCGGGGTCAGCTTGCGGGAGTCGCTGTTTGCCATGATCAGACGGAGTTCCTGCATGGCCGGGGAAACTTCGTCACGCTCCACGATGCAGGGAACCTGGCTATACAGCGCAAAGCCCTCCTCCACCAGCCGTTGGAGAGCAGCCCGCCGGCGATGCCCGCTCACGATCACATACCGTCCGCCGCCAGTTTCTCGGACACGAATCGGCTGCTGCAGTCCGCACATCTGGATATTGTCCGCCAGCTCACTCACACCGCTCAAGGAGTAAAAATTTTTTGGATCTGCGCCCAAAAGGCCGATGTCGATGTACTCGATCTGCTCCCGCAGGCCGGTGCCCGAATCGGGCACATCCGTCCGCCGGAGCGTCCTGGCGAACTCGCCCATGTCAAACTTGCTCATGCTCACACCTCCCCAAGCAATTCCCGGACCCATGCCCGGTAATCCCGCGCCGCGGCGCTGCCGGGGCTGTACTGGCGAAGAGGCTGCCGGGCAAAGGTGCTCTCCGCCACCTTCTCCGTCCGCCGGATCACCTGACGGAATACGGGGACGCCAATGGAGCGGACCAGCGCTTCCCCCTCCCGCGCCACATCCGTGTTGCGCCACTGGGTCAGCAGCACACCGGCGATCCGGATCCGGCTGCTGGCCTGCCGCATGCTGCGGATCTGGGCCGCCATATCGTCCATGCCGGTAACGGAGAAGCCATCCACCAGCATGGGGATCACCACCTCGTCCGCCGCCATCAGGGCGGCAGTGGAGGACACCGTGAAGCCCGGCGGGCAGTCAAAAATGAAAAAGTCTGTCTCGCCGTCGTCCCGCGCCGCCTGGCAGAATTGCCGCAGCCGCTCCGGAAAGGACAGCCCGTCCTTGACGGCTGACACGTCCAGGGAGTACAGGCCCGAGGAGCCGGGGATCAGATCCAGGCCGGGGGAAAGCGGCGTCAGATTGTCGCACCATACCGGCTCCCCGTCGCCCACCAGCAGGCTCTCCATGCTGTAGTTGATCTCCGGGTCGAAGTCCGGCAGGTAGAATTTCGTCAGGTTCATCTGCCCGTCGCAGTCCGCCAGGACGACCCGTTTTTTGTAGTCGCGGACCAGGATGTCCGCCAGATTGATGGCGGTGACGGTCTTGCCGACGCCGCCCTTGTTGTTCATGATCGCTATCGTCCGCATGTTTTCGCATCCTCTCTCTCCGGGCCTCACGCCCGGTCCTCAAAATAGTAGCTCTCCCGGAATTTCTCCCCGGTCACCGGGCTGGTAAACTCCAGCGTGTAAAACCGGCCCTCCGGATGGATATAAACGCATTTGCCCGCCAGAAACACGCCGCTGTGGTCGCCGTAGCTGCTGGCAAAGGTGACTGCTCTGGTCTCCATCTGGCCCAGGGTCATGACTGCGCCTCCTTCCGGTCGTCCGGAAAGGGCGTCTTGGTCTCTGCCGCCAGCTCCCGCCAGTCGCTGCCGTCGCCCCAAAAGCACTGCTGTAGAGACTCCGGCTTTGCACGGGGCGGAACTCTCGGCTCAATGCGGCTGAAAGTCTGGTGTTCGCCGTCGAAGCGGCAGCGTACCTTGTCCAGGGCCTCGCCGTTCCGGTTTTTGGCTACTTGGATCACGCGGGGCGAGTTTTTCAGGTCGTAGTCCTCCCGCCACATCAGCAGGATGATGTCCGCGTCCTGCTCGATCTGACCGGAAGAGCGCAGGTCACTCATGGTGGGCGGCGGTGTGATGCTCCGAACCAGGGTATTGCCATCCTCATCCTTGTAGCGGACCTTGATCTTGTCCGGCCGGGCCAGCTGGGACAGGGAGATCACCGCTGTATTGGTCCGCACGGCGAACTTTTGAAGCGCCCGGGACACTTGGGAGACCCGAGCGAAATCACTCAACAGCGGTCCCGCGGATTGCTCCACCTGCTGGAGGTAGTCCACGAAGATCACGTCGTAGTGCTTGGCCTGACTGTACGCAACGATATCCAGGGCCGTCATGCCCACAGCGTCGATCAGTGTCACATCCGGGCCTGCCAGGGTCTGCTTCAAAGCGAGGATCTCCTGGAAGTCCTCTTCGGTCAGCTGATTGGAATTGATCTTCCCGGCGTCGATCAGCGCTCCGCGGGACACCTGCCGGTCATACAGCCGCTCGCTCCTGGACTCAAAGCTGAAATAGCCAACTTTGTGTTTCTGGCCGAACCGGGCCGCGCACTGCAATGCCAGGGCCGTCTTGCCGTCGCCGGGATAGGCCCCAATGATGGCGATATTGCCCAGTTCCATCTGCAGGACCTTGTTGAGCTGTAAAATGGCCCAGTCCAGAAACTCCACCGCGTGGTCGCCGCTGTGGCGGTCGAAGAACTGCTCATAGCCCTGGGCAAAGGTGATGGCGTGAATGTCTGGCTGCCCCACCACCAGCTGCATGGCCTTATCCAAGGCCGCCCGAGCCTCTGCCATGTCTCCGGCCCCCTGCAGGATGCCGCCCAGCTCCTGGAGCTGGTACAGCGTGGAGGACTCCCGGAGCAGATGGACATAGCCCTCCACATTGGCTGCCGTGGGCGTCAGATCCGCAACTTCCGTCACGATTTCCGTCAGCCGCTGGCTCCAGCTCCCAGACGGTCCGCCGCCCAGCTTCTCCCGCACGGCGATGGCGGACGTAGGCAGACCGGCTCGGAACAAGGCTTGAATGGTCTGGAAAATGGTCCGATACTGGCGGTCAAGGAAGTCCCTGGCGCTGACGTGGCTCAGCACATAGCCCACGCAGTCCTCCTCCAGCATCATGGCTCCCAGCACGGCCACCTGCGCCGTCAGCAGGTTTTGGGACAGGACGGCGTCCGTTTTGACCTCGCTCACAGGTACCGCCCCCCCTGTTCATCCTCCGCCGGTACCGGCGGGGGCTGAGAAGGCTTGTACATGGGACCTGGGTCGTCCTCCCAGCAGCGGCCATTGAGCCAGGAAGCAGGGAGCGGTATGTACTGCCCCTGGTCCTTGCACCACTGCCGGGAGGCTTTAAACTGCTCCAGGGCCGCCGCCATCTTTCGGTAAAGCGCCAGATCCGGGGCCAGTTTGTCCCATGCCTTTTTGGCCTGGGGCTTTTTCTGGTGCCGGGGATAGGCTTTGTAAAACTCCTCAAACAGTTCCCACGTATCCTCCCCCTGGGGGGATATAGGGGGCTTACTACTTGTTTCTTTACTGAAGTGTTTATTTACTTGTGGTCGATTTTCCGTCAACGGTTTTGCCGTCGACGGTTTCACCGTATACGGTTTTTCAGTACACGGTGGCGCTTCATCCTGCAAAACATAGGTGTTGCAGGCAAATTTGCCGTTGTCCTGATGGCCTTGCTCCCGCAGAAGATAGCCCGCGTCTTCCAGCTCCTTCAGGCATTTTCGGATGCTGTCCCGGCCGATCCCGGCCCGGGCTGCGAGGCCGCTGATGCTGTACTCCCAGTCATCGGGGAACGACTGCATAATGGCAAACAGGCCAATGGTTTTCAGGGTCAACCGGCGGTCCTGCAGCACAGAATTGTAGATCGTCGTGAAGTTTTTTCGTCTCCCGCGGATCATGCTCTCGCCCATCCACTCACCCTCTCTCGATGATATCCACCAGGCGGAACAGCTGCCGCACGGCAGCCGCCACGCCCACGGTCACAAAAAACAAAGCCCAGCCGCTCATGGGGAGACGCCTCCTCCCCTGGCAAAATTAGGACTTGCAATCTGGCCGCGATGTGGTATAATAATTTTGCTATCGTTCCTGTGACGCAAGTCTCGGAACACCTGCCGCTTCGTGGTGCCAGCCACGGAGCGGCCTCTTTTTATGTCCGGCGGTTCTTTTTGCTGATACAGCGCGACCTGAAGGCCGGCCACGACGTTTTGCAGGATGACCGACTTGATGACCTCGAAGTCCGCCTGTTCCGTCTCATCAATGCGGCCGTCTGCGGTGATCTGGATCAGCCTGCGGTACCCGTCGAGCTGCTGGTTGCAGAGGTCCAGGTAGGACAGCACCGCACCCTGTAAGCACTGGGCGTGGATGCCGCCCGGCAGGATCCCAAGCTGCGACAGCGTTTCAAAGGCACGCTCCAACAGCAGCCAGGGCGTGCCATAGGCCTCCGCCATCCGCCCCACCGTCTCATTGTCCGGTATCCGTTCCCCCCGCTCCCAGGCCTTCACAGTCTTCTCCGACACGTACAGCCGCTCGGCGGCCTGTTCCTGGGTCAGACGGGCCTCTTTTCGGGCCTTTTGATAGATATTTGTGCCGTTTTCCGGCATGGTGATCCCTCCTTCTTTGTGATATGGTGGTACTCAAGAGGCCACTTCCGTGGCCCGCTCGGCCGCACCCATCATCTGTGCAACTTCTTCCGCGCTCAGCTCCAGCAGCCGAATCAGCCGGCACAGTTCCTCATACTTCCAGCCCCCCTGGTTGATCCGCTTGTTGATGACAGACCGGTCCATACTCATCCGGGCCGCCAGCTGTCCCTGCGTCTTGATCCCCTTGCGCAGCATCCCGATTTTTACGTACAGATTAAAAATCTCCCGCTGCCTCACAGGATTAAAAACACTCTTACCTAACTTGACTTTTGGCATATGCATCCTCCTCTCTCACTTTTGGGGCAGTCTTGCCCACGTCACGGTGTTTTTCCTGCGGATGTCAGCCAGCCGCAGGCAGCTTCCGGCGTTCCCACGAAACCAGGTCACGCCCTCCTCGGTCTCCAGCCGTCCCACCTCATACCGGACGTACTTGGCATCCGACTTTGAGACCTGCTTCAGGCAGATCAGCTCCTCATCGTAGGGGCCGTACACGCTTCGGGACCGCAGGTCCAAGTCTCTCCATGTCTCACACATTGTTGCGCCTCCTCTCATGCGGTATTCTGTCCGTCCTGGACCGGCTCCCGGCCCAGGATGTAATCCGTGCTGACGCCGAAGATGTCGGCCAGCACCATCAAGTTTTCAGCGGTGGGGAAGCTCATGCCGTGTTCCCACTTGAAAACGGAGGAGCCTTTCACGCCCGCCCTGGCCGCCAGCTCATACTGCTTCATGCCGGCGGCCTCCCGCAGTTGCTTGATCCTGGTCATAAAATCACTTCCTTTCTTTTTCTCTTGAAACACCTGTTCCCTTATGGTATATTTAACTTGTAGCTGTATTTGTAAATAGTGGAAAAGAAGTTTAGGCTTTTGACCGTCCTTCAGCGGAACGGATAAGCTTTTGTGCTTCCCGCAGAATTTCAACAAGCTGTTCAGCTTTTTTGATAGCAATATCCAATTTCGCAGTGTCGATAGAGATATGTACACATCTCTCCATGAAAGCAACTCCTTTCTGTCTGGTTTGTTTCTTTTAAGCTGTTTGCCTTGTGGTTATAAATATAATTCCGCAATTTCAGAATGTCAATATATTTTATGGCAATTTCAGAATATTTGACTTAATGCACAATATTTGAGAGGATATGATACCATTGGATAGACGAAAACTTGTGCAAAACATCAAATCAATCTGCAAAATCAGAAACCTGCTGCCGACTGCCGCCTGCATTGAGAGCGGCGTGGGGAAAAGCTTCATTGGGGACATCAACCGGGGCCGCACACCCTCCGTTGAGAAAGTCCAGATGCTGGCGGCGTATCTGGGAGTCACCACGTCAGAATTGCTGGGCGAGGTCTACATCAAACAATTTACGGGCGAGGTTCTGCCGGAAACTGTGCAAGAAACGCAGCCCAAATTCAGCCGCTCAGCGGAGGAAACGGCCCTGGCCTATGACCGGGCTACCCCGGAGCTGCAGGCCGCCGTCCGCCGTGTCCTGGGCCTTCCCGAAGAGCCCCTCGTGTCAAAAGACAAGGCAATGTGATCACGCCCCTCAGCTGGGGCAAAAAATAAAAAATGTGCCCGATTCGGGCACAGGTGGGAGGGCTTATCATGACTGGCGCTCTTTCGGACTATCAAGCCTTTACAAAACCAGCAGAACTCCACAAAGCAATCAACACACTCCGGGGATTAGTAGCTGGGATCAATTCCGATACCAAAGTCGACAGTAAAGAAATTGAAGAGTTAGTACATTGGTGCGAACTTCACTCACCTTTAAGAGACCGCCACCCCTTTTCGGAAATACTACCTGTTGTTGAGAAAGCTTGTTCTGATGGTATAATCACTGATGATGAATCCAAAGACATATTATGGCTATGCAACAATTTTGTTGACAATAGTTCCTACTACGATCTTATGACCTCCTCAATCCAGTTTCTTTCTGGCTTGGTATACGGCATTATGGCTGACGGAGATCTGAGCGATAAAGAGATATCAACACTAAAGTCATGGATTGATACTAATAATTTTTTAGCAGGAACCTACCCCTTTGATGAGATCAATAGTTTACTATACTCTGTACTAGAAGATAAAAAAATCACTTTTGATGAGCGTAATCAGTTAATGGCATTCTTTGCAAATATCATCGACTTTACATCTTCACTTCACCTAAAGGAGAAGGACTTTACTGATCTCCAGAAAAAATATAGCATTAGTGGGATTTGTGCCATATGTCCCGAAATAACCTTTAATGATATGACTTTCTGCTTCACAGGTGAATCCTATCGGGCTACTCGCAGTGAAATGGGGAATGTTGTTAAAGAACTTGGCGGCAAAATTCGCTCTGGTGTCTCAACAAAGACGAATTATCTAGTCGTCGGAAATGCTGGCAATCCTTGTTGGGCCTATGCCTGCTATGGTCGTAAAATTGAAGAAGCCATGCAATTACGAAAAGATGGCTCGAATATTATTATTGTCAATGAAACAGACTTTTGGGATGCCGTTGATGATGCTAAGGCGGGCATTACTGATTGAAAGGTACTACATATGACCAACGAAGAAAAAGATCTTATCCCTGCTGGAGAATCGCGGAAGCGATGGCACTGAAAGGCATTGATATCCGCATTTTATCCGAAGCCGCATTTTTTAAAATGCTGGACGCATAAGGGGAGGTATTGCTCTAATGGATCAGATGTCTATCCTAATATCTCAAGAAGAACAGATGTATAAATCTATCAAAGAAGACCTCATAAAAACATTATATAAAAATGGCTTGAATGAATCATACTTATCACTGAAACCAAGAAAAAGCTATTACTCTGTTATGTTTAATGCATCATCTGTCGTTGTTCGGATATCTGTCTCACCAACACCTACGCTATCAGTTCCAACGGCACTACTCCTTCCCAATTACTCTAGTATGGTTGCAAATAAAAAAAGTGACTACACTAAAGTTAAAATTTGGCCATCTCAAAATATCAAAACCTACACAATCATGCTTCAAGACATGTTGCAAGGGATCATTGACAGAATCCCCAAAGAATACGATTGCTGTAGTCGCTACCTTGAATGCAGCAATGCACGAACCTGTATACACCCAGACAAAGAATTTGCTCTGAAATGTGGGTACAAAAAGATTTTAAGAAGCGGCAGAATCTTTTTCGGAGAAAACAGAAACATAGACTGAGTTGAAAGTACTTATGTCCGATTCGGGCACAGGTGGGGGAGCATATGGGAAAATGTGTAAGGTGTGGAAAACGTGGCTTTTTTCTCAGAATCTCCAAGGAGGGCCTCTGCCTAGATTGTGTAAAGGCTGTTGCAGAAGAAAAGTGCATAGCAGAGGAACGCCGGTTGGCAGAAGAAGCGGCTGAAAAAAAGCGTATTGAAGAAGAACTTGAACTGAAAAGGCGGCTGGAAAGGGAAGCGTATCTGCGGAGGCTGGAAGAGGAAGAACGCCAATTTGATGAGATGGTTGCTAATATCAAGCATATTTCTATTGGTATTTCACCAGTCCTAGCCCCTAAAATACTGGTTAAGGATCAAGCGCCAATTACTTACTCAACAATCACTAAAAAAACACCTCGTGATAAACTTGGAAATTTTGTGGTGATTGATACAGAAACCACGGGACTGCGCCCTGTTTCCTGTGAAATCATTGATATTGCCGCTGTTAGATTCCGCAACTATGTTCCTGTGGAAAAGGTATCGATGCTCCTATCTACAAAAAAACCAATTCCGCCAGAAGCAACAGAGATTAATCATATCACCGATGAAATGGTTGCCGGACAACCTTGTTTCCAACAAATAGCCCTGGCTCTTGTGGATTTTATCGGCAACGACAATCTTGTGGGACATAATTTGCCCTTCGATCTTTCATTCATCATCCGTTACGGGGCAGATGTTACCAAAACAAAACGAAAATATTATGATACACTGGATATTGCGAGAAAAACCATAAAAAAGGCCAGAAAGAAATATGATAAAGAGTTGGACTACTATTACACCGATCCTGAGTCTGATGGAATAGAGGATTACAAATTAACAACGCTGTGCGGATGGTATGGAATCTTGAATCCTGATGCTCACCGAGCTGAAAGCGATGCCATAGCAACCGGCTTGCTCTTGAAAGAACTTGCCGATGATCGGCGATAAAAGTCCTAATTAATGAAATGGTACCACCAAAACATTACATAGGAGATTCAACATGACCAACGAAGAAAAGATTTTATCCCTGCTGGAGAATCAAGGGAAATTGCTGGAAAAGCACAGCGAGCTGCTGGAGCGGCAGGGCGATGAGCTGCGCAACATCAACCTGACTTTGGAAAACCAGGTCTTTTCCCAGCTCCAGGCGCTGGCCGAGGGCCAGAAGACCATCCTGGAAACCCTGGCTCCCAAGAACCGTGTGGAGGCGCTGGAGGACGAGATGATCTTTATGAAATCCGTCATCAAGGCCCTGTCCCTGGAAGTAGCCGAGCTGAAGAAAGCGCAGTGATGCAGTTTTCCCAGTTGTTGTGAATTCCGCCCCTGTACCCGGTTCGGCCTTGGCGGCTTTTACATATGGCTTGGCACGCAAATGCCTGCTTCCCCGCCATACGGGTATCACATCTGGTATTCAGTTGTTTTAGGATTACTTGTCGTTTGTTTCCTGGAGGTTTGTTAGCTTGTGGTTATAGACTACAACGATATTTCGTTGATGTCAAACGTTTTTCAACGATATTTCGTTGATTTGTATGTTTGCACAAAATGAGGTGTTCCTTTATGTACAATGCGCAAGAAACGAAAAATCGCATAAAAGAACTGTGTAAGTCACAAAAGATAAACATGGAAACCTTACTTATTAACTGCGATTTAGGCGTCAATGCGATTCGACAAATCAATGACAAAAAAGGGATGTCCTCGTATAGTCTTGCTCGCATTGCCGACTATCTGAACTGTTCCGTGGACTATCTTCTGGGTCGGACAGATAATCCGGAAATCAACAAGTGATTCCCAGTCAGGCGGATAAATAAAAATGTGCCCGATTCGGGCACAAAAAATCCCCGGGGAATCCCCGGGGCGGCACTTGACAACTTGAAGTTTGGCGGTTATACTGAAGCTAGAGAGGGGCGCTGCCGATACACATTATCGGTCAGCCCTTAGTATACGTTTGAAGTGATCGCCGTTCTTGTCAGGGAGCCGGCGGTCACTTCTTTTTTGCCTGAAAATACTTGACAGTCCCCAAATGAGCGGTTATACTGAAGCTAGAAAGGGGCGCTGCCGATACACATTATCGGTCAGCCCTCACGAGACGTTTGAAGTGATCGCTTGTCTTGGTCGGACGGAAGCGGTCACTTCTTTTTTGCCTGAAAATACAGGCCCAAAATACCAACGATCAATATGCCGACCTGGATAAGGTCCGAATATGTAACCATGGGCAGCCCTCCTTTCGATAAAACGGAGGGCGAAGCTGCCCTCCGATGGGAGGGCTGACCGCTGCATACCGGCAGCGCCTTGCAAAGAGCATAGCATAATTGGGCGGAAATGGCAAGACTATAGGAGAAAAAGAGGGGCATTTCCCTTTGCTGCCTTGCAACGCAGCGGAAAGGAATGGTCATAAGCATGAAGATACCTGAACCGCGCAGGCTTTCCTCCGGAAAGTGGTTCATCCAGCTCCGCCTGAATGGCGAAAGCATCCCCGTTACGGATTGGGACAAAGCCGCCTGCGTTAGAGCGGCCCGTGCGATCAAAGCGGAATACAAAGCGGGAAAGCGATTAGCCCAAGAGCCGAAAGCCCCGCCAGCGCCTACGCTGACAGAGGCAATTGACGCCTATATTGCAGACCGCTCGAACACCCTCTCCCCTCTTACGATCCGGGGCTACCGCTCCGTGCAGAAGCACCGTTTCCAGGTCACTATGCCCCGCAGGCTGGACCAGATAGCCCCAGAGGAGTGGCAGGGCATTGTCAACGCTGAAGCCGCGCTGTGCGCCCCCAAAACGCTGAAAAACGCCTTTGGCTTTGTCCGCAGCGTAGTACTGGCTGCCACAGGCTCTAAGCTGCCCGATGTGACGCTCCCCGGTGAAATCGTCCCGGACAAACCGTTTCTCACGCCTCCGCAAATCAAACAGTTTGTGCAAGCAGTAAAGGATACCCGGTATGCCGTCCCGGCACTTCTTGCGCTCTCCTCGCTGCGGATCTCGGAGATCCACGCTCTGCGGTGGGAAAATATCCCGCCTAAACCAGATTTCATCCGGGTGTCCGGCGCAGTCGTTCTTGACGAGCATAACAAATACCAGAGAAAGAACCAGAATAAAAACTTGACATCCTCCCGCAATGTCCCTATTCTTATTCCGGAGCTATCAGCGGCGCTGGAACGGGACCGGAAGCCGCAGGGGCCGGTGCTGGATATCAGCCAAAACAGCCTGCGGACCGCGATCCATAAAATCTGTGAGGAAAATGGCCTGCCCTCTCTGGGGCCTCATGGCCTGCGGCACAGCTTTGCGAGCCTTGCCTATCACCTTCAGATCCCGGAACTGATTGCCAAGGAGATCGGCGGCTGGTCCGATTCCGGCACCATGCACAAAATCTACACGCATATCGCACAGAGCGACATCACCCGCTATCAAAATGCTATTGGCAAGTTCTATGGGAAACCTGAAAAGGAAAACAGAAAAAAGGAGCCTGCCGATTAGCATTTTAGTTAGCACTTTTACGCTGTTCTTTTGATTTTTCTGTGTCTAGCTGTTGCTTTCTGATTTGACAGGGAACAGTCAGTAAGTCCCGCAATCCCTTGACACACAACAAAAAAACCTCGGAACCATTGCAGTTCCGAGGTTTTTTACTTGGCAGCGGGTGAAGGATTCGAACCCTCACATACAGAGTCAGAGTCTGCTGTGCTACCTTTACACAAACCCGCTATATCCGTCCGCCGCAGCGAACAGATACTATTATACTGAAAAGCGGATTTTTGTCAATAGGGAATTTCAATTTTTTCCTCTTTTCAGCGATCTTTTTTCCCGCCAAACAGGCCCTTCAAAAAGCCTCCCTTTTTCTCCGGCTTCTTCTCCGCCGGGGCGCTCTGCGGCCGGTCTTTTTCCTTTTCCAAACGCTCCACGATCTTTCCGGCATCCTCATAGTTCTGGGCCGCCGCAGCACGGTACAGCTCCAACGCTTTCTCCACACTGCGGGCCACACCCTTGCCGTTTTCATAGCACCAGGCCAGGTTGTACTGGGCACGGGGCAGCTCTTGCTCTACAGCCCGCTGATACCACTTCACCGCATGATCCCAGCTCTGGGCCACGCCTACGCCGGTCTCATATAAGTAACCCAAGTTACAGGCAGCCACCCGGTCTCCCTGCTCTGCCGCCCTGCGATACAGCTCTGCAGCTTTAAATGTATCCTTTACGACTCCATGTCCAAATTCACAGCACACGCCAAAATTGCACATAGCCCGAGGATAGCCTGTCTTGGCAGCTTTCTCATACCACTTGGCAGCCTCTGTCCAGTTCTGTTCCACGCCACGGCCAGATTCGTACAGATATCCCAGATTGCACTGGCCCGCCGCGTCCCCCTGCTCCGCCGCTTTGCGATACAGCTCTGCGGCTTTTTTCATATCCTCTGCCACACCCTCGCCATGCTCATAACAAACGCCCAGATTGCACTGAGCGGCGGCATAGCCGGTGGCAGCAGCCTTTTCATACCACTGGACCGCCTCAGCCAAGTCCTGCTCCACGCCCCGGCCGCGCTTGCAGCACACGCCCATGCAGAACATGCCCCGAGGGTCCCCCTGATCTGCCGCCTTGCGGTACCAGTGGACCGCCCGTTTCAGGTTTTCCACTACGCCCTTGCCGTATTCATAGCACCAGGCCAGATTGCACTGGGCACGAGGAAAGCCCTGCTGTGCGGCGGCGCTGTACCACTTCACTGCTTCCTCCCAGCTCTGCTCCACACCCCGGCCGATCTCATAGAGATAGCCCAGGTTGCACTGGCCCGGGGCGTTGCCGCCCTCGGCAGAGCGGCGATACAGCTCGGCCGCCTTGGCGAAGTCCTGCTCCACGCCCTCGCCCCGCTCATAACAGACACCCAGATCGCACATGGCAGGCACGGAGCCAGCGTCTACCGCCTTCTGATACCACCGCGCGGCCTCTGCCGCATCCTGAGCCACGCCCAAACCGTAGTCATAGGCCCGGGCCACGCTGAAAAGTCCCCGCTCATTTCCCTGGTCCGCCGCCTTGCGATACCAGGACAGGGCTTCCGCCAGATCCTTTTCCACGCCCTTGCCGTTTTCATAGCACCAGGCCAGGTTGCACTGGCCCCGGGGCAGGCCCAGCTCCGCCGACGTGCGGTACCACGCCACAGCCTGCTCCCAGCTCTGCTCCACGCCCTCGCCGATCTCATAGAGATAGCCCAGGCAGCAGGCGCCGTCCTCGTCGCCCTGCTCAGCGGCCTTGCGATACCACTCTGCCGCCTTGCCTTTGTCTGCCGGAACGCCCCGGCCCCGCTCACAGCAAAAGCCCATGCACAGCTGACCTCGGGGATAGCCCTGGTCAGCCGCGGCCTGATACAGCCGAACAGCCTCGGAATAGTCCTGCTCCGTGCCCTTACCGTGCTCACAGCACCAGGCCAGATTGCACTGGGCGCGGGGATAACCCTGCTCAGCGGAAGCACGATACCACTTGACAGCCTCTTCCCAGCTCTGCTCCACGCCCCGGCCCGCCTCATAGCAGAAGCCCAGGCAGCACTGGCCAGGCGCGTGGCCCTGGTCCGCCGCAGCGGTATACCATTTGATTGCCTGCTCCATATCCTCCGCCACGCCGGTGCCGAATTCCAGGCAGCGGCCCAGCTCCGTCTGGGCGCTGGGATATCCCAGCCAGGCAGCGGACTGATACCACTTCACAGCCTCACTGTCGTTCTGCTCCACACCGGCCCCCCGGCAATAGGCCTCGGCCAGCAGAA
Source organism: uncultured Dysosmobacter sp. (assembly GCF_947631165.1). Taxonomy (GTDB): domain Bacteria; phylum Bacillota; class Clostridia; order Oscillospirales; family Oscillospiraceae; genus Oscillibacter. The sequence continues at coordinate 68,516 of NZ_CANRKH010000006.1, read as the reverse complement.
ACTGCGCCCGGGGGAAGCCGTTCTCCGCTCCTTTCCGGAAGCACTCAAGCGCTTTCGCCTCGTCCTTGTCCACGCCGATGCCGTAGGCGTAGCAATAGCCCAGATTGGTCAGGGCGGGCATATACTCCCGCGCTGCCGCCTGCGCGTACAGCAGCACCGCCTGCTTGGGGTCCGCCGGCACACCCACGCCCGCCTCCAGGCACCAGCCCAGGTTGGTCAGGCCCAGCACGTCGTCCATGGCGGCCGCCCTCTGGTAGCAGGCCAAGGCATCCGTCTGCCGTTTTTCGTCAACGGCGCAATTTCCCAAAGTGACCCAGTCGCCGGCTGTCAGCTCATCCTCGTCCAGCGTCTGGAAAAAGGTGCCGCCGCAGCGGGGGCACACATCCGGCTCCTTTTCGGCCACAAAGCCGCAGTCCGGATTTTCACATCGGAAATAATTCATCACAAAGACTCCTCTCCCGGCAGTTCTGCCAAAACGCCGCCGTCGTAAAACTCTAAAAATGAATGGGCCTTTCCATGGTATTTGAAGCCTGGAAATGTATCCAATTGGACACCGTGGATGGCCCGGAAAATACTCTTTTCAATATTGGGATTCGTACGCTTCAGTTCCCGAAGCAGCATCTTGATCTCCTGCCGTTTGCTCTCTCCCACGCCGTCGCCGGAGGCATCCCGCGCCTCGGTGAACCGGCAGGCGCACTGAAGAAAGCGCAGGCCATTATAATTCTTCCAGGCGATGATAGCGTCCTCATGGACACAGTACAGCGGACGGATCAGCTCCATGCCAGGGAAATTTTTGCTGCGGAGCTTAGGCGGCATGGCCTGGACCTGTGCGCCGTAAAACAGGCCCAGCAATGTAGTCTCCACCACATCAGAAAAGTGGTGGCCCAGGGCGATCTTGTTGCAGCCCAGTTCCCTGGCCTTGGCGTACAGGCAGCCCCGGCGCATTCGGGCGCAGAGATAGCAGGGATTTTTGTCCACCTGGACGGTGACATCGAAAATGTCGCTTTCAAACACGGTGATGGGAATTCCCAGCAGAGCGGCGTTCTCCTCGATCAGCCGCCGGTTTGCCGGCGCGTAGCCGGGATCCATCACCAGGAAAGTCAGCGCAAAGGGCTGGTCTGTATGCCGCTGCAGCTCCTGCATCAGCTTGGCCAGTATCATGGAGTCCTTGCCGCCGGAGATGCAAACGGCGATATGATCCTCCGGAGAAATCAATTCATACCGCTTCACAGCAGCGATAAAGGGATTCCAGATAGCTTTTCGATATGTTTTGATGAGACTGCGCTCAGCGGTCTCCTGCGGCGTCAATTCGCGGGACATAGAAACCTCCCAAAACAAGGCGCCCAAAGAGGCCCCCGATGCGTTACAGCCAAATGGCTCCCAGCTTCAAAATGGACGCAAATACCCGGCGGAACCAGGATCTCTGCTTCCACTCCTCCAGCGTATACAGAACGCTTTGTTCCATGACCGTGTCCATGTCCTCCAGCAGCTCCTCCACTGCGGGCATGTGATATAGCAGTACGCCGCACTCATAATGGAGCTGGAAGGTACGGTAGTCCATATTGGTGCTGCCCACCAGAGCCACCTCCCGGTCCACCATCACGCTTTTGGAATGGATGAAGCCGGGGGCATATTTGTAGATCTTCACGCCGTGGCGCAGCAGCTCACCCCAATAGGTCTCCGCCACCATATAGGTCAGCTTGTGGTCCGGGATGGCCGGGATCATCAGCCGCACATCGACGCCAGCGTCCGCCGCGATGCACAGTGCCTTCTGCATAGATTCCTCCACAGCGTAATAGGGCGTAGTGATATACAACATCCGCTGAGCGGAGGAGATCAATTGGAGATAGGTCTCTTCAATGGGATTGTCCGGGTTGTTCAATGGGCCGTCGGTGAAGGGCTGGCAAAAGCCAACGGCCTCCGCGGCCTCGTGGCGTGGACGGTAGAAATCGTCCTCGTTGGCCAACGTCCGCCCCATCATTTTCCACATCTGGATGAACTGCACGGCAAAGCCCCACACGCCTTCCCCCTCGATGCGGACGGCGCTGTCCTTCCAGTGGCCGAAGCGCTCGATCAGGTTGGCGTATTCGTCGCCGATGTTGATCCCGCCGGTATAGGCGTACTGCCCGTCGATCACAGCGATCTTCCGGTGGTCCCGGTAGTTGAAGTAGATTCGGTTTACATAACGGTGTACCGGATTGAACACCTCCACCTCGATGCCCGCCCGCTGGATGGCCTGCAGGGTATCGTCGGACAGGCGGGTCAGGTTGCCGAAGTCGTCAAAGATGATATGGACCTCCACGCCCTCGGCGGCCCGCTGCCGCAGAATATGGAACATACGGTCCCATATCCGGCCCTCTGCCAGAATGTAGTACTCCAGGAAGATATAGGTCTCCGCCCGTTCCAGGTGGGCGATCAGGTCCTCGAAAAAGGCGGCGCCGTCTCCAAAATATTGGGCCTTTGTGCTGCGGTACAGGCAAAAGCCCCGTTTTTGCAGATAGGTGGCCAGCCGCCCCCAGGACGGGGACTGGCGGCGCAGGCGCACCAGGTTGTTCTCACTGGCCATTCGCTGGCTCTCCCGCATAGGCACCGGCGGCACGGCCTTCAAACTCAGGCTCTTGGCCTGATAAGTGCCGCCCCACAGGCAGAACAGGATCATGCCGGACACCGGCAGCGCCAGCAGCAGGCACATCCAAGCCAGCTTATAGCTGGGACTTCCGGACCGCAGATATACCCGGATGGCCATGATGGCGCCGATGCATTCCAATACGGCATAGCAGTAGCTGGCCTTTTCCCGCAGGAAGTAGGTCAGCAGCAGCGTGGTGGCGATCTGGGCCAGCACCGTCAGCACACACATGGAGATACTGGTAGCGGCAGAGATCCGGCGCTCAACGCGCTCAGTGGGACGGGGCAGACTTTTGTGCACAGACGGAACCTCCCTTTTTACAGGTCATTGAATATTATACTCGAAATAGTACAGCGCTTCAACCACTAATCTGTAAATAAACTTCTGTTTCCTGACACATCTTCATCAGATACTCCCGAAAAGCCTTCAATCCGGCGCGGTCCTTGTTCTCCCGCAGGCAGACGAAGCTGAGGCTCTCCGCAAACGGCGGATACAGCGGCACCGCCCGGACCCCGTAGTGATCCGCGAAGGATGCTGGCCCCAGTACGATCCCCGTTCCGGCGCGGACCATCTCCATGGAGGTGTCGACGCCGTCCAGACGATACATCCTGCCGGGCGTGATACCGTGGTCCTGGAGGATCCTGTCCAGCACGGTTGATTCCAGAGACGCCTCCGGCGCCGCGATCAGCGTGTGGTCCCGCAGGATATCAAAAGAAACCCGCTCCTGTTGCGCCAGAGCGCTGTCCAGGCCGGTCAAAATACACTGCGGCTCTTGGATCAGTTCGCATTGAAAAAAACGCGGCGCACCGGAAAGGTCCTTCAAATAGGAGGATACATAGTTCAGCGCCACGTCGATGGCGCCGGTCCGCAGATCCTCCAAAAAATTTCCGCCGCCCGCCACGGTAAAAGCCGCCGTTATATCGGGATGCTGCTCAAAAAAGGCCACGATCTTGGGAAACAGTCCGTTGGAAAACACGCGGGGTCCCAAATGGATGGTGAGCCGCTCCCGCTTTTCTTTGGCCAGACAGGCGCTGACGGCCTCCAACTGTTCCCACGCTTCCAGAACCGGTCTGGCACCCTCCCGGAACGCCTCGCCCTCGGGCGTCAGGGAAACGCCCTGGGCCGTCCGGAACAGTAGTGAACAGCCCAGCTCGCTCTCCAGTTTTTTCATCTGCAGGGAGACCGCAGGCTGAGAGACGAACAGGCTCTCAGCGGCTTTTGAAATGCTGCCGCATTCCGCCACGGCCAGCAGATATTGGATCTGCAGGATATTCAATGCCTTGCTCCTCTCCAGGTATTTGCACTGCTTATATCCTTATTTTAAATCGGCATTTCCCAAAATGCAAGCGCCGCGCTACAATAAACACAGTCAAGGAGGGATCACATATGCTGATCGGTACGGCCGCTGATTCAGCGGCGATCCTGGCAGGCTCCGCGGTTGGCCTGCTTTTGCGGTGGGCCATCCAGCGGTTTTCCTCCCGCCAATCCGTCCAGCGCCGCCAGCTGGGCCAGCGGCTGCGGGAGCTGATCATGCAGGGACTGGCGCTGTGTACCGCCTGCATGGGGATCAGCGGCGCGCTGAAGGGACAAAATACTCTGCTGATGATCCTGTCCATGGTGGCCGGCGCCTGCATTGGCGAATTGCTGGACCTGGACGGTGCCATGAAGCGAGCTGGGGACCGGCTCCAGGCGGGCATGTCCCGCCGTTTCCCCTTGGAGGGGAGCGCCTCCATTTCCGAGGGCTTTGTCACCGCCAGCCTGCTGTACTGTGTGGGAGCCATGTCCATCGTGGGCGCACTAAACAGCGGCCTGACCGGAGATCATGGGATGCTGCTGGCGAAGTCCCTCATCGACGGCATCTCCTCCGTCATTTTCAGCGCCTCTCTTGGGATCGGCGTGGCCTTTTCCGCCGCCGCGGTCTTTCTCTACCAGGCGCCCATGACCCTGGCCGCCTCCCTGCTGGCTCCCCTGCTGCCGGAGGCCGTCATCGCGGAGATCACCTGTGTGGGGTCCCTGCTGATCCTGGCCATCAGCCTGAATCTGCTGGGCGTGACCCGCATCAAGGTCATGAACCTGCTCCCCGCCATTTTTCTGCCTGTTCTTCTGTTCCGATTCATGTGAGTTCCCATCTGCCGGGACCCTCCGCGCCGCTGCGAACGTCCACGCCGTTCCATGTGCCGCGTCCCTCACATGTTTTCAGACAACAGAGGGGCCAGCTTTCAGCTGGCCCCTCTGCTGTTATTATCTGCTCTTCCGCAGCAGCTCCTGCTTGATGTCCCACAGCTTCTGGCTGAGGTCCACATAGAACACATGGGGATTCTCAAAGCGCTTGACCTCATCCCACAGCGTCTCCACCTGCTCCGCGCAGTATTTCTGGATCTCCTGGAGCGCAGGCTGCCGGTAGACCAGCCTGCCGCCCTGGAACACAGGCACCTGCAAAGGCCTGGCGGTGAAATTGGTATAGGTCTTTCGCTTCCAGGTAGCCCGGGGGTCGAACAGTTCCAACGGCTGGCTCTCGTCCACAGTCTCATCATACACGGTGATATAGTCCGCCTCCGCCTTGCCGGTGGTCTTGTCGAAGATGCGGTAGACCTTTTTGAAATGGGGATTGGTGATCTTGTCCACGTTTTCGCTGACCTTGATCTTGGGCAGGATATTGCCATCCGCGTCCTCGACGGCCGCTAGCTTGTACACACCGCCGAACACCGGCTGGCTGCTGGCGGTGATCATCCGTTCGCCCACGCCGAACAGGTCGATCTGAGCGCCCTGCTGGATCAGATCCCGAATGATATACTCATCCAGGGAGTTGGAAGCAGATATCTGGCACTCCGGCCAGCCCGCCTCATCCAGCATCTTTCGAGCCTCCCGCGTCAGATAGGCCATGTCGCCGGAGTCCAGCCGGATGCCGCACTTCTTGATACCCAGGGGCTTCAACACCTCGTTGAAGGCCCGGATGGCGTCAGGCACACCGGATTTCAGCACGCTGTAAGTGTCCACCAAGAGCGTTGCGTTGGTGGGGTATATCTGGCAGTAGGTCTTGAACGCCTCATACTGGCTGTCGAACATCTGGACCCAGGAATGGGCCATAGTGCCGCCGGCGGGAACGCCATAGAGCTGGTCGGAGATGGTGCAGGCCGTACCCTTGCAGCCGCCGATATAGGCCGCCCGGGCGCCGGAAATGGCGCCGTCGGTCCCCTGGGCGCGGCGGGAACCAAATTCCAGCACTGTCCGCCCCTGGGCCGCCCGGACGATGCGGTTGGCCTTGGTGGCGATGAGGCTCTGGTGGTTGATGGTCAGCAGGGTGAAGGTCTCGATGAGCTGGGCCTCAATGGCCGGGGCGCGGACTGTCACCACCGGCTCCCGCGGGAAGATGGGGGTGCCCTCGGGGATGGCCCAGATATCACCGGTGAAACGGAAGTCCCGCAGATAGGCCAAAAAGTCCTCGGAGAAAATGCCCTTGCTCCGCAGGTAAGCAATGTCCGCCTCGTCAAAATGCAGATTCTCGATATAGTCGATCAGCTGGTCCAGTCCGGCGCAGATGGCAAAACCGCCCCTGTCCGGCACGTCCCGGAAAAACACATCGAAATAGGTGATGCGGTCCTGATAGCCCGCCTGAAAATAGCCGTTGCCCATGGTCAGTTCGTAAAAGTCGCAGAGCATGGTCATGTTCAGCTTTTCTTCTGTATGCATGTCGCACCTCGATAACGATCCAGGCAGTGTCTTGTCACCTGCCTTGATATTTTCTCTATTATAATCGTCCCCGCCTGGAAAAGCAATTGTTTTTCACAAAAACTCGTCAAACTTTTGTCAAATTGGATTGACAAGTCCCCCTCCCTCCCCTATGATGAGGGTACAGGCGGCAAAGCCGCCAAAGGAAAGGAATATTCACCATGGATGTGATCTTAGGCATTGATATCGGCGGCTCCACCACCAAGATCGTGGGCCTGGACCGGAGCGGCGGCGTGGTCTCCATGCTGCGGGTCCGGGCGGAGGACCAGGTCACCAGCCTGTACGGCGCTCTGGGCAATTACCTCAGCGGCAACGGCCTCCGTCTGGAGGACGTGCGGCGGGTCGTCCTCACCGGCGTGGGCGCCAGCTTTGTGGAAGGAGACATCTTCGGCCTGCCCACCTGCAAGGTGGACGAATTCTCCGCCAGCGGCGCCGGAGCGCTGGCCCTGTCCGGCCAGGCCTCCGGCGTGGTGGTGACCATGGGCACCGGCACCGCCTTTCTCTGGGCGGAGCGGAACGGCGCCGTGCGGCACCTCTGCGGCAGCGGCATCGGCGGCGGCACCTTGGGCGGCCTGTGCCGCAAGCTGGTAGGCATGGAGCGGTTCGGCCAGATCAAAAAGCTGGCGGCCCAGGGGGACCTGGGACAAGTGGACCTGACCATCAAGGACATCACCAACCATCCGGCCCCAACTCTGGACCCAACTCTTACCGCCGCCAACTTCGGCAATCTGGCGGAGGACGCCACCCCCGCCGACCTGGCTGCCGGGACGGTGAATCTGGTGCTTCAGGCCATCGGCACCATGACAGTGCTGGCCTGCCAGAGCTGCGGGACAAAAACCGTCATCCTCACCGGCTCCATGACCACCCTGGACCAGGTGAAGCCAAATTTTGAAAACTTCGAGCGGCTGTACGGCCTCCACTATATCATCCCGGAAAACGCCACCTTCGCCACCGCCATCGGCGCGGGCCTGTGCAGCCTGCAAAAAGGGGCGGTGGAGTGATGGATCTGGAGACTCTGCGGCTGGCGGAAGCGCTTTTCAGCCGGAAGCCGGAATACCTGCCGGTGGTCCGGGCGTTTCTGCTGGGGGCGCTGGAACGGTGGCCTGACACGGAGATCGTCACGCAGAAATCCCAGGTGGGTCTGCGGGACCCCCTGCTCTACTGCGCATTGTGGCCGCCGACCCACGGCGGCATCCGGGACCGGAACTGCGTGATGCTGAGCCTGTTCCTCCCCCGGCGGCTGGAAAGCCCCCGGATCGCGGCGGCGGTGGAGCCGTATCCCGGCCGCTGGACGACTCATTTCTGCCTGAAAACACCGGAGGACCTGGATGAGGAGCTGTGGGCCTGGACAGAGGAGGCCCGTCGCTTCCGGTGCAAAAAATAAGGCAAAAGGCAGAAAGGAGTGTCTGGGCGTATGGACCGGATCGTCGATAAACCCTATTTCACCCATAGCGCATACAGCGCCCTGACCTTCGGCATCCAGGTGAAATGCCCTAAATGTCAGGGGCTTGGTATCGTGACCGCGGATCGCAGCGCTGCCTATTTTCGATGCACTAACTGCGGCCACCAGGCGTCTAAAGACCGCACGGTCTATCGATACGATGTCCACAACCAGTGCAGGCACTGCGGACGGTATTATCGGGTCGACATTGAAGACGAAGTAAAACAGCACTTCCCTATGCTCCGTGTGGCCTGTCCGTACTGCGGGACAACCATGCCGGGAGAAGTCCATAAAACAGCAGAGGCATTTTTCTATACCGGCGAGATCGAAAACGGGCGGGAACCCTACTTCGGTTTGGAGCTTTGGTTCCTCGAGTCCTTTCAGGGCAAGCCGGTCTGGGCCGTCAACCGGGAGCATCTTTCGTATCTGATCGACTACCTCGGCGCCAGTCTGCGGGAGAAGCCCGCCGGGACAGCTGTCATGAAGACCCAGGCGGACCACCTCCCGACCTTCATGAAGACCGCGAAGAACCGGGAACGGATCGTGAAGCTGCTGAAAAAGATGCGAGAGAGATCAGTTTGCTGAGCCCCTAAAGCAGAGACATAAGTAAGAGCAGGATAAATCGGTCTTTGTCGGGAAGATCACAACGCTAACCGAACCCATAGGCTGCCAGAATGAACGGCACGCAAAATACGCCGCCGTGGACGGGACATGTCCACGGCGGCTTTTCTTCGTTATTTGGATTTGGATCACTCCTCGTCGGAGCTCTCCTCTTCCTCTTCCTCCAGACTGCCCAGATCAAACTCCAGCTTTTCGCCGCAGTTGGGACAGATAACCTCGCCGTCCTCCAGGATGGACTCGTCAAAATAGATGGTCTCCTCGCAGGTGGGGCAGGTGGTGGCGTAACAATCCTCATCCTCGTCCAGGTCGCTCAGGTCACCCTCGTAGTAATCGTCGTCCTCCTCGTCGTCCCAATCCTCAAAAACGATGTTCTCCACATCCTCCAGGTCGTCGCTGACCACGTCCAGACCGTCGGCCAGTTCCGTCTGCTCGTCCTTGATGTCCTCCAGCTCCAGGGCGATGTCGTCCAGCACGTCGATAATGGCGGCCAGCAGCTTGCCCTCCTTCTTATCCGTGTTCAGCTCCATGCCTTCCACCAGGCCCTTCAGATAAGCGACTCTCTCAGTGATCTCCATAGCGGTAACTCCTTTCATTTTTTAGATCGTATCTTCCCATTTCCACGCCCGCAGGCGGCGCTTTGCGGTTTCCTCCAGTCGATCTGCCGATAATAGAACAGGCAAATGAGATATTGGCGGCGCAGTGCCCGCCAGCATGCGTCTCTTGCCTCTGCGGAGCAGCCGTGATACAGCTTGTTCCGCCGCGGTGAGGGGGAATCGAAAGGGGGGACTTGGTCCCCCCTTTTCATATCAGTCCTTGACCCGTCCCAGATACTCGCCGGTGCGGGTATCGATCTGGATCTTCTCGCCTTCGTTGATGAACAGGGGCACCTTGATCTGGGCGCCGGTCTCCAGGGTCGCGTTCTTAGTGACGTTGGTGGCGGTATCGCCCTTCACGCCCGGCTCGGTCTCGGTGACCACCAGATCCACGAAGTTGGGGACCTCCACGGCGAACACATTGCCCTTATAGCTGACCAGAGAGCACATAGTGTTCTCCTTGACGAACTGGAAGGCGTCGCCCAGCACATCGGCGTTCAGCGGGGTCATGTCAAAGGTCTCCGGGTCCATGAAGTAATACAGGTCGCCGTCGTTGTAGCTGTACTCAGCGCTCTTCCGCTCCACAGCGCCCTGCTCAAACTTGGCGGTGGGGTTGAAGGACTCCTCACGGATGGTGCCGCTGATGACGTTCTTGTACTTGGTCCGCACGAAAGCGGCGCCCTTGCCGGGCTTCACATGCTGGAAGTCCACAACGACCATGGGCTTCCCGTCCATCTCAAAGATCATACCCTTCCGGAAATCGCCGGCAGTGATAGTAGGCATATTTTTTTCCTCCTTATAGATCTTATGAGAAAACGGCCCGGAGGGACGCTTCCCCACATCCAGTAAAATTACCGAAGATATTTTACCGTATGTTGTCCGCTAATGCAAGCATTTTTCGTCCAATTACTGGTTTTTTTCAGTTCTTTTTCCGCAGCGGCGGCGGCAGGCCGCCTTAAACGGAGCCTGTAAGGCGTGGAGAACCTTCTGCCAGAGCGTCACAGCACCGCCCACCGGCTCCACCATCAAGGCCAGGACCCCCGCCCGGTTGGCTGCCAGCACGTCCGTCAGCAGCTTGTCCCCCAGCATGGCGGTGCTGGTCCGGTCCGCTCCCGCCCGGGCCATAGCGGTCTCCAGTCCTCTGGGAGAAGGCTTGCCGGCGCGGCCCTGATAAGGCACGCTCAGCTCGGCGCAGAACTCTGTCACCCGGGTCCCGGAGCGATTGTTGGATACGATCATGAACTGGACGCCGTTCTCCCCCAGGCCAGCGATCCAGTCCCGCAGGGGCTGGTCCGGACGGCGGGTCGACTTGGCCGCCAGGGTAAAATCCAAATCGCTGAGCAGCAGCGTGATCCCCCGCTCCCGCAGATAGGCGGGGGTGATCTGGTCATATCGATCAAACAGACGATGCGGGATCAGCGAAAAGGGCATAGGCGGCTCCTTGTCATCATATCGTATTATCGTTTTATATAGTATAACAGTTTTTTGAGACCTACACAAGGGGGAATGGGATTGCAGATCTATTTAGCCGTTACGCCGGACCGAGAGCGGGAGGCCGCCGCCCACTGCCGGGACCTGTGCCACGCGGCCTACCGCGTAGGGCCCGGCTCCACACTGCTGCGGCAGAACCTGCTGCTGGAGAGCCGGGGCGGCCTGTTGTCCGTGGGCGACCGGGAGGCCCCGCCCATCGAGGACCCGGAGGCTCTCTGCGGCGCAGTGCTGCGGGAGTGCGGCCGCCGGGGCTATGGCGGGGCAGTGCTGGATTTCGTGGAGCCGCCCCGGCGGGACCGTCTGGTCTTTGCGGAAAAGCTGGACCGGGTCCTGGCCGCCGCCAAAAAGTCCCTGTATCTGCCGGAGCACTACGCCCCGGCGGCAAAAAATGGAACGGTGCTGGTCTGTACGGCCCTCTCCGGCGGGGAGTTTCAAGAGCGGCTCCAGGAGGCCGCCGGGAAATACCCGCGGCTGGCCCTGGACATCCAGCGGCTGCGGATGGACTTCCGCCTGCCCGCCCCCACCGGTGAGGGAACGCCCCTCACCGCCGGAGAGCTGGCCAGCCTGATGGAAGAGAAGTCCCCCGCCGTGTTCTTCTCCCCGGATCTCTGTGCCCGGTACTTTACCTATGCTGTCGGCGGTGAGGCCCACTTCGTCCTATTCGACGACGCCGGCACGCTCCAGCGGAAGCTGCGGTCTGGCGAAGCCCTGGGCGCCGCAGCCGCGTTCTTCACCTGGCCGGAGGTAGCAGACATCGCCCCGGCCTTGTTCCGCAGATAAAGGCAAAAAAAGTGCTGTACCACACGGCACAGCACTTTTTTCATCAATAATAACGCTTCTTGTTCTTGCGAGCAGCCTCAGACTTCTTGCGGCGCTTCACGCTGGGGCTCTCATAATGCTCTCTCTTACGGACCTCGGCAATAACACCCGCCTTGGCGCAGGAACGCTTGAACCGCTTCAGCGCGCTGTCGATGGACTCGCCGTCCTTCACGTGGATCTCAGACATCTATATTTCCCTCCCTCCGAGGTATCCGGCTCTATCCAGGATACTTTAAGGGCCATAATTTATGGCTTCAACATGCCCATTATACAGAGTGCCCGGGAAATTGTCAAGATATTTTCGTGGAAAACCGGTCGATTTTCCTGCAACCGAAGGCCGAACCGCCGCTGTTCCGCAACAAAACCACCTCTCCTCACAAAATCCTGCGATTTTGCGGGGGACCCGCATTTGACTCAAATAGGCGCCCATTTCAGGGTTTTGCCTTGCGGCAAAACCCTTGGACGGCCACTCGGCACGGAGCATCACTGGGGCTTCACGATCAGGTTCACCAAGCGGTTCTTGACAAGGATGGTCTTGACGATCTTCATGCCCTCGGTGGCCTTCTGGACCTTCTCCACCGCCAGGGCGGCGTCCACCACAGCCTTCTCCTCGCTGCCGGCGGGCATGGTGATGGTGCCTTTCAGCTTGCCGTTGACCTGCACGGCCATATCCACCGTGGAGGCCACGGTCTTGCTGGCGTCGTAGACCGGCCAATCTGCCTGGCAGCACATTTTTCCGCTCTTGGCCGCGAAGCCCAGCATCTCCCACAGCTCCTCGGTGATGTGGGGAGCGAAGGGATTCAGCAGCAGCAGGAAATCGTGCAGATCGCCCCTGGTCACGCCATTGGCGCTCAGCTCATTGAGGGCGGTCATCATAGCGGCGATGGCGGTGTTCATCTTCAGATTATCCACATCGTCCGTGACCTTTTTGATGGTCTTGTGAAGGATGGGCTGGTTGGCGGGGGTCAGGTCATAGCTGTCCTTTGCGCTCTCCGCCAGGTTCCACACACGGTCCAGGAACCGCTTAGATCCCTTCACAGCCTCGGTGGACCAGGTGGCGGCCTGCTCGAAATCGCCCACGAACATGATATACAGCCGCATGGTGTCCGCGCCGTACTGGGCCACGATATCGTTGGGGTTCACCACGTTGCCCCGGGACTTGGACATCTTCTCGCCGCCCTCGCCCAGGATCATGCCGTGGCTGGTGCGCTTGGCGTAAGGCTCCTTGGTGGGCACCACACCGATATCATAGAGGAATTTATGCCAGAACCGGCTGTACAGCAGGTGCAGAGTGGTATGCTCCATACCGCCGTTGTACCAGTCCACAGGAGACCAGTAGTCCAGGGCCTCCTTGCTGGCCAGGGCCTTGTCGTTGTGGGGGTCCATATACCGCAGGAAATACCAGGAGGAACCGGCCCACTGGGGCATGGTGTCGGTCTCCCGCTGAGCGGGGCCGCCGCACTTGGGGCAGGTGGTGTTCACCCAGTCGGTCATCTTGGCCAAGGGGGATTCGCCGGTGTCTGTGACCTCGTAGCTGTCCACCTCCGGCAGCAGCAGCGGCAGCTCGCTCTCGTCCAGAGGCACCCAGCCGCACTTGGGGCAGTTCACCAGAGGGATCGGCTCACCCCAGTACCGCTGGCGGCTGAACACCCAGTCCCGGAGCTTGAAGTTGGTCTTGGGACGGCCGATGCCCTGCTCCGTGACCCACTTCTTCATGGCGGGGATGGCGTCCTTCACGGTCATGCCGTCCAGGAAGCCGGAGTTCACCATAATGCCGGTGTCATCCTTCAGGGTGAAGGCTTCTTTCGTGATATCGCCGCCCTTGACCACCTCGATGATGGGCAGGCCGAACTTGGTGGCGAACTCCCAGTCGCGCTGGTCGTGTCCAGGCACGCCCATGACGATGCCGGTTCCGTAGCCCATCAGCACATAGTCGGAGACGAACAGCGGCACATGCTTGCCGCTGGCAGGGTTGACAGCCTCGATACCCTTCAGCCGGACGCCGGTCTTGTCCTTGTTCAGCTCGCCCCGCTCAAAGTCGGACTTGTGGGCGGCCTCCTGCCGGTAGGCCTCCACCTCGTCCCAGTTCTGGATCTGGTCCTTCCACTGCTCCAGGTAGGGATGCTCTGGGGAGATGACCATATAGGTCACGCCGAACAGGGTATCGCAGCGGGTCGTGTAGACTGTCAGCTTGTCGCCGTTGGTTGCGGTGAAGTCCACCTCGGTGCCTTCGCTGCGGCCGATCCAGTTGCGCTGCTGGATCTTGACCCGGTTGATGAAATCCACGTCGTCCAGATCGTCGATCAGCCGGTCAGCATACTTGGTGATGGCCAGCATCCACTGGCTCTTCTCCTTGCGGATGACCTCGCCGCCGCAGCGCTCGCAGACGCCGTCCACGACCTCCTCGTTGGCCAGCACGATCTTGCAGCTGGTGCACCAGTTCACGGGCATGGACGCCTTATAGGCCAGGCCGTGCTTGAACATCTGCAGGAAGATCCACTGGGTCCATTTGTAGTAGTCGGGGTCGGTAGTGTTGACCTCCCGGTCCCAGTCGAAGGAGTAGCCCAGCATATGGAGCTGCTTGCGGAAATTCTCCACATTGTCATGGGTCACCTTGGCCGGATGGATGTGATGCTGGACGGCGTAGTTCTCCGTGGGCAGGCCGAAGGCGTCGTAGCCGATGGGGAACAGGACGTTGTAGCCCTGCATCCGCTTTTTGCGGCAGATGATGTCCATAGCGGTAAAGGGGCGGGCGTGGCCCACGTGGAGGCCCTGGCCGGAGGGATAGGGAAACTCGATCAGGCCGAAAAATTTCTCCCGGGCCTTGTCTCCGGTGACAGCGGCGAAGGGCTTCTCCTCCAGCCACTTGTCCTGCCATTTTTTCTCAATGGCGGTAAAATCGTACTTCATATTTCTTCTCCTTCTCTTCTGATGGAAGTCGTTTTGACAAATTAGGAATGAGGAATTCCCCCCAGCCGCCTGCGGGCGGCGGCTCCCCTATGGGGAGCGGAGTTTTGGAATCTTGTAAATGTCTTTGCTGTCAAATGACAATTTCTAATTTCGAAGAAAAACGCCCCCGGCCAAAGGCCAGGGGCGTTTTTGAACGCGGTACCACCCTGTTCAGCCGCCTTGAGGCGGCCCTCTCAGCCTATAACGGGGCCTGCCGTTCCGCCCTACTGGGTCCTTCAGGCGGAAAACTCTGGGACCAGTATACCGCAGGCTCCCCCACCGGCTCGCACCGTCCGCCGGCTCTCTTCAGGCGGGACGCCTGGGCTTTCTTCCCTTCTTCGTTCGTAACAGATGTATTTTACGGACAATCGCTCCATTTGTCAAGCCCCGTTGTTTCTTTTCCCTTTTACCTTTGGTATTGCTGCCCAATTTATCAAATCATTCGTCAAAATGACAAAAGGAGCCATTATTCATCGTGGGTAACGGCCACTGTCGATGAAAAGCTGTCAATCAAGAAAATACAATACCTCTCTTATATCTTTTCCGCCGATGTTATCATCCATAAATACTTCCGAACAAATAAATCCGTTTTTTTCATAAAACTTTCTTGCCCTATGATTATCCTCCAAAACCCATAAGATCACTTGATTAAATCCGCATTGCTTTAATTCCTCAATACATTTGTTAAGCAATACCTTACCGTATCCTTTTCCAATGTAGCTGGGCAGAAAATATATGGAAACAATTTCTCCGTAACCGCTATACTTTTCCCATCTGGATTTACAAAAACTTGCGGTGCCTATCATCCTCCCACATTCTATCAGGACAAGGCTGTTCAGACCGGCTTTGTTGATACGATTGGCCCATTGTCCTGTTGGAATACTGTCAAGATAATCTTGAGGAAGCATGCCCTTATATGCGTATTTCCAACTGCTTTCATATATTTTGCTTATTTCAAGAGGATCATCATCTTTAGCGATGTATCTTATCTCCATTACAACAACTCCTTGAATACCGATTTTCGCCATGAAGTATAGCATGGTAAATTTCAAACTTCAATATCAATCTTCGGTTGGCGAAATTGCTGAAGCTATATTCCAGCGACACTTAGAGAAAAAGGGCGTGTTTCTTCCCTCAGCTTTTTGAAAAAATGCTTGCTTTTTCTGAGAATGGATTGTATACTGTACCTGGTATTTAGTTCATAAAATAAACTATTTGAAAAGGGGTCGCCTATGGACCAGTTGGAACAGCGGGAAGCGCTGCTGGAGGCCTGGATGTCCATGACTGCCGTCATCCGGGGCAACCGGCTGCTGAAGGGTCTGTCCATGAATGAGATGCTTGTGTGCAACGTGCTGTACCGGCAGCGGCAGACCGGCGGCGGGCCGGTGACGGCCACGGAGCTATGCCGCCGTACCCGGCTTTTGAAATCCCAGATCAACCACATCCTCACCGGCATGGAACACCGGGACCTGATCCGGCGGGTACGCAGCGAGACCGACCGGCGGAGCATCCACATCCAGCTCCGTGAGGAAGCCCTGCCTCTCTATGAGACGGAGCATGGCAGCGTCATGTCCATCGTGGAGGCCGTCTGCGCCCAGCTGGGGCCGGAGGGCATCCGCCAGCTGACCGACCTGCTGACCCAAGCCACCGGCGCGGTGGCCCAATATCAAAACCTGAAGGAGTAAACCATATGTCTGTTCAGATCATCACCGATTCCGCCAGCGACATCACCCAAGCAGAGGCAGCGGCCAGGGGCATCCGTGTGCTGCCGCTCCGTACCATTTTCGACGGCCAGGAATTTCTGGACGGCGTCACCATGGACAACCGCCAGTTCTTTCAGCGGCTGGTGGAGTCCGACACTCTGCCCACCACCAGCCAAATGACCCCTTACGAATACGAGCAGGCCTTCCGCTCCGCCGTGGATGCGGGAGATGAGGCGCTGTGCGTGACCCTATCCTCCAAGCTCTCCGGCTGCTGCCAGAGCGCCCGCATCGCGGCAGAGGAGGTCCCTGCCGCGGTGGTAGACAGTGAAAACGTCTGCATCGGCCAGCGCATCCTGGTGGAGCTGGCTGTGCGGCTGCGGGACCAGGGGCTGACCGCCGCCCAGATCGCCGAAACGCTGGAGCGGGAGAAGAAAAATATCCGCCTTATCGCCCTACTGGACACCCTGGAATACCTGAAAAAGGGCGGCCGTATCTCCCCCGCCGTGGCCCTGGCCGGTTCCCTCCTCTCCATCAAGCCGGTCATCGCCATCGAACACGGTGAAGTGGCCATTCTGGGCAAGGCCCGCGGCTCCAAAAATGGCAGCAACATGCTTACGGAGCTAGTGCGGAAGTGCGGCGGCATCAATTTTGAAAAGCCCTACTGCCTGGCATACAGCGGCCTCAGCGACGCGCTGCTGCAAAAATACATCGCCGACAGCGCCCCCCTCTACGCCGGACATACGGAGCGGCTCCCCATCTCCGCCATCGGCAGCACCATTGGTACCCACGCCGGCCCCGGCGCTATTGCGGCAGCGTTTTTCATCAATGGCTGACATCACAAAATCCCTCCGATGGATCGGAGGGATTTTGTTTTTCATATAAACAGTGTTCACATGCCGTCCTGAAACGGAGTGCCGTCGGGAGCGTACCAGATAACGCCGCCCGGCATGTTCTCCGCGTACCAGCCGTCGAAGGCCTCCTTAGTCGTCTCCTGACCGTCCAATGTATAGACGGCGCCGCTGGCTCCCTCGACCTTGCGGGCCAGCTCCCGGTCCGCAAAGCGGCCGTCCTCAAAGGTCATCCGATGGTAGGTGTGGTCTCCGGCTCCGCCGGAACCGATGTAAACGCCACTGGTCTGGAGCTCCTCAAACCATCGCACCCCCATACTGGTGCCATAGACTGTCTCGCCCTCCCGGCGGAGGATCAGGTACTGGTAGGCCCCGTCCTGGAACAGCAGTACCAGCTCCAGTTCCCCGTCGCCGTCCACATCCTGGACAGCCAACCGGTCCAGGGTCAGGGTCTCTGGCGGATCTTCGATGGCAAAGCCGTCCCAAAGCTGGTCATGAAAGTCCGCCAGGGTTGCGTCAATAGGTTCCCATGTGCTTTCATTGCCATCATACGGCCCAGCTACCCATTGGAAGGCTGCCTCCCCTCTCAAAACAGGCAGAAACAGTGTAAAAGCCGCTTGGTCCGCCTCCGGCATGGCTGCCGTCACGGCGTCCGTGTCCAGGCCCGGCAGCATATTTTTCCGCGGCTCTTCTGCCGCGATCTTCTCCACGGTCTCCAACTTCTTCATGCCTGTTTCTGGGGCCGTCTCCACCGGCTGCCGCGCCAGCCACAGGCAACCCACCAGCACTGCCGCCGCCAGCAGGCCCGCGCCGCCCAAGATCCACTGTTTTTTCAAAAAGATCCCACCCTTATCTGATTTTGATATCAGTATAAGGGTGGGACGATTTTATGTCTACTACAATTTGATGACAGATCTGTAACAAAAGTTACAAGGGGCCTTCAGTCTCTCGTCAGCACGCCGCTCAGGTCCAGGGGCGTACCGTCGTGCCACAATCTCTCCAGGGCGTAAAACTCCCGGGCAGCCCCACAAAATTTTCAATTTTGCGGGGACCCCGTGATCAGACTCAAATCGGCAGGCAAAGCCCGCCCATTTCAAGGTTTTGCCTGCGGCAAAACGCTTGGACGCGCCACTCGGCGCGGGAGGCCCTCAGTCTCTCGTCAGCACGCCGCTCAGGTCCAGGGGCGTACCGTCGTGCCACAATCTCTCCAGGGCGTAAAACTCCCGGGCCTCTTCGGAGAAGATATGGACCACCACGCAGCCGTAGTCCAGCAAGACCCAGGTTCCCTCCCGGTAGCCTTCCCGGCGCAGGGGGTCCTCCCCCGCCTGCTCCTTCATGGCTTTTTCCACAGCGCCGGACAAGGCGTTGATCTGCGTGTTGGAACTGCCAGTGGCAATGACGAAGTAATCCGCCAGAGTCGTCTGTTCCGTCACCTGAATGGCGCTGATCTCTCTGCCCTTTTTCTCGTCCAGGGCCTTGGCGGCAATGATCGCCAATTCTTTTGGTATCATATGGTCATTCCTTTCTATTCCAATCTAGGCCGCCGGAGGCGGCTCAATGGTACTGAATATTTCCTCTTCATCTGGTGCGGAGACCTCCGGCGGCTCCGCGGGATCCTCTATAACAGGCGGCTCCGCGGCCGGCGACTCTTCCGGGGGCGCGGTTGCTTCCTCTTCCGGCATTGACGGCGTCTCTGCTGAAACATCCGGCGGGGCGGCGGCGGGCGCTTCCTCCGATGGGGTCTCCGACGGCTTCGCGGCGGACTTCACCGGCGGCCCGGCCGCCTGACTGTCCTCCACATGACCGGTGGTGGAGCTGATAGACCCGTCGGCATTGACAGACATAATATCCAGATCCGCCAGAGTAAAGATCTCCGCAAAGGGGCTCAGCTTCTCATTCACAAGCTCCAGCAGCTCATCGGCTACCGGGGTCACATAAGCCAGCTCCGAATAGCTTCCGTTGAGCTTGGTGTAATAGCGGCTGTAAGCGTTGGCGCCCCGATAGGGCATGGTGAGGAATTCCACATCCTCCGTTTGCAGGCCGCCCAGCACCGCCTGCTCCGCGAACCAGCAGATGTTGGAGAACGCCAGGTCGGTATCCACATGTTCCTGAAACACCTTGGCGATCTTGCGGATATTGAGGGCATTCTGGATCGTCAGGGTCTGCTGGATGACCGCCTTCAAAAACGCCTGCTGGACCTTCATTCGGCCGGAATCCCCGATGCCGCCGTCCCGTTTGCGGTAGCCGTATGGGCTGTCGTTGTTGTTCTCCCGCCAGCGGATGACCTGCATAGCGTCCTCGCCGGACAGCCTGCGGACTCCCGCCGCCTGGTGGATATGCAGGTCCTGCACATCGTCGTCATAGTCCATGTCGTAGGGAACATCGAACTCTACACCGCCGATGGCCTCCACCAAAGCGCCCACGGCCTCCCATTCCAGCACGACCCGAAAATCCGGCTCAAAGCCCACCAGCTGGGAGATCTCCCTGTACAGGCCCTGGATACCCTCTTCTCCTCCGCCGCAGCTGTTGTATACGGAGTTGATCTTTTTCACGTCCCAGGAAACGTTGACCATGGTATCCCGGGGGATGGACATGACGGTGGCCTTCTGGTTGGTCACATCATAACTGGCCAGCAGCATGGTATCCGTATTGCCGCCGCCCCCCGTGTCCCGGCCAAGGATCAGCACCGTATAATAGTCCGCACTTTTCCGCTGGCCGTCTACCTTGGGACGGATGCCTGCATCCGTATCCGCCTCATTGGCGGACACCAGCCCATCCACCAGAGGCGTTTTTTCAATATCCGGCCGTGCCACCAGCTTTCGGTGCGCCAGCGTGACCGCCAGCGCCGCCGCCAACAGGACGGCCAAGGCCATCAGCAGCCTTTGGCCCCTGGTCAGGCGGTCTTTCTTTTTCCGCACACATCTGCCGTTTTCCTGGGCCTCAGGGCGTCTCTCTGTATCCGGCATATCGTCTCCTTACGCCGCCGGCGGCGGCTCGATCACGGAAAAATCCGGGACGTCCGGCTCCGCCGGAGCCTCTCCGCCGCCATCCGGCGGAGTCGTGCCAGGATAGCCAGCGGTGGGATCGACGGCCCCGGGGTCTACGATGCCGGGATCATTGACGTCCAGCCCGCCGCCGGGGACATTGGGGTCCGTGCTGGTGGTCGGGTCTGTCACGGCGCCAGGATCGGTAATCGTGCCAGGATCGGTGACTGTGCCGGTATTGGGATCGGCAGTGGGGTCCACCACGATGGTCCCGCCGCCGTTAGGGTCGATGGGATCGCCGTTTTCATCCACATCGGGGTCCTCCGTCTCCACGGGCTTGGTGGGCTTCACCGGCGGCGACGCGGCCTTCTTGTCCTCTACATAGCCGGTGGAGGAACTGACGCTGCCGTCGGAATTGACGGACATGATGTCCAGGTCGCTCATGGTAAAGGTCTCCACAAAGGGGCTGAGCTCGTTGTTCACCAGCTCCAGCAGTTCCTTGGCGATGGGGACCACATAGGACTGGTTGTTGCCTACGCTGCGGCTCCAGCAATAGGCCCCCTTATTGGGCATGGTGACAAAGTTCACATTTTCCATTTTCAATCCGCCCAGGTACGCCGACTGGGCAAACCACAGGATGTTCTGGAAGCTCATATCCGTCTCCACGCACTCCTGAAACACCTTGACGAACTGGTTGACCTTGGTGATGTTCTCCAGCTTCAAAAGCTGCTCCACCATAGCTTTCAGCAGCGCCTGCTGGGTCTTGATGCGGCCCAGGTCGCCGTCGGGATAGCCCAGCATTATGCCGTTCTTCACATTGTCATGGCGGTAGCGAAGCACCTGCATGGCGTCCTCACCAGAGAGCAGGCGATAGCCCTTGGTCTGGTGGATCTTCAGGTCCTGATAGGGGTCCTCGTAATTCATGTCCCGGGGCACGTCGAACCACACGCCGCCCATGGCCTCCACGATCTTGCCCACGGCCTCCCACTCCACGATGACCTGGAAGTCCGGCTCAAAGCCCACCAGCTGGGAAATCTCCTTGTAGAGATGCTGGATGCCCTTCTCTCCGCCGCCGTAATAATTATAAACGGAGTTGATGCGCTTGATGTCCCATGGCACATTCACCATGGTGTCCCGGGGGATGGACATAACGGTGGCCTTTTGATTGGTCACATCGTAACTGGCCAGCAGCATGGTGTCCGTGTTGCCGCCGCCCCCCGTGTCCCGGCCAAGGATCAGCACCGTGTAGTAGTCCTTGCTCTTCCGCTCGCCGTCGGCCCTGGGGCGGACGCCCTCGCCGTAGTCGATCTCCTCCACGGTGCCGTCGTCCTTCGTCACGGTATTGGGTTTCTTTTTGTGCTCCAGGTCCGGCCGGACGAACAGGCTCTGGCAGGCCACCACTGCCACCAGCACCACCGCCAGGATCACCGCTATCACCATCAATACCTTCTGCTGGCGGGTCAGACGGCTGGGCTTTTTCGGTTTTTTTTCTTTTTTCGGTTTTTGGAGGCGGCTCCCGCCCTTTTCTTCTCTCTGGTTCACTGTATCTCTATCCTTTCAGCCAGTCCCGCGCTTCCACGGTGGCGCGGTGTACCGGGTTTCCCATACCCGTCATTTCCTCGATGGTCATCTCCAGGCCCATCAGCAGGCCCTTGTCCAGATCTTCATAACACACTTCGCGGAGCTTGTCCACCCCCGGAAAATCCCGGGACGGCTCGATATAGTCCGCCAGATAAATAATTTTTTCCAGCTTGGTCATATCGGCGCGGCCCGTAGTGTGCCATCGGATGGCTTCGCAGATCTCCGCGTCCATCCCGAACACGTCCCTGGCAATAGCGGCGCCGGTCTTGGCATGGAGCAGCTTCAAAGCCTGCCGCTCCAGCTCATCCAGCTGGATGCCGTATTGTTTACATAACGCAAGCTGCTGGTCCATGTCCAGCTTCTTGGTGCAGTCGTGGAGCAGCGCCGCCCTGCGGGCCTTCTCCACGTCGGCGCCGTAGCGCTCCGCCAGGCGGATGGCCTCCTGCTCCGCTCCCAGCACATGGGGGATGCGCTGGTGCTTCAGATAGCTGAGAGCCACTGGCCGGAGCTGGCTGAGGGACAGGCGCTTCAGATCCGCATGGGTCCCGTACAGCCCGTGGCGCAGGATGTAGCCGTACACCGCCGGGGCCAGCAGATTGGCCCCCTTCCCCGCCGCCAGTTTCTCCCGCAGCTCCGTGGAGGAAACATCCACCACGCCGGGGATGGTCAATGTGAAGAGCCGCGCCTGAGGATAGGTCCTGTAAAGATAGTCCCGCTGAACGGCGAACAGCTCCTCGGTGTCCGCCTCCGTGCGGCCGAAAGCGGCAATGCCGGCCAGGGAGAGGATCTTTTCCGGTTCGTGCCAGGCCTGAAGGGTCAGGAACATGTCCGTACCCATCAGCAGCCACAGCTCGTCCTCCGGATACTGGGCCTTCATCTGTGCCAGTGTGTCGGAGGTAAAGCTCTTTCCCTGGCGGTATACCTCTATATCCAGCGTCCTGACCTGGTCGCCCAGGGCCAGCTGCTCTCCCGCCAGCCGGGTCATCTCCAGCCGCTGCTCCGGTGTAGGACTGCCGGCAGGCAGCGCCTTGTGGGGCGGCAGTCCCGCCGGCACCAACAGCAGCCGGTCCAGCTTCAGCAGCTCCATCACCGCCCGGGCGGCGGTAATATGCCCCAGATGCGGCGGATTGAACGTCCCGCCGTAAACGCCAATTTTCATCGCAGTTCCTCTTCTCGAATCAGGAATTAGAAATTAGGAGTTCAGAATTGCTGTATTCCGCCGCAGGCAGAATCGTTTGATTTGTCCGGCTTCGCCGGACACTAAAATTTCTCATTCTTCATTGTTTTTCTCTTCGCCAGCTGGATGCGCTTCTCCCTGGGCTTGCTGTGGCTCTCCCGGTACAGCACAAACTTGGTCCCTATCACCTGGACCACCTCGCTGCGGGTTGCCTTGGCCAGCTCCGCCGCCGCAAGGCGGGCGTCATACTCGATATTATTGTCCAGGACCCGGCCCTTGATGAGTTCCCGGGCCTCCAATGCGTCATCAGCCTGCTTGATGAGATTGTCGCCAATGCCGTCCTTGCCGATGTGGATGATGGTGTCGATGGTGTTGGCCAATCCCCGCAGCTGGGCCCGCTGTTTGCTTGTCAGTTCCATATCTCTTCCGGCGGATAATCTCTCCGCCTCACCTTTCTGTTCCGTTATCTTCAGGGACTCCCCAATATTCCCTCAGGTCCTTCAGCGCCTCCTGGTCAACCCACAGTTCACAGTAGCCGCAGGCACAGCAGACCCAGCGGTCTGTGTCAGCTTGTGCGACAATGCCTCTCTGGATGCGGTCATACGCCCCTTTGACCACGGCCTTGCAGCACACGATGTCCGTACTGCCGCACTTGGGGCATTTCCTCGAGTTTTTCATGATTTCTCTCTTTTAAAGTATAAGACGTTTATTTCTTCAAATAAGTTGCAAGTTTTTCTGAAAATTCCGTCAGTGCTTTCCCCCGGTGAGAGATCTCGTTCTTCTCCCCGTCCGTCAGCTGCGCGAAGGTCTTGGCCTTCTCCGGCACGAAGAACACCGGGTCGTAGCCGAAGCCGCCCTCCCCCATGGGAGCAAAGGCGATGGTGCCGTCACAGCGGCCCTCGGCGGTCAGCGTCTTTCCATTTGGGAACACACAGGCGATGGCGCAGGCAAAGTGGGCCTTCCGGCTGGACTGGCCCCGCAGGCTGTTCAGCAGCAGCATATAACGGCCTTTGTCGTCCAGGCCCTCGCCGCCGTAGCGGGCGGAGTAGACCCCGGGACCGCCGTTCAGTGCGTCCACACAGAGGCCGGAATCGTCAGCGATGGCAGGCAGCTTCGCCGCCCTGCAGACGGCCTTGGCCTTCAGCATGGCATTTTCGGCAAAGGTGGTGCCGGTCTCCTCCACCTCCGCGTCGATCCCCAGGTCTTTGGGGCCGACCACTTCGATCCCCAGTTTGCCCAGGATCTCGCGCATCTCCCTCAGCTTCCCCGGATTGTGGGTCGCAAGTACAAATTTTTCAGCCATCAAGCCTTTCCTCCCAGCGCTTTTTTCTGAATGGCCAGAAGCTCCCGGTTCCCCTTGGCGCACAGGCGCACCAGCTCCTGCTGCTCCGCCAGGGTGAAAGCCCGGCCCTCGCCGGTGCCCTGGACCTCAATGATCTCCCCCTGCTCGTTCATCACGCAGTTCAGGTCCACCTGAGCGCGGCTGTCCTCGCTGTACTGCAGGTCCAGCAGGGCCGTATCGTCCACAATGCCGGCGGAAATGCCGGTGACATAGTGGCGAATGGGGCTGGCGGCAAGAACGCCGTCCTCCACCAGCTTCCGGCAGGCCAGGGCCAGGGCGATGAAGCCGCCGGTGACGGAGGCCGTCCGGGTCCCGCCGTCACCCTGGAGCACGTCGCAGTCGATGGTGATGGTATGCTCCCCCAGCTTTTCCATATCCACGGCGGCCCGCAGGCTCCGGCCCACCAGCCTCTGGATCTCCGCGCTGCGGGGGCTGAGCTTCAGCTTGGCCACGTCCCGCCTGCTCCGCTCCCGGTTGGCCCGGGGCAGCATGGAGTACTCAGCGGTGACCCAGCCCCGGCCCTCCGGCACGTGGGGCGGAGTGCGGTCCTCCACACTGGCGCAGCAGAGGACCTTGGTGTCGCCGCACTCGATAAGGCAGCTGCCCTCCGCGAATTTCACGAAATCCGTGGTGATCTTGATGGGGCGCAGCTGGTCAAACGCCCGTCCGTCTTTTCGAATCATTGTCATCCATCCTCTTTTTGTGGCAGTAAGATCAGCCCGCAGGCCAGAGTACAGCTGTCCCGCCGCAGCAGGGGCAGGTCCTTGTGATATTCATCATATAATGGCCTCGGCATAGGCCCTCGCGTCAAAGGGCCGCAGGTCGTCGATGCCCTCACCCACGCCGGCGAATTTCACAGGCACGCCCAGCTCCCGGGCAATGGCCACCACGATGCCGCCCTTGGCGGTGCCGTCCAGCTTGGTCAGCACAATGCCGGTGAGGCCCGCCGTCTCCTTGAAGGTCCGTGCCTGGATCAGGCCGTTCTGCCCGGTGGTGGCGTCCAGCACCAGCAGCGTCTCCCGGGCGCAGCCGGGGCATTCCCGGTCAATGATCTTGCTGAGCTTGGCCAGCTCCGCCATCAGGTTGGCCTTGTTGTGGAGCCGTCCGGCGGTATCGCACAGCACCACGTCCACATTTCGGGCCTTGGCAGCCTGCAGTGCGTCGAACAGTACCGCGCCAGGATCCGCCCCCTCGTGCTGGCGGACGATCTCGCAGCCGGCCCGCTCCGCCCAGATCTCCAGCTGGTCGGCAGCGGCAGCCCGGAAGGTGTCCGCCGCGCACAGCAGGACCCGCTTGCCCTGCTCCTTCAGCTGGTGGCCCAGCTTGCCGATGGACGTGGTCTTGCCCACGCCGTTGACGCCGATAAACAGCACTACGGCTGGCTGAGCAGAAATGTCCAGGGCAGTATCGCCCACGGTCATCTCCTCCGTCAAAATGTCCCGCAGGGCGGCCCGGACCTCCTCCTGGTCGTGGAGCTTCTCCCGGCGGACCCGCGTCCGCAGCTTCTCCACGGCGTCCAGGGCGGTGTCCATACCCAGGTCTGCCAGGATCAGGGTCTCCTCCAGTTCCTCGAAAAACGCCTCGTCAGCCTCTGTAAAGCCGGAGAACAGATTGGTGGTGATTTTTTTCAGTTTGTCAAAAAAGCCCAACGCAGTTCGCTCCTCCCATATGGTTCAGTCCTGTGGAAAGGTAATCCACCCTTGACGCGCCAGGATCCGCAGTCGGTCAATATCCACGCCGGTACCCTGGGCGGCCTCCCTGATCTTCGCGGAAGGATTGGCATCCATGTACGCCTGCACCGTCTTCAGATCTTCTCTGAGCGCTTCAGTACAGCTCGGGCAGACCCTGGTGACTCCGCGCCGGTCGAATAGTTTTCCACATAACGGACAATTCTGAATATTCATGTGTTCCTCCTTTTCCTTCCAAAACCGCTGACGCTGTGTTTCAGCGGGAGCCCTGCCGGGGCGTAACCATGCTCACTTGATCTTCAATTCCTTCGCCATGTCGTTTAGATTGATGGTCAAGATCTTACTCACACCCTGCTCCTGCATGGTGACGCCGTAGAGAACGTCGGCCTCCTCCATGGTGCCGCGGCGGTGGGTGATGACGATGAACTGGGTCTTTCCCGCCAGGGTTCGCATGTAGCGGGCGTAACGGGTCACGTTGGCGTCGTCCAGAGCGGCCTCGATCTCGTCCATCACACAGAAGGGCGTGGGGTGGACCTTCAAAATGGCAAAGTACAGGGCGATAGCCACAAAGGCCTTCTCGCCGCCGGACAGCAGGGAGATGGTTTTCAGCGTCTTCCCCGGCGGCTGGGCCTTGATCTCAATGCCGCAGCCCAGAATGTCGCTCTCATCCTCCAATTCCAGCTTCGCCGTTCCGCCGCCGAACAGCTCCACAAAGGTGGTCTGGAAGCTCTCGGAGAGCAGCTTGAACTGCTCCGCAAAAATCACGGTCATCTGGTTGGTGATCTCCTCAATGATGCCGTTCAGCTCCTCCTTGGCCTTTTCCACGTCGTCCCGCTGGCTGGTGAGATAGGTGTAACGGCCATTGACCCGCTCGTATTCCTCAATGGCGCCGATGTTGGGGGTCCCCAGCGCAGAGATGTCCCGTTTCAGTTCGCCGATGCGGCGGCTGGCCTTGGGTACGCTCTCCAGCTCAATGCGCTGGGCCTGCGCGTCGGAGTGGCTGAGCTCATAATGCTCCCACAGCCGGTCCAGGATCTGCTTTTCCTCCATGGCGCTGGTGGCGATCTTCTGCTCCAGCCTGCTGGCCGCCCGCTCCAGGTTCAGCAGGTTCTCGTTCATCTCCTGCCCCGCCCGGTTTTTGGCGGTGCGCTCCGCCTCCAGCGCGATCTTCTCCTCGCTGAGGGCCTTCAGGCGGGCCTGGAAGGTCTCGCCCTGGGCGGACAGGGTCTCCAAGGCCGCCCGGCGCTGATGGATGTCCTCCCGGGCCGTGTCGATGTTCCGTTGATATGTCCGGATGGTCTCCTCCTTTTGAGCGCGGTCGCCGGTCAGGTCCGCCGCCAGCTGCCGCAGGTCGGCGGACCGGCGGGCAGCGGCCTCCCGCTGAGCGCTGAGCGAGGCCAGCCGGCTCTTTTTGTCGGTGATTTCCTCTGTCAAAGCGCCGGACTGAGCCAGCAGCTCCGACTGCCCGGAGAGAGCCGCCTCGGCCCTGGTCCGGTATTCCTCCGCCAGCTTCTCCTGCTCCTCCATCCGCTTCCGTGCGGCGGCGGACCGCTGGGCGTTGTCATCCAGGCGGCCGGACAGGCTCTCATGCTCTCCCGCCAGGTTTTCCAGGTTTTCCCGCAGGGAGCGCAGCAGGATATCGAAGTGGCTCTTGGCGCCCTCCAGCCGCAAAACCTCGTCCTCGGCCTGACGGCGCTGGCTCTCTGCGGTCTCCAATTCATACTGGGCGGCGTTCAGCTCCCGGTTCGCAGCCTCTTCCGCGTTCTGGGCGGCGGCCAGCTTTTCATGCATGGCGGCGGCCTGGCTGTTGAGCTTTTCCAGCTCGGCGGCACGGCTCAGCACACCGGTCCCCCGGCTGGTGGAGCCGCCGGTCATAGAGCCGCCCCGGTTGATGACCTGACCGTCCAGGGTCACGATGCGGAAGGCATTATGATACTTCCGGGCCATGGCGATGCCGCAGTCCAGATCCTCCACCACCACGGTGCGGCCCAGCAGGCTGTTGAAAATGCTTTGATACCGCTGGTCGAACCGCACCAGCCGGGAGGCTACGCCCACAAAGCCGAACTCGTTCTCTATGCCTTTTTCCCGCAGCTCGTCGCCCCGGATGGCGGTGAGCGGCAGAAAGGTAGCGCGGCCGCCGTCCCGCTGCTTCAAGAAATTGATGGCGCTTTTGGCGTCCTCTTCCCGGTCCACCACGACGTTCTGAAGGCCCGCGCCCAAAGCGATCTCGATGGCCAGGGAATACTTCTGCTCCGTTTTCATCAGGTCCGCCACAGGCCCGTGGATGCCCCGCAGGCTGTTTTTCGCCTGCATCACCACCTTCACGGCCTTGGAGAAGCCCTCGTAGTCCTTCTTCATCTCCGTCAGCAGGCGGATACGGTCGTCCAGCGCTCCCACGTCCATGGTCAGCTTCACCCGCTGCTCCGACGCGGCGGCGGCCTTCTTCTTCCGCTCCTCCATCCGCAGGCTGTGGCCCGCGATGATATTGGCTGCGGCGGTGGCCTCGTCCCGGGCATCCTCCAGCGCGCGGCGGTTGGCCTTGGCCTCCCGCTCCGCAGAAGCCAACTGTTCCTCTGCGGCGGCCCGGTCGGCCTCCACGGCGGTCTTGCGCTTCTGGATCTGGCCGTCCTCCGCCGCGATGGCGGCAGCCTCCGCCCGGGCGTCGGCGGCGGCTGCCACGGCAATGGCCTCCTGGCCCCGCAGGGCCTCCGCCTCACTCTGGGCGCCGCCCGCCTGCTCGGCGGCGGCGCGGGCCTGTTCCAGCAGGCCGTTCAGAGCGGCGTCCACCCCGGCAAGCTCCTCGTCGATCTCCGCGGCGCGGCGCTCCTGCTCCGCCGCCTGTTTTTCCAATCCGCCGGCACGGCTGTCGGTCTCCTCCAGCTCCGCCTGTGCACGGGCAATATTCTCCTCATTGTGGGCGATACCGCTCTCCAGCACGGCGATGGCGGACTCCTGATCCTTCACCTGGCCGTCCAGCTCCGCGGCCTCGGCCCGGATGCGCTCGGCCTCCATGTCCTTCTCCCGCATTTTTTCGCCGTACTGTTCGCCCTCAGCATACAGCGCGTCCAGGGCGGCGCGGGCTTCATCCCGCTGGCTCTCGGCGGCGTGGAAGTCGGCTTCCAGCTTTCTGGCTCCCACCTTCAGATTGTCCAGGTTTTCCAGCCACACGGAAATTTCCAGCAGACGCAGCTCATCCCGCAGGACCAGATATTTTTTCGCCTTTTCGGACTGCTCCCGCAGCGGCTCCACCTGCAGCTCCAGCTCTCCGATCTTATCGTTGATGCGGACCAGGTTCTCCTCCGTACGCTCCAGCTTCCGCTCGGACTCCTCCTTCCGGTGGCGGAACTTGGAGATGCCGGCCGCCTCCTCGAAGATCTCCCGCCGCTCGCCGCTCTTGGCGGACAGGATCTCGTCGATCTTGCCCTGGCCGATGATGGAGTAGCCCTCCCTGCCCATACCAGTGTCCATGAACAGCTCCGTCACGTCCCGCAGGCGGACGGACTGACGGTTGATGTAGTACTCAGATTCGCCGCTGCGGTAATAGCGGCGGGTCACGGCCACCTCGCTCTCCTCCATGCTGGGGAAGATGTGCTCCGTGTTGTCGATCACCAATGTCACCTGGGCAAAGCCCACCTGGTTCCGTTTCTCAGTGCCGCCGAAGATGACGTCCTCCATCTTGGCGCCTCGGAGGCCCTTGGCGCTCTGCTCACCCATGACCCATCGAATGGCATCGGAGATATTGGACTTTCCGGAGCCGTTGGGACCTACAATGGCGGTGATGTCTTCGCCGAAGTTCAGGACCGTCTTATCCGGAAAGGACTTGAATCCCTGGATCTCCAATGCTTTCAGGTACATACAGCGCTCCTCTTTTCTTTGATGTACTGTGCTGCCCGATCTTCAGAACGGGTTTCCCCCCGCCCGCGGATCGGCTCTCACATCATGGCAGTCAGCCCGAATGGGAAAACGCTGCCATAGCGGTTTATTATATCATGGCGGATGCTGTTTTTCAAGCACGGAAGCCGCATATTCCCGCTCCCTTCCGCTGTTAGAAACTGAGGAGGGCTTTTACAGCATACGGGGCAGCTGTCCATTGCGGACAGCTGCCCCGTATGCATTTTCACAAAGTCTTTTTGAAGTGCACCTTTCACAGCGCCTGTTCTGACGGATCACAGCTGGAGCAACAGCGCGGCAAAACGGAAATAGATCAGCAGAGACAGGGCGTCCACGATGGTGGTGATAAAGGGGCTGGCCATCACCGCCGGGTCAAATCCTAACCGCTTGGCTGCGATGGGCAGCGTACATCCCACCAGCTTTGCCGCAAACACTGTCACCACCAGCGTCAAGCTCACCGCCAGCGCCACCGGAATCTCCACACGCTCCAGAAGCAGGAGTTTTCCCATATTCACCACCGCCAGCGTCAAGCCGCACAGCAGGGCGACCCGCATCTCCTTCCACGCGACCCGCAGAGTGTCCCGGAACTGCACCTGTCCCAGGGACAGCGCCCGGATCACCGTGACGGAGGCTTGGCTGCCGCAGTTGCCGCCGGTATCCATCAGCATGGGGATATAGGCGGTCAGCACGACACAGGCCGCCAAGGCCGACTCGAACCGGGTTATGATCATCCCCGTAAAGGTGGCCGATACCATCAACAGCAGCAGCCATGGGATGCGGTTTTTCCACAGGGTCCATACGGATGTGTGCAGATAGGGCTGCTCCGACGGCGTAATAGCCGCCATCTTCTCCATGTCCTCGGTAGCCTCCGCCTGGAGCACATCCAACACATCGTCCACAGTGATGATACCCATGAGCCGCCGGTCTCCGTCCGTCACCGGCAGGCTCAGCAGGTCGTATTTGCCGAACATCTGGGCCACGGCCTCCTGGTCCGTCTGGGGCAGAACGGTCACTCCGTCCGCTTCCATCATGGCGGCCACCGGCCGGTCCGCCGGAGACACGATCAGCTCCCGGACCGCCACGCTGCCCAGCAGCCTCCCCTTCCCATCCACCACGTAGCAGGGGTCCACTGTCTCCTTTCCCACCCCGGTGGCCCGGATGGCGTCGATGGCCTCCGCCGCCGTCATCTCCGGACCCAGGGCCATGTATTCCACGGTCATGATGCTGCCAGCGCTGTCCTCAGGGTAGCGCAGCAGCTCGTTGATGGTCCGGCGGATCTCCGGGTCCGCCTGGCGCAGGATCCTCGTCACCACCGGGGCGGGCATCTCTTCCACCAGATCCGCCGCATCGTCGGCGGCCAGCTCATCCACCACAGCTTTCAGTTCCTTGTCGCTGAGACCCCGGATCAGCCTCTCCTGTCCATGGCTGTCCAGCTCCACAAATACCTCAGCCGCCTGTTCCCGCCCCAGCAGGCGAAACAGGATGGGTATCTGATTCTCCGGCACCTGTTCCAGCAGCTCCGCCAGGTCCGCCGGTTTTACCGCCGCCAGCACATCCCGCAGGGCGTGATATTTTTTCTCCTCCTTCAGGGTGCTCAAGATCTGATTCAGCAACATGTTGTTGGTCATTGGTCCTTCCTCCATTTCTAAAATTTGTTATGGGAGCAAGGCGCAATGGGCCGCATCTATCTGCCGGCATTGGGAACGGATACCGTTCCCCACCGTCTTCGGCCCGCCGCGCTGCTGTCAGTATCCATTCCCCTCACCTCCTTCAATGATCCAAACAAAAAGCCCGTACCGCCGCTCAAACGACAGTACGGACATCCAAACGCCCTGGCGCTGCACCGTTCAAGCTTTAGCATCACAAGGCGGTGAAATCACATTAGATGATACCTTCGTTTCGATATCGCCTGCTCAAACCAGCGCATGATGTCTCCATCATTTTGCGGCAGTGATCCATATCCCTGTGGTAGCCTTACCTACCGGACTCATGAACTTGTAGACATACTATACACGTTTTTCCCGGCTTTGTCAACTCATATGCAGCCCTTTGCGCGGAAAACGGCGCTTCCCAAAATTTTCTTTCCTTCCCCATAGACAAACGCCCGCTTTTAGCGTATACTTGCTCTAACGAAGTTATCAATTTTATTTATGCTTGTCATAAGTCAAAATAATGAAGGAGGAATGATCCCATGTCTGAGAGCTACGCGGGCAAGATCAACCGAAAGCTGCTGAAAAAGCGGCGCATCATCAACGCCGCCGCCGGCCGGGAGCCGGCGGACCTGGTCCTGAAAAATGCCGCCTATGTGAATGTGTTCTCCAACGAGATCTGTCACGCCGACATCGCCGTGGCAGAGGGGCTCATCGTGGGCATGGGCCGGTATTCCGGCAAGGTGGAGCACGACTGCGCCGGAAAGATCGTCCTCCCCGGCTTCCTGGACGCTCACATCCATCTGGAGAGCTCCCTGGTCTCCCCCACGGAGTTTGTGAAAGCCGTCCTGCCCCACGGCACCACCACCGTCATCACCGACCCCCACGAGATTGCCAACGTCATGGGAACCGACGGCATTGAGTACATGCTTCAGGCCACCGAGGACCTGCCGGTGGACGTGCGGTTCATGCTGCCCTCCTGCGTCCCGGCTACGCCCCTGGACGAGTCCGGCGCCGTGCTGGATTACCGGGCCATCGACAGCTTCTATGACCATCCCCGGGTCCAGGGCCTTGCTGAGATGATGAACTTCGTGGGCATCATCGCCGGAGACGACCAGCCGGTGGAAAAGATCGTGGCGGCCCAGGCCCACCACAAGAAGATCGACGGACACGCCCCGGATCTGGTGGACAACGACCTGAACGCCTATATCGCCGCCGGTGTCTACTCCGACCACGAGTGCCATGACTTGAACGACGCCATCGCCAAGCTGGAGCGCGGCCAGTTCATCATGATCCGGGAGGGTACCGCCGCCCGGAACCTGGAGGCCCTGACCCCCCTGCTGTGCGACAAGTATGCTGAGCGCTGCATGTTCTGCACCGACGACAAGCACCCCAATGACCTGCTGGAAAAAGGCCACATCGACTATATCGTAAAGAAGGCCATCAGTCTGGGCGTAGACCCCATCACCGCCGTGAAGGTAGCCTGCCACAACGCCGCCCGGTACTTCCTGCTGAACAACCGGGGCGCTATCGCGCCGGGCTATCTGGGAGACTTTGTGGTCATCGACAATTTCCAGGACTTCCACATCGAGAAGGTCTATAAAAAGGGCCAGCTTCTGGTGGAAAACGGCGTGGTGAAGGAATTCCCTGTCCCCCAGATCGAGCAGTACCTCACTGACCGCGCCCATGACACCTTCCATGTGGGGACCCTCACCGCCGAGGATTTCACCGATCACCGCCCCCGGGGCATCATCGGCATGGTGGACGGTGAGATCACCACGGTGGATGCCGGGTACTCCGACCGCATCGACGTGGAGTATGACATTCTGAAGATCGCCGTAGTGGAGCGCCACAAGAACACCCATCACATCGGCGTGGGCTTTATCCAGGGCTACGGATTGAAGTCCGGCGCGGTGGCCACCTCCATCTCCCACGACTCCCACAACATCATCGTAGTGGGCACCAACGAGGCCGACATGGCCGCCGCTGTGAACCGGGTGGTGGCGCTGAACGGCGGCATCGTTGTGTGGGACGGCGGCAAGGCTGCGGCGGAGGTCCCCCTGGCCATCGCCGGCATCATGAGCGACGAGCCGCTGGTGACCGTCAATGAAAAGCTGGAAACTGCCAAGGAGGTGGCCCACAGCCTAGGTGTGGGCCAGGGCATCGACCCCTTTATGACCCTGAGCTTCATGGCCCTGCCGGTGATCCCCTCTCTTCGCATCACTACAAGAGGCGTGTTCGACGTGACCAGCCAGAGCTATGTGTGACAACTGAGAAAAAGACCGGGCCGTGGAAGTTCCACGGCCCGCTTTCTTTAGAAATCATGACGGGAACCGCCGTTCGACCCCAGCCTTTCATAGACCTCCACGATCCGTTCGATCCGCTGGAAGCAGGACGGGTCATCCAGGGTGCAGTCGTCCAGGACCTCCCGAATTTCCCCCAGCGCCTGACAGCACCGCTCCCGCATCATCCGCTCCAGCATCTCTCCCCCACCGCTGATGGTCACCTGGGCGCCGTTGTCGATCAACAGCTTGGCCAATATTGTCAAGTTCGTTTCCATATCTGCTCCTCCATTTTAGTTTAAGACGAACTAATTGTAGGACACAATTCATGATAAAGTCAAGAAAATACTTCGTGTTGGAGTAAAACATGAACAAGTCCTATTTTTATGACCAATCCAATCTGATTTCCCAGAACCTGCGGCGTCTGCGCAGGGAGCGCGGCATGTCCCAGGAAGCCCTGGCCGCGCAAATGCAGCTCTTGGGCGTGGACATCAACCAGCGGCTCATTAGTAAGATTGAGCGCAACGAGCGTTTCGTGAAGGATTTTGAGCTGGTCTGTTTTTGCAGGGTGCTGAGCGTCACGGAACGGGATCTGCTCGCCGACTTTTATGAAACGCTTGATGTTGAGTGTCCACAGTAAAGTCAAATACGTCTTAACGTAAAGGTCGCCCATGAAAAAGCTGTCCTACAATGACAACAAGAATATCATCCACCGGCAGCTGCGGCACTATCGGGAGCTGCGTGGGCTCAGTCAGGAGCAGCTGGCCGCCAAGCTGCAAACGATGAACGTGAATATCGACCAGCAGATGATCAGCAAGATCGAGCACAACCAGCGGCTCGTCACAGATTACGAGCTGGCCTGTCTCTGCACAATTCTGAATGTCACGGAACGTGACCTGCCCTCCGACTTTTATCGATCTGTTGAACTATAAAAAACCACCCTGACGGGTGGTTTTTGCTTTCGTGTAAAGCGGGCCGTGGAAGTTCCATGGCCCGCTTCCGTTTATTGTTCCTTTTCCAGGGGCAGGTGGGAGACAAAATACCAGCTCCCGTCCGGCTGCTGCTCCAAAGTCAGCTCTGACCAGTCTCCGGTGAGGATCACCCGGTCTCCGTCCCTGCGGCCGGAAACGCAGCGGAAGGTCCCCGGCCCAAAGTCGCTGGTGAAGTTGTAATAGGCGTCGTACTCCTCAAGATAAAGCAGCGTCGGGCCGTTGTCGTTCACATGGGTCAGGTCCGCCGTGGTGATGCCCATGTATTTTTGCAGCGCCGCATCCACATCCGCCCGCCTGAATTTGTGAGTCGGACACGGAAGCGCATCAGGCTCAAAATAGCCCGTATGGGGCCAGTCCTCCAGCCGGGACAGGGCCTGCAGCTCCTCCGAATCGTCGGGCAGGACCTCCCCTGGCGAAAAGAGATACATGAACTCCCGGAAATCGATGTCCTCCGGCCTCTCGTAATAGGAGGTGAAGAAACAGCTGATCTGGGTCGCGTAAGTCACACGATCCACCGTATAAGTGGCCGCGAACGCCTCGTTCACCTGCTGGATCTCCTCCGCTGTCAGGGCATTGGGGTCCGCACGCTCCGGCACGGTCACCGCGCCTGTTTCATCCAGAGGCAAGTAGGACACGAACCGCCAGGTTCCATCGGGCTGCTCCTCCACTGTCAACTGGGCTTCTACCCTGACACCGGCGGTCCCCATAGGCGGAACATAATGCACTGGCCTGCCTTTTCCAGTCAGCCGGACAACGCTCCCCTCCCGGACGCCCTCCTGACATTCAAACCGCCCAGGGCCGAAATCACTGGTGTAATTGTAATAGGCATCATATTCCGGCACATAAAACAGCTTCTCCGCCCACTGTCCGGCCAGATCTGCTGTGGCAACGCCGGTATGCCGCTCCAAAAAAGCATCCACCTCCACCCGAGGGTAGCGGTGGATGGGAACGATCATTTCATCTACCGCCCACGCGCTCTGAAAAGGCCAGTCCGCCTGCTGTTTCAGGGCTTCAAACTCCGTCTGGCCCACTGGCTCCAGCTCCTGTCCCATACTGACCTCCTCCGTCACGAAGCAGTAGGCCAGAAAGGCAGACAGGTCGATATCCTCTGGGGCTGCATAGTAACAGGACAGCAGGCAGAGCAGGGAATTGGTCACTTCCACCCCATCCACCGTGGTGACAAAATCTGCAAATGCCTCATTGACCCGCTCGATCTCCTCCGCCGTCAAGGCGTTGGGGCCTTCCACAGTGGCTGGACCCTCCGGTTCCGCAGACGCCGGTCCCGTCTGCCCGCAGCCGCCCAGCAGCCCCAGCAGGCAGACCACCGCCAAAAGTGCCGTGATTTTGTGTTTTTTCATCGTTCAGCCTCCTTCGATCCTGTTTGATACCCTTGCTATCTAAATAGTAACAGGCGGCGGCTGAAAAATCGTTACAAACCAGTGACAATTCCATGACAATGGGTTACAAAACTTCAGCGTTTCACTCGTTTTCCACAGTGATCTGGCACATTTTCATGGCTTCCAGCGCGGTTCGGTGACTCTCGGGGCTCACGCCCGCGCAGCAGGCGGCGTCCACCGCGATCTCTGCCTCCGGCAGGAATGCCTTGATGAGCAAGGCATTGGAGATCACGCAGATATCCGTGCACAGGCCCACCAGCGTCACCTTTTCCACGCCAGGTTTCCCCTGTTTTTTCAGGTCCTCGTCCTGGGCCTTCAGCAGCGCCCCCAGATACCGGCTGCCGAAGGTGGGCTTGTCGATGGGATGCGCCCCGTACTCCCGGAGCTGCTCAATGATCTCCCAGCCCTCGGTCCCCTGGACGCAGTGGGCCACCGGCAGCTTCCGGCCCTCCTGGGTATCCAGGTAATCCGCCCCGTGGGTGTCCCGGGTGAAAAGGACCTTCTCACCGCTGTTGAGTCCATCCACTACCCGGCCCACCACATAGGGCACGATCTTCCGGGCCTCCGCCGTACCCAGCGCGCCGCTGACAAAGTCGTTCTGCATATCCACCACGATCAGAATATCCATGAAAATCACCTCCATCATTTTTTCTTATACTAGTATCGCATATTCTGCTGTAAAACGCAATCTTTTTGGGGAAAATGTGTTGACTTCCCCGCCGGCCTCCGTTACCATGAAAAGGTCCGGCAGCTGAGAAGGGGGAACGGTTCGTTCCTCCTTTTTATCCCCCGAACGGTTTGAAAAAAGAGAGGACATTTCATGAAGCGTGAAAATTTTAAGTCCCGGCTGGGCTTTCTGCTGGTGAGCGCCGGGTGCGCCATCGGCATCGGCAATGTATGGAAGTTCCCCTATGTCGCCGGGCAGAGCGGCGGCGGCGTGTTCGTGCTGTTCTACCTGCTGTTCCTCATCGCCATGGGCGTGCCGGTGCTGACCATGGAGCTGGCGGTGGGACGGGCCAGCCGGAAAAGCGCCGTGCTGGGCTACGAGGCCCTGGAGCCAAAGGGCAGCCGCTGGCACCTCCACGGCTGGTTCTGCGTCATCGGCTGCTACCTGCTGATGATGTTCTACACCACCGTCTCCGGCTGGATGCTGGGCTACTTCTTCAAATTTGCCGCAGGGTCCTTCAACGGTCTGGAGGGCGAAGCCATCGACAACATGTTCTTTCTCTCGACCCTGGGGGACCCGGGCGAAATGGCCCTGTGGATGGTGGTCACGGTGGTGGCGGGCATCCTGGTGTGCAGTTTCGGCCTGCAAAACGGTTTGGAGCGCATCACCAAGGTGATGATGCTGGGCCTGCTTGGATTGATCGTGGTGCTGGCGGTCCACAGCCTGCTGCTGCCCGGCGCAGCAGAGGGCGTCCGCTTCTATCTGCTGCCGGACTTTGACCGGGCCGCCGGAATGGGGCTGGGAAAGGTCATCACCGCCGCCATGAACCAGGCCTTCTTTACCCTGAGCCTGGGCATCGCCGCCATGGAGATCTTCGGCAGCTACATGTCCCGGGACAACACCCTCACCGGCGAGGCCATCCGCATCTGCTCGCTGGACACCTTCGTGGCCCTCATGAGCGGCCTCATCATCTTCCCCGCCTGTTTCAGCTTCGGCGTGCAGCCGGACTCCGGCCCCTCGCTGATCTTCATAACCCTGCCCAAGGTATTCGTCAACATGGCCGGGGGACGGCTGTGGGGCACGCTGTTCTTCCTGTTCATGACCTTCGCCAGTTTCTCCACCGTCATCGCTGTGTTCGAGAACCTGCTGGCCAGCTGTATCGACAACTTTGGCTGGTCCCGGAAAAAGGCGGCGGCCGTCAATCTGGTGCTGATCCTTATTGCCAGCATCCCCTGCGTGCTGGGCTACAACCTGTGGTACTTTGAGCTGCCGCTGCCCCACGGCGGCGTGGGCCAGGTGCTGGACATCGAGGATTTCCTGGTCAGCAATCTGCTGCTGCCTCTGGGCTCCCTCATCTACCTGCTGTTCTGCGTGACCAAATGGGGCTGGGGCTTTGACCGGTATCTGGAAGAGGCCAACACCGGCAGCGGCCTGAAAATGCCCCGGGCCTTCAAGCCCTATTTCCAGTTCGTGCTGCCCATCCTGATCCTGGCCATCCTGGTGCTGGGACTGCGCAGCATAGCCTGGCGGATCGGCGTCTGCGCCGTCGTGGCAGCCCTGATCTTCGTCATGGCCCGCCGTGAAAAAGCATGATATCCCGAAGGGACGGACGCGCCGCGTCTGTCCTTTCTCTCTATGCCGCGCTCATCCTACCCTCAGTGGACAAAGGATATTTTGAAGTTATTGTACAAGACTTTCGCCCCGCTTCCGTGGCATCATATACCCACAGCAAGGAGGAAAATCCCATGGAAAAAGCCGAAAAGGCCGTGGTGGCGGACCATGACCTGCGCATCGAAGCCTACCGCTTTCAGGGCCTGTCCCAGCCATTCTCCCTCCATTTCCACGCCCACTATGTGCTGGGCCTGGTGGAACGGGGCATACGGGACCTCACCTGCAAGGGACAAAAGACAGTGCTGCATCCCGGCCAGCTGTTCCTACTGAATCCCGGCGACAGCCACGCCTGCGCCCAATGCGGTGACGAGCCCCTGGACTACCGCAGTGTCACCATCCCCATCGAGACCATGACCGATCTGGTGAAGGAGCTGGCCGGGACCCACATCCTGCCAGTCTTTCCCGAGCCCGTGGCGAACGATCCGGAGCTGGCCTGCCAATTCCGGGCCTTTCACCAACTCCTGCTCTCCGGCGGCGGCAGATTTGAAAAGGAAGAGTCCCTGTTGCTGCTGGCGGGCCAGCTGCTGGAAAAGCATGGCCGGCTCTCACCCCCGCCGTCTCCGGAGTGCCGCCGGGAGATCCAGCGGGCCTGCGCATACATGGACCGGCATTTCGCGGAACGGGTCACCCTGGACCAGGTCTGCCGTCACGCCAGTCTCAGCAGATCGACCCTGCTGCGGGCCATGACCCGGGACCAGGGCATCACGCCCTACCGCTATCTGGAGGCCGTCCGCGTCAACGCCGCCAAGCGCCTGCTGGAGCAGGGCACATCTCCTCTGGAAGCCGCCCTGGAAACAGGCTTTTCCGACCAAAGCCATTTTACCAACCATTTCACCGCCGCCATCGGCGTGTCCCCCGGCGTGTACCGGGACATCTGCAAACGCGGCGGAAAAGGAGAACAGCATGGACGTTCAGAGTGAAAAATGCGTCATGATCCTGGACGAGGCCCTGCCCCTGGGCCTCGTCGCCAACACCGCCGCCATCCTGGGCATCACCCTGGGAAAGCACCTGCCGGAGGCCGTGGGAGCCGACGTGCGGGATGGCAGCGGCCACAGCCACCTGGGCATCATCGCCTTCCCCGTTCCCATCCTGCGGGGCAGTGCGGCGCAGATCAAGGCGCTGCGGGAAAGGCTCTATGACCCGGTCTACGCCGGCTTGACCGTGGCGGACTTCTCCGATTTCGCCCAGGTCTGCAAGACCTATGACGAATTCACCGGCGGCCTGCGGGCCGTGCCGGAGTCGGACCTCCGCTATCTGGGTCTGGCCATCTGCGGCGGCAAAAAGCAGGTCAACAAGCTGACCGGCAGCCTGCCCCTGCTGCGGTGATCCGGACAAAACGCCTTCGCTGGCTATGCCAGCGAAGGCGTTTTGTCATTCACAGCTTCACCTCGAACAGCCCGTCCCGGCTGCAGCATAGATACAGCTTTCCGCCGCCCCGCAGCTGGGGGATCCGAAGCTCCCCGCCCTGCTCCGGATACAGCCGCGCCAAAAGAACACGGTCTAAGGTCATACAGGCTGCGAAGCGGATAAAGTGGTCTTTTTCCATGGGGTGGTCAAAGGTAATATACCAGTCCTCTTCCACCTCCGTCACCCGCACTGCGTGGTCCTTGTCCGCTGGCTTTGCCGCCAGCGGCTCCAGCTTTCGGCCGCAGCAGTGCAGCTCTCCGCCGCCGGACGCGGTCAAAAGATTGCCGCAGTCCGGACACACATAAAATTTCAGTCGTTTCATATTTCCAGCCTCCAGAGGGTCCGGCATCAGATCTCCGGCCAGCAGCCGCGTCAAACTGACCCCGAAAAATCGGGCCAGCACGGGCAGCAGGCTGACCTCCGGGCCGCCCAGTCCCCGCTCCCACTTGCTCACCGCCTG
This sequence comes from uncultured Dysosmobacter sp., assembly GCF_947631165.1. Taxonomy (GTDB): domain Bacteria; phylum Bacillota; class Clostridia; order Oscillospirales; family Oscillospiraceae; genus Oscillibacter. Next base: position 28,508 of record NZ_CANRKH010000006.1, on the reverse strand, counting down.
AGGGCTGACCCCCAGCGCCTCCGCCGCTTGGGCCTGGGTCAGCCGCCGCTCCTGGCGCAGGGCGCGGAGCAGCGCGCCGGTCTGTCTGTTGTCCATATCGCTCACCTCTCCCACAGTGTATCCCAACTTTTCCTCTTTCGCAAGCAACGCTCCGTTTACATGACAGCGCATGTGCAAAAACTTGCTGATTTTTTGGTGTTTTCTTGTTCAGTCCGCCAAATCTGCAAGTTCATATTTCTTTTCTTGCAAAATTGCTTTTCAATTCTTTCGTGGTATGCTATATTAAACTGCAAGAATCGCGGGCGTCCCCGCGCCACACAGGAGGAACTTTCATGATCGCTCTGCATGACCACAGTGTCTTTCTGACCAACGGTGTCCCCTGCGCCGAAGCCCCCATCCCCCCAGAGGAAGGCCGCCGCCAGACCATGGCCTGGTCCATTCTTCAGGCCCATAACACCAGCGGAGACCCGGCGCGGCTGAAGATCCGCTTTGACGCCATGGTGTCCCACGACATCACCTATGTGGGCATCATCCAGCAGGCCCGGGCCTCCGGCATGAAGGAGTTCCCCATCCCCTATGCCCTGACAAACTGCCACAACAGCCTCTGCGCCGTGGGCGGCACTATCAACGAAGACGACCATGTATTCGGCCTCTCCGCCGCCAGGAAGTACGGCGGCATTTACGTCCCCGCCAACCAGAGCGTCATCCACTCCTATGCAAGAGAGCAGATGGCGGGCTGCGGAAAGATGATCTTAGGCTCTGACTCCCATACTCGGTACGGGGCTCTTGGCACCATGGCCGTTGGAGAGGGCGGTCCGGAGCTGGCCAAGCAGCTTTTGAAAAACACCTGGGATGTGAACTATCCCAAGGTGGTGCTGGTGTATCTCACCGGGACTCCCCGCCAGGGCGTGGGTCCTCACGACGTGGCCATCGCTCTGGTGAAGGCCACCTTCGCCGGCGGTTTCGTCAACAACTGCGTGCTGGAGTTCGCCGGTCCCGGCATCGCGAACCTGCCCATCGACTTCCGGAACGGCATTGACGTGATGACCACTGAGACCACCTGCCTCTCCTCCATTTGGGAGACCGATGGTGAGACGAAGGGCTTTTACGACGCCCATCGGCGCCCGGATGACTATAAGGAACTGCATCCCGGCGACGGCGCCTGGTATGATAAGTACATCGAGATCGACCTCTCTCAGGTAGAGCCGATGATCGCCCTGCCCTTCCACCCCTCCAACGCCTGGACCATCCGGGAGTTTTTGGACAATGCCCCGGAGCTGCTGGCGAAGGTGGAAGCCGACGCCCGGAACCGCTATCCCAAGGCGGACGTCCATCTGACACAGAAGATCCGCGACGGCGGCGTCTGGGCGGACCAGGGCGTCATCGCCGGATGCGCCGGGGGGCTTTTTGACAACATCGTCGAGGCGGCGGACATTCTCCGCTGCCAGAGCTGCGGCAATGGTTACTTTACTTTGGATGTGTACCCCACCAGCGTGCCCGTCAGCCTGGAGCTGACGAAGATCGGAGCCACGGAGGATCTTCTGCGAAGCGGCGCCATCATCAAGCCCAGCTTCTGCGGCCCCTGCTTCGGTGCGGGGGACGTGCCCGCCCACAATGGCCTCTCCCTGCGGCACACCACCCGCAACTTCCCCAACCGGGAGGGCTCCAAGCCCGGCGAGGGCCAGTTTGCCGCCGTGTGCCTGATGGACGCCCGGTCCATTGCCGCTACCGCCGCCAACGGGGGCAGGATCACCCCTGCCGATGAGCTGGGCTATGAGGCCGCCCGGTGTCCCTATCACTACGACAGGAGCGTATATGACCGGCGGGTCTACAACGGCTTCGGCAGCCCCCACCCGGAGGAAGAGCTGATCATGGGGCCCAACATCACTGACTGGCCGAAGATGCGGCCCCTGGCGGAAAACCTGCTGGTGGAGCTGGCGGCGGTGCTCCACGATCCCGTCACCACCACCGACGAGCTGATTCCCTCCGGCGAGACCTCCAGCTACCGCTCCAATCCCCTGCGGCTGGCGGAGTTCACCCTCTCCCGCCGGGAACCGGCCTATGTGGGCAGGGCCAAGGCCGTGGCCGCCATGGAGGCAGAGCGGCTGGCGGGCCAGGCTCCGGAAAAGCTGAAGGCTGTGCTTTCCAAGGTCGGTGACGCGGACGCGCTGCTGGGCAGCACCCAGTTCGGCTCCTGCGTGTTTGCCAACAAGCCCGGTGACGGCTCCGCCCGGGAGCAGGCCGCCTCCTGCCAGAAGGTGCTGGGCGGCTTCGCCAATATCTGCTACGAATACGCTACGAAGCGCTACCGCTCCAACTGCATCAACTGGGGCATCCTGCCCTTCACTATTGACAAGGAAGTTTCCTTTACATATGTTCCCGGTGACTGCGTGTTTGTCCCCAACATCCGCACCGCCATTGAGACCGGCACAGAGGACATCCCGGCCAAGGTCATTCGGACGGACGGCACCATGGAGGACATCCTGCTCCATGTCAAGGGTCTGACAGCGGACGAAAAGGAGATCATCCTGGACGGCTGCCTGATGAACTATTATGCAAAGCGTTCTTAATATGATGTCTCCAATCTGAAAACGAGGTTTTATGATGGAAAAAATTCGCATGACCACGCCGCTTGTCGAGATGGACGGCGACGAGATGACCCGGGTCCTGTGGGGCTGGATCAAGGAAAAGCTGATCCTCCCCTTCGTGGACCTGAAAACGGAGTACTACGACCTAGGGCTGCTCCACCGCAATGAAACAAAAGACCAGGTGACCATCGACGCGGCCAACGCCACGAAGCGGCTGGGCGTTGCTGTAAAGTGCGCCACCATCACACCAAACCGGCAGCGAATGGAGGAGTATCCGGAGCTGACAGAGATGTGGAAGTCCCCCAACGGCACCATCCGGGCCATTCTGGACGGCACCGCTTTCCGGGCGCCCATCGTCCTCAGCTGTATCAAGCCGGTAGTGAAAAACTGGGAGGCCCCCATCACCATCGCCCGCCACGCCTACGGCGACATGTACAAGGCCGTGGACATGACCACGGAGGAGCCGGGAACGGCCACTCTCACCTTCCAGGGCGAGAGCGGCGCCGAAAAAACGCTGACGGTCCAGACCGTGGACGGCCCCGCCGTGTGGCAGGGCCAGCACAACAAGGAGTCCAGCATTCGGGCCTTTGCCAAGAGCTGCTTCCAGTACGCCATCGATACGAAGCAGGACCTGTGGTTCTCCACCAAGGATACCATCTCCAAGGTCTATGACGGGGAGTTCAAGCGGATCTTTGAGGCGGAATACGAGACAACCTACAAACCGGAATTTGAAAAGCTGGGCATCACCTATTTCTACACCCTCATCGATGACGCGGTGGCCCGCGTCATCCGCTCCAAAGGCGGCTTCATCTGGGCGCTGAAAAACTATGACGGCGACGTGATGAGCGACATGGTGGCCACGGCCTTCGGCAGTCTTGCCATGATGACCAGCGTGCTGGTGTCCCCCGACGGCACCATGGAGTTCGAGGCCAGCCACGGCACCGTAACCCGCCACTATTACCGCTGGCAAAAGGGCGAAAAGACCTCCACCAATCCCATCGCCACCATCTTCGCCTGGTCCGGCGCCCTCAAGCGCCGGGGGGAGCTGGACGGCCTTCCGGACCTGGTGAAATTCGGCCAGGCCCTGGAGGCAGCGTCGCTGGAAACCCTGGAGAGCGGCGTAATGACCAAGGACCTCGTCGGCCTGGTGGAACCGGGCTTCCGGGCCACCGGCGTGGACAGTGAGGAATTTTTGGATGCCATCGCCGAAAGGCTGGCCGATAAACTGGCATGACCCATATGAAAACCAAAGAGGCCGCGCATCCCAAGGATGCGCGGCCTCTTTCTTTCAAAATTGGTTGGAGAACACCGGGCGGATGGAATAGTAATAGCCAGACAGCAGCAGCGGCACATAGGCTGCATCAGTGGCGATGACGGTACCGTCCTCCAGCCGCAGACCAAAGGACTGCATGCTCTCCGTGATGTAGAGCATCCGCTCCACGCCTAAGGCACAGAATTCCCCCGGCCGGTAATACAGAATATCCTGATAGCCCCCAACCTCCATGGCATCCCAGCGGATGCGGGCCTCCACCCTTTCCCGGCAGGTGGCTTCCACACAGCCGATGGCGAACCGGCCCACGAAGGACTTGTCTCCCAGGATCTGCCGGGTACCGTCGATGGTGATCTCGGTCTCCCCCGCCGGTTCGCCCTCTGGGGTATAGACCGTGGCTGTCATCGTCAGGGAGACCGGACGCAGAAATACTCCGGCTCGGTCCAGGATGCCGAACAGCACAAATCCGGCCAGCGCCAGGGCTGTCAGGGTCCCAAGGATCTGCCCCCACCGCCGGCGGGTCTTTTCCCTGGCCTGCCGGGCCAGCAGGGCGACCGCCCTTCGCACGGTCAGCTCCGGCTCCGCCGTCTCCTGCTCCTCTCCCCGCAGCAGGTTCAAAACCGTCAGGCCCAGCGCGTCCGCCAGAGGCTCCAGCAGGCTCACATCGGGAAAGCCCGCGCCACGCTCCCATTTTGAGACGGCCCGGTCAGACACATGGAGCGTCCGGGCCAGCTCCTTCTGGGTCAGCCCCTTTTCCCTTCGGGCGGAAGCGATCAATTCGCCTGTCTTTTCTCTATCCATCGTTGATCTCCCTAAAAAAGCATCTCAGAGCGGTCCCCATGCAGGGCGGTTTCGGCTATTTTGCGTTTGGGAGCGGCGTGCCATCATACGTCTCCACATACCGCTCATACATGGCCGGCGATGTTGCGACGATCCGGCCATCCGTCATATTGAACGCAAATTCCCTCATGAAAAACGTCAGGCAAAAATTATTGCCGATGAAAGGCCGGTCCGTTTTAAAAATATTGTCCGTCCATCTTCTCGACGCGGCATGGGCCAGTCCTTCGGACGTGATGGGGATCTTGAACCGCAGTCTCCGTTCCGGCTCCATGGAGATCCTGTCCAGCGGAAGATGAAATTTTCCCCAATAGGATGGACCGGACAGGCTGAGGCGGATGCTGCCCTCCACCTGGACCTCCGTGGCGGAAGTCTGCACGCCGTTTTCATAGATGCCGGCCAACGCCGTGTGCTTGATCGGGATCCGCAGAAAGCCCACGAGAAACAGGACGGCGACCATTACGGCAAGCAATCCGCAGAGCAGCCATTTCGCCTGCCGTTCCTCTTTTTGATTCAGCCTCTGTTTCTCCTGGAAGGCGTCCAGCGCCTCCCGCACGGCTGTGTCGGTATCCTCCTCCGGCCTTCGCTCGCCCCGCAGCAGGTCCAAAACCGTCAGGCCCAGCGCGTCCGCCAGAGGCTCCAGCAAACTCACATCGGGAAAGCCCGCGCCACGCTCCCACTTGCTCACCGCCCGGTCAGACACGTGGAGCGCCCGGGCCAGCTCCTTCTGGGTCAGCCCCTTTTCCCTTCGAGCGGAGGCGATCAATCCGCCCGTCTTTTCTCTGTTCATTTCGCATCACCCGGGAAGCAGTATACCAAAACCGCCCCTATCCCGCAACAAACGCTCCGTGGATTGCGCGATTTTCGCGCTCCACGCTTCACTCTCCCCCTAAAGAGCCGTCAGGTCAGCGGCGGCCGCATCACCAGCGGCGGTATTCTGGTCCAGGTTCTGAAGGGCCGAGATCACCGACAGCGTGGTTCCCAGCTGGGTGAAGAGCAGAGCCACTCGATTCAACTCCTCCGGAGTCAAACTCTGGGCTATGGCCACTGCGGCGGCGTGTACGCCGGTAGTCCACTCGATGGCGTCCATGGCATCTCCCCCCCTCCTTCCACTCTATGAGGCTGGGGGAGCTTTTATTTTCCCAGCAAAGACGCCAGATACCCCTCCGCCGTCCGCAGGTCCGTGGGGCCGCTGTATTTCAGATATAGAACGCACCGCCCCCGGACCGCTATGACGGTCTGCCAGCCATCCTCAGCCTGCCGCAGCCAGAAGCTGTCCAGCACATCCGACGCCTGCTCCGTCATCGGCGTTTTCACATCCGTCTCTGTCTTGCCCAAGTGTCCGCACCACTCCAGCATGTCCCGCTCCAGAACAGGAGCCAGCCCGGGGACCAGCAGGCGAAAATAAGCGGTCTCCGCATAGCTCTCCTCCTGTGAGCCGGCCAGAGGTTCCGATATCTGGGTACACCAGTACATCCGGGGCGCCAGCTCGTGGATCTTGGTCTTGACCGTTATATACTCCACGCGCTCCTCAGGAACACCGTCCAAGGCCCGCAGGTCCACATAGACCACCCCCGGCTTGGGAACGCCGTCCTCGCCGCACGCACTCCATGCAAAAACGGGGTCGGTCCCTATGAATACGCTGCCCCAGGCAATGATGCAGATAAGTCTCATAAGCATCCAAGCCGCGAACAGGCCGCAAATGACCTGGCTCATCCGCTTCTTCCAAAGGAAGCGCCGGGACCGCTTCACCGGTATCCCGGTTTTCAGGGCCCGCAGCTGTATCCACGCAGCGTGGATGTCCAGTACCTCTACGGCCAGGGCCAGAAGATACAGCAGGCAGACGGTCAGCAGCATCAGCGCCGGCCGTATTGCCAGCGTCTCCCACAGCGAGTTCCACTCCTCACGAGTCAGCACGACCGCCGCAAGCAGCACGAGCATCAGGATAACCAACGCTTCCACAAGCATACGCCGCTTCAGATAACGACAGCCCTCTCCCTGGACGATCGGGTCCGTTTCCAGCTCCGGGGCCGATGGGTCGTCGCACCGCCAGACGTGGTAGAGCTTCCCCAGCGTGGTCACATACTCCCAGCCCAGGTCGTGATAGATCTGGACCCACTCCTGGTCCGGCGCTTTTTCCCGCTTCAGCAGGGGCTTCAGCCGGTAGCGGACCCCGGGGGACGGCGCTTCCCTGTCGAAGTGCCCGTAATGTCCCCGGAAGCCCACCAGGCGGTAGCCCTCCCGGCCCCGCGTTTCCAGCCAGCTCTCGATGACCGCCGCATCATAAATCCCGACGGGCTGCATCTCCTTATATTCGGCTTCTCTGACCGGGTCGTCTCTGCGCCGCATACGCACCCTCCTTTCATGGCCGCGCCGCCAGCACGGCGGCGTATGCCTCCGCATGGTTCCGCAGGTCCGTGGGACCCTCGTACTGCAAGAGCAGCACCTCCCGGCCCAGGCGGGCCACGGCGTATTGGGTCTCGTAGTCCTCCCGGACCCACCAGAATCCATCCAGCGCCTCAGACGGCACCTGTTCCATGGCCCCATAGGGGGAGACCCCCAGGGAACCGGACCGGCCCTGGACCAGTTCCTTCGCCAGCTGCCGGGCCAAGCCCTGGGTCAGCATCCGGTAATAGGTGGTCACCATCCCGGCCTCCACATCCCGGGAGCTTCCCCGCCACGGTCCAAGGGCTAGCTGCCGGGTCTCATACATCCGGGGGCACAGCTCGTGGATCTTGGTGCGGCAGCCCCAGAACTCCGTGTCCGCCGCCCCCTCCGTCTCCCGCAGGTCCACATAGACCACATCGGACCTGACGGAATCGCTGTGCTTTTGGATGTCCCTGCCCTCATCCCAGCCGAAGAGGCCGCCGAAAATCCAGATCACGATCAGGCAGACCACCATGGCAAACATGACCTGCCCCAGCCGCCGCTGGGCCCGGTAGGGCGCGGGCCGCTCCAGGGGGATGCCGGTCCGCAGGCGGTGGAGCAGGCGGCGCATGGTCCGCCATTCCTGAACCGCCAAAACCGCCGAACCCAGAAACAGCAAGATATAGAGGAGCCCTTCTCCCGGCGCACGCCGGGCTATCGTATCCAGCAGCGGCGTGCGGTCCACGGAGTTGCCCCACAGCAGAAGGCCGATCAGCACCGCCAGAAGCGCCAGCGATCCCAAAAAGCTGCGGCCCATCCGCCGCCGGACACAGCGCCAGCCCTCCGCCTGGACCACCGGGTCCGTGTCCAGCTCCGGGGCGGCAGGGTCGTCGCACCGCCAGACGCAGAAGATGTCAGCGCAGGTCGTCACATAGTCCCAGCCCAGGGCGGCGTAGGCCTCGATCCGCTCCGGGGTTGGCTTCTTTTCCCTGCGGGGCATAGGCTCCATGCGGTAGCGGCACTCTCGGGGTTCCCCCTTTTTGAAGCAGCCTTTCCAGCCGGTGGAGCCGGTGAGGAACCAGCCCTCACGGGCCATGTCCTCCAGCCAGGTCTCGTTGGCGGCCACGTCGTAGGTGTTGACGGGCCAGACCTCTTTGCACTCGGTGATCTCAAACAGTTCGTCCATGGTCTCTTGCCTCCCTATTGAAACTCCGCCAGCACGGCGGCGTATTCCGCCACACGGTCCCGCAGGTCCCCGCAGTTCCGGGCGGAGATATCCCACACCTGGGGACCCAGCCGCAGCGTCAATAGCTGCCATCCGTCCCCGGTGTCCGTCAGCCAGCACCCATCCAGGTCCGGCGCTTCCAGCATGGTGACGGCCCAGCCCTGGTCCCGGTAGCCTGCCAGGATGCTGTCCACCAGCCGCGGGGCGTGCCAGGGCAGCCGCAGGCGGTAATACCGCCCCTCGCTGAAGGGGTACTCCTCCATCTCCGCCGCTTCCAGTACCTCCTGGGAATACCTCCCATCCTCAAAAGTCCACCACTGCTCCGCCGTCAGCCAGTTCTTCCAGCGGATGGCCCGCATATCCTCTGGCTCCAGCAGCGCCACGCAGGGTACCGGCTCCGCGAAGCTGTCCAGCGGCTGCGGCGTCCAGGAATTGGGCTGGGCGATGTCGGCGATCTGTGCCGCCAAAAAGCATATGTAGCTCACCGCCATGACGCAGCTCAAGGCCCTGGAAAACCGATACGGCCCCCGGTGCTCCACCGGGACCCCTGCCCGCAGTGTGCGAAGGAACCGCCGCAGCGCCCACGCCTGCCGGAATGTCTGCCACAGGAGGAAGAAAAAGGCGAATCCGACTGCCGCCGTGATGGCGGCGGGCCTCCAGCTCTCCACCTGCTGCCGGAAGTAGTCCGGGCCGCTCAGCAGCGGCAGGGCCGCCAGCAGCACCAGGAGCGCCAGAGAGACCAGAAGCGCCAGAATATTGACCCGCCGCAGTGCGCGGCGCAGCCGGTCATAGGCCCTGGCCTCAGTCTCCGGCTCCGTGTGCAGCTCCGGGGCGGCGGGGTCATCGCACCGCCAGACGTACATGGTCTTTCCGGCGGTGGTCACATACTCCCATCCCAGGGAGCGGTACACCTCTCTTTGTGCCGCGTCCGGGTACTCAGCCTTGACCGCCATCGGCTCCAGCCGGTAGCGGATGGCCTTCGGCTCGCCTTTGGTAAACCATGCCAGGGCAAAGATGCCGCTCCAATACGCCGAGAGGAAGCGGCCCCTGGCAGCCATATCCTCCAGCCACGCCTGCTGGGCGGGCACATCATAGATCGAAATGGGCGCGATCCGCATAAGCCTCTCCTTTCACGGCTGCTGCGCCAGCACGGCGGCGGCCCGGTCCAAATAGTCCGTCAGTTCCACCGGCAGGTCTGTCCACAGCACGTACACGGCCCGCCCCCGGCACACTGCCAGGGCGGTTCCATCCCTGTCCCGCAGCAGCACGGCCCTGTCGAAGCCCTCCCGGTCCAGAACCGTCATCTCAGCGCCGGGCATGGCCTCCCGGTAAGCCGCCAGCCGCTTTTCATACAGCGGCTCCGTGAAGCAGGCAAAGCGGACCCGGTCATAGCTGTTCTCCACCAGCTCTCCCCCGCTTCCCCGCATCCGCCACATCCGGCGGCAGGGCCGCAGAGGGCTGCTCTTGTCCACAAAGGGCAGCTCCGGCTCCCAGGTCTCCTCAGGGGCCAGTTCCTTCGCCTGGATGCTGGGCGGCATCTCTCCCGTTCCCCAGTCCATCCGAAAACCGGCGTTGTTGACCATCAGGGATATCCAGAGCAGGATGACCAGCAGCCACAGGACCGTCCAGCCCCGTTTCCGCCGCCGCCAGTCTCCCCCGGAGGCCGGAGCGATCCCCGCCCGGACCCTGCGGCGGGCCTTTTGGATCTTCCACAGCCTCCATACCTGCCAGACTATGAACAGCGGCAGGATCACGACGCTGAACAGGATGTGAAAGAGGTTGAAATCCAAAATCATCTCCAATGGCCCGTCGGGAAAAACAAAAAACAGTCCCGTCCAAATGGCTGGGATCAGCGTCAGCATCAGCCAGCCCACGATCCACGCATGGCGCAGACTCTTCTCCCATGCCCAGCCCATAGCCACCGGGTCGGTGTCCAGCTCCCGGGCCTCCGGGTCCGAACAGTACCACACCTCATAGTCGCAGCCGCCGTCGGTGATCACCGCGCCAAGCTCCCAGCCAAATTCCCGATACAGCTCTCCCCGCTCCCGGCGGGCCTCCCGGGCCTCCGGCTCCTGAGGCCGGATACGGACCCGGCAGACGGCCGGCTCCGTCCGCCGGAAGGAAGCGTACCACCAGTTGTTGCAGCCTGTGATCCACCAGCCCTTGGCGGCCTCGTCCTCCAGCCAGCGTTCCACCAGCGCGCTGTCCCACAGCTCATAGGGCCGCGGCGTCCACTTCTTTTTCATATCTGCTCCTCCCTGTCGCCGTCGGCGACGCACAGCTTCAGCCGGCTCAGCTCCTGGCGGAACAGCGCCCTGCCCCGATCCGTAATGGCGTAGGTCCGCTTGCGGCCCTCCACCGCCGTCTCCCGGATCAGCCCCTCCTCCTGGAACTTGGCCAGAATGGTATACAGCGTCCCCGGCCCCAGGGGGACCCGGCCCGCCGTCATGTCATCCACGAACTGCACGATCTCCGTGCCGCAGCGCTCCTGCCGCAGCAGGCTCAGCAGCACGTAAAACATGCTCTCCGTCAGGATCTTCAAAGCTTCCTTCGCCATATGCTCCACCTTCCAATATCGAAACACGATATTCTATGTCTACACTATAATATCGTTTTACGATATTGTCAATACATATTTGCGGGAAAGGGAATTTCCTCCTGTTCTGTCAGGTTTTGAGGGTTGCTTCCTCCCGTTGGTTTCCTGTATGATTTTTAGGAGTAATCACCACAGAAAGGAAGAATCAACATGAAACGACCTGCAAACAGGCTGCGGTCCCGCGGCCTTCAGTCCGTGAGACGGAGGACCGGAAAAGCGGCGCTGTGCGGCCTGCTGACTGCCGCCGCCCTCTCCATCAACGCACAGGCAGCCAGAACGGTGCCTGTTCAGGTGGACGGAAAGCTGCTGTCCGGCACCTCCTACCTGGAGGACGGCGTTACATACGTGCCGCTCCGGCACCTGCTGAACGCCCTGGGCGGCTGGGAGATCCACTGGGACAGCCAGGCCAAGGCGGCAGTGGCCGCCTCCGGCTCCGCCCGCCTGACAGCCAGCCCCGCCGCCAACACCGTGACAGTGGACGGCAAAACCATCTCCGGCCGGATCACGGTGACGGAGGGCCGGACCTATGTTCCCCTGCGGCTGGTGGCAGAGGCCCTGGGCGGCGCGGCGGAGTGGGACCCCTACTTGGGCGGCGCGGCGGTGACCTCTGCCGGAGCGGACTATGACGCGGCGGATCTGTACTGGATGGCCCGGATCATCAGTGCTGAGAGCGGCGGCGAACCTCTGCGGGGCCAGATTGCCGTGGGCAATGTGGTGCTGAACCGAGTCCGCAGCGACGAATTCCCCGATACCATCCCGGAGGTCATCTTCGATCAGCGTCACGCTGTCCAGTTTGAGCCGGTGGAAAACGGGACTGTGTACCGGACGCCTACAGCCCAATCGGTGGACGCCGCTCAGCGGGCGCTGGACGGCGAGAACGTTATTGGAAAAGCACTATATTTTTACGCTCCCGCCCTGTCTCAGGGGGTATGGATCAACGCCAACCGGACGTATTCCCAGACCATCGGGTGCCACAGATTCTACCTGTGAGAGCGTGAAGAGTGAAGATAAGGCGGGGCAGAGATCGCTTTGATCTCCAATCTCCACTCTTTCCCGGCAGTCTCTCTGTTGACTTTTTCCCGGCGGATGGCTAGAATAAGGGCAGATGAACTTGCAAAGGAGCATTTCTATGCTGTTTTCTGATCGTCCCAGAGCCCACTATCAAAACGCGCCCGCCCATGAGGTCATCTGCCAGCTCCGCTTTCCCACCATCCTCACCATCAACAATGTGGAGCCGGCCGACTTTCAGGAGGCTATTCGGGAGGAGTTTCCCCAGTACGCCCGACGGCAGGATGTGCCCGCCCCCAGGCTCTCCGGCCTGGGCGGGCCCAACGTCCAGGTGGAGCGGCAGCCGCCTGTCACTAACTACCACTTTCTCTCCGCCGACGGCGCTTGGAAGCTGAACCTGACCAAGGACTTCATCGCCCTGTCGACCCTCCGCTACCCCGGTTGGGGCGCCTTCGCCCGGCAGCTGGACAAACCGCTGGCTGCCTTCATCCAGCTGTATAAGCCCGCCTACTTCCAACGGGTCGGCCTGCGTTATGTAAATATTTTCTCCCGTCAGCGCCTGGGGCTGGAAGGTGCTTCCTGGGCGGAACTGTTCGCCCCTGCCTACACCGGCCCGCTCCAGGAGCCGGACGTACGGGAGGAGGACTGTCTCAACTGCGGCTGTGATCTGCTGCTGAAGCTGGATTCCAGCTGTCAGGCCAAGATCCACGCCGGACCGGGCCGGATCCAGAGCAAGGGCGGGGCCCAGGACCCGGAGGTCAAATTCATCCTCGACCTGGACCTGTCTATGAGCGGCAATACCCCCTGCACTCTGGCCGCCGCCGGACTGGAAACCCTCCACGGCCACGGAACCCGCATTTTCGAGGGAGCCGTCACCGACACCCTGCGCCAGGCCATGGAACCCGCCAAAAGGTAGTATCTCTCTCAAAAACAAAAATCAGCGCCTTTGTCCGCATACGGAAAAGGTGCTGATTTTTTTGTAAAAATTGCAGAAAAACGTTTGTTCATGACTTTTATATTTTAGGGAATTTCTATCTTGTGTGAAATGTGTTTTTTCCTATATTCTAAAAGCAAGAAATTTAGCACTGTAAACTTGCAAAGAAAAGAGGCTATCATACCATGTTGAAGAGCGAATACCTGCAGCGTGTTTACACCCAGGTAGTCACCAGGGACCCGGACCAAAAGGAATTCCATCAGGCGGTCCTGGAGGTCCTGGAAAGCCTGGATCTCATTGTGGATCAGCATCCCGAATACGAAAAGAAGGGCATCATTGAAACCTTTGTGGAGCCGGAGCGCATGATCTGCTTCCGGGTCCCCTGGGTCGATGACAAGGGCAAGGTCCACGTCAACCGGGGATACCGCATCCAGTTCAGTTCTGCCATCGGTCCTTACAAGGGCGGCCTGCGGTTCCATCCCACCGTCAACCTGTCCATTCTGAAGTTCCTAGGCTTTGAGCAGATCTTGAAGAACAGTCTCACCGGCCTGCCCATGGGCGGTGCCAAGGGCGGCAGCGACTTCGACCCCAAGGGCAAGAGCGACGCCGAGGTCATGCGCTTCTGCCAGAGCTTCATGACGGAGCTGAACCGCCACATCGGCCAGTTCGTGGACGTACCCGCCGGCGACATCGGTGTGGGCGGCCGGGAGATCGGCTATCTGTTCGGCCAATACCGCCGCATCCGCGGCAGCTATGACGCCGGCGTCCTCACCGGCAAGGGTCTGGAATTCGGCGGCTCCCTGGTCCGCACCGAGGCCACCGGCTACGGCCTGTGCTACCTTACTGAAGAAATGCTGAAATGCATGAAGAACGACAGCTTCCAGGGCAAGACCATCGTGATCTCCGGCTCCGGCAACGTGGCTATCTTCGCCTGCCAGAAGGCCACCGAGCTGGGCGGCAAGGTGGTGGCCATGAGCGACTCCAACGGCTATGTTTACGATCCTGACGGCATCAAGCTGGATGTGGTGAAGGATATCAAGCTGAACCGCCGGGGCCGCATCAAGGAGTATGCCGCCGAGGTGCCCGGCAGCGTTTACACCGAGGGCTTCCGAAATATCTGGAACACTCCCTGCGACATCGCCCTGCCCTGCGCGACTCAGAATGAGATCGACGGCGACATCGCCAAGATCATTGTGAAGAACGGCGCCATCGCCGTATCCGAGGGTGCCAACATGCCCTGCCGTCCCGAGGCCATCCGGGAGTTCCAGGAGGCCGGGCTGCTGTTCGCCCCTGCCAAGGCGGCCAATGCCGGCGGCGTGGCCACCAGCGGCCTGGAAATGAGCCAGAACTCCATGCGCTACTCCTGGACCTTTGAGGAAGTGGACGCACGGCTGAAGGGTATCATGGTGAACATCTTCCACAACGCCTACGACGCCTCCGTGGAGTGCGGCGCGCCCGGCGACCTGGTGGTGGGCGCCAATATCGCGGGCTTCAAGAAGGTGGCCGACGTCATGCTGGCCCAGGGCCTGATCTGATCTCCAAGGGAAACCACATCTCCTATTTGAAAACGGACAGGGGGCAACAAGCAGTTGCTCCCCGTCCTCTTTTGTTTACATGTCAGAAAAGCGCCGCAATTTCAAGGTGCGCCTTGCTAACTTTTTTGACATTTATGGCAGCAGGGCGAAATTTTTGATTTCCCCCTGCCGCATTTCCGTTACATCCATAAAAATCCGGGCCGGAAACGAAGATTTCCGGCCCGGATTCTTTTACTGAACAGGGATCTCGACGATGCCTGCCGCGCCGGCGGCGATGGTATATTCGGGGAACACCAGCACAGGCGTGCCGGCCTCGCTGATATAGAAGGCCGTGGCCTCATCCACGCCGGTGAAGCCTCCCTCTTCGGGGCTAAAGAAGTAGCTGAAGCCATCCGCGTCGGTGTTGGCCTGGATATATGCCCTGACTGCCCCGTCGCAAACGGCTTTCCAGTCCTCGCCCAGCAGATCCGCTAAGATGATGTCCCGGTCCACCGCCAAGTCCAGGTTGTAGCAATAAATCTCCTCCGTGGCTGTCACCCAGCCCTCGGCCAGCGTCACCGTAAAGGAGACCCGGTCGCCGGTCTGGCTCTTGATCTCATAGTTCACAAAAACATCCATATCCCGGTCGCCCCACTCCTCCTGCGTGCCGCCGGTGGCAAAAAACGCGTCCTGATAGTCTTTCCAGTCCTGCTGGGCCTTTTTCAGATGGATGTCCACCTTTTCCTGGATCACCGCGTTCACCTGCTGGGCCAAGCCGCTGCCGCCCGCTGTCTCCAACCGGGGAACGGAGACGGCATAGTTGATGCCGCCGTCAGAGGCGTTGTAGCTGATAAGGGTCATGACCCGGAACAATCCGCCCAGCACCGGTACTTCGGCGGCGGCCGCCGCCACGGTGGGCGACAGGTTCAAAACGCCCGCCATCACCACGAAACAGGCAGCCACTGTACCGGCGCTCCGCCGCAGGGTCCGGCGCAGTCTGTTCCGGTGATAATTGGCTTTTCCCTGGCGGACGCCTGCCTCCACCCGGCTACTCAGCTCGGCTGGCACCTCCATATCCAGATACTCTCTCTTTGCCTGTTCAAACTCGTTCATAAACATTCCGCTCCTTCCAGCGATACCCGTAATTTTTTCAAGCCCCCATACAGGCGGGTCTTTACCGTGCTCAGGGGAAGGCCCTGGATCTGGCTGATCTCCTTCAGGGACAGCTCCTCGTAAAAGCGCAGCCGGATGATGGAAGCCACCTCCGCCGGCAGGGCGTCCACCCGCTCCGCCAGGGTCCCGTCAAATGGCAGCGGGTCCTCGTAAGTCCCCTGGTCCAGGATCTCGGGCGGTACGAAAGTCACCCGCTTCCGCTGGCGCAGCTGGTCTGTGCACACATTGACCAGGATACGGAAAAACCAAGTACGGACGGCATCCGGCTCCCGCAGGCCGTCCCGCTTCTCCAGGGCGCGGCAGACGGCGGTCTGCACCGCGTCCAGCGCTTCCTCCCGGTCGTTCAGATAGCTGTATGCCAGGCGGTATGCCCTCGCCTGTTCTTCTATGAGAAATGAAGTCAATCGCTCTTCCCTGATCTGCGGCATCTGTATGGTCCTTTCCTACCCTCAGTGAACAAAGGGCTGAATGCATTCTGTCTATTAGACGGTACGAACTTGAAAAAAGTTTGCATACGCCGAAAAAATCCCGGCAAAAATTTGCCGGGATTTTTTTCGGAATATCCGTCAATCGTATCGCAGAGCGTCGATGGGATTCAGCTTGGCCGCCTTGTTGGCGGGGAGATACCCGAACAGGATGCCGATGCCCACGGACACGCCGAAGCTCACCAGAATAGCGCCCAGGGTCGGTGTGGCGTTGAAGGTGATGCCGCTGGCCCCCAGGCTGCTCACCAACATCCCGCCGAATAGGGTCCCGATGCCCACGGCAAGCAAACAGCCGAAGGCGATGCCCAGCAATCCGCCGATGGCGGAGGTAGTGCCCGCCTCAATGATGAACTGCCGCCGGATGTCCCGCCGCTTGGCCCCCAGAGATTTGCGGATGCCGATCTCCCGGGTCCGCTCCGTAACGGAGACCAGCATGATGTTCATGATGCCGATGCCGCCTACCAGCAGGCTGATGGCGGCGATGGCTACCAGCACCGCCATAGCGACACCCATCATGGCGTTGATCATGTTCACCTGGTCCAGCATGGACTCCGTGTGATAGTATTGGTAATTGTACTCACCGGTCTCGTCCTGATAGAAGTCCTGGAGAAATCTCAGCAGCATCGCCTGTGCCTCCGTCACCGTATCTCGAGATGTGGCGGTGAGCTGGTACAGGGAAACGTAGCTGGTGCCGGAGAGGCGCATGGCGTTGGGATAAGGGATGAACACCTGGTCGTCGTTGGCCCCCTCCCGCAGCTCCTCCAGCGCCTGGTCCAGCACGCCCACCACGGTATAAGGCACGCCGCCGATGGAGATGGTCTTGCCTACCGCGTCACCCCCCAGGATCACTTGCTCCACATAGGCCCCCACCACGCACACATTGTTCCGGGTCACGATATCCACATATTGGAGGTAGCGGCCCTTGACCAGCCGGTCGCCGTCCAGGGTGTTGCCGGTGTGTGGATCGTACATGGCCTCGCTGACGCCGAAAATACTGGTCTTTTTATACTCCTCGCTGCCGCTGCGGATACCGCTGCCGCCGCTGACCCAGGGACTGATGCCGTTGAACAGGTCAGGATGCGCGTCCACAAAGGCATACATCTCGTCGGGCGTGATGTTGCTGGTGGTGCCGTCGCCTCGCCCCCAGGTGTAGGCATAGATCTGGGTGACCCCCACCTTCTCCACCTGCTGCTCCACCATGCCGGTAAGGCCGTTGCCCAGAGAGATGATGACGATGACAGCCCCCACGCCGATGATGATGCCCAGCATGGTCAAAAATGCCCGCATCTTGCTGGTCCGCAGGGAGTTGATGGCCAGCTTGAAGGATTGGGTGAAATTCATAGGGAAGCCGCCTCCTCTCCGCTCTCCGCAGGCCGGACCACCGCCTGGGGATCTTTCGCGTCGCCGTCGTAGATGACCCGGCCGTCCTGGAGCCGGACGATGCGCTTTGCCCGCACGGCGATGGAGTTGTCATGGGTTATCAAAACCACCGTGTCCCCCTCGGCGTTCAGCTTCTGCAAAAAGCTCAGCACCTCCCGGCCCGTCCGGGAATCCAGGGCGCCGGTAGGTTCGTCGGCCAGGATCACCGACGGCTCCCCCGCCAGCGCCCGGGCAATAGATACCCGCTGCTGCTGGCCGCCGGAGAGCTGGCTGGGCAGATTTTTCTGCTTGTCAGCAAGGCCCACCCGCTCCAGGGAGCGGACGGCCCGCTCCCGCCGTTCCTCTGGAGCAACGCCGCCGTACAGCAGGGGCAGCTCCACATTTTCCAGCACTGTCAGCTTGGGGATCAGATTGTACTGCTGGAAGATGAAGCCAAGCATTTTGTTGCGGATCTCCGCCTGCCGGTCATCATCCATGGTGGACACATCCACGCCCCCCAGGCGGTAGCTGCCGGAGGTAGGAACGTCCAGGCAGCCAATGATGTTCATGGCGGTGGACTTGCCGGAGCCGGACTGGCCCACAATGGCCACAAACTCCCCCCGGTCGATGGTCAGGCTGACGCCGTCCAGGGCGTGGACCGCCTCCGTCCCCATGGGATAGATCTTATAGATATCCCGCAGTTCGATCAAATGCTCCACCAGGCTCAGCCCTCCATATTCCCGGTCTGTATAGGCAGCAGCACGGTCTCGCCCTCCTCCAGGCCGGAGGTGACCTCGATGTACGCGCTGTCGTTGATGCCCAGCATCACCGGCCGCTCCTCCACCTGCGTGGGGTCCACCACGGTGACGCCGTCCTCACCCAGAGCGCCGGGCAGGGCCACCTGCACCGTGTTGCCTCGACTGACAGCGGATACCGGCACACACAGAGCACCCGCCGCCGTCTCCCCCTGGATCTCGGCGGAAACGTTCATGCCGGGCTTCAAGTCCCCGTATTCCCGCAGCACGATGGTCACCGGATAGGTGGTGAAGCCGTTGGTGGTGGTGCCGTTGACGCTGACCCGCTCCACGGTGCCGGTGAAGATCTGCCCCGGCAGGGCGCTGGCGGTGACGGTCACCGTCTGTCCCGCCTTGACCTTGCCGATGTTCAGCTCATCCACACTCATTTCCATCTTCAGGCAGCTCAGATCAAAAATTGTAGCCAGCGCGCCGGAACTGGCGCCGTCCACCTTGTCCCCGGCCTTGAAATTCTTTTCAATAACGGTGCCGGAGATCGGGGAGGTAATGCGATAGTCCTCCAGGTCCCCTGACGCGGAGGAAGCGGACAGCTGGGCGCTCTCCACACTCAGACGGGCGCTCTCCAGCTGGTTCCGGATGGCCTCGGAGTCCACGGTACAGAGGATCTCCCCTTTTTTCACGGTGCTGCCCACCAGCTTGTCAAAATTGCTGACCGTGCCGCTTCCGGCGGCATACACCGTAGCGGAGCCGGGGATGTTGATGGACGCCTGGCCATAGCTGCAATAGCTGCCGATGACGGCGGAAGCCGTGTAAGTCTCAGACACGATGCCGGGGTTGTTCAGCTTGACCCGGACGCTGCTGACAGTCAGGCCGTTGCTGGTGACGCTGTCCCCGTCGGACACAGCGGACACGCTGCCCTGCACAGCGCCTTCAAAATTGCCGATGAACACAGAGGCGGGCTGCCCCACGTAAAACTGTCCCGCATCCACATAGGGAAACAGGAAGTCAATGGTCAGCTCCGTGCCGGCCACGATCTTGGCCATGGCCGTCCCGGCGGTCACATCGTCGCCGTTGTGGACCAGCACGTCGCTGATGGTGCCGCTGATGGGCGCCGTGGGGTGCAACGCCTCCCGCGCCTGCTGATAGCTCAGCTGCGCCTGTTGGGCAGAAATACCCGCCCGCTCCACGGAGTCCTGGGCTGCGCTGCTGTCCAGGACGTACAGCAGCGCTCCCTGTTCCACGGTGTCGTCCTCCTCAAAGGGCGCTTCCTGAATGCCGCCGGAGATCAGCGTCCGAACCTGATAGGAGTCCGCCGGCTCCAGTGTCGCGGAGCCGCTGACGGTGACGCTCAGGTCCTGCCGGGCCACCGGGACCGCCTGATAAGGTACCGCCGCCACGGCGTTTCCTCCCAGCCGGGGCAGCACGGCGGCGGCCAGCACCGCCAAAATCAGAACGCCGGTGATGATCCGGCCCTTTTTTCCCAGGTGGGGCAGCTTTCTCTTCTTGGGCGGCTGCGCCGGGGCCAGTTCCTCGTGAATGATCGTCTCCTGCATAACGCATCTCTCCTTGTCTTTCCTTGATAAGCCTATTACGAAATGAACAGCGGGATTTCTTCAAGCCGTAAACTCTTTTGCGTTCTATTATACTAAGCTCCTAATACAATAGCACATATATACAATTTGTCAAGATGAAAGTTGTAATTTTTTTCACCGCTGCCGCAAGACTACACCTTCCACTTGATGGAAGGTCAAGAAAAATTTCAGGCGGCGATCAAAGATCCAAGGTGCTTTCCGCTGTAAATACCATCCTAACAGATGAATCTTTCAAAAATCTTTCGATGATCTTACAGTTTCGCAAGATTCCGATAGCGCAAAAAGCGGGCAGTCCTTGTAAGGACTGCCCGCTCCGGCAGGAAATATCTGTTCCATGGCCACACGAAAACAGTGCGCCCCAGCGCCGCCTCGGGCAGTCTCCATCCCAGGAGCTGCCCTTCTCGCCGTGGAGGCATGTATGTATTATGTCAACTCATACAACGGTACAGTCCGCTGGTAGGGCTGGGGGCGGTAGGTAACGGAGGCGATCCGCCGCCCTGACAGGCCGTATTTGGGATGGGTCCCGAACAGGTCGATGTACCGGTCCAGGTCATCCCGCTCCGCCGCCATGGCCTCCAGCAGCAGCACCGTGGCCCGGGCATCGTCTACCGCCCGGTGGCTGTTCACCGCCGCGCCAGTCAGGCCATATGCGTCGATAGCATTACACAGCTTGTGGGGATAGTCCCTCCGATCCCGGTAAACTGTCAGCGCGTCCAGAAAATGCGGCTTTTGCAGCGCCCCGGCCCGCCCGTGGGGCCGCAGGAACCAGTAAAGAAAATTCAAATCGAACTGGGCGTTATATGCCGCCAGAAGCGGGCGCTCTGAACCATTCAGCAGGCGGCAGAAATCTTCCGCCGCCTCCGCCTCCGGCACACCCTCCGCCAAAAGCTGCGCATCGGTGATCCCGGTCAACTCAGTGATGAAGGGCGGCAATACCTTTCCCTCCGGCAGGCGGACCAGCACGTCAAGGCTGTTCGTCTCCCTGCCGTTCTCCAGGGCCACAGCTCCCAATTCGATGATCCGGTCTCTGCTGAATTCGATGCCGGTGGTCTCCGTGTCAAAGATCACGACGCGGTCAAATTGCCGCCAAATCGCTTCCATCATGCCGCGCCCTCCTCTGCCAGCCAGTTTTCACCGGTGGCGTAGTCGATCTCGATCCCCGGCTGCACATTGAATACGAATACGTTGAAGCATATACCGTCGCCGCCGTCCTCCACCGACCAAGCCTCCATCTGCACGCCTCGGGCCACCAGCTCCATGCCAGCAAAAAGGGGCGTGACCCGGTAAAGCACATGGTTGCCGGTCTCCCGCACGTAGTCCGCCACCATATTCTCAAAAGGCAGCATCCCCTCCGTGTTCATGTAACGGGTCCCGGTGATAAGGTTGCGCTCATTGGCATTCTCCCCCGTCAGCTGAAAGCCGATGAGATGACAGCGGTTCCACAGCGCCCCGCCGTCCACAAAATCGTAAAAATGCTGTTTCCAGCCGCTGGGCTTCACGGCGCTGATATCCTCCCGGGGGGATGTCGGCATCAGCTCCTGGCACACATTGGCGTAAGCCGCGCCGCAGCGCCCCAGATAGTCCAGGGGCGCGTAATCCTCAAAGGCCCCGGCGATTTTTTCCTCCGCCGAAAAATCGGGCTGGTTGCGGTCCAACTCCACATAGGCCGTCCCCTGATAGACAGGGATATCTTCCAGCGCCGTCGTGGGAGTCAGATACCATCCTGCCAGGGCCATCACCGCGCCGGCCGCCAGCAGGAGCAGCGTCCGGAACACATGCTTCTTCTTTTTCCTTCTTCGCCTCTTCATGGTCACCTCTCTTTTCCGCGATAGATCTCCCGGGTCACGCGCTCGTGGGAGCTGCCGGGAAATTCCGTCTGCCGGACCCGCTCAAAGGCGGACAGATCCAGATCCAACCGGACGTCCGCCGGATAGGCCCGGTTCCAGCGGTACAGCACCACCGCCTCGATCTCCGCCATCCATGGCGACAGCGGCCGGTCCTCTACAAAACAAACATCCCCCGGTCCCGCCGTTTCCAAAAAAGCCTTGTCCACGATGATCTGGTCAGCCGCATCCCGGAACAGGGCCGCAGAATAATCGTTCATTCGCAGCGCCTTTCCGCCGCAGAGAGCCAGCAGGTCCGCCCGCTGGGCACGGTCCCGGCTGACCCGGCGGCGGTTGAACAGCATCCCGCCGTCCTCGCCGATACAGACCGCAACGATCATAAGCTCCCTCCTTCCGACGTGAAACATCGTTTTCTGTTTGATTATACCAGCCTTTCCCATTTTTTTCAACGCCCGCATGATTTTGCCGCCGGTGGGCAAAACTAGGGCCATCACTGCTGACAGGAGGTCCTATCCATGTCTCACCGATCCCGCGCGCTTTTGCTGCTGGCCGCTCCCTGCCTGTTCCTGGCCGGGATGCTCTGGCTCCAGGGCCAACGCTCCCAGCCCGCCGCCGCTCTCGCCGCTGTTCCGGCCTCCGCCGGGAACTGGGGGCTGTCTTTCCCCACCGAGGGCGCTTCCCCTGTGGGCAACGCCACCGTGGAGGAGCTGGCACAGTATGATGCCTATTATCTGGGCGATACCGAAAAAAAGGTCATCTACCTCACCTTTGACTGCGGCTATGAGAACGGCTACACGGAAACGATCCTGGACGCCCTGAAAAAGCACAACGCTCCGGCGGCCTTCTTTGTGGTGGGCAACATGATCGAGACCGCTCCGGACGTTATCCGCCGCATGGCGGCAGAGGGCCATATCGTGGGCAATCACACCTATCACCACCCGGATATGTCTGCCATATCCGATCAGGCAGCCTTTCAGAAGGAACTGGACAGCCTCTCAAACCTGTATCAAGAGACCACCGGTCAGGCGCTGCCCATGTTCTATCGCCCGCCTCAGGGAAAGTACAGCCAGGAGAATCTGCGGCAGGCTCAGGCGCTGGGCTATCGGACGGTATTCTGGAGCCTGGCCTATGTAGACTGGTATGTGGACGACCAGCCCACAGCGGAACAGGCCTATGCCAAGCTGCTGCCCCGCATCCACAACGGGGCCATTGTGCTGCTGCACTCCACCTCCCGCACCAATGCGGAGATTCTGGATGATCTGCTGACCCGCTGGGAAGAAATGGGCTTCACCTTTGCCTCCCTGCGGGAGCTGCCGGAGCATGGATCGCCCTTCGCAGAGAAACAGGGATAAACAGCCGCCATCTCCGCCTCAGTCCTCCGTTGTTTGAGGCGCACTTTTAAATAACGGCGGAGATCCAATGTTTTAAGCCGGCAGGCCATGAGATACGCTCCTCTGTGCCAAAGGCCAGAAAAGCGACAGGTTTTGGCCTGTCGCTTTTCTGGTGCCAAGGGCCAAGGAAAGAAAAATACTTCTTACACAGCCACGCCCTTATGGGCATCTTCGTTGGTGTCGTGCTGAAGGTCATTGAAGCGCAGGGTGTCAAGAAGGGTGATAAATCTAACCCGGCACGTGATCTGATGATTATGATTGCTGCCGGTGCTGGTGTGGGCGGTTTTGGTACCCCCATCGGCGTTGCCTCTAATATGTCCGCTATCAGTATGATGGAAAGCGCTACCGGGAAAAGTGTCAACTTTGCGCAATGGACCGCCGTAGGTTACCCAGTGATGTTTGTCACCGTCATTTTGACCTGGGGCGTCCTAATGCTTCTTTTCCCCCCCCATCACCGGTAACCTTGCAAATATTAACAGCCATGATCTTGGAAATCTCGATGCCCGTGAGACCAAGACTCTTTGTATTCTCGCTCTGATGCTAGCCGGCTGGTTTGCGGGTTCTTGGATTTCCTGGTGCAACACGGCAGCCGTTGCTCTCATCGGCACCGCGCTGTTCATGATGCCTGGTATTGAAGTTTTCTCCTGGAAAGAGTTCAATGACACCATCGGATGGGACTGTGTCCTGATGTGTGGTGCAATTCTCGGTATTGTCTCTTTCGTTCAGTCTACCGGCGCATCTGATTGGCTGGTCGGACTTATGTTGGATTCGGTCGGCGGTTTCTCGCCCATTGTTGCAATCATCTTTATGTCCATTATCGCCGCCGTCCTTCATGCCCTGATTCCGAATGGCCTGCCTGTTCTTACGCTTGTGATCATTCCGTTTACTTCCCTGTGTGTCTCACTTGATATCAATCCCGCCATCGGACTCATGATTGGCACATTCTGGTGTGACTGGGCGCCAATTCTGCCAATTGATGCGTTGCCTGCGATGGGGCATTCCTATGGTCATTTTGAGGCACAGGATTATGTCAAACAGGGCCTAATCGTATCTGCTGCAAGCGTCATCATTCTAACGATTCTGATTCCTCTTCTGTGCAACCTGTTCATGGCTAGCGCTGCCGTTGTATAATGTCTTCATGTATGGCATGTTGGTTTTTCCAGCATGCCATACATGAATAGTCAGAGCTGGTTCTTTATTTTCCCGAAAACAACTGATATAGTATTCGTATAGAAAATATAAAGGCGGTCAAAGGCATGAACGAAACACAGATGCAGTATTTTTGCAAAGTTGCAGAGCCAGGGCATATCTCCAACGCTGCAAAAGAACTGTTTATCTCCCAGCCAACCCTGACAGCAACCATACGGCGCATTGAGGATGAGTGCGGTTTTCCTTTGTTCACCCGCAAGGGCAGGAGCATCGTTCTGACAAAAGAAGGAAAAACGGTCTATGACAGCGTCAGACGCGTTCTTGCCGAACAGCAGGAACTTCAGAGAATCATCCGTTCGTGCAGAGCGCAAAGTAAGCCCGTAGTAGAGATCGTCTCTCCGCCTCATGTAATTACATCCGACATTATAAAAAAAATTGCTGCCTCTGACTGTCAGATTTCTCTCCAAATCAGCCGGATTATTGATGTAACCGCCCTTTCCCGTTTTTATAATGGGGAGGCTGACTTCCTGATTCAAGCTCAGGAACCTTCCATTGTGGAATGCTACAGTGACATAGTTGACCGTGACGAGTTCGTCCTGGCTGTACATGCAGATAGTTGCTTCTATGGACGCAAAACTGTGTCAATTTCCGAGCTTTCTAATGAGATATTCGCTGGGTATCCGGAAAAAGATATCATTCGCGGAATCTTTGAACGCTCATGTGAAGCGGTTGGTTTTTCTCCGAAAATCATATTCGAAGCAACCTCTGCCAATGATCTCATGCAAGCTGTCAACACCGGAATATGCTGCGCAGTTGTCCCCAAGCGCATGACGCAGGAAAAGATTCCTCCTGAAGTTGGAATCTGTAGGCTGTGCGGTAGCCCCCCTGCTGTTTTAAAAATTTACTGGCGCAAAAAACAAAGGCTCAGCTTGCAAGCTAAGACTGTAAAAAATATCATTATTCAGCATTACTGCGAAAGGCAAACTGCAACATAGGGAGGGCGATACACAACCCAGATCTAACTGCTCCAATCTTCAACATCCAAAGCTATTCTATCCATGACGGTCCGGGGATCCGGACAACTGTTTTTGAAAAGGGATGCCCATTGCGCTGTGTTTGGTGTGCAAATCCAGAATCCAATTTCCCTTCTCCGCAGCTTATGACATATTCCAGCTTATGCATCGGCTGCGGTCACTGCATTCCATCCTGCAATGCTAATGCGATCTGTATGCAAGAGCAGAGTGGCAAAGTCCTATCGGTAACGAACCGTACACGTTGTACAACCTGTGGAGCGTGTGTTGCAGTCTGTAAAAGAAAGGCCCGCGAAATCTCTGGTAAGGTCATGTGCGTTCAAGAAGTCCTCAACCAGGTCGAACGTGATCGCATGTTTCTTGAGTCCTCTGGCGGCGGAGTTACAGTAAGCGGTGGTGAATGCCTGTATCATCCAGCGTTTACTGCAGAACTTCTGCGCGGCGCACATGAAAAAGGTTTCCACACAGCTGTAGAATCGTGCGGGTTTGCTTCGAGAGATGTTGTCGATTTGGTTTTCCCGCATGTAGATCTTGCACTTCTGGATATCAAGGTTATGAATGCTGAACACCACAAGCAGTATACAGGGGTTCCCAGTGACGGAATATCAAATAGTATCATTCATATGATGATTTTAGGCGCGGATCCCATTGCGGCTGCCCGGGCATTGAAGGGCTGTATCTATCACGTTCATGGAAAGGATGCCCGCATTGAACGTCTGCTCTCCGATGTGGACGGCATCCTGGAGCCGCGGCCTGTCACTGACAGCGCAGAGCGTGTTTGGAATTATGTGGCTGTGGGCTGCGGCCATGACCTGAATTGGTGGAAGGAATTCTTCTCCGTTGTCCATATGATGGGCTATGATGGTGATGTTTCCCTTGAAATGGAAGATCTCACCATGAGTACAGAGGCCGGCGTTGCCACCTCTGTTAATGTTCTGACTCAGGTCATCAGCCGTTGAGTTTTTCTGCTGATCATTGAATCTGAAATTTTCAATGATCATTTGGGTGGACAGAATACAGTCAAGACAGTACCGTACAACAACCATAAAAAGTACAGCCAGCCTGAACAGCACCCCCTTTCGTTAGACAGTATGGTATACTGGAATAACAAATGGAGGTGCTGTTCCATTCCACCGGGGCATACTACTTTTTCAGTTCTTTCCTTGTCTTTGATAGCTGGCCACTATGTGGCTCTTGCTGTTCTACAACATGTCACGAATGTCCTTTTCCCGCTTTCGAACGCTCCTTCGCTCTATTCCCAGATGATATCCGCCTTTTTAGGAATCCCTAATTCAATCAGGATGTGCAGATTAGCAGACAGATTTTTTGCTTGGCAGGGGAAAAATACAGGAATCCTGGCGGATTTCAATGGTTTCCACGGAGCCACCGCCAGGAGCCAATCAAAACAGTTTCTGACTAAGTCCAAGCAGAAAATATACCGTCAATATGTGTGTCACAACTGAATCACCGGTTTCTTAAAAACCAAATCCAGTTTTCGGACTCTGCCACTTATCCCGGCGGTTGAAAAGCTCCTGCTGGAGGAAAAACAAGAGTTGTTCCACAGGCTCTTCAAAAAGTCATACTGTAAAGATTATCTTGATTCAATCTGTGTCGACCAGTGTGGACAGCCCCTTCGCCCCAACTATTGGACTATTCTGCTCAAGAAGAATCTGCTGTGGTAATGGGGTCATTGTTCCAACGGGCAAAAGAAAATCCTGCAGCGCAAAGCACTGCAGGATGATGTATCAAGGCAATAAAAATACTTTTCCAGCCAAAGGACTTGCCAGAACCAAACCGAAGCCCAGCGCAGCGGGTTCGGTTTGGAGAGGAGGAGCAGCAGAATGAGCGCGCTCTGACTTTTATAAAAAGTCGGAGCAAGCGATATGTCGCTTGCTCCGACGTGGCGGAGATGGAGAGATTCGAACTCTCGCGCGCTTTTGAGGCGCCTACCGCATTTCGAGTGCGGACCCTTCAACCGCTTGGGTACATCTCCATGTGTATTTTTCCGAGACAACATTATGCCACATTTTTTCCCCTGATGCAAGAGCAAACCCGTATCCGGCGGCATAAAATGATGCGGGAGGCGATCAGATGACGGACATCTACATCTGCGGAGATCCGCGGCGTCATGAAAATTACCGGCGAGCCATAGCCGCCGCCGGGGGTGAAGCCCGATTTGACGGTGATCCGCTGGCCTGCGGCGGCCTGCTGCTGCCTGGCGGCGGAGACATGGAGCCGTGGCGCTACGGCCAAGTAAACACCGCTTCCCGAGATCTGGAGCCAGAGCGGGACCATCTGGAGCTGGAGCTGGTGGACGCATTCACAGCAGTCGAAAAGCCTGTGCTGGGCATCTGCCGGGGGCATCAGGTCCTCAACGTCTTTTTCGGAGGCACCCTGCTCCAGGATCTGCCGGGACACAATGCGGTAGATGGTAAGGACCGGCGCCATGAGGTTCGAACGGCGTCCAGCTTCCTGCGAGACCTTTACGGTGAACGATGCATGGTGAACAGCGCCCACCACCAGGCGGTGGACCGATTGGGCAGCGGCCTGGAAGCGCTGCAATGGACGGGCGACGGCACGGTGGAGGCACTTCGCCACCGTGCGCTTCCGATATGGGGCGTTCAGTGGCACCCCGAGCGGCTGCGTCCGACCGGAGATCGGCTTTTTGAAGCATTTTTGGCGGTCTGTCTGGGCACTGGATAATCTTCTTTTCTATTTTTCAGAAAGAATGACCGGTACAAACATAGTGCCGGAACATCTTGCAGGCTGAGAGGCCCGCAAAATGTGAACTTCCTTTAAGCGGTGACAAGTTGTTTTAAGTTGTATTTCCCGTCAAGCAGTCCTTATCAAAGAGTATGGGCTTTATCAGTGTGGTGAGGGCGTCGAAGTACAGTGTCAGGCTTCCAAAAGCCATCTTGACAAACACTTGCGCCCAAAAGCTGATCAGCAGCTTATAACAATTTCCATCGGAATAAGTTTAGCTAATAGTTTACCAAGTAAAGAAATCTTTTAAAATACAAGAAAAACTTTCTGTCAAATGCTTGACATAGCTGCCTTTCCATGCTATCATATCAAAGCTGACAAGTTCCCCCGGAGGGCATGCGCAGGTGTAGCACAATGGTCAGGGCACCAGCCTTCCAAGCTGGGGATGCGGGTTCGATTCCCGTCACCTGCTCCATTTTATTCGCGCCAGTAGCTCAGCTGGATAGAGCAACTGCCTTCTAAGCAGTAGGCCAGGGGTTCGAGTCCCTTCTGGCGTACCAGCTCTCTCTTGGAGCGAGCGTCAGCGGACTTTCCACGATGTTGATATGTGGTGGGTGTAGCTCAGTTGGTTAGAGCACCGGATTGTGGTTCCGGGTGTCGTGGGTTCGAGTCCCATCTCCCACCCCA
>NZ_CANRKH010000005.1 GCF_947631165.1 uncultured Dysosmobacter sp. | reverse complement strand
AGCAGAACGATGGCGATCAGCACGATCACGTTGTACGGATTCGTGATGACCGCTTTTATCTGGTTCTTCAGGCGCCGGCTCTTCGAGTAGCTTTGCTCGTTTGGTTTCATCGCGGGAAGACACCCTCTCTCTTTCCTGGATTCTTCGAAAGCGGGAAACGCGTGCGCTTTGCGAAAATTTATGCAAACGTTTTCAACTTCGTGTAAATACCTTAGCATTTCGCAGGGATGATTGTCAAGGCTCTTTCCGCATTTTTCACATTAATCACTATGTGAGTTAAATTTTTTTATTACATTTGCATAATATCTTCCTGTCCTTCCATTTGGTATAATAGTTCCAGTGAAAACGATACCATTTTTCGTTCTCCCCCTGCGATATTCCGCTTTTTATGGAACCACAGGCTCTCATCATCCTGGTTTTCAGCGGGATCGGGGGGCTTCCCCTATGTCTGGTCTGTTTTTAGTAAAAATTTGCAAACGTTACCAATCAAACAGGCGGGCCAAAGTCTCCGGTGAAAGGAGGTCCCCATGAAGCACGTGACCATCAAGGATATCGCCCGGCTGGCGGGGGTCTCTGTCACCACGGTCTCCCGTGCCCTGAACGACGCGCCGGAGATCAATCCGGAGACCAAGGAGCGGGTCCTGGACATCTGCCGGCAGGAGGGCTACCGCACCAACCTGCTGGCCCGCAGCCTCATTTCCAGCCGTACCCACGTTATCGGCGTGATCCTTCCGGACATCGCCGAGCCGTTTTATGCCGCCCTGGCCCTGCACATTGAGACCTGCGCCCGGCAGTTCGGCTATCAGGTCATGCTGTGCGGCATCCGCTCAGAGGACGGGGACCTGAACGCTCTGTTCGACTTTCTCATCAGCCAGCGGGTCGACGGCATCCTGCTGACCGGCGCCGTTCCCGGGACCCGGGAGCTGCTGCGCCGGTATCAGGCGGCGGTGCCCATCGTGCTGCTGGCCAACTGCATGTCCATGGATACCGCTTGGGAGTGCAGCTCCGTCTGCATCGACAATTACGCCGGCAGCCGTCTGGCCGCCCAATACCTCCACGGCCTGGGCCATCAGGACGTGGTGTATCTGGGCCTGCGGCGGGACAGCTTCGCCCACCTGCTGCGCCACAAAGGCTTTGTGGACACTGCCGGGGAGCTGGGGATGCAGGTGTCCACCGTAGAAAATCCCACCGGGCGCTCCAGCATCGTCGCCGGCCTCCAGCTGGCCCGGGAGCTGTTTCTGGCCCCCTTCCGCCAAACCGCCATTTTCGCCGCCTCGGACCTGCTGGCCCTGGGCGTTCTTCAGGCAGCGGATGAGCTGGGCGTCTCCATCCCGGAACAGGTGTCCCTCATCGGCTTCGATAATATCGACTACGCCGCCCTGCCCAAGATCCGCCTCACTACCATCTCCCGGCGGCCGGAGGCGGTGGCCCGCTCCGGCGTCCAGGTGCTGATGGAACTGATCAACAGCGAGGACCGGGGGGAGTACACCCGGAAGCTGCTGGCGCCCGCTCTGGTGGAACGGCAGACCTGCCGCCGCCTATAAGGGCGTTCCCCAAACCGCATCCAGCGGGCAAAGGCCCGAATATCCCGATAAAAACACAGATTCAAGGAGGCAGCTATGAGCAAAACATACGACGTATTGGTGATCGGTCCCGTGTCTTTGGACCATAACATCGACTATCAGGGCAACGAGCGCAAAGAGGTCGGCGGCGCGGTGGTGGCCTCTGGCTTCGCGGCAGCCAAAAGCGGCAACAGGACCGCTCTTTTTACCAAGCTGAACCCCGCCGACGCCAATGTGGAGGACCGTTTCGCCGGCTCCGGCGCCGATGTGTACTGGAAGCCCTCCCAGGCCACCTGCTCCATCCGCAACCAGTATTTCACCGCCGATAAGGAAAAGCGGGCCTGCACTTCCATGGGCGTCTGCGACCCCTTCAAATTTGAGGAGCTGCCGGACATCGAGACCAAGATATATCATTTCGCCGGTCTGGTGTACGGCGATTTTGACGGTGCCCTATTCGCCGAAGCCGCCAAGCACGGCAAGGTGGCAGTGGACGTCCAGTGTCTGCTGCGCCATGTGGAGCCGGACAAGACCATGGCCTTCCACGACTGGGCGGAGAAGAAGGAGTACCTCCCCTACATCGACTATCTTAAGACCGATGCCGCCGAGGCAGAGATCCTCACCGGCCTGACGGACCGGGCGGAGGCCGCCAAGCTGCTGCACAGCTGGGGCGCCAAGGAGGTTCTGATAACCCACAACACCGAGGTCCTGGCTTACGACGGCAAGGAGATCTACACCTGCCCCATCAAGGCCCGGAACCTGTCGGGCCGCACCGGCCGGGGCGACACCACCTTCGCCGGCTACATCACCGAGCGGCAGCGGGCGGACATCAAGGAAGCGCTTCTGTACTGCACCGCATTGGTCTCGCTGAAAATGGAGACTCCCGGCCCCTTCCAGGGGACCCGTCAGGACGTGCTGGACTATATCAAGGAGTTCTATTGACATGAGATCCGCCGCGTGATGTCGGAAAAATGCCCCGGATGAAGGCTCGCCGCTTGGCGGGTCCGGCTGAAAAGGCTGTAAACGGGAATCGAAACAAAACGCAGTCCCGCAGAGAAGAAGATCTCGCGGGACCGCGTTTTGGCAGATAAACTCCCCAGAACCGTTGCGGTTCTGGGGAGTTATGAAATAAAGAGGTAAAACCGATTTCCCCTTCAACAGGCCGTATCCCCCGTCCCTCTCGCCCCGTAAACCAGCGGAGCGTTTGCGGGGCGAAAAGCGAAGGAATTCCCAACAGAGTACAGTTTTCGGCGCAAGCCGGAAACAGAACGGTGTTGGGAATTCCTGAGCTGGTTGCGGAGACAGGACTTGAACCTGCGACCTCCGGGTTATGAGTTCAAAATAATGCGTTTTTTATCGTTTAATAATGTGCCGCAAAGTATTGGAAATACTAGCTTTTTTGATTTTATCGTTTTGTATCGTTTAGTAAAATAATTCAACTTTTTGTAACGGAGTTGAATTTTTGTTGAACTTTAATCAAGTAAAAATAATACCATGTTATTAGGTTATGAAAAGTAAAATAATATCTACATCACACGTAACTAAAGGCAAATGAATTTGCCATAGTAAAGAAAAACGGGACCGGTGCAGGCACCAGTCCCTGAAAAGAATACATTACTATCCTTTTGTGCTACAGGTTTATTATACGCAGCTCTCAGCAAATTTGTCAACAACTTTTTTGATGAAGTCGTAATTTGAGCAGAGCAGCATATTGCCGGAGAAATAATCCCTATGTGAAGTAAACCGAGAGTCTATTAGATCTTTTAGTTTTAGCAGTTGGTACTTTTTGACGCCAGGGCTACTCACAATATTGTTAAAGCAGCACAACATAACAACAAAGTCATGAACAAAACGATTTCCCATTTTCTTTCTTCTAACATTCGAAGAGATGCTACCAATAGATGAAACAAAACCATTTGCCTCTCGGTTTTGAGTAAATCCGTTGCTTGAATTGTCTGCTAAATTATTTATCAAGCAATTGTTATGTGCTGCGGCATTTCTCAAAAACTTAACGATACGAAAGTTTCCAATCTTTATTTGTGAGTTAGGATATTTGCCATAATAAACACCACAGAGATTTAATAAATCACCAAACGAAAGAACTTCCACAATAGTCCAGATAGCAAATTTGTCTGAATACTTCCGAATGAGATCTTCGCAGTATGAGTTTTCGGCCTTATCTTGAATACTTTGAGACACTTGCGGTTGCATAGAAAGGAACTCACTTACAATGGAATAACCATCCTCATTTGTATTGTCAGAAATATTTTTTAATAATTGGACTTTAAGATAATGTTCTATGTCAAGTGTCATGGATAGAACAATCTCCCGGAGATACATATCAAGGGTTGACAGTTCTTGGAGATATGCAAATTCTAATTCATAATATTTACCTGCGTTTTCACCGCTTGTATATTTAGAATAGTTCTTTTCAAATGCTTTGATCTTGAAGTAATAATTATTTTCTCGGAGAAATTCTTCAGCGTGGGTTTCATCAACAATATTAAATTTAATCCCTTTTACGTCTCGCATATAGGCAACTTGCTGCGGAATAGTCAGTTTCGGACGCTCACTCGCTTTGGATTCGCAATCACGAAGGACCTCTCCTATCCAAATCTTTTTCATCTTATTCATCCCCAATAGATAAATTGCTATGATTTATATGGTAGTTAGCCAACAGCAAATTGTCAATTATTTTTTAATTTTGGATTAAAAGCAATATTTATGTTGATTAAACCACCTGAAAAGCCGGGGATGTTACTCCCCGGCATCTTGATCGTATTCGAGAATGTCCCCAGGTTGACAGTTCAAAAGTTCACAAATACGGCCTAAATTGGCCCATGATACAGGAACATTTTCGCGAATTTGCTGTAACACACTTTCACCTAGTAGCTTTTCTTTTCGCAATTTGTATGTTGAATATCCTGCATCTTTCAAAGCGGCCAGCACATCAATCTTATATTTTACTGGCATGTTGTACCCCCTTCCGCCGTGGAGGGGGCTTTTTCATGCAAGCTCCCTTTTCCACTATGGCTATTATACGTCAATATACACAGAAAATCAATGTATAATATACACAGAAAATCAATGTATATTTTAGCTATTGCGTCAATAGACATACACTGAAAAATAATGTATATTATAATCACAGCAAGGGAACAAAAGAAAACAGTTCAGACACCGGCAATCGTTGAAGCCTAACACCGAGATCACGGATAAGGGCGGAACGGTATAGGGAATGGGAAGCAGAGAGGCCACAGCCCTAATGACCACCGCCGCCGGAGTTCCCTTTGAACCTTGACAACCGAATATCGGCACCGCTATAATAGAACATGAGGTGATTTTGATGTTGGATGAAAAGGATTTGCAGGCGATTGCTCAATTGTTGGCTTTGCAGAAAAAAGAGATTATCAACGAAGTAGATGTTATGACCAATGCCAAAATACGTGAATCGGAAAAGCGTATGATGGTTATGATGGAATCTTACTTTGACCCAAAGTTCAACGCTTTGGAAGAAAAGCTGAATCCCATTCCTCGTGAAGCCTTTGAAATCATGGAGGACCGTTTGGACGATGCAGAAAAAATGATCGAACTGCACACCCAACAAATCAGCGAACTTAAAAAAGCTCAATAACAATACATTAGGCGGTGCCGGTATTCGGTGCCGTCTTTTTTCTTGCCCTGGGCTTTTGCCTGGGGCTTTTTATTTTGCCCGTAGAGTGGCCTAGAATCGCATTTGGGCAGTTTGGAGGGGAAACTATACTACCAAATGGAAAGCCCGCCAGAAACGCTCTGACGGGCCTTGTGGGCTATTCTTCCACGTACTCAATGACATATTCACCCGGATTGCCGTCTACCATTGCCAATTTCAGACCCATTACTTTGCAGATCGCCTCAAGCTCCCTTGCAGAGAAATTGTCACGGCGTAGCTTGTTCCCCAAATTTTGACGGTTGGTGCCCAACGCCTCCGCAAGCTGCATTTGTGTCATTCCGATATCTTCAAGCCTCTTTCGGATGGCGGAAGATGCAGACATTTAGTACCACCTCCTTTTTATAGCAATATTGTAACACGCAGATGTAAACTAATCAATGTACAGAATAGATAGAAATGAAGTAAACTATTTGGTGTACTTGTCAATAGACAATGTAAACTATATAGTGTACGATAAGACCATACCAAGCAGGACAGACGGCTGCGACAGATGGACCGGTGACGTTCCGGGTGTGCTCTCTACAATCCGTCTGGACTGCAAATAATAGGAGGTAGCACCATGAATGAAAACATTACGGCGAAGGTAAAAGAG
The DNA here is from genome assembly GCF_947631165.1 of uncultured Dysosmobacter sp. Classification (GTDB taxonomy): domain Bacteria; phylum Bacillota; class Clostridia; order Oscillospirales; family Oscillospiraceae; genus Oscillibacter. Next base: position 116,393 of record NZ_CANRKH010000005.1, on the reverse strand, counting down.
TATGCGGACATGAAGAAGATGTTGACGGAGTTGCAAGATCTTATGGAGGGTCTGGAACAGGAGATCAAGGCGGCTATGGGTGACAGCGAGGAAATGAGCGTGGAGGGTATCAAGGTCAAGTGGACGCACTACACAACCAGTCGCTTTGATAGCAAAAGCTTCAAGGCTGAGCATGGGGCCATGTATGAGCAGTACGTAAAGACCACACAGGCCAGACGGTTCCAGGTAGTGGCGTGAGGGGGTGTAAGAATGAACCTTGACCAAGAAATAAAAGCCCTTGCCGCCCGATATGGGATAACTGAATCCGCAGTCCGGGGCGCTATGGATACCAGCAAAGACTTGGATGATAAAGCAAAGCTGATTTGGGCGCGTCTGGCCCTGTGTGATTTGTACGGTAAGCAGGAATATTTCTCCCTGGAGGAGATTGCCCATATTACAGGCCAGACAAAGGAAGAAGCTATGCAAATGATGATCGACGGCGGAGCAACGCCCATTGAAATTTCTCCTGCTCCGTGGCTGAAAGGAGAATGAACGATGTTTTATGTAAAAGGCCGTGGAGAGAAAATCAATCTCGACTATGAGAATGTATTCACCCGCTGCCCGATCTGCGGAAAAGAGTTCCCAGTAGACATTGCGGAGCTTTTGAGTGGCGGAGACGTTGACCTATACGGAACATCCATCTATTGCCCGGAGTGCGCAGAGAGGGACGGAAACCGCATGATGGGGAGGGTGTAACCGTGGAATTAGAAATTTTAAACCTTACACATGAAGAACGATCCTGGCTGCTCCAGGCATGGAAGTTACACAGGAATCATCCTGAATTATCCAGAGAAGAATGTATAGAAAGAGCCGCCTCCGGCGCGACCAACACCGAAAGCGGCAAAACAGAAAGAACGCCTGTTTCTGTTCCTATTATAACCAATGCTAACGAAAAAAACAAGAGGGAGTAAATCATGATTGATAGTATTTTCAAAAGAATGAATGCAGAACAATCAACTCAAATCTGTAATGCCCTGCACGATTTCAAGAGCAAAGGCGTTGATGCTTTTGCTGCCGACCTTGACGATATGGACAAGCCCACCTTGCAAATATTCGGTGAATTGATGAAAGCAACGCTTGCGGAAAAGGGATATAAATATGAATCTGAGTGAACAAAGGTTTTTTGAGTTAGTCAAGCGGGCTGGCGAAATTGAATTGCTTTGCCTTGTGGCAATCGCTATGGCGACTCAGGCGGGGGACAAGTGCCCACCTATTCCAGCGACTAAGGGAGCTTACAAGCGAGCCATTAAGCGGCTCAAAGAGACACAAGCCAAGCGCCCAGAGTATTCCGATACATATGAGGACGCAATCCGCTTAATCCGTCAGGAATGGTTGCAAAAATAGGCCCTCCGTGCGCCAAATAACGGAAGCGCAGAGCGGAGCAGAAAAAGGCACAACATATGTTAGAGAGCAACGCCGAATCCCAGGGCGAAAGCGTCAACGGCTTCATCAACCGGGCTATTGATAACCAGATGGAGCAGTATAAAGAAGATGCCGGGGAGTAATCCCCGGCCTCTCTTTTACGCATATTGCCTCAACTCCCGCGAGATGGACGGATGCCGGAGCGCCCGTAATCCGGCGTTGTAGGCCCGTGTATCCACTCTGCGGCCATAGCAGCACTTTCCCACCACCGCCGCCCGCTGTGCCTCTGGAAGCCTTGCAAGGGCCTTTTCTAAGGCGCTGTGTCTGCGCTGCTGGAAATCCATTTCAGCCACATTGTTGATAGCAGCCACCGCCACCGGGTCTGGAATGACATCTGACAGAGTTAGAGAATCTCCTTCATCATCGGTCAAAGGAGCATCCAGGGAAACAGCCGTCCGCAGCGGGTCCCGCTTATCCCGCTCTGTTCGCAGTCCTGCGGCCTCTGTAAAGGCTGCTTGCAGCTTTAGACCGTACAGGGTAAGGAATGTGCCCCGGTCACGGTCCCAGCTTCCCACGGCCTCGACAAGGGCCAGAAAGGCGCATTGCTGTAAGTCATCAATGGTCACGTCGTATCTTGCCCACCGATAGGCCCGGTCATAGACAAATCCCCGCACAGCTTCCCATAGCTGCAAATAATCAGCCTGTCCGGCCTGTACCCCCGCCGCGATCTCATTCGTTGTCATTGAAACTTCTCCCCTTTCGTGATATGATGAATCAAACAGAATCCATCATCCAGCGGGGACCACCTTCAGCGCGGCGGAGGTGGTTTCTATTTTAATCCTCTTGTGGGAGTTCTTCATCGTTCAACCATTTGTGATATAGCCCCAAAAGCTCTAGTGTAGTCATGAACGATGCTATGGAAATAATATCTTCCAACTTTAAATGCTGGTTTGCTCCAAGCTTGTCAATTGCCTTTTGAATGTCGTTGTTGATAGCTGTTGCGTGCCATTCCTTTATTTGCCTTGCAAAATCAGCAAAGTCTTTTATACCAAGTCGCCTCCAATCATCGGGCCTCTCCGCTGTTCCTCGGTCCTGATCACAGGAAGAAGCATTCGGCCAAGTGCCGCGAGACTGCCGTTAAACTCCACGTTGACATTTGTGCCGCCAGCGCCTGCACCAATTTCCCCATAAACATCTCTGACTGCCTGCTTGATCATATCCAGCGGGGCCTCGACATTCGTTCCGCTTCTCTGGTCTCCCAGCACCGCCAGAAACTCATTGTTGGGAGAAATCACAGCACCATTTGCCAGATGGGGCAGATTGTACGAAGAAACATCAACCGCTTGCACACTCCGTCCCTGTACAGAGGATTGATACACCGCATTGTTTGCGCCTGTGCCGTTGAGCCAGTTGTTTAAAGTCTTGACACCTTCAACAGCAGCGGAAAGCAGGTCAATAAAGAAGGCCAAAATATCGCAAACAATTTCAAGCGCAGCCGCAAGAGCTTGAACAGCCCCAGCAAAGAAAGATCCAATAAACTCCGCAATCGGCTGAATGATGGGCCACAATTCACTGAATAGGTTAATTACAGAGCTAAGCAAGTTCTTGAGGCTTTCAAAAGCGTCGCCCAGAACAGCTGCAAATTCCGGGTCTGTGGCGGCAAGTTTCCCGATTTCAATGAGTATGAGGGCAATTGCTCCAGTAATGAGGGAAATCTTCCCAAGCAGTAATCCAGACGCTGTAGCAGAGCCAGTAAACGCTGTGGTTAACGTCATCAAGCCAGCCGCAGCTTGTACGATAGACGCTATGATACCGCCCAGCTTCCACGCCGCAATAAATGTTGCCACCGTCTCGGTGAGTTTGATGATCGTCTCCGGATTCTCCGCGATATAATCAAAAATCGCCGCGACCTTGTCCAGCACTCCGGGAAGGCCGCTTTCAAGCAGCCAGCTCAAAAATGGAAGCACGGTGTTGTTCCACAAATCCAAGACGACGCTGCCGATAGCAGAAATCAAACCGGGGACGGAATCCAGGACATTCCGAATACTGGCCATCAGAGGCTCCAGGTTCAGGTTTTGCGCCCAGATAAGCGTTGCCGCCGTCAGGTCCCTAATAACATTTAGGACAGCTTGCACACTGGCGAGAATGGCGCTCCAGATCGCCACGCCGTTTCCATTGGCCTCCCATGCTTCCCGAAGTCTGGTTGCCAACTCGCCCACGATGTTCATAATGTTGGCGAGAATGTTCAGCAGCGTGGTCATGATCTGCACGCCGCTTCCGTCGTTCCACGCTGTGCGGAATGCCTCTCCGATACTGATGATCAGCCGCAGGATGGAGTTTAGCATGAAGAACAGCGCATTGATGACCGCTTCCCCGGCCCCGCTGTTCCACGCCTCTGTAAACGCCCTGGCGATATCGCCGATGATGCCTAAAATGGTTTGGAACGCCTGCTGCAAAAGATTGAGAAATTCAAGGCCCGCCCCGCTCTTCCAAATATCAAGGAAGGTCTGCGCAATGGCTTTCAGCATGTCCCAGACCGCCCCAAGCGCGTCCTTGACAGCCTGGATGGTGGATGCGCCCAACTCCTCCCAGCTGTCTTTAAAGGGCTGCCAAAAGTCCTTTAACCAGGATGGGATTTCCACATCTTCAAAGTCGGTGTCGAACTCCGGCTCCGCTGGTTTTTCCTCTTCTTCCTCCTTGCCGAGCTTTTCAATGGTATCGAAAGAAGCAAGATACTTTTCTGCCTTTTTGGCTTCCTTCCCAGCCTCTTCAGTGGCGTCCGCCTGTTCTTTCAGGGCCTTTGCGTTCTCCTGGGCTTTCTTGGCCGTGGTGCCGAATGCTGCGGCGCTAATCTTGGCGAGGATCGCCGTAAACCGCTCCATGTGCTGCATCAGCTTGGTCATGGCCGGTAGAATGGTATCATAGATAGGCTGAAACGCCGTCAGCAGGTTTGACTTGACATCAGCCAGCGCGTTTGAAAATTCCCGGTTTGCAGTCAGGTATGTACCGATCTGCTTTGTGAGAGCCGTCAGGCCCCGGCTGATGAGGTTGAAAAACAGCGCCCCGGCGACGATGCTCTTCAATCGGTTTCCAAAGCGGTTAGCCGCTTTCCCGGCCTTGTCAAAGCCCTTTTCCTTGCCAAGCTTCCGAATACCACTGCGGACCTTTTCAATGGCTTTTCCAGCCAGATTCACAGCGCCTGCAAAACCTTTCCTGATCTTCTGGCCGATAGTTCCAAGAACAGCGGAGATCTGCCCAAATCGCCCGCTGGAGCTGCTGGACAGTTCATTGATAGACTGCTGTGTGGAATCCGCTTCCAGCTTCATCCGTTTCAGCTTGTCCGACGCAAGGGCAAGGTCGCTCGCCAGTTTCTTTGCTTCGTCAGAAGCGGACGGGTCCATCTGGACCTCGGCAAGGCGGCGCCTTAATAGGTCTGCTCTGGCGTCTGCCTGTGCCATCTGTTCAGAAAGATCAGCTAGTTTAGCTTCTATTTCTGGATCAGCTCGCCCATGAACCTGTCGGTCTACAGATGCAATCGCATTCAGCTTCTGGAACTGTTCATCCAGTCTGGCGGCTTCCTCTTCCGCCTTTTTCAGATCCGCCGCCATCCGCTTGACAGACTGCGGTTCTTTTTCTCCAGATGCCAGCTGCTGGAACTGTTCCTCCAGCCGCCGCACCGCCGCCGTTTGTTTATTAACCTGTTCGGTCTGCCTCCGCATCTTGCTCTCCAGCTGGTCAAGCTGCTTTTTGGCTTTTTCATCGTTGATGACTGCCTTGATGCGGATGCTGCCGTCATTATTTGCCACGTGATCACCAACCTTTCGGATAAATGACCACGCTCGGCCGTCCATCTGGACCGCTTACCAGATGCTTCTTTTGTTAACCTTTCGTTGTAATGCTCTTCCTTTGAATCCGCACAACTGTTACACCGTCTTTGACAGGTATCAGTTCTACCCGATCTCCTTTTGAAAGAACGGCTTCAATACTGTTGATTTGCTCTTCGGAAATCCGCTTTACGTTCTTAATCCCGCGTTTTTCTGTCATATTATTCATTTCTCATACGTTCTCCGGTCATAACCAGAACCGCGCCGAAGATGCATCCGACAGCAAAAATAATCGCACCTATGATCATGCCATTACCCTCCTTTATCCTTTCCGCCGAAGCATCATATTAAAAAGTTCGTTGCCCGCTTTGGTGTCCTTGCGTTGATCTGTCAGCTGCCGAGCGTAATTCTCAATAGCTACCCCTAGATCACTGGCGAAGATCCTTCCTGCCGCCAAATCCCGCCGGGCCAAATCCACGGCCTGTGCGTCAATCTCCCGCCTGTCCAGATCATCCAACTGTACACTGCCTCGAATCCTCTTGTATTCCTGCTCCTGCCGTGCCCGTTCCTCGGCTTCCTGTCGCTGTGCATACTCTGCACTGACCCGCCGCCGCGCCGCCTGATACTCCGGGTTGCTGATTTTGGCTTCCATCTGAACGACAGCATCGATGTACTCGGCATCTGTCGCAAATTTGGAACGGTCTACCATGTCCAGGGCAGACGGCTGGTCAAGACCCAGCTTCGCCGCAATCTTTGCCCGTGTATCCTCGCTTGTTTCGATTCGCATATCCATTTCTGCCATTTTAAGCCCCTTTCAAACATCAATGACGATAACTGTTTTACAGTGTGCTAAATAGTTCTGAGCCTCCCACTCAGTGGTAAACTGCTTTGCCGCTTTCCCCGCTAAAGATGCAGACCATCCATCATTCATCTGAACCATGATACCCACACGCGAATCTGGAATTCTTTTCTTTAGTTGGTCGATTCTCTTTTGAATATCGGTCATGATCACACCCCGTCACTTTCCAGGTCCGGCAGGTCCAGTCGTCCGGTCGCTATCGCGCTGTCGATCAAGTGATACAGAGACAGGCTCAGGCCGTCCACATCTTTAGCGGGGTGAGGATGAGCAACGATCCGCCGACCATCCGGGGCATATGCGCCGTAGTCCTTCAAATATGTAAACGGGTCTATCGGCGTATGAAACTCTGTCCCATCTTCCAGAAGAAACATTGCGAGCTTCGGCTGCAATCCTTTCATATAAGCTTCCAGAGTTGCCACACGTTCTTTAATACTTCCCATCAGTATCACGCCTCCACTGTTCAAGTTCCTGCAATTGCTTCATAATGTCCGCAACCTCCACCAAACGCAGACCATATTCCAGAAGGGAGCGGGACGCCTGAATCCGGGCCGTTGCGGGCTCATCCCCATCCTCTACAATTTCCCGCAGACAGGATAACGCTGGATTTAAACTTTGCCTTGCTTGTGCAGCGGCATCCTCCACCAATTCAGAAACAGCCTTTTGATACTCTGCCTGAAACGCCGAATCTTCAAGGTATCGTTTTAGTGTCGTGAGGCCGATTCCCGCCGCCTGTGCCGCTTGTCCCCTTGTGGGCTGCGTCAACAGGGCGGCAAGGGCCTTTGTTTGCTTTGGTGTCAAATTTCTCCTCCTTTCAAGGGCCGTTTTTCGCCATTTTGGCCCAATTATACAGATTTAACCAATCATCAAGCCGCATTGTCACCAACTACTTTCCAAAACTTTCATTTCCCATTTCCGGGCAAACTCGTGTGCCTCTTTGCTGGTCAAGAAGATTTGCAGCGGGACATACCCCGGAGCCTCACCACTCCTCACAGTCTTGCGGTTTGATTCCAAAACGCGGTCCAGTGTATCCACATGGAAATATCCCTGTGTTGGGCTGTATTCACATACCCAAACTTCTATCATGCGCCCTCCCCATCAAACGGTGTTGCTGTCCCAGCCGGTAATTCTGTCAAGGTCTGCTGCTCTGTAAACTCCCAGCCGTAATGCTTATTGGGTACCCCGGTCCCCGCTTTGTAAAACCGGCGGCTTGGAATGTCATAGTTCAAGCCAATGGAGATCGTTTCACCAAATGACCGATTTTTCAGCACGCGGAGGACTGTTTGGAAGCCCCGTGTTTCAGCCTCACCGTCTTCCAACCGCTTGACCGAAAAAACATTATCGGCCCTGTTTGTGACGTCACCGGAACCGCCTACATCGTCGGCATCCAGCATCCGGGAATTATCCCCCTTTCGGGGATGGGCCACAAGGTGGATATGGACCTCATGTTTCTTTGCAACCTCCACAAGCCGACCTGTAAAGTTGCTCTGCGCCCGGTAAAAGTCTGAATCCCTGGAAGCGGAAAAACGGGTGGTCATCAGGTTATCGACCAGAAATACACTGCATCCGTATCTGCGAACGGCATATTCAAAAATCGTAAGCAAGCTGTTTTCGTCGCTGGCCGAAGATATCCGATTATCGTACAGGAAGAAACGGCCCCTCCACCATTCGTCGATCTGCTTTTGAATCAGCGGGGAAACGGTGTAAAACATCTTGCCTGAAAAACGGTCCTGGGCAGCCGTCACGTGTTCCGGTCCCGCTGCCTGAAGCATGACCCACTGCTTGAAACGCCACGCCGCCAGCTCACCGGAATAGGCGCAGACCCGCTGCCCCTGGTTGACCGCCTCAAGCAGAAGCTGCCCCAACAAAGTGGATTTACCGCCGCCGCGCTTTCCGGTCCAGATAGACAGCTCCCCGCCATAGAAGCCGCCGATTGCCCTGTCAAGTTCGGGGATGCCAGATAGGACAGAGGGCATACAGGACAGGTCCTCACGTTCTACAGAGGCCAGGTCCAGCAGTCCATGCGCCGGGCGCTCTATAGCACCAATCATCAGATGGTCAAGCGCCTTTTGTCCTCCGGCGGCAAGCACCTCCCGCACGGTTTCATGGTCTCGAAAGGCTCCTTTTCCCGGCGTTAAAACGGCCACGCCGGGGGCATATTCCCCCAAAGCCTCCGCCACTGTCCCGCACATCTCCGGGTCTGCCAGGGCCAAGAACACAGCGGGAAATGCCGTGAAGAATGGCAGGCAGTCCACGAAGTCGGAGAAATCCGCCCCCGTTGCCAGGCAAACGGCGTTTTCCTGTACAGCAGATACATCCAGTACATCCCGCACGAACCAAAGAGCGCGAGAGGTGTCCAGCTTGTCCGGAAAGTATGTAAGCCACGGTGAGGCATCAAACAACGTCCTCATATTCGCTGGTGCCTCCCTTCTGTCCTTCTCTGCGCTCCCAGGTCCTGACTGCCGCTTTCCAGTCGACAATAGGCTTGCCGCGCCCCTGCTTCCATCCGTTGGCTGAATAGAAGTCCACAAAGGTCTGTGGGTCTATCCCGTTCTTTCGTTCAGTGCAGTATGATCTGACATCCTCAATGCTTGGCGGAATAAAGCGAGCACGTGGCGGTTTGTCCGCCTTATTACTCTTACCTATCCTATCCTTACCTAACCTAACCTGAGTATCCGATTTGGACACAGGCTGTATACACGGTGTATCCATGTACAAATATGATCCAGAATCTTCCACAAGCAAGTGCTGCTTTTCATCTAAGTACCTTGTTTGGTGATACCTGTCCTTCTGGATATAATTGTTAATTCTCCAATCCTTAATAACACATACACCCGATTCAAAAGGGATCACAAACCGTTTTGCAATCAGGAGCTTCAGATCATCACCAGAACAGTTCACCATTGCTGTTATTCGTTTGGGAGACGAAACGAATCCATCGTCATCGGCCCTCATGCCAAGATGGAAATACAAATTCTGGGAACTGGCCGGGAGGTCAAGGAAAGTATCTGTATCCACGACTTCTAAAGAAAACATTCGGCGCTGTGCCATTACCAGCCCTCCAATGTTGCTTGTCCTGTCATTTTCACAAGAGCGTCCTCCGCCGCGCGGCTGACTGCCGCAATTTCCCTCGACCTGTGAGACATGGATTTGATAAAACGGCGGATTTCATGCTCTGATGACGGCTTGAAATATCCGTTTTGGTTGTCGCTCAGAATGAGCTTTCCGGCCTTGCGCTCCCGTGCGATCTGTCGGCGCACTTCTCGCGGGTCCTGCCCTGTCTCGTCTGACAGCTGTCGAAGCCCTTTACCGTTTTCGGGACCAATGCCCAAACGATCAAAAATAAGGCATCGACTTTTACAGTGGGATGTGGTAAAATTACAAGTGGAAACGTGGCCCGCAAGGTCAGTCCCTGCTGCCTGCTCGGATGTTGCCGCATCCGGGCGGGCATTCTTATTTTTAGACATCAACTTTCACCGCCTTTCGGCTCTCTGCATCCAACATCTCACAAAGTGCATCGACATTCACGAGAAAGCGATTTCCTGTCCGAATACCGGGGCAAGTTCCACTTGCGACCATAATTCGCAAACGATGCTCCGTAATAAGCCCCGTGGCGGCAGTCTGCCTGATGGTTAAAAATTTTGGCATTGGCTTCTCCTTTCGATATTTGAAAGTTCTCGTTGACTTTTGTCTGACATAATGTTAATATAATAGCGTATATTAATCAAACAGTCTTAATGATATTAGTGTATTAATTGGGGGCGGTTATATGGCTCGAAAAAAGCACGAAATTAATCCAGAAAGCGGGAAACGGCTTAAGGCTTGGCTTGATTATGTTGGAATGAGCGCAAAAACGCTTTGTGCAGCAATCAACTATACTCCGCAGTACATGAGTGATGTAATAAATGGAAGGAAAAGACTTACTCCAGAACTGGCAGAAATAATTTCAAAGATTCCTGACAGCTATATTGATGGAAATACTGGGAAAAAGATAAATTTAGGAGTTTCTCTTCTTGATAGAGTCTTAACAGAATATCTATTACTTCAAAGCGAGGAAATGACAATAGGACACCGTATTCATTCGCAGACTAGTAACCGAAGTAAGAGGGAGGAGTTAATAATCGAATTACTTGAGGCACACGGATATTTCATTAAAGATGTAACGAACGAGACGCCCATATTGACCGACGATAGCGGGAGAAAATATCAAGCTGTTACGTTTGTACTTGCATCCCCATTTACCGGCTCGACGAGGTATCTTCGTAGCAAAGAGTTAAATGAGATGATAAGCGAGATTGATAACAGTATTGAGATGCATTGTATGTTCCAATTCAGAAGCATATTGGAACATGATATCAAACAACGAGGAAAATTTAATGGCTAACATCCAAGAGCGCCGGGACAAATCCGGCAAGTTGATTTCATACAGTATCCGCGTTCACCGTGGCAGGGGAGCCGATGGGAAACAGCTGAAGCCCTGGACGGCCACTTTTGAAGTTTCTCCTACCTGGACGGAAAAAAGCGCAAGGAAAAAGGCTGAGGCTTTTGCCGCAACTTTTGAGGAAAAGTGCAGGGCTGGACTGGCCACCGACACCAGACAGCGCTTTGACGCTTACTGTGATTATGTGATCTCTTTGAAAGAGCAAAGAGGCAGAAAGCCTTCTACCATTGATCGTTATCGCGAGCTGACAGAACGGATTTATGAGGAAATCGGCCATATCAAATTAAAAGACCTCCGTGCGGATCACCTGAATACGCTTTACTCAAATCTCAGTAAAGAGGGAGTCAAGAAAGGCACAGAGCGAGCACAGGCAAAGCCGGAATTGGTTGCCTACCTGAAAGAACACAAAATCAGTAAGGCCAGCTTATCCACTCTTGCAAAAATTGCTCCGTCTACTGTCGCCGCTGCCATTCAGGGAAAATCTATCACCATGAAAACTGCGCAAGCTATCACGGAAGCTTTGGGCTTGAAGCTGGAAAAGATATTCCTGATCCAGCAAGGGGATACTACGCTATCAGCAAAAACGGTGCTGGAGTACCACCGGTTGATTTCCGCAGTGCTGGCACAAGCTGAAAAGGAAGGACTTGTGCCATTCAACGCCGCTGCAAAAGCAACGCCGCCAAGCCCAGAGAAAAAACCTCCGAACTATTTTCAGCCCGAAACCGTCTATGCCATTTTGGACGCTGCGGACAAGGAACCGCTAAAATACCGGGCGTTTGTTTATCTCTGTGTTTCCACCGGCGCACGGCGTGGAGAGCTTGCCGGGTTAAAATGGGACCACATAGACCTCGACACAGGAATCATCACTATTGAAAAGGGGCTTTTGTATTCCAGCAAGCGGGGCAAGTATGAGGACAGCACAAAGACTAGAGAACAGAGACATTTGAAAATTCCACAAGAAGTTGTCGAACTATTGAAGCAGCTCCGCGTGTCCCAACTGGAAAACCGTTTGAAGCGCGGTGAATGCTGGCATGATTCCGGGTATGTCTTCACAAGAGACGACGGACACCCCATGCACCCGCAGACGTGGACGGGCTGGATGAATGACTTTAGCATTCGTCACGATCTCCCGCATATCAATCCGCACAGTTTCCGCCACACGGCGGCGTCCGTGCTGATTGCAAACCACATTGACATTGTTACCACTTCCAAGTTGCTAGGCCATGCTTCGCCGGACACCACAGCAAAGTACTACAGCCACATGATCGAGGCTGCAAAGGTGGCAGCATCGGACACCATTACAGACGTTTTGATTCGTCGCAAGGCATAAGAGAAGGGCGGCACCATTTAGCGGTGTCGCCCTCATTTTTTCAACCAAGTTGAATTAAAGTTGAATTATTCGCTTGTGCCAGTTTTTAAATTTCCATAAAAAGTTAAGAAAAACCGCCGAAATCTTAAGAAATCAGCGGTTTTTGTGGTTGCGGAGACAGGACTTGAACCTGCGACCTCCGGGTTATGAGCCCGACGAGCTACCAACTGCTCTACTCCGCGATATAATCGTTTTGTGGTGCCGGTGACCGGACTCGAACCGGTACAGTATCGCTACCGGGAGATTTTAAGTCTCCTGTGTCTACCATTCCACCACACCGGCAGCTTTCGGCAACACTTAGAATACCACAAATCGCAGCTCTCTGTCAAGGGCGGGAACGCAAAAAAGTGAAAAAACCTTGCGACAGCTTTCGCCCCTTGCCCGCTTCCGTGCAACTTTTGCCCTTCTGGCGCATATACTGCATGAAAGCCCAAACGCAAAGGAGGATACCGCGATGAACGCACAGCATTGCCGCGCCGGCGATATCGATGACCTGATCTTCCAGGACTGCTGGCTGGTCAGCGACCGGTGATGAGCGGGAGCTCCCGCTGTAAAACATGGTGCAGGACGCCGCTGAGCGCGGCGTCCTTTCGCTTTTTCAGCCGCAGATGGTGCCGCCGCCCACCACGTTTTCACCATCGTACAGCACCACCGCCTGGCCCGCGGTGACGGCCCGCTGCGGCTCCTCAAACAGGACCCGGAGGCGGCCGCCGGACAGCGGCTCCGCCACGGCGGCCGCTTCCCGCTGGCTGTACCGGGTCTTGGCGGTGACGGCCATGGGGCCGGTCAGCTCTGGAATAGAGATCCAGTTGACCTCCTCTGCCGTCAGCTCCCGGCTCCACAGGGCGCTGTCCGGTCCCAGGCGGATGGCATTGCGCTCCACATCCTTCTCCAGCACATACAGCGGCTCCTCCGTGGAGATGCCCAGCCCCTTGTGCTGGCCGCGGGTATAGCGGATCAGGCCCTTGTGCTGGCCCAGCTCACGGCCCTCCTGATCCAGAAATGGTCCGGCCTCTGCGGGCTGCCCGCAGGTCCGCTCAATGAAGTCCGCGTATTTGCCGTCCGGCACAAAGCAGATATCCTGGCTGTCGTGCTTTCGGGCTGTCGCCAGGCCGTGGGTCTCGGCGATCTCACGGACCTGGGTCTTGTGAAGCCCCCCCAGGGGGAACAGCGTATGGGCCAGCTGGTCCTGGGTCAGCATATATAAAAAATAGCTCTGGTCCTTGCTTCGGTCCACGCCGCGCTTCAGAAGATACCGCCCGGAGGCGCCGTCCCGCTCGACCCGGGCATAGTGTCCGGTAGCCAGGAAGTCATTGCCCAGCACGCGGACCCGGTCCAGCAGCGCGCCGAACTTCACGGCGCGGTTGCACTCCACACAGGGATTGGGGGTACGGCCCCGCTGGTACGCCTCGATAAAGTCCCGGATGACCGTATCCCGGAAAACAGGCGCGAAATCGAACACATAGAAGGGGAAGCCCAGCCGCCGGGCCACTTGGGCAGCGTCCTCCGCGTCCGCCAGGGAGCAGCAGGTCTTTTCCCGGCTCTCCCCCAGATCCTCGTTGTGAAACATCCGCAAATTCACGCCGGAGAGCTGATGCCCCTCCTGCCGCAGCAGCAGCGCCGCCACGGAGCTGTCCACACCGCCGCTCATTGCCACACAGATCCGTGCCATTTTGCGCCTCCTCCCATTTTTATCCGCTTGGTTCCCGCCGGACGCTGTCCGGTTTATACTAATTCTCGATATAACGATTCAATCGTTATATCGAGGCCGCTGTAAGCGGCCTGGCGGTGCAGCCGCCCAAGAATGTTGTCAATACTTTTCTTGCGCGCCGTAGGCGCTGCGGCGCATTGCGCCGTGAAAAAAACTTCTTCAAAGTTTTTTATCAAGAAACAGTACCCTCAGTGAACAAAGGGCAACGCGGTTTTTCAGGGCATCTTAAGCGGCTGGCGGCGTTATCCTCGTTGCCGGGCGGCAGCCCGGCTGCCTCGTCTGCCTTGCCAGCCGCTGAATCTGCTCCTGAAAAACTCCAAAGGACCTGCCAGCGAGAAAAAATCGGTGCTGGCAAGGAAGAGGACGACGGTGGGCTGACGCCCATCTAGGACGATGACGCTGCCAACGTTGATTTTAGCCGCCGGCAAGCGTGTTGCCCTTTGTCCACTGAGGGTATTTATGATTATACGCCATCCTGGGGAAAAAGGGAACCAAAATATACGGCGCGGGCATGGCCCGCGCCAAAATTCATTGGTTCCGCAGCAAAAACGCCTTAGCAGGCAGGGCGTCCGCCAGCGCCAGCAGCGTCCGGTTGAAGCCGCCGGCATAGTCGAAGGGGCGGTCGGAAACACCGCTGCCCACTGTGCGCTCCGGCAGCGACAGGGTCAACCGGCTGCCCTTGCCAAGCCGGGATTCCGCCATCAGCATCCCGCCGTGCCGCTCGGCGATGCGGCGGCACAGGGGCAGGCCCAGGCCCAGACCATGGGGCGGCGGATCCATCTGCTTGTGGAGATAGCGGTCAAACAGGGTCGGGATGCGGTCCTCCGGAATGCCCGCGCCCGTGTCCGTCACAGAGAGCAGGACCCGGCTCCCGGTGCTCTTCAGTTCTATGGTAACGGTGCCTCCGGCGGAGGTGAATTTGAAAGCGTTGGACAGCAGGTGATACACCAGCTGCTCCAGAGCTTCGGGGTCCACCGCGCACATCAGCCGCTCCCGGGCGCAGACGAACCGCACCTCCAAGTCCAGCAGCGTCGCCACGCCCGCCGCCTTTTCGCACAGCTCGCCCACCAGCTCCACCAGATCCCGGTCCTGCAGGGTCAGGGGCGTGTCGTCCACCAATCCTCCAGCGGCGGACAGGCTGTTCACCAGCCGCAGCACCTGATAATAGCTCTGATCCAGCAGCGCCGCCTTGGCGTCCAGCGCCGGGTCCCGCTCCCTGGCCTCAGCGGGGATCAGCTGTGCCGCCGCCAAGTGGAGATTGCTCAGCGCGGCCCGCAGCTGCGCCGCCACGTCAGGAAACAGGGACGCCAATCGATTTTCTTCCGGCTCCATGGGGCCTCCTTCCCGCGCCAAAAGCGCTGGCACTAGCTTTTGCGGCAGCCCCTCTGTCCAATCCAGGAAAAGCCTGCCTGTTACTTCAATAGAATAGCAAAGATCTGGCCCAAAAACAAGAATTTTGTCAAATTCTGTCGAATCCGCCCTGAAAAATTTTTCCGCTCCGACATGCGGCGGTGAGCTGCGAATGAAGGCGCATTCAGCCAAGCACAAGCCCGCTGCGGCGAAGCTGGCGGCAGTGCCGCCGGTCCATGGTCCAGTCCCTCTCCTGCGGTCTTTGCCACAGATAGAGGAAAAGGCGTTTGAGCCTTCCGCTCAAGCGCCTCTTTTCGTATAGGGACCTCTGTGCGGCTTCATCGGCCGATCTCCCGGTACAGCAGCACCGCGTCGGCCTGCTTTACCGTCTCCTGCACAGACAGCACCTCCACCGTCACGGTGCGGACACCGAACCGCAGGCAGATCTGATCCCCCACCTTCACGTCATAGGAGGCCCGCTGGGGCCTGCCGTTGACGGTGACCAGTCCATTGTCACAGGCTTCGTTGGCCACGGTCCGCCGCTTGATGAGCCGGGCGACCTTCAGGTATTTATCCAATCGCATCTGCAAACCTCCAAAGAAGGCTGCCGGCACTTCCGTACCGGCAGTCCTGTTTTTCCGCGCAGCTCCTCCCCGCGTCCCAAACCTGGGAAACAGGGAACAGGGAAGGCCCCTAACCAAAACTTGCACTCTTTTGAACAATGCTCCGATCGATCTTGCCGCTATGAACGCCGTTTTCCCGCCAACGAGGGATTTAACGTTCTATTTTCGACGATTCCATCAATGATGGGCATATCACTGCCGTTATAGTAATGATACAATATTCCATTTGCTTTCAGGTGATAAGACCTGTCTCCGATGATAAAATCGTTTTTGCCATTGGAAAGCCTAAAATTAATCGCATTTAATGTTTTGTAAGTCATATATACTTGATTCCCAAAAAGTTTTTCGGATAAAGACCACCGGACAACAGACTGGATTTTCCATAATAGCCAAATTCCCTTAGTCGCTCAAAGCAGTGTCTTGTTCCCCGCCGCGCTTCCCGCCGGTCACCTTGTCCTCTATTTCTATTGCGGAGGTCCTGGCCGACCTGTTATAACGAATGAGGGGCTTATGAAAATGAGTCTCCACCCGGTATGCAGACCGGATGCGCAGCTGCTCCCTCCCTGCTCTAACACCGGCTAGAGATTCACTTTTCGAACAAGGGTAAACCCCGAGGAAATTTTTTACAAGCTTCTAAATACCGCAGCGGCTATACTACATGCCTCAAGCGCCAATTTCAGCTAATAATACCGGACGGTTCAAAGTATGCAACAGAGGCATAGGGATAAATGACCGCTCTTTTATGACCGTCTCCTATGGCATTGAGGATCATATCCCAATCAGAGGCCCATTGAAAGCGGCTGTCTGCCAGGTGCCATCCAATGACACCCAGGTCCGGATAACTGCAAAATGCAAAATATCTCGCGATGTTTGTTGGAAGAACGGCAACGGCTTCCTCAGTTTTTTTCAGGTTCGTCTCCCCACTGCCCAAATAAATAGTGCGGCGCCGTGCCTTGTGGACTGTTTGCAGCAATAATCAACGTTCCGTTTTCTTTGGCCGAAAAGGGTATTCCATTTTTAGAGATGTCAAGCTTGGCTTCTGAAGGCTTAAAATAATTATTTGCCAAGACGATGTCCGCTTTTTCGCCCTGCGGGGTGGAATAAAAGGCCCGGATCTCTGAAAAGGCACATTCGGCTGCTTTGCAGATATTGCTGGCTACGATCCCGGTGATCTCACCGCGTCCATTGAGAAGCGCATCGATCTTTATATGGATACCCACCAGAGCAGCTGCCTCTCCCGCCGCGATTCTACCCGGGGCGTCGAGAGGCCACCGCTTTGAGGTAACTGATGAAATGTGCGGATAGTGTCCGCAGAGCAGATCCCCGGCAGAACGATTTTAGGGCCACCAGCAACTCCAACCGCACTATGAGGTGCAATTCCGCCAATAGCCACCTTATAGTCGGCACGGAGGACCTCTATATTGACCTCGATCGGGATACTGGAAGAAGAAACCCCCAAAAACGTATTGTTGTGAAACGGATTGTGACTGAATACACGATATTCCCTGACCAGCTCTTCTCCAAGCTTTCGAATATGCTCCTCGCGCCCCATGGCCCGATGCATCCCGGTAGCCGCAAGGAACCATATCCGGTCTTTGGGGACACCCGCATCTAAAAGCTCCTTGATCACAGCCTTGCCGATCTTGCGCCCACGGGAGTCGGGCGACTGATATCGTCAAATATAATTACGGCAGATCTAGCGCCGTGTGCGGAAATCAATATTGGCTGAACGAAAAGCGGGCTTCTGATTTTTTCACGAAGTTGCCCGTCATTCAGAGGCGGAGCGGTTTCCCCAGCAAAAGAGCATACCTGAACATCCCAATCATCTGGAAAGGAAATCGGGATCGACCTGGTTCCGTATAAATTGTTGGATGGAAGTTAAAAAAGCATAGCAAACACCTGCGAAAAAAGATGTTGACAGGACCGGCTTACTTGATCGTTGTGATAATTTCGGGTTTGATCGCCTTTTCAGAGAGCTCTTGCCCAATTCTGGGACGATCGGGAACGTCGAAGTAACCGTTAACAGGCTGATAGTCATACAGGCACGTGTCAATGTTATCTTGAAGCAAAGCAGCCATATGATGCTCATATATCAAGAAATTCGGGATCGCAGTTTCTACCTGAAGAGCGGCTGCTGTAGCGATCGGGCCTCCGCTGACATGCAACTGTACGGCAATATCGTACATATGCGCCATATCACAAATTTTCTTTCCTTCGGTAATGCCGCCGGTATTGCCTGGGTCAGGCTGAATGACCTGCAATGTATAAAATATATCACTCGTCCGCCCCAAACAGGGACAAATGCCCTAAAAAACCTTTTTACAATTCGGCGCAGCTTTTAGGGACCGCTCACGTTATGCCTACATTTTTACACGGCTTCTTTATGATAAGGATCTCCGTCGCGTCTCTGGCGGTCTTCCGGCTATACCAGAAATCCGTCCGCGTCAAAGCGCATCTCCTGTGGGGAGCGAAGAAGCTGGATACCTTCCTGGCCACGCAGACTGTCATAGAGGGCTTCAGAGACCTCGATCTCGCTCAGCTCAAGCGTGTTTTTGATCCGAACAACCCGTGCCTTCTTGAAATTAATGCCATTACAGGTCCGTATGGCCAGCATCAGCGCCTCCCGGTCATTTTCTGCATACATGGGGACTGCACCGGCCTGGATGACGGTGGCGGTGACGGCATTGGCCCACACAGCCTCAAAGTCAATGCTGTTCAGGCACCGGCGGGTCGTGATGTCCGCCAGGGAAATGCCGATGCCGATGTGGTGTGTTTCCTCTGTCAGTCCCCGAATGAAGAGCTTTTGCAGATTGAGGACCCCATGAATATTTCTGGAAAAGTTCCGCCCAACGACGTTTGGATCCAAGCCGGCGCCGCTGATATTTTTTCCGATCTCATCTACGATCAGGACATCAATATCGTCAAATTTGAATTTTCCCATCCGCGCTTTGGCAATCTCCAGCAGCGCGGCTTCCCGTTCCATCAAAGACCTGGCGGGGATAATCTCCAGGACGCACAGGTCATCGTAGGCGTTCTGCACCACGCCGACGCCAAAGAGGACGGGCAACTTTTTCAAAAAGACCTCCGCCACCTTCGGAAGGCGCTGGGAAAAGGTGTGCATCCCCATCATATGGAACATAGAGGCGCCTTTGTGGTTCCCCAAGCCAATGGCCATCATTTTTGCCAGGCCGCTCTCATAGCGCCCCTTGAAATCCGTGTGGGGTTTGATTTTGTTCAGAAGCACCAGCCCATCCGCCTCGGCAGCCAGGCGGTCGCAATACACGGGGGTCCCGTCATCCAGAACGCCCAGCTCCACGACCTCCATGCCCGATAGGATCGGCACGCCCATCGCTTCCTCTGTGATGCCGTAACTGTTGACGATAGCGCTCTGACCTTCCGCACAGGCGTTTCCGTGGCTTCCCATGGCCGGCACAATGAAGGGCCTGGCGCTGCGGGCCTTCAGCCACCGGATAAGCGTCAGCACGATCTCATCCAAATGGGGAATGCCCCGGCTCCCTACGGTAATGGCGATCCGCTTGCCGGCCAAACCGCTCAGGGACCCAGCCTTTTCCTCCAGCTCCCTGGCCAGGAGCCCGGCGGGTGCTTCGATATGTGAGGCGTCGAACTGCTGGCGGATCAGCGCCATGCGGGGGATGCTCACCTGTTCCATGCCCTCAGTCTTGATGGGGATTTTTGGAAAAGAAATAAAGCTCATAACCGTCAGGCCTCCTGTTTGCTCAAACTACTTGGTGTTGTTTTTTCGGGCCTCCATGGTCTTCCGCACAAAAGGCCAGCACACGATCAGAACAAGGCAAATCACCAGCACCGCAGAGATGGGACGGGTGAAAAAAAGCGAGAAGTCGTATTGTCCGGCTAGGATGCCTCTGCGGAAATTATTATCTGCCAGGGAACCCAGGATAATGCCGAGCGCCATGGGTGCTGCCGGAATATTCAGTTTCCGCATGAAGTAACCGAGGACGCCGAAAACAAACATGACCTTAATATCGAAAGTGCGCACATTGATTGCATAGGAACCCACGACAGTAAATACCACTACGATGGACATGATGATGCCAGAATTGGCCTGCAGGACCTTGGCAATAATGGGAGTAAGTGCGACACCCTCAAAGAACATGACGATATTAACCAAGAACAGGGCACCGCAGACAAAATAGACGAAATCAGGATTTTCCAGGAAAAAGGTGGGACCGGGACGGTAGCCATGGAGTTGGATGGCCCCCAGGATAATGGCGGAGACTGCGCAACCGGGGATACCAAGGGTCAGCAGGGGGATAAACACGCCGGAGGTAGCCGCATTATTGGCGGTCTCGGAGGCAATAACGCCCTCGTAGCTTCCCTTTCCAAACAGTTCTTTTTCTTTGCTGGAACGTTTTGCCGTATCATAGGAGACCCAGGAGGCAATATCCGGGCCAACGCCGGGAAGCGCACCGATTACTGTGCCGATGACACTGGAAACGAGGAAAAGGCGGAATTTATCCTTCAGCATAACGGTGCTTTCCTTTACGTCGCCTAACAGTTGGTGGAGATTTTCCTTTCTCTCGCTTCCCTGGATCAGGTGGGATTCCGGATCAGCGATTGTGCAGAATACCTCCGTCAGGCCAAAAAGGCCGATCATGGCCGGGACCAGGGCAATGCCCGCCATTAAAGTAGTATTGCCGAACGTGTAGCGCACAGCGCCATGGAGTCCATCCATGCCAATGCAGGAGATAAAGAGGCCCATCATGCCGGACATGAATCCCTTATAGGATTTTGCCCCGGCGATATTGCCGGAAATGATGATTCCAAACATAGCCAGCCAGAAATACTCCCAGCTTCCGAATTTTAGTGCAAAACGGGCAATGGCGTTCGTTGCGCAAGCCAAAAAAGCCAGGCCAATCAGGCCGCCCGCACAGGAAAACACCGTAGCCACGATGCCGGCTTTGGAGCCTTCTCCCCTCTGGGTCAGGGGGAATCCCTCCAAGGCGGTAGCTGCGGAGGACGGGGTCCCGGGAACATTCAAAAGAATGGCAGAGCGGGAGCCTCCGTAAATGCCGCCGAGATAAAGTGCAATGAGAATGGCAAGGGCATTCCGGGCCTCCATACCGTAGGTCAAAGACACCATCAGGGAAACAGCCATGGTAGCGGTCAACCCCGGCAGGGCGCCAACGATGATACCAGCAAAAGTGCCGATACAAAGATAAAGAAAAGTGTCCAGGTAAAACAGCGAGGACAGGTTGATAATATCGACTGACATAGCTGTTCCCTCCTTACTTAGGCATAGGAAGCCTGAGAATATTGTTCATGGCAAAAAATATGATACCTGTGGTCACCGCACTGGTGAGGAGGGTTTTGAGCCAGTTCAGTTTTCCGAACAGTTTCAAAGAGATCATCAGATATATGAATGTAGCAATGGCAAAGCCATAGGTGCGGTCGATCTTTGCCGCTAGGGGAATGAGGGCGAATACATACAAAAGCACCAGAAGGGTGATCAAAAACAGACGGCGGCGCTGGTCCTTTACCCCGAAAAGGAACGTTAATAGAGACGCCCTGGCGGGGGAGGAAAGCCGCTCGTGCTTCATTGTTTGGATACTGTCGATGATCCAGAGCACATTCAAAAAAATCAGAATTACACAAAGGACGAAGGGAAAAGTGCCGCCACCGGTCCAGAATGTTCCAGATGATGGATAGGTAATGCCAAAGGACATGTACAGCATGATGGACCACAGGATAATAGACAAAGCTGCTACAACAAGTTCAAAAATCAACATACTTTCCTCCATAATGTAGGGTGGTCATTTGGAAAGAGAGGGAGGGACGGGCCTGCGGGGCTTGCCCCACAGGCCCAAATGACAGGTCATGATTTGGGAAAGGACAGTTGTATAAGCCCGTGATAAAGCTAAGATCAGTAATGCTCGATGCCGATATCGGCGGGATTCCGCTCCGCAATACCCAGATCGTACAGCAAAGAAGCGTTCAGGGACTCGCGCATTTTTACATAGTCCTCAGCCTCGTCGCCAATATAGCCGAGAGGAACAAAGTTGCTGGTTTTCATATACTCCTGGAATTCAGCATCATTCCAGGCAAAGTCAAATGCCTCACGCAGATTTGCAGTGATATCGTCAGGGACCTCTTTGGAAACAGCCATGCCGATAAAGCCGCCATAGGGCATAAACTCAGCCAACTCCGGACAATTTTTGACGATGGAGGGAATCTTGCCGTAGCCCTCGATTTCCACATCCTCCGCAGTCAAGCAGCCAAGGGCACGTAGCTCGCCGCCCTGCAGCAACTCTACGACCTCAGGAATACCGCAGGAACCCACATCGACCTCGCCCTTCATAGCGGCGATCGCGGCGTTCTTGCCGCTGCCTTCGGAGATGTATTCGGGAGAAACGCCGCCGACAGAATCTACGAAGAGCGCATAAGTCAGGGTCCATGCATCACCGCCGCCGCAGGTGCCGACAGTGATCTTCTTTTCCTTGATGTCCTCAATCAGATCCTCCAGTGTCTGATAGGGAGAGTCAGGCTTTACCACAAAGACGCCGGGAACGGCGACCGCCATACCGACATAGGAAAAATCGCGGTAGGTGATATCAGACTGGTTCATGCTCCAAATGTTGGCAATCTCAGTGGCCTGTTCAATCACAGTATAGCCGTCAGGATCAGAGTCCAAAAGGAACTGGTTTCCAACGGCGGTAGAGCCGCCAGACATGTTTTGGACCGCCATATCAACGCCCAGATATTCTTCCATTTTAGGCTGCATCGCTCTGGCAATCAGGTCTGTCGCTCCGCCGGCGTCAAAGGGAACGACCACAGTGATCGTACGCTCCGGCCAGTCGCTTTTCTCCTCAGTGTTGGAGGCTGGGGAATCCGGAGCGGTATTATCAGGAGCAGTGGCTTTCTGTCCGCAGGCTGCCAGCGGCAGGATAAATGCGAAAGTCAAGAGCAAGGACAAAATCTTTTGCATTCGTTTCATGAGAATCCTCCTTTTTTTATGTTACTGACCTGCCAAATTTCCCTGGGTCGCTCAATATTCAAGATAACTCTTGGGTAACCCCTCGATCATATCCGTAGTCAGAGAATACGGGGCAATCGGATAGCGCAAGCCATTCTTATGCAGCTGCTCAACACCGTTGATGGCCCGCTCCAAGTCGCCGGCCTTCATGGAGATCACCAGTTCATCATCCTTCAGTCCGCCGAACTTGCGGTCAGCGAAGCTGGGGATGGAAAGCTTGGGCTTTCCGGTCAGCATCGTACTGATCCAGGAATCCGAGCAGGTGGACTCACCGACGAAGGTGAACTCCAGCTTCTCATAACCGTAGTACTGCCAACCCGCCAGCAGCATGAATGCCTGTGCCGAATCCGCATAGATGATGCACACATCGGGCTCCTGTAACCGCCCGCTGACCAAGGGGCTCGCTACAAAACCGGCGTATTTAGCGGGAAGGCAATTCAACGCATCATGGTGCGCTTCCGCATCGCAAAGCTCGTCGTAATAGACCTTGTCGAAAATCTTGCCGGAATGCCACTTCTCATCCCGGTTGAACATGCCATGAATACCCCTGCAGTAGTTGATATGGATAGTCTCCGCCAAACACGCCACCGTCCAGTTAAACTGGATAGCCTGGGAAATCGTCGTGCACGGCGCGATATGCTTGGTCGGGATACGTACCTTGGGGATCTTCTGGATATCCTCCTTCGTCTCAAAATACTTCACACCGACCGGTGTCTGTTTGATGCGCAGATAATGAATCAGCCGGTCAACAATATCTTTCCAATTATAGGCAGCGCCGGTGTCGGATTCCTTCAAAGCGGTCATAGCCACATTACCTCCTTTGCTCACGGTTTCATAGCCTCTTCCAGCTTCAAAAACTCCTTATATTTGCGCCGGACATCCTTTTCAGCCTTGTCAAAAAGCTCCTGGGCGATCTCCGGGAACCGTTTCTCCAAAGCCGCAAATCTGGATTCCCCTCTCAAAAACGCCTTGTAGTCTCCCTTGGGCTCCTTGGAATCGATGGTCAGCGGGTGCTCCTCATTCAAGGGATTATAGCGGTAAAGGGTCCAGAAGCCAGTCTCGACAGCTTTTTTCATCTCATCCTGAACACAACTCATGCCGGCCCGAATGCCATGGGAAATGCAGGGGGTGTATGCGATGACGATGGAAGGCCCGGGATAGGCCACGGCTTCCGTCACCGCCTTGACCAGTTGGTTAGGATCAGCGCCCATAGCCACCTGCGCCACATACACGTCCCCATAAGTCATCATCTGCCGGCCAAGATCCTTGCGCTGTGTGCGTTTGCCCGCCGCCTGGAACTTGGCGGAGGCGCCCAGCGGGGTCGCCTTGGAGGCTTGTCCGCCGGTATTGGAATAGACCTGTGTATCCACCACGAAGATATTGACGTCTTCGCCGGAGGCGATCACATGATCCAATCCGCCGAAACCAATGTCATATGCCCATCCGTCGCCGCCGAACATCCACAGCACCTTCTTGGTAAAGTGGTCCCTGTGCCGGAGCATGTCCTCTGCCAACTCCTTGGCCCGGCCTGAGAGCTCCGCACGGATCAAGGCGTCTTCCATCCGCTTGCTGGGCGCATCGCAGCCCCGCAGCTCGTCAAAGTGATCCAGCCAATCCTGGATGCAGGCCGCCAGTTCCCCTGCCGCCAGGGTCTTCAGTTCGACCGCCTGAAGCCGGACCTCCTCCCGGCGCTGCCGGACGCCGATCGCCATTCCCAAGCCGCACTCTGCCTGGTTCTCAAACAGGGAACAGACATAGCTGGGGCCTTTCCCCTCCTTGTTGGTTGTATAGGGGAAGGAGGGCATCGCTGCCGCCCAGGCCATTGAACAGCCAATGGCGTTGACCCAGTACGCCTTATCACCATAGAGCTGGGTAATGAGCTTCGCGTAAGGCGTCTGCCCGCAGCCTGCGCATGCGCCGGAGAACTCCACCAGCGGCAGGCGGAACTGGCTTCCCTTGACCGTATCCGGTTTGAAAACGTCGCCCTTATCTGAGACCGTGAGCGCATACTGCCAGTCATCGGTTTTTTCCAGCAACTCTGCCGCCGGCACCAACGCAAGGGCCCTTTCCTTAGCGGGGCAGGAGGCTGCGCAGCTGCCGCAACCGGTGCAATCCATCGTGCTGACCTGGAGGCTGAACTTATAATCCTTGGTCCCATTGGCAGGAACCAGCTTGAAGCTCTCAGGCGCTTGGGCGCTCTCCTCCTCATCGAGTAGGAAGGGGCGGATAGCGGCGTGCGGGCAAACATATGCGCAGCGATTGCACTGGATGCACTTTGCAGGGTCCCACACGGGAAGGCTCGTGGCAATTCCCCGCTTCTCATAAACAGAAGTGCCCATGGTGAAGGTGCCGCCCTCATGTCCCACAAACGTGCTGACCGGCAAATCATCGCCGCGCTGGGCATTGATCGGCATGACGATATCCCGGATCATCGGGGGCAGGGACTCCAGGTTCTTTTCAGGCTCCTGCGCATCCCTCCAGTACGCAGGGATCTCCACCCGGACGGGGCTGTTGATGCCGGCGTCTACAGCGGCCAGGTTCATATTCACGACCTTTTCGCCCTTTTTGGCAAAGGTCTTCTTGGCGGCGTCCTTCATATACCTCACGGCATCCTCCACAGGAATGACCTTCGCAAGGTTAAAGAAGGCCGCCTGCAGGATCATATTGGCCTTATCTCCCAGTCCTAATTCATGGGCGATGCTGTTGGCGTCCACAGTGTAAAACTGAATATCGTTTTCCGCTATATAACGCTTCATCTTGGCAGGGATCCGTTTTTCTAGCTCTTCGCCGGACCAGGCAGTATTCAGCAGAAAGGTCCCGCCGGGCTTCAGTTCGTGGATCATATCATATTTATCCAAATAGGACTGATTGTGGCAGGCGATGAAATCCGCGTTCCGCTTGACCAGATAAGTGGAGCGGATAGGCGTATGGCTGAAGCGCAGGTGGGATTTTGTGATGCCGAAGGATTTCTTCGTGTCGTACTCAAAGTACGCCTGCGTATACATGTCGGTGTGATCGCCGATAATCTTTGCGGAGTTTTTATTGGCCCCAACAGTGCCGTCGCCGCCCAAGCCCCAGAACTTGCAGGAGATGGTGCTTTCGGGGTCAGTCTTGAGCGGAGTGCTGGAGTCCAGGGACAGATGGGAAACGTCATCCACAATGCCAATGGTGAAATGCGGCTTTGGGTTTTTGGCCTTCATATTATCATAGACGGCCTTGATCTGTGCAGGGTCGACATCCTTTGAACTCAGCCCATACCGACCGCCGTAAATGGTGGGCACATTCTCCTGGTTCGCAAAGGCGCCCACGACGTCCAAATAAACGGCTTCACCCAACGCGCCCGGCTCTCTGGACCTGTCCAGAACAGAGATTTTTTTCACAGTGTCCGGCAGCGATCTCAAGAAGTACTCTGCGGAGAAGGGACGGTACAGGTGAATTTGGAGGTATCCCACTTTTTCGCCTCTGTTGACCAGATAGTCCACTACCTCTCTGGCAGCCTCGCTGACAGAACCCATGGCCACAATCACCCGCTCGGCATCAGGTACGCCATAGTAATCGAATAGATGGTGCTCCCTGCCAGTGATCTTTGAGATCTCCTGCAGATATCCTTCAACGATATCCGGCAGGGCGGCATACTGCGGATTGTTGGCCTCAGCATTTTGGAAGTATACGTCAGGCCCCTGCACGGTGGTGCGGATAACTGGGTGATCCGGGTTCATCGCCATGGCGCGCCACGCCTCCAGGGCGTCCCGGTCCAGCAATTTAGTCACGGCCTCCAGGTCGATGACCTCAATCTTCTGGATCTCATGGGACGTGCGGAAGCCATCAAAGAAATGGATGAAGGGGATATCGGTCTTGATGGCGGCCAAATGCGCCACTGCGGCCAGGTCCATGACCTCTTGTACGCTGCCGGTGGAGAACATGCCGACGCCTGTTGCGCGGCAGTCCATAACATCCTGATGATCGCCGAAAATCGAGTTGGCATGGGTGCCGACGGAACGGGCAGCCACATGGAGGACGCCCGGATGCCTGTGTCCGGAAATAATATGCAGACAGGGGATCATCAGCATTAGGCCCTGGGAGGACGTGAATGTAGTGGCGAGTGCGCCAGACTCCAGCGCTCCATGTACCGCGCCGATGGCGCCCGCTTCGGACTGCATTTCCACTAGCGTCACCGGCTGACCGAACATGTTCTTCCGTCCACTGGCCGCCCATTCATCTGTCAACTCCGCCATGGGAGAGGATGGCGTGATCGGATAGATGCCTGCCACCTCCGTGAACTGGTAGGCAACCGTAGCGCAGGCTTCGTTGCCGTCCATGGTCTTCATTTTTGTTCTCTTGTCCATTCGAAACGCTCCTTATATCACACTCTGTTCTTTTTTGCTTCTTCATAATTGACACAGCGGGTAGGCTCCTGTCCGGTCAGCACCAGAGCCACCTGCTGCGCCGCCACTCCCTGAACGGATTTCATGGCGTCGGTCGTGTACCAGGCAGCATGCGGTGTAAGGATCACATTATCCAGCTTGCAGAAGGGATGCTCCTTGGGCAGTGGTTCCTGCTCAAATGTATCCAGGCCCGCCCCGGCGATCCTCCTGCTCTGCAGTGCGTCGATCAGCGCGTTCTCGTTGACGATACCGCCTCTGGAGCAGTTGATCAAAAACGCCGTGGGCTTCATCAGCGTGATCTCCGCCGCGCCGATCAGGTTCCGTGTGGTCGGAAGCAGGGAAACGTTGATGGATACAAAATCGGCCTCCCTCATCAATGTCTCGAGCTCTACTTTTTTTGCATGACCGGAGGCGATCTGCGCCTCTGTAAGGAAGGGGTCGTAAGCGATGACGTTCATTCCAAAGCCCTTGCTCAGTCTTTCCGCAGCCTGC
The DNA here is from genome assembly GCF_947631165.1 of uncultured Dysosmobacter sp. Classification (GTDB taxonomy): domain Bacteria; phylum Bacillota; class Clostridia; order Oscillospirales; family Oscillospiraceae; genus Oscillibacter. Next base: position 88,929 of record NZ_CANRKH010000005.1, on the reverse strand, counting down.
CGTGCGATCCTGCCATAGCCCACGAAGCCGACCGTCTGATTGCAGGGGCGCTGAGGCTTCATCCACTCATAGGGGATATCATATTTCCCCGCACGCATACGGTCTGTAAACTGTACCAGTTGCCGGTTGAGCGCCATCACCATAGTGGCGATATGATCCGCCACTTCGCATTTGTTGTAATCCGGGCTGTTGCACAGGTAAATGCCCCGCCGGGACAGCGCGTCAACATCGATCTTGTCTAATCCGATGCCGTAAGTCGCTACGACTTTGCATTTTTTTAAGTTGTTGACAACCTCCTCTGTTAAATAGTTGTACTGGTTCAGTACCGCGTCAGCGTCAGCACAGGCCGCGATGACCTCTTCCTTGCACGTGCAGTGAGCGTCCACGAGTTCCAGCTCCGGAACACACGACAGCGCCTGCTTCTCCTGCTCAATGTCCGGAAAAACGTGGTCACAAATAACAACTTTCATAATAACTTCCAACTCCTTTCTCTTGAACCAGTTGTCAAAAATCACGCAAATCAGCATTTATCTAATCTTTTTGTTGCATTGAAATGTAAAATGTTATATAAATGTCATATAGTAAAATTTTTGAAATTTATAAAAAGTCATCCATATTGACTCATTAAATCACGGTTATATTGGTATTTACTCATAATCATCATATCTTTTATATAATTCATCATACCATATATTTGCACTATTTCAATAATTATTTTTTAAAAAACGCTTTTTTTCTGTTTATAACAGATGTTTGCCTTGTTTTTTGGTAAAATTGCAGCCTAATTTTCCCTTTACGAATTCATCAAATCATCGTATGATTATAATAAGTAGAGAGAGGAGCACCCAATTATGAATCCTTCGCGCACTGCTTCCCGCGTCGATTTGGCTTCGGCTCAAATCATCAACCTGATCCAAGAGAAAAATTTGCAGCCGGGTGACCGACTCCCCAATGAGCAGGAATTATCCACTCTGTTAAACATCGGAAGAGGCACATTGCGAGAGGCGGTCAAGCAACTGGTCACGCGCAATATCTTGGTGGTCCGGCAGGGTTCCGGAACCTATGTGTGTGAACACATGGGTGTACCGGAAGACCCCCTCGGCCTCACCTTCATCAAAAAGGGCCCCGAATTGGCCATCAGCTTAGTGGAATTGCGTTTGATGATCGAGCCCGAAATGGCGGCTCTGGCCGCTGAACGTATTACCTCCGAGCAAAAAAAAGAGCTCACCATCCGCTGCAACAGTCTGGAGCAGCTTCTCAATGCAGGCGAGAATTACATAAACGCCGACGCCCTGTTCCACTGTTATATTGCGGAATGCTGCGGCAACAAAGTCCTCCAAAACCTGATGCCGACCATTATCACAGCGGTCAGCCTCTCTATCAGGGAATCAGGCGACGGTTTCCGCGCCCGTTCTGCGTATGAACACCACTGTATCTTGGAGGCCATTTGCAGAAACGACTCTCTTGGTGCCCGTTATTCCATGATTACGCACCTGAATGTGACCAGGGATTACTTTGCACAGCAGGAATACCTTTCCCGTGTGGTCTGGAATGGTAAATAGCGTTTCCAGTCATTGTCCGTCATCAGAAAAGAGGTTTTTATGTGTAACGCAAATCCTCATCCCAAATGGGCAGCTTTCGTAAACGGGGTGACAAATAGTCCATTCAAGCTGTTTTTCATCATTATTCCGCTGATACTTTTTGCAATCTGGGGGTCCGCCCAAAAATATGAGGGAAACAAGATCAATTGGGAGATCACAGGGAAGTTCTTCGAAAAAAGCGCTTCCATAGAAACCTTAAAATCATATTACATTGTCATTGAAGCTCCAATGAATGTGCCTAACGAGTGCGTCAATGTCAAGATTCCTTTCAAAGAGTGGGACATGCTTCAAATTGGAGAATTTTATCCGTATCCAAGCGAGATCATCACGAATTGGGAGTATTACTTCGAGGGAAAGCGCCCATCCAAACAACGGTAGGTCTATTTGCCGCAAATACCCTCATTGAAATAAGTCCGGGGCCTGCCGGTCTGGAATGCTTCCAGGCCGGCAGGCCCCGGACTTATCCCGTTTTGCAGCAGCAGTAAGCCCTGCTGTCAGAGTCTGGAGCCGGTCTTTGCCGCTCATCATAGGATCTGTTTATACATAGTCTGCGTGTCTGCTCTTCCCACATGCTCCGCCACGGTCAGAACCTCTACCTTAACAGTCCTCACGCCAAAGTGAAGCTCCAAAATATCTCCTACCTTTACATCATAAGAGGCCCGCCGGGGCTCACCATTGACAGCAATAAGCCCGTTATCGCAGGCATCGTTGGCTACAGTACGGCGCTTGATAAGCCTAGAAACCTTGAGCCATTTATCCAACCGCATAAAATAATCTCCTTTTTTGAACCCGTATTCATAACTGTGGGACGCTGGATGGGCGAGGGATTTTTCCGCCAGTCGAAGCAAATCTTTAAAGACTGCTGTCGCATGGCAAAAAATTTAACGAAGAACAGGGACAAAAAGCCGCGCTGACAGTGTTCAACAGTTGTGAATACAGGTCCTTAAAATATTTCATCCATACTTTCTCATAGCAGCCTGTTTGACTCCCGCCAGCAGACCACTGGTTCAGAAAGTAGCACAAGGGGCCTTGGCCCTATTGTAAAGAAGTCGGCAGAAAAATCCACTTTATTGAAACAAAGAAGCTGTAGCATCTCAACAGGTGCTACAGCTCTTTTACACGTTTCAGGTCGAAAATCCTGCTTCAAAAAATCCGATTTCCTGAAAACCTTTTCCGGTCACCCTCCTTACTTCGCAACAGCGTCCTTCAGCGCCTTGCCGGCCTTGAACACAGGCACCTTGGAGGCGGGGATCTCCACCGGCTTTCTGGTCTGGGGATTGCGGCCCAGACGGGCGGCGCGGGGCTTCACCTCGAAGGATCCAAAGCCCACCAGCTGCACCTTCTCCCCCTCCTTCAGGGCGGCGGTGATAGTGTCCAGAGTGGCAGAAATAACAGCCTCGGCGTCTTTCTTGGACACGTCAGCGGCGGTGGCGACGGCATTGATCAGTTCAGCTTTGTTCATGGGTGTATCCTCCTAATAAATTCATCTGTAATAAATATCTCTTAAACGCCTGAGCGTGTTAAGACTGCATCTCCTTGGCGGCCCGCCAGAGGGCCACCAGCTCCGCCTCCGTATAGTCGGAGAGGGGCTTGTCCGCCGAGGACTCCACCTGGCGGAAGCGCCGTTCAAATTTGTCACAGGCCCGGTGCAGGGCGTCCTCCGGGTCCACACCGGACATCTGGGCGATCTTGCCGGTGATGAACAGCGCATCGCCCACTTCCTCCCGAACGCCGTGGGGCGCGTCGGCCTCCCGGCCGGACTCCAGGGCCTTTCGCAGCTCCCGGACCTCTTCCTCCAGCTTGCCCAGGGCGCTGATGGCGCTGTCCCAGTCAAAGCCGGCCTTGGCGGTCTTGCTGGCGATCTTCTCTGCCCGCCACAGGGCGGGCAGGGTGTGGGGGACAGACTCGATGGCGTCGGCGGTGGAGCGCTGCCCCTTCTCCTGCCGCTTCAGGACCTCCCAGTTGGCCAGCACCTGCTCGCTGTTGTCGGCCTGCATGGTGCCGCCGAACACATGGGGATGGCGGTATACCATCTTCTGGGCCACGCCGTCCACCACGTCGGCCATGGTGAAGCGGCCCCGCTCGGCCTCGATCTGGGCGTGGAAAACGATCTGCATCAGCACGTCTCCCAATTCCTCGCACATGGCGTGGGGATCGTCTCGATCCAGAGCGTCCAGCACCTCATAAGTCTCCTCCAGGAAATTCCGCCGGATAGACTCGTGGGTCTGCTCCGCGTCCCAGGGACATCCGCCGGGTTCCCGCAGGACCCGCATGATCTCCAGAAAGTCCTCCCAGTCATAATGGGGTTTATATTGAAAATCTACCATACATTGCCTTTCCTTGCAAGAAATTTTCGCGAAAAATCCGAAATTTCAAGGGTTTTTTCCACTGGGACGCCGGAAAACCGGCCCGTCGCCGCTCATTTTAAGTGCAGAAGCCTGATCATCTTTTCCCCGTGGGGGATGGAGCGCACGTCCTCCGCCCGCAGGATGCGCAGGGCGATGACCAGCACGGCGTACACCGCCACACCGGCGCAGATGCCCGCAAGCGTCGCAATGGCGTTGGCCCCGTATACGGAATGGCCGCTGAGAGCCCGGGCCGCGAAGCCGTACACCGCCCAGGCTGCGCCGCCCATAAGGACGGAGGCCAGCACCGGCTTGGCAAAGAGCTGCACGTACCGCGGCTTCGCCGGGGAGTACTTCCACACGAAGAACAGGTTCAATCCGCAGATCACCAGGTAGCAGCACAGGGTCGAGACGGGCGCGCCGTGGATGTTGATATCAGGATTCCCCACCAGGATGTAGTTCATCACGATCTTGGTAGCGCCGCCGGCAACGACGGTGAAAATGGGCAGCTTCTCTTTGCCGTAGGTCTGTAAGATGGCGTTGGTCAGGATCATCAGGCAGATGAAGATCAGCGCTATGCCCAGGATCCGCAGGTGGGGACCCGCCGCCAGAGCGTCCTCATACTGGGCGGGCAGCACCAGCACCATGATGGGCGTGGACAGCACGGACAGGCCGATGCCCGCCGGCAGGGCCAAAATGGCGATGAGCCGGAAGGCGGAGGATACGATGCGGTCCGCCCTGGCGTGGTCTCCCTGGGCCAGCGCCGCCGCCGCGAAGGGGATCAGGCTCATGGTGACAGGATAGACGAAGGAGGCCACCATGTTGGGCATATCCATGGCCATGCCGTACTGGCCGTTCAGCGCCGCCGCGTCGGTCTCCGACAGCAGCAGGGCGTTTTGCAGCTGGCCCATGACGATCTTGGTGTCGATCAGATTGATGATGCTCATGGCAGAGTTGCTGAGTGTGATGGGGATGCCGATGACCAGGATCTGCTTCATCAGCGCGGCGCTGGAAGAGGGCACATCCAGGCTTTTCTCATGGTTCCGGTGGGTCGCCAGATAGGCGATCAAAAACAGCATGGACAGCATGGTGCCCACAGTCACGCCGAAGATGGCCCCCGCGGCCCCCAGCTGCAAACCCCTGCCGGTCTTCAGCAGATACCAGGCCAGGGGCAGGCCGATGCCCAGCTTGCAGAGCGCCTCCAGCACCTGGGAAACAGCGGTGGGGGTCATGTTTCCCTGGCCCTGGGTATAGCCCCGCATGCAGGCCAGCAGGCACACGCAGAACACGGCGGGAGCCAGCGCCCGCACCGCCTCATGGGCCAGACTGTTCTCCAGGAACGATGCCAGTCCCTCCGCCCGGAAGTACATGAACGCCGAGCCCACGGCCCCCAGGCAGAAAAACAGCACGATGGCGGTGCGGAAGATCTTCCGCTTCTCGTTCTCGCGTCCCTGGGCGTGGGCCTGGCTGGTCATCTTGGAGATGGCCAGAGGAAGCCCTGCGGTGGAGATGGTCAGCAGCACGTTGTAGATATAATACGCCGTGTTGAAATAGGCCTTTCCCTCGCCGCCCAGGATATTGTTCAGGGGGAACTTGTAAAACGCGCCGATGATCTTGACGATGGCCACAGCCGCCGCCAAAATGGCGGCGCCGCCTAAAAAGGACTGCTTTTTTTGATTTGACATGAAGTGATGACCCCACATTTAACAAAGGATGCGCAAAGCGCTGTGTTTCAATGTATGCCGGTCCGGCCTGTTTAGACCCGTTCCAGGCAGGCTTTCACCAGGGCGGTGAAATTCGGCCCCGCCGCCTGTCCGGCGGCGATGACCTCCTCTCCGGAGAGGGGCTCATCCAGCACGCCCGCTGCCATGTTGGTGCAGAGCGTGAAGCCCAGCACCCTCATGCCGCAGTGGGCGGCCGTGATGGCCTCTGGCACCGTGGACATGCCCACCGCGTCGGCGCCCAGGGTCCGGGCGAGGCGTACCTCGGCGGGGGTCTCGTACTGAGGGCCGGGAAAGTACATATAAACGCCCTCCCGCAGAGGGGTGCCCAGGGCGGCCGCCGCCTGGCGGGCCGCGTCCTGAAGAGCCGGCGTGTATATGTGGCTCATATCCGGGAACCGGGGACCCAGCTCGTCGATGTTGGGGCCTCGCAGAGGGCTGTCTCCGAAGAGCTTGATGTGGTCGGTGATGAGCATGATGTCTCCGGCGGAAAAGGCGGTGTTCACCGCCCCGGCGGCGTTGGTGACGATCAGCGTCTCCGCCCCCAGCAGCCGCAGGAGGCGAACGGGGTAGCTGACGTCGGCAAAGGACCAGCCCTCATAGGTGTGGAGCCGTCCCTGCATCACCGCCGTATCTTTGCCCGCCAGTTTTCCAAACACGAACTGCCCCTTGTGGCCCGGTGCGGTGGAGGCCCTCATATGAGGCACCTGGGCATAAGGCACCGTGATGGGGTCCTCCACCTGGTCCCCCAGCGCCCCCAGGCCGGAGCCGAGGATCAGCAGGACCTTGGGAACAAAGCCCTCCAGCTGTTCCCGCAGCGCCTGGGCGCTCTCCCGGCACTGGGCGTAGGTATACTGCTCCATCACAGCCGCGCCCCGCACTCCCGGCAGAAGGTGTCGCCCTCCCGGGTCTCCGCGCCGCAGGTGGGGCAGATGAGGATCAGCTGTGCCCGGCCCAGCTGGGCGTTCAGCTGGGCGATCTCCGCCTTCAATCCGTCGATCTCCTCCAGCTTCGCCTGGAGCACTTCGGAATCCGTGGGCGTGCCGGTGTGGGTCGCGTAGAGCAGCTCGCCGATCTCCATCATGCAGCCGTCCACATTCCCCTCCAGGGTCGCGATGCGGACCCGCAGCTTGGCCACGGACAGCAGCTCGCCCGCCTTTTTGCTGACGCCGTAAGCGGCGTCGGCGGCCATATCACCCACCTGGACCGCCGTGCGCTGGGCGTTTTCAAGCAGTTCCTGCATTTTTTCGTTCATGATAGGACCTCCTGTTTTTTTAATGGCCGTCCCTCAGGGACAGAGACTTGCGCCGTCCGGCGCAGCAGCGGCTCCTCATACTGTTTCCCGATCAAAAACATTCAAAAAGTTTTTGATTGCGGCGCATTGCGCCGCCGCGCCTATGTCACGCAGGAAAAGTATGGACTTTCGTCATAGGCGGCTTCGCCGCCGGGGCCGCTTATGCAGCCCCTGTAAAACAAGAAAATGGTTTTAGAACCTGTATTCATAAGCGGGGAATGCCGGATGGACGAGGGATTTTCCCGTCAGGCGAGGCGATTTGACGCGGGAATACTTTGTGTATTTCAAGGAAAAGCAACGAAGTATGACGGGAAAGGACCCGTTCAGACAGCGTTCAACGCTTGCGAATACAGGTTCTTATGCGTGATTTGTATCAGTGATTGTTGTAGGTGCTGCCGCCGATGAACTCCCGGGCCAGGGACTCCGGCGCTACGTATTTCTCGTCCATGGCCTCGATCCGGGCAAAACCCTGCAGCATGTCGTCCACCACGTCGTATTTGCCGGCGGGGATGGCCTCCAGCAGCGGCACCACAAAGGGCTTCAGCACGGCGAACTCAAAGGCCAGGGAGGAGTCGAACATGATGTGAGCGTTCTCCTTGTAGGGGGAGATATACAGCTTCTCGCCCCGGCGGACGTTGGACCACATCTTCAGCGTGAAGCTGGCGTCGCTGCCCCGGAACTTGAAGTCCCGCACGATGCGGCGGCACAGCCGCAGCCAGGCGTGGTTGAACACCACCTTGCCGTCGTCGTCCAGCAAGTTGCTGCGGGCGGCGATATACAGCTTGAAGGCGTGGGGATTCTTGCCCACAATGATGTCGTTCAGGGCGTGAATGCCCTCAAAGATGGCCAGCTCGTCGGCCCCCAGCCGCAGGGGCTGGGACAGGATGTCGGACCGCATCTGCCGGGCAAACTCATACTTGGGCACATGGATGGTCTCGCCCCGGTCCAGCATGGCGAAATGGCGGTTCAGCAGATCCACGTCCAGGCAGAAGGGGGACTCAAAGTCGATGGCGCCCTCCCGGTTCCGGGGAGCGGTCTCCGGGTCCACAGTGTTGAAGTAGTTGTCCATGGAGATGGTATGGGTCTCCACCCCCATTTTCTCCAGCTGCTCCTCGATCTTCAGCGCGGTGGTGGTCTTGCCGGAGCCGGAGGGTCCGGAGAGCAGGATGACCCGGGATTCGCCCCGATGGTCGGCGATCTTCTTCGCCGCGTTCTCCACCTTTTTGGCAAAGGCGGCATCACATTCGGCGGCAAAGGCCCCGGGGTCGCTGCGGATGGCTTCATTGATCTGCGTCAGAGAGTACGGCATTTGAATGGCTCCTTTCAAATAAATGAGGAATGATGGATTAGGAGTTAGGAATTTCCAGCACAGCGGTATGGGAAATTCCTCATTCCTCATTTCTGATTCCTAATTGATCGTAGAACGCGGCGAAAGCCGCCTGATTGGCGCGGCACTTTTCCGGCCGCTCCGTATACTCCTTGGGATATTTCGGGTTGAAGGCCCGCTGGATGCGGTTGGTCCCAAACTCCACCATCTTGGTGGAGCCGCCCGCCCCGAAGGACAGGATGGAACACAGCTCCGACATGATGTAGATGTTGTACCAGCACGCCGCCCCGGGGCGGCACCATCCCGTGTTCTCAAAGCTGCCGGACATGTATTTCTGCCGGTACAGGTAGTAGGGCTGGAAGCCCGCGCCCCGAAGGGCCGGGGCCGCGTGATCCAGCATCTCCGCCACCGCCTGGGGGCCGGGGATGGCCAAGCCCTCCGTCAGGATGCGGCTGCCCTTTTTCAGCGCCAGAGTGTGGACGGTCACATTGTCCGTGCCGAAGGCCAGGCACCGGTCCAGGGACCGGCGGAAGCCCTCGGGCGTATCCTCCGGCAGTCCCGCGATCAGGTCCATGTTCACATGGGGGAAACCGTATTTCCCCACCAGCTCCATGGCCGCCTCGATGTCCCCGGCGGTGTGCCGCCGGCCGATGGCCCGCAGCACATGGTCCTCCATGGTCTGGGGATTCACGGACACCCGGGTCACGCCGTGGGCCTTCAGCACCGCCAGCTTCTCCGCTGTGATGGTGTCCGGGCGGCCTGCCTCCACAGTGATCTCCTCGCAGGAGGCGATATCGAAGGCCTCCTCAAAAGCCGTCAGGACCCGGTCCATCTGCTCCGCCGTCAGGGTCGTGGGGGTCCCGCCGCCCATGTAGAAGGCCCGGACCCGCAGCCCTTGGGCCGCAGCCATTTCTCCGCCGGAGCGGATCTCCTCGATCAGCGCGTCTACATAGGGCGGCACCAGGGAAAAGCTCCGTTCCACCGACTGGCTGACGAAGGAGCAGTAGGCGCACCGGGTCGGGCAGAAGGGGATGCCCACATAAACCGCGATATCCCGAGGCCCCAGCTTTTTCTGGGCCTCCAGGGCGGCCGCGCCGGTCTCCAGGGCCAGAGCGGCCCGCTGAGGCGTGACAAAATATTCCTCTTCCAGCATAGCCCTGACCTGCTCCGGCGACTTTCCGGCGGCCAGTGCCCAGGTCACCGGCTTGTCGGGCCGGACGCCGGTGAGCATACCCCAGGGGGGTATTTTCAGCATACCCTGGGGGGGTATATTTTGCATACCCCCGGGGGGTATCTGTTCCACGATCTTTGTGAACGCCAGGAAGAAGCACCGGGCGATGGCGTGCCGCCGCTGGCCCTCCCGGTCAAAGTCTGTGCCGGAGAGGGGGCAGCCACAGCTGTATGCCGCCGCCCTGCCCCGCCAGCACAGCTCCACGGTGACATGACAGCGCTCGTCTTCCCGCAGGGAAACGACGGCCCAGGCGTCGTCCCCGGGCTGGACCGGCTCATAGACCGGCAGCTCGCCGGGGAACAGGTTCATCAAGCTCTGCTCCACCACATACCGCTGGTCGTGACCGTTCAAAACCAATTTCATAATCGTTCCTTACATTCCGCCCCGCATGGCCTGGAGCAGGTAGGGATTGCTCCGCCGCTCCCGGTCCAGGGTGCTTGGCTCCATGTGTCCGGGAAGGACCCGGAGGTCTCCGGGCAGCTCGCCCAGCCGCTTCAGGGAGGCCATGATCTTTTTCATGCTGCCGCCGGGAAAATCCGTCCGGCCGCAGGAGCCGGCGAACAGGGTGTCTCCGCAGAAGAGAATATCCCCGCAGCGAAGGGTCACACTGCCCTCGCTGTGGCCGGGGGTGTGGAGCACCTGTACATCCAGCCCGCCTACGGAGATGTGATCGCCCTCGCCATAGAAATTTACGCCGCTGAAGCCGGGGAGGGACCCCATCTCGCTATTCAGGGGAAAGAGCTGGGGCAGCGGCATTTCTAGATCCGCCCGGTGAATATAAACGGCCAAGGGCGGAAAAGCGTCCAGCAAGCCCAGGACGCCGCCGGTGTGGTCATAGTGGCCGTGGGTCAGCAGGATCTTTTTCAGCGCGCAGCCGGTGGCTTTCACCGCGGCGGCGATCCGCTCCGCCTCCCCGCCGGGGTCGATGACGGCGCAGGCCTTTGCCTGTTCGTCGCAGAGGATATAGCAGTTGGTCCCGATGGGGCCGACCTGCAGAGTCTTGATCTCCAATGGAAGCACCTCCTGGGGAAAATCAGTCTGGGAGCATATCCTCAAGGATGCTCCGTATCAAGCAAAATGGTCACCGGGCCGTGGTTCAGGGAGTCCACCTCCATCTTGGCGCCGAACTCGCCGTGCTCCACGGTAAATCCCCGTTCCCGGCAGCGGGCCATGAAGCGCTCATACAGCGGAATGGCCAGGTCCGGCTTGGCGGCCCCGGAAAAGCCGGGGCGGCGGGAGGAGGTGTCGGCGTACAGGGTAAACTGGGAGACCACCAGCAGGCTGCCGCCCACCTGCTCCAGATTCAGATTCATCTTCTCGTTTTCGTCCTCAAAGATCCGCAGATTGCAGATCTTGTCCGCCAGCCTGCCGGCGGTCTCCGGGCTGTCGTTGGGGCCGACTCCCAGCAGGACGAGATAGCCCTCGCCGATCTGGCCGCTGACGCGGCCCTCGATGGTGACGGAGGCGTGGGACACACGGGTCACGACCGCACGCATAGGAAATCCCTCTTTCATCAAACTCGTCCCCCGCAGGGGTGGGGGTGCTCAGGGGGAGAGCCTGCTCCCCCCTGAAGGAGGCGGAGGAAATGGAGCGCAATGGATGTCCGGCAAAGCCGGACGGAATGGAGCGCAGTTTCTGACGCCGTCATCCGGCTGGGCGGGTTACCTTCAAAACGCCGGAGATCTGATTCAGCTTGTTCATCAGGGACCGGAGCTGGGCCCCGTCCTTGATGCGGATCTCCAGACGGCAGATGGCAAAGCCGTCCTCCGTGCTGCGGGTGTTCACGCCCAGCACAAAGGTGTTGGTGCTGGACAGCGCCGCCGAGATATCCAGCAGCAGGTTGACCCGGTCCTTGCAGACCGCCTCCAGGATGGTGGGATAGCTCTCATTGGTATCCGTTCCCCAGGAGACGTGGATCCAGCGGCCGGCCTGATCCGGGGCAGTCCGCTTTTCCAGAGACGCGTTGGGGCAGTCCGCCCGGTGGACGGACACACCGTAGCCCCGGGTTATGAAGCCCACGATGTCGTCCCCCGGCACGGGAGTGCAGCATTTGGAGAATTTTACCAGGCAGTTGTCCAGTCCCTCCACGATGATGCCCTGCTCGCTCTTCACCTGCTTGGGGGCGGGGACGTGAGGCTCCTCCCGGCCCTGCTTGGCCTCCGCCGCGGCGGCCTCCAGGGCCTGCTGCTCGGCCTGGCGCTGCTTTGCGGCCCGCTGCAGCTCGCCCTGCATCCGGCTGACCGCCTTCTGGGCGGAGAAGCCGCCGTAACCGATGGCGGCGTACATCTCTTTCAGGGAGGTGTAGGACACTTTTTTCAGCAGCGTGGGCAGGACCTCCGGGTCCGTCACCTCCCGCATGAGGATGCCGCAGTGCTTCAGCTCCGCCTCGAAGGAGGCGCGGCCATTGACGATGTTCTCATCCCGCCGCTCTTTTTTGAACCACTGGCGGATCTTGCTGCGGGCCTCGCTGCTCTTGGCGATCTTCATCCAGTCCCGGCTGGGGCCTTTGGCGTTCTTGGAGGTCATGATCTCCACAATGTCGCCGTTTTTCAGCACATGGTCCAACGTCACGATACGTCCGTTGACCCTGGCTCCCACCATCCGGTTGCCCACTGCGGAGTGGATGGCATAGGCGAAGTCAATGGGCGTGGCCCCGGCGGGCAGGTTCTGCACGTCGCCGTTGGGCGTGAACACGAACACCTCGTCGGCGAACATATCCACCTTCAGGGAGTGGATATAGTCCTCGGCGTCGGCGCCCTCCTGATTCTCCAGCAGGCGGCGGACCCACTCGTATTTGCCCTCGGTGCCGGCGCCCTGGCCGTTCTGCTTGTATTTCCAGTGGGCGGCCACGCCGTATTCGGCGATCTCATGCATCTCCTGGGTGCGGATCTGCACCTCGAAGGGGATGCCGTCGCTTCCCACCACAGTGGTGTGCAGGGACTGGTAGCCGTTGGGCTTGGGCGTGCCGATATAGTCCTTGAAGCGGCCCAGAACGGGCTTGTAGATGTCATGGACCACGCCCAGCACATTGTAGCAGTCGCCCACGCTCTCCACCACGACCCGGAAGGCGAAGAGGTCGAAGATCTCATCCATGTTCTTGTTCTGGTTGAACATCTTCCGGTAGATGGAGTAGGGGTGCTTGACCCGCCCGTAGACCACGTGCTGGATGCCCATGTCGTTCAGGCGGTCGTCCACCTGCCGGCAGGTGCGCTGCATGAAGGCGTCGTAGTCCTTCTGCCTGGCCCCCAGGCTGGTGACGATCTCCTCATAGCCCACGGGGTCCAGATACTTTAGGGACAGGTCCTCCAGCTCCCACTTCATCCGCTGCATGCCCAGGCGGTGGGCGATGGGGGCGTAGATCTCCATGGTCTCCAGGGATTTCTGCTTCTGCTTGGCCGGGGACTGGTACTCCATGGTCCGCATGTTGTGGAGCCGGTCCGCCACCTTGATGAGAATCACCCGGATGTCCTTGCTCATGGCGATGAGCATCTTCCGCAGGTTCTCCATCTGCTCGTCTTCCTTGGTGGCGTACTGGATGCGGGTCAGCTTGCTGACGCCTTCCACCAGGTCGGCGATGGTGGGGGAGAAGAGCTTTGCCACCTCTTCATGGGTCGCGGGGGTATCCTCGATGACATCGTGAAGGAGGGCGGCCTCGATGGACTCGCTGTCCAGCTTCAGCTCCTCCGCCACGATCTGCGCCACCGCCAGGGGGTGGATGATATATGGCTCGCCGCTCTTGCGCTTCTGGCCCTCATGGGCCTTGTCCGCGAACTCGAAGGCGGAGCGGATATGGGCGAAGTCGGCGGCGGGATTATAGCTGCGGATGGTCTTTTCCAGCAGCTCATACTGTTCCTGAATGGTCATGACTGGTCGCCTCCGTTCCAATTGGTCATCAGCCGGCGCAGGTAGGGGCACGCGGGCAGGTCTACCTTTCCCTGCACCGGGGTCAGACACAGCGTCAGCTGGTCTCCCTGGCAGGTCAGAGAAATCAGGCCCCGCTCCTGGAACACCGCCAGCGCCAGAGCGGATCGGAGAAAGCTCTCCTTTCCGCCGGACTGGGCCGCCAGCCGCCGCAGGTAGGGGAGGGTCTCCTCCTCCGCCTTGCCCTGGCGGAGATGGCGCTCCAAGGCCCGCCAGCACACGGCAAACTGCTCCCGGGAGGCGTTCAGGTGGTCGATCTCCTGGGCGGTCAGCGGGCCGTTCTCCACCAAGCGGCGCACCAGCTCCAGGTCCGCCGCCTCATGGCGGCTGGGCGTCAGGGAGGGGCGGATGTCGATGAGCTGCAATTGCAGCGTGGTGGCGCCCCGGAAGGTATTGGCCTGCAGGTAAAAGGCGGCGTCGACCCGCATGCCGGGGGCTACGCCCGCCTCCTCTTCGGTGACGGAGAAAAAAATGGCGTCAAAGCGGCAGGTCCCCTTGCTGAGCCGCAGCTTCAAATGCTTCCCCTGGCCCACGGACTGGACCGTGTCCACCGTGGCGCCCAGCAGAGCGAAGGCGGGGCGGGGATTCCCGGCGCCGTAAGGCTCCAGCTGGCTCAGGTGCTCCACCTCCGCCAATGTCACCTCGCCGGGGCTGGTGATGGGGGCGTCGATCTCCAGGGAGGGGACCGGCAGCGCGCCGCCGGTGGTGGCACGGACATAGCGGTTCATGCGGGTCCGGAAGGCGTCGATGTTCTCCTCCTGGATGGTAAAGCCCGCGGCCAGCTCATGGCCGCCGAAGCCCTCCAGCAGGTCGGCGCAGGATTCCAAGGCCGAGAAGAGGTTGAAGCCGCCGTAGGAGCGGCAGGAGCCTTTGCCGGTGCCGTCCTTCAAATGGATCATGAAGCTGGGGCAGGAGTATTTCTCGCTGAGGCGGGAGGCCACGATGCCCACCACGCCCTGATGCCACGCCTCGCTGGACAGCACCAGGGCGCTGCGGTCCTCGCTCCGCAGCTTTTCGATCTGGCGGATGGCGTCGGCGCAGATGGACTGCTCCACCTGCTGCCGCTCCCGGTTGAGGTCGCACAAGGCCCGGGCCAACTCCTCGGCCCGGGCGGGGTCGCCGGTCTCCAGCAGGTCGGCGGCCAGATCCGCCGCGCCCATGCGGCCCGCCGCGTTGATGCGGGGCGACAGCACGAAGCCGATCTGGATGGAGGTGATGGACTTGCCCAGCAGCCCCGCCTCCTTCAGCAGGGCGTGAATGCCCACGAAATCCGTGTGGGGAAGGGCCTCCAGGCCGCAGGAGACGATGATCCGGTTCTCCCCCTCCATCCGCATCACGTCGGCCACAGTGCCGATGGCGGCCAGGGTGCAGTAGCGGGCAAAGAGGGCGTCCTCCCGGTTCTCACCGCCCAGAGCCAGCACCAGCTTCAGCGCCACGCCGCAGCCCGCCAGGTGCTTGAAGGGATAGGGGCAGTCAGGCCGGTGGGGGTCCACCACCGCCACGGCGTTGGGCAGGGCCTCTTTGCACTCGTGATGGTCCGTCACCACCACGTCCATACCCAGGGAATTGGCGAAGTCCACTTCCTCGTTGCCGGTGATGCCGCAGTCCACGGTAATCATCAGGGTCGCGCCCTGGTCCCGGAGGCCCCGGATGGCGTCCTTGGAGAGGCCGTAGCCGTCCTCGATACGGCGGGGGATGTACCGCAGGCACCGGGCACCGCAGCTCTTTAAATAATCCATCAGCAGCACCGTGGAGGTGATGCCGTCCACGTCATAGTCGCCGAACACGGCGATGGTCTCGCCCGCCGCAATGGCCCTTTGGATACGGGCTACCGCTTTACCCATGTCCCGCATCAGCATGGGAGACATGGTCAGCTTCCGCTCCCGGTCCAGGAACTCGGCGGCGCTCTCCGGGTCGGCGACGCCTCGGGCCGCCAGCACCGTGGAGAGCAGATAGGGATAGCCCGCGCTCCGCAGAAGGGCCACATCTGCGTCCCTGGGCGCGCCGATCTTCCAATTTTTGAATTTCACCAGGGGACCCTCCCTTCCGCCGGAATGACGGTTGAATCTAACATAATTATTTTATTATAGCAGAAAAGGTGAAGGAGGTAAAGTACAATTCTCGCGTGATATGTCAGTTTTCCGCCTGGGCGGGGTCTGGGATTTGACGGATCTGGAAGATTCTGATACAATATCCAAGATTTGACCCGTATCATCAGCGGACTCGAAAAATAGCAGCGCTATTTTTTCAAACGGGCAACGCCCGCCGCGCGCAGCGGCTGACTATAAAATCCAAATCAAGGCTGCAAAGCAGCCTGTCACAGCGTGTGTGCGCTATGACGCCCGAAAAGCGAGTTTGCCGCTTTTCAAGTTATTTGATTATAAAGGAGCGTTTAAGGGATGAAACGACACTTACGGCAGGCTCTGGCCTGTCTGGCGCTTTGCGCCATGCTGGCGGGCGGACTGGCCGCGCCCGCCTCCGCCGCCGCGTTCCGGGATGTGCCCAAGGGACACTGGGCCGCCGCGGAGATCCAGCGCTGTGTAGAACTGGGCTTTTTCAACGGGGAGAGCGCCTCCAGATTTGGCGTGGGCCACTCCATGACCCGGTCTGCCTTCGCGGTGGTGCTGTGCCGGTTTTTCGGCTGGGAGACCCCAAAGCCCCAGCAGCCTGTCTATGAGGACGTGCCGGTGAGCGCCTGGTATGCCGGCGCGGTACAGGCCGCCTACGACCACGGCGCGCTGACGAAGCAGCAGGCGGACTTCCGTCCGGACGACGCGATCACGCGGGAGGAGCTGGCGGTGATGCTGGTGCAGGCTTTGGGCTATACGCCCCTGGCGGGGCTGGCCCAGGAGCTGCCCATCACCTTCCGGGATGTAAAGACCAACGCCGGATATATCGTGATGGCCTCCGACCTGGGCCTGATGGACGGCACCTCCGTCACCGCCTTTTCCCCGGAAAAGACCGCTACCCGGGAGCAGGCGGCGGTGATCCTGATGCGGCTCTTTGACAAGCTGCACCGGCCGGTGAGCAAGGCCGCCATCATCTCCTCGGTGGACGGCGCGGCGGCCCTGACCGGCTTTGAGGCCGCCGCCGTGCCTGCCGGGAAGCTCCTCAGCGCCGGCGGGACCCGCGTGACCCCCACCATGGCGGCGGAGACCGCCTCCGCCGTCCAGGCCGCCGTCCGGCAGGCGGGCTGCAAGGCCCTGCTGTATGTGGTGGGAGGCCCCACCGCCCTGAACGGTACGACCCAGGATACTACAGCGGTCTTGACTGCCGCCGTGGAAAACGGCGGCTATGACGGTTTGTTTTTGGACATCCCCAAGCTGAAGGGCAGCGGCGAGCTGGCCCTGACCCGGCTGGTAAAGTCGCTGCGGACCGCGCTGGGGGACAGGCCCCTCTATCTGATGGCGGAGGCCCCCTCCTGGCAGAACGGCACCTATCAGGGCTATGACTATATCACCCTGGGGAGCTGCGTGGACCATCTGGTGCTGCGGGTCCCCTCCTATGAGGCGGAGAGCCGTGATTTCCCCGTGGCGCCGGTGGACCCCCTGGAGGAGATCTACTACGCCCTGGGTGAGCTGAAGGACACCCTGGAGGACGGAAAGCTGTCTCTGCTGATGACCACCACCGGCTCCGCCTGGGTCAACAGCCGGGAGGACACCCCCCGGACCGGCGCGGAGATCGACGCCCTGCTGGCGGAGGAGACCACCGCCGCCTACTACTCCGACCGGTACGGCTGCGCCTATCTCACCGGCGTCAACGAAGACCGGGACCCCCTGACGGTCTGGTATCTGGACCGGCAGGCCGCCGCGGACCGGGTCCAGCTGGCCCGCTGCTTCGGCGTGGGCCAGATCTGCCTGGCGGAAGCGGACGGCGTATCGCCGGAGCTGCTGGCCGGTCTGGCGTGACGCCTGTGCCGCAGAAAAAAGCGCCCCATCCGGATGGATGGGGCGCTTGTGTTTCCAATGTTTACAGATAGCGCTGCATGCCCTCGGTAGCGTCGCTGGCATCGGCGCTGATGGTGACGGTGAACTTGATATTGTTCTTCTCGCCGAAAGCGTCCAGCCAGTTCAGGAAGGTCTCGGTCTCGGGACCCACGGGCTGGCCGACGGTCTTGCACAGATTGTCGATGAACACATGGGAGATGTCGTAGTTGCCGGAATACAGGCCGCTGATAAAGCCGCGGAACAGATCGTAGTTGTTCAGCTTATATTCCTGGGCGTCAATGAGACGGATATGATAGTGGATATCATAAGTCATGTTGCGGTTGGCCTCGATGCAAACCACGTTGCCGGGCTCGTCCTTCGCCGCGTTGTTGATCAGTTCGATGAGCTGCTTGGTCTTGCCGGAGCCTTTCATGCCCATAATCAGTCTGACCATAGTAAATCACTCCTGTCGTTTCATTATTGCCGCGCCGGCGCGGCACTTTGCTGATATTAAGAATATCATAACGCCGGGGAAAAAACAATGCAAAAAAGCAAATTTCTATTTTGTTCATAATATGGTATTGACAAACCGGATATTGGGGGAAAAAGCGGCGCCTTCCGGCGCCGCTTTTTGGTCATCGCCACGGTCTCGCCTTCCACTCGGCAAGCCCCGGCCTTAATTGGCGGGCATTATTTGTTCAGTTTGGCCTCCAGCTCAGCCTTCCTGCCCTCATACCCGGGCTTGCCTCCCCATGCGGCTTGCCGCATGGGGACCCCCCTGATCCTGCTTGACCTGCCGGAAATGAATTCCGCCAGGTCCGAGGTTTTGCCTGCGGCAAAACGCTCGCACGCCGCATCCGCGGCGGCTCCTGGGCAAGCCCCGGCCTTAATTGGCGGGCATTATTTGTTCAGTTTGGCCTCCAGCTCAGCCTTCCTGCCCTCATACCCGGGCTTGCCTCCCCATGCGGCTTGCCGCATGGGGACCCCCCTGATCCTGCTTGACCTGCCGGAAATGAATTCCGCCAGGTCCGAGGTTTTGCCTGCGGCAAAACGCTCGCACGCCGCATCCGCGGCGGCTCCTGGGCAAGCCCCGGCCTTAATTGGCGGGCATTATTTGTTCAGTTTGGCCTCCAGCTCAGCCTTCCTGCCCTCATACCCGGGCTTGCCCAGGAGGGCGAACATGTTTTTCTTGTAAGCCTCCACGCCGGGCTGGTCGAAGGGGTTCACCTCCAACAGGTAGCCGGACAGGCCGCAGGCATACTCGAAGAAGTAGATCAGCTGGCCCAGGTCCTCCGGCGTCTTGCCGTCGGCCTCCACGATGAGGTTGGGCACGCCGCCCTCGTGGTGGGCCAGCAGGGTCCCCTCCATGGCCCGGTCGCGGATAAAGTCCATGGAAGCACCGGCCAGGAAGTTCAGGCCGTCGCCGTCGTCCTCGTCTCTGGGAACGCAGAGCTGCCGGGCAGACGCGCCCAGGCGCACCACGGTCTCCAGCATCAGCCGCTGGCCCTGCTGGATATACTGGCCCATGGAGTGGAGGTCGGCGGTGAAATCCACGCTGGCGGGGAAGAGGCCCTTGCCCTCTTTGCCCTCGCTCTCGCCGTAGAGCTGCTTCCACCACTCGCTCATGAAGCGGAAAGCGGGATCATAACAGGCCAGGATCTCCACGGAACGGCCGGCGGCATACAGCGCGTAGCGGGCGGCGGCATACCGCCAGGCGGGGCAGGCAGGCCCGCCCTCCGCGCACACGTCCATCATCTGAGCCGCGCCCCGCATCAGGGCCTCGATATCCACGCCCGCCACGGCGATGGGCAGTAGGCCCACGGCGGTAAGGACGGAGTAGCGGCCGCCCACGTCGTCAGGCACCACGAAGGTCTCCCAGCCCTGGCTGTCCGCCAGAGACTTCAACGCCCCCCGGGCCTTGTCGGTGGTGGCGTAGATGCGCCGGCCCGCTTCCTCCCGGCCATATTTCTTTTCCAGGGCCTCCCGGAAGAAGCGGAAGGCCACGGCAGGCTCTGTGGTGGTGCCGGACTTGGAGATGACGTTGACGGAAAAGTCCACGTCCGCCACCAGGTCCAGGACCTCCCCCATGGCATCGGCGGACAGGCCGTTGCCGATGAAGTAGACGTTGGGAGTATCCTTCTTTTTCAGGTTGTAGTTGGGGGAGCACAGGCAGTCCACCACGCCCCGGGCGCCCAGATAGCTGCCGCCGATCCCGATGACCACCAGGGCCTGGGAATCGGACTGGATCTTTTTGGCGGCGGCCTGGATCCGGGCGAACTCCTCCTTGTCATAGTCCCTGGGCAGATGGACCCAGCCGGTGAAGTCGCTGCCGGCGCCGGTGCCGGTCTGCAGCTTCTCCTGGGCGTCCTTCAGCCGGGGGAGCAGGTCCTCTTCATAGGACGGGGGCAGAAAGCTCTGCATCTCAAACAGCTTGACATCCAACATCTTACGTATCGTCCTTTCCTGCGGGGCGATCAATCCGCCCGCGCGCTATTGGGGCGGCGTGCGCAGCAGGACCCGCGGCGCTTTGCGGCAGATGGCGCTTGCCGGAACGCGCGGAACCGCCCTAAAAAAAGTATATCATTTCCAGAAGTTCCCGGCAAGGGAAAACCGTCGGCAACACGCCGAAATGCGGACGGCTCTTTGGGTCAATCCGCCAAAAAGGCCATGTGCAGCAGCCGCAGCAGCATCTGCCCATAGGTGACCCGGGGCACCTCCTCGCCGGACAGCAAAGGGATCTCCGCCACCACCTCCCCGTTGGAGGTGACAGTGAGGGTCCCCAGCCGGTCCCCCAGGGCCACCGGAGCCTCCACGGACTCCGGCAGGGACACGGTCTGTTCCAGGCTGCCGGCCTTGGACTTTTCCAGCAGCAGAATGCTGCCACCGCCCAGCACCGGCTGGGCTGTGGCCTGGGCGCCCAGATGGACAGGAATGGGCACCAGCGGCGATTCCGGCACGATCTTTTTCAGAGCGTAGGTGGAAAAGCCATGGCTCAGCAGGGTCTTGGCATCCTCGAACCGCTGGGCGGAGGTGGCGTCCTTCATGATGACGGCGATCAGCTCCATGCCGTCCCGCTCCGCCGTGGCGGAGAGGCAGTAGCGGGCGCTGTCAGTGGAGCCGGTCTTGAGGCCGGTGGCGCCCTCATAAAAGCGGATCAGCTTGTTGGTGTTCACCAGCTGGGATTGGCCGTCCCGCAGAGTGTCCATCCAGATGGTGGTGTACTGGCGGATATCCGGGTGGTTTTTGATCAGTTCCCGGCTCATGAGGGCGATGTCGTGAGCGGAGGTGAGGTGGCCCTCCGCCGGAAGGCCGGTGGCGTTTTTGAAGGTGGTGTCGTTCATGCCCAGCTCCTTTGCCCGCTGGTTCATCCGCTCCACAAAGGCATCCTCGCTGCCGGCGAGCTGCTCCGCCAGGGCCACGGCGCAGTCATTGGCGGAGACCACGCAGACCGCCTTCAGCATCTCCTCCACCGTCAGCTGCTCGTTCTCCTTCAGCCAGATCTGGCTGCCGCCCATGGAGCAGGCGTGGGCGGAGGCCGTTACCACCGTGTCGTAGGAGAGCTGGCCGCTGTCGATGGCCTCCATGGTCAACAGGATGGTCATGACCTTGGTGACGCTGGCAGGCTCCAGCTTGGCGTGTTCGTCTTTGGCGTACAGGACCGTACCTGTCTCCTTTTCCATCAGCAGGGCGGAGGGCGCGTCCACCTCCACCGCCCTGGCGCTGGTCCCCAGCGCCAGAATGGCGCACAGCAGTGCGATGAATCTTTTCATGGCGATCCCCCTTTGCAGCGTTGTGATATTCTATGAGCAGAGCGGGACATTCATGACAGGCGGCTATGCGGCGGAAAACGCCCCGGCGGGACATGCCCGCCGGGGCGTTTTATCTTACCCTCAGTGGACAAAGGGCAACACGGTTTTTCAGGGCATCTTGAGCGGCTGGCGGCGTTATCCTTGTTGCCTGGCGGCAGCCTGGCTGCCTCGTCTGCCTTGCCAGCCACTAAATCTGCTCCCGAAAAACAGACCTGCCAGCGGGAAAAAATCGGCGCTGGCAAAAAAGAGGACGACGGTGGGCTGACGCCCACCTAGGACGATGACGCCGCCAGCGTTGATTTTGGCCGCTGGCAGGCGTGCTGCCCTTTGTCCACTGAGGGTATAGTCACTGGCGGACGCAGAGGTTTCGAAAGGTCTCCGCCACGTTTTCCTGGCGGACCTCCGCCGCCCGGAAGTGCAGCAGGGCGAAGTTCAGGTTGAACAGGGGGCCGATGCCCACGCCGGTGATGACTGTGCCGACGCCCACCTGTCCCCCCAGCAGGAAACCCACGGCGATGGCCAGGATCTCCACCGAGGAGCGGCAGAAGCCCACGGAGCGGCGGGTCTTGCGGGCCAGGACCACCATCAGCGCGTCCCGGGGACCGGAGCCGAGGCCGCTCTTCATATACAGCCACGTGCCCAGGGCCAGCAGCTCCATGCCTGCCAGCAGCATGACCAGACCGGCGGGCAGGGACTCCATCAGGGGGATCCAATCCAGGTACAGCAGCAGGTCGATGAACAGAGGGCAGACAAAGATGTTGGCCAGGGTCCCCAGGCCGAAGCTTTCGCCGCAGAGGAAGGCTGCGGCCACCACCACCGCCCCCACGATCATGGCGGCGGTGCCGTAGGTGATGCCGAAGCTCTTGGACATGCCCTGCTGCAGAACGCTCCAAGGCTCCAGCCCGATATTGGCCTGGAGCATCATGGTGATGCCCACGGCGCTGACCGCCAGTCCGCCGAGCAGGACCAACAGCCGGCGCGGATATTCCCGATTCAAAGGAATGACCCCCTTTTCATGACGTCAGGCAGTCTCCGTGTCTTTCAATTGGGAGAGATAACGGTATACGCTGGCCTGGGAGCAGTGCAGGCCAGCGGCCACGTCCTTCACCGCGCCCTTCAGCAGAAAGATGCCGTCGGTGTCCAGGGCGGCGATGATGCGGAGCCGCTCCTCCGCCGTCAGCCGGTCCGCTGTGATGCCCAGCCGCTTCAGCTCCCGGCTGATGGCGTCGGCCGTCACCGCCTCCGGCGAATTGCCGAACAGCTCCGGCTTCAGCAGGGCCGCCTCGCCGCCGGGGGCAAGGCCCTCCGTCGTCTTGGGGCGGATGTCCTCCCAGAAGATGTCCGGGTGACACAAGCCCATGATCTGATTGCTGAGGCTGCGGTAGCGGCTGTCATCAAAGTTGATGCACAGCATCCCGATGAGCCGCCCCCGGTCCTTGATGAACAGCGTGCTGGACTGCAGGTCCTTGCCGTTGACGGCCACGCCGTAATAGTGGAGGCGGTAGTCCGAGGTCTCGTAGCTCTTGTCCTTCAGGATGCTGAGGGCCATGTTGGTCAGGGGCGCGCCCACCTCGCGGCCGCTGATGTGGTTGTTGGCGATGGCGATGATAGACCGCTCCTTATTGGTCAGATCGTGGAGGGCGACCTCGTAGGACGGTCCTAAGACTTGGCCCAAGAACTCCGTCAGTTTTACATATTGTTGCAGCACAGCGTTGGGAACAGCCGCCATGATCTCACGCTCCTTTTTTGAATATCTGATCTGGTGCTATCATTATATAAAAGAGAGCGGTATTTTGTCAATAATTTTTTCTCATTTTTAGTAATAATTTTTCTTAATATTTCTCACGTCATTTATATATATTTGCCACAAATTCCGTTGTTAAAAATGTATATCTCTACAAAATATATAGTTTTCCTCCAAATAACCTTGACAATATTTTTTAATTCTGATAAAATCGTCTCGCGAATTAAGAAAAGGAGGCACCGCCTATGAAAACCATTGTGAGCACGGCCAAGGCTCCCGCAGCCATTGGTCCCTATGCTCAGGCCGTGAAGACCGCCGGCCTCATGATCACCTCCGGGCAGCTGCCCATCGATCCCGCCACCGGCGCTTTCCCGGAGGGCATCCAGGCACAGACCAAGCAGTCCCTGACCAATGTGAAGGCCATTCTGGAGGAAGCCGGCCTGACCATGGACAGCGTGATCAAAACCACCGTGTTCCTCAAGGACATGAACGACTTCGGCGCCATGAACGAGGTGTACGCCACCTTCTTCACCGAGGGCAGCTATCCCGCCCGCTCCGCCGTGGAGGTCGCCCGCCTGCCCAAGGACGCCCTGGTGGAGATCGAGGTCATCGCCGCTCTGTAAGAACCTGTATTCACAAGCGTTAAACGCCGCCTGGGCAGGTCTTTTTCCGTCATACTTCGTTGCTTTTCCTTGAAATACACAAAGTATGACTGCGTCAAAGCGCCTCGCCTGGCGGAAAAATCCCCCGCCGATCCGGCATTCCCCGCTTATGAATACGGGTTCTAAATCTTCCGCCGGTCCGGCACGACTCTTTAAAATCGTTCCCGCGAATGATACTGTCCGCTAGGCGCAAGGCGGGGCTTGGGAACCCTACTTTCGACGACCGGGGTATCTCCTAAAAAATAAGGCGCAAGACGCCAAATATGGAGGTAAAGTATTATGTCTAAAGAGTATCCCTTGAACGTACCCGCTCCCCATCACTTCACCTTTGCTGTGCGTGACATTCCCGAGGTCACTGTTGAGCAGCGCGAGCGCGCCCTGAAGGCGACCCACTACAACGAGTTCGCTTTCCCCTCCGGCATGCTGACCGTCGACATGCTGTCCGACTCCGGCACCACCGCCATGACCAACCACCAGTGGGCGTCCCTGTTCCTGGGCGACGAGGCCTATGGCCGCAACACCGGCTACTATGTGCTGCTGGACACCTTCCGCGACATTTTCGAGCGCGGCGGCGAGAAGAACTGGAAGAAGATCATCGATCTGGTCCGCACCGACTGCCGCGATGTGGAAAAGATGATGGACGAGGTGTACCTCTGCGAGTATGAGGGCGGCCTGTTCAACGGCGGCGCCGCGCAGATGGAGCGCCCCAACAGCTTCATCATCCAGCAGGGCCGTGCCGCTGAGTCCGTGCTGATGGAGATCGTGAAGAAGATCCTGGCCGCCCGTCATCCCGGCAAGGTGTTCACCATCCCCTCCAACGGCCACTTCGACACCACCGAGGGCAACATCAAGCAGATGGGCTCCGTTCCCCGCAACCTGTATCACAAGGAGCTGCTGTATGAGGTACCCGAGGGCGGCAAGTATGAGAAGAACCCGTTCAAGGGCAACATGGACATCGACAAGCTGGAACAGCTGATTCAGGCCTGCGGTCCTGAGAACGTGCCTCTGATCTTCACCTGCATCACCAACAACCCCATCTGCGGCCAGGCCGTCTCCATGGCCAACATCCGCGAGATCAACCGCGTCGCCCACAAGTATGACATCCCCCTGATCTTTGACGTGGCCCGCTGGGCTGAGAACTGCTACTTCATCAAGATGAATGAAGAGGGCTATGCCGACAAGTCCATCGCCGAGATCGCCACCGAGATGTTCTCCTACTGCGACGGCTTCACCATGTCCGCCAAGAAGGACGGCCACGCCAACATGGGCGGCATGCTGGCTTTCCGCGACAAGGGCCTGTTCTGGCAGAAGTTCTCCGACTTCAACGAGGACGGCAGCGTCAAGACCGACGTGGGCGTTCTGCTGAAGGTGAAGCAGATCTCCTGCTATGGCAACGACTCCTACGGCGGAATGAGCGGCCGCGACATCATGGCTCTGGCCGTGGGCCTGTATGAGTCCTGCAACTTCAACTACATGCACGAGCGCGTGCAGCAGTGCGAGTACCTGGCTCAGGGCTTCTACAAGGCCGGCGTCAAGGGCGTCGTGCTGCCCGCCGGCGGCCATGCCGTGTACATCAACATGGACGAGTTCTTCGACGGCAAGCGGGATCACACCACCTTCGCGGGCGAGGGCTTCTCTCTGGAGCTGATCCGCCGCTACGGCATCCGTGTGTCCGAGCTGGGCGACTACTCCATGGAGTATGACCTGAAGACTCCCGAGCAGCAGGCGGAGCTTGCCAACGTGGTCCGCTTCGCCATCGACCGCAGCCGCCTGACCCAGGAGCACCTGGACTATGTCATCGCCGCTGTGAAGGCCCTGTATGAGGACCGCGCCACCATCCCCAACATGCGCATCGTCTGGGGCCACAACCTGCCCATGCGTCACTTCCATGCCTTCCTGGAGCCCTATGCTCCTTCCGCCGATCAGATCTGATCTGCACTGACGGCTGACGCCGCCGACAATATTGCGTAACCCGCACCGCGTGGAAAGAGTGCGGAGAAAGGACCGTCCGCGGAAAATGAATAGAACTCCGCGGGCGGTCTCATTTTTTCAGAATCCGTACCGATAAGCGAGGGACGCCGGATGGGCGAGGATTTTTCCCGTCGGTCAATGCGTTTCGACGCAGGAATACTTGTTGTATTTCAAGGAAAAACAATGCGGAGCGGCGGGAAAAGGCCCGCCCAAACGGTGTGCAGCGCCTGTTGGTACGAGTTCTCATCCCTGTGAGCGGCGGAGGCGGACGCCTCCGCGAAATAGAGATTGAAAACGGAGGGAAAATTATGGCAGACACTACCTTGCAGAACCGCGACGGTTTTAAGAGCAAATGGGGCTTTATCCTGGCCTGCATCGGCTCTGCTGTCGGCATGGGCAACATCTGGCGCTTCCCCATCATGGTACAAAAGTTCGGCGGTTTGACTTTCCTGCTCCCCTACTTCATTTTCGTGGTCCTCATCGGCTCCACCGGCGTGATCGAAGAATTCGCTCTGGGCCGCCGCGCAGCCGCCGGCCCCGTGGGCGCCTTCGGCATGTGCACGGAGGAGCGCACCGGTAAGAAGACCATCGGCGAGGCTATCGGCGCTATCCCCATCATCGGCTCCATGATGCTGGCCATCGGCTACACCGTGGTCATGAGCTGGATCTTCAAGTACTGCTGGATGGGCATTTCCGGCAGCCTGTATGCCCTCGGCACCGATATGGGCGCCATCGGCGGCACCTTCGGCGCCGCGGCTCCCGAGGCCGGGACCCTGGGCGAAGCCATCGGCATGATGGTCTCCGGCGGCATCTTCGGCGTGGGCAACAGCGTGTGGCTGATCGTGGGCCTGGTAGTCTCCCTGGCCATCATGGCCATGGGCGTAGCCAGCGGCATCGAGAAGGCCAACAAGATCATGATGCCCCTGCTGTTCGGCCTGTTCGTGTGCCTGGGCGTTTACATCTTCACCCTGCCCGGCTCCAGCGAGGGCTACAAGTACATCTTCACCCTGGACCCCAAGGGTCTGCTGAATCCCCAGGTGTGGGTCTTTGCTTTCGGCCAGGCGTTCTTCTCCCTGTCTGTGGCGGGCAACGGCTCCGTGATCTACGGTTCCTACCTGCCCAAGGATGAGGACATCCCCGGCTCCGCCCGCAACGTGGCCCTGTTCGACACCATGGCTGCCCTGCTGGCCGCTTTCGTCATCATCCCCGCCATGGCGGTGGTGCTGGGCGAGGGCATCAAGGACGTCTCCGGCGGCCCCGGCCTGATGTTCGTGTATCTGGTCAACGTGTTCAACGCCATGCCCGGCGGCCGGATCGTGGGAATGGTCTTCTACATCTGCGTGCTGTTCGCGGGCGTTTCCTCCATCGTGAACCTGTATGAGGCTCCTGTGGCCTTCCTGCAGGAGAAGCTGAAGATGAAGCGCCTGCCCGCCGTGGCCACTATCGGCGTGATCGGCTGCATCGTGGCCCTGCTGATCCAGCCCTGGACCTCTCAGTGGATGGACGTGGTCTCCATTTACATCTGCCCGCTGGGCGCTATGATCGCCGGCATCATGTTCTTCTGGGTCCTGAAGAAGGAGACCGCGCTGGACGAGGTCAACCACGGCGCCAAGAAGCCCATCTTCTCCATCTTCTATCCTCTGGGCAAGTATGTCTACTGCATCGCCGCCCTGCTGGCCCTGATCCTGGGCGCTTTCTACGGCGGCATCGGCTGATACCACCGGCTCCCACGCAAAAAGCGCAGACAGACAGCGAAAAAGGCCCGCCGTCCGCAAGGATGGCGGGCTTTTTTTTCGCGTGTTGCACGAAAAGGGGCAAGAGGGGGGAGAGGGGAGAGGCTATATGGGGGCTGGTCAACTCCGAATCTGAATTTGGAGGAGACAACATGAAAGAAACAGAAAATTTTCAACTGAATCAATGGGAGAGGAACGACCGGATACAGATGGAGGATTTCAACCGGGACAACGCGGCGCTGGACGCGGCCCTGGCGGCCCAGCGGGAGGCCCACGAGGCCCTGACGCAGACCGTGGCGGACCAGGGCGCGGCCATTGCCCTGCTGGGCAACTGCCAATTCGTCACCGGGAGCTATGTGGGGACCGGAACTTCCGGCAAAGACAATCCCAACTCACTGACTTTTCCCCATAAGCCAATGCTGGTTTTTATCCAGCCACAAGAACGCAACGGTTATAACTGCGACCGCATGATTTTGATGCGGGACACAAATTGGGGCTACGGCCTCTTGAAGAATGACGGCGGATGCGATTTGACCTGGGGCGAACGGTCTGTAAGCTGGTGGTCCACCAGTTCCAGTTCATACCATGCGCCCGAACAGTTGAATATCAAAGAGCTTACCTACTGTTATATTGCTCTGGTCGTCAAGGAGTAAAAGAGCAAAACGAATCCCCGGGCCAAAGCCCGGGGATTCGTTTTGCCATGGGAAACGCGTTTGTCTAATTACTTGATCTCGCGAACCACGGTGTAGGTCTCAGTGACCGTCTTTTCGCCGACAGTCCAGGTCAACTCAATCTCCCACTCAGCGTCGGTGGTGGAAACCAGCCAGCTCTCGCCGCTCTTGGAAGCCACGTTGAACCACTCATACACAACGCCGTCATGGAAATCAGGATCCTCAGACTCAGCGCCGTCAACCTTCACCGCAACCTCGGTAGCGCCCTTGGGAGCCTCGAAGTTCACGCCGACCCACAGATAGCCAGGCTGCGTAGTGCCTTCCATGAAGGCCACATCGCCCGCATTGGCTTCATTGTTGGCGAACTCCTTCAGAGCGGCGCGGTCCACCAGGATGGTGGTGGTGTCGCCGGAGGTCGTCACTTTGATACCAGCCTCGGTGTAGACAGGAGCATAGCGGTCATCCACGTGCATATCGCCGCTGCCGGTAACAGTGCCGCTGGGCTGCTTATCGTTCTCCTCATAAGTGTCGTTCAGAATCAGGACGGTGGCAATACCAACGTCGTCAACGATGGCGGCGATGGCGCCGGTAAAGAAGCTGTCCTCACCAATGGCGCTCAGCGCGGACTTGATGTTGCCGTACTCCTCGTACTCGTCCTCATCGTCGTCGCTGGCCCGGACGAAGAACTTGCAGTCCTCATCCAGCAGGATGTACTGCTTATTATCGGTGCGGTTATAATACAGGGTGTCGCCCTTGGCGTACAGCTCCTGCGCATCCGCAATGCGGGTCAGGGCATAGCCGTCATCCTTGTAAGTCTTGGTCTGCAGAATCTCGGAATCCTCCAGGAACTCCATCTCGGTGATAACGCCGTCCTTGTCGAAGGAAGCCATATACAGGTTGCCCAGTTCCAGGTTTGTCTTCTTCTTAGGATCGTGGTTCTCACCATTGTCCTTGGCCTCGAAGGACTGGACTTCAACAGCGCCGTCCTTGGTGATGGCCTCGTAGGTGTAGATGTAGTCGCCGTCCACCAGGGACTTGGCCTTGATGTTAGAGGTCAGATACACCAGCTTCTCGGAAGCACCGGCGCTCTTGCCAACGACCACGGCGTAAGTGATGTAGCCGTTCTTGTTGTAGATGGCGAAGATCATTTCGTCGTCATCCTCGCCGTCAAAGTTGCCCAGATCAGCACTGTACTTGACTTCCAGAGAAGAGTGCTTGATGCCGGTGGAAACGTCCTCGACCTTGACGATAGAGCCGTCCTCATCCACATCATCATCGACCTTAACGGCGATGAACACGGAGTCGTTGTTGCCGTGGGCAACATCATCATCGTTATGGACAGAGATGTTCTCCTTGTCCAGCTTGGTGGTCTCCGTGTCGGCGATCTGACGCTCGACCAGCTCTTCCAGGTTGTACACATCGTTCTTCACGGTGTAGGTGAACCAGCGGTTGACGTTGGCGTTGCCGCCGGGAGTACCGCTCAGGTCCAGAGCGTCAGCGTCGGTCTCATCCAAATCCTTGCTCTTGATGTCGACGGTCTTCATGGTGCCGTCGGTGAAGATCACCAGGGCCTCGTCAATGGAGGAAGCCAGGTAAGAGCTGCTCTTCTCATAGCCGACCACGAACATGTAGTTATCGTCGGCATCGACCTGACGGGCACCAATGACATAGCCATAGGGATCCAGATACAGGTCGAAGGTCGCGTCATCCAGCTGCTCAACAGCATAGTCATACAGGACCTCAGCGTCCTCATAAGCCTTTGCGGCGGTCTCATACTTGGTGCCGTCAGCGGTCAGCTTGGTCAGCTTGTAATCGTCCTTGGAATCCGCATCAGCATAACCAGTGGAGTAAGAAGTAATCTCAACTTCCTCAACCACCTCAACATCCTTGACGATGACGACCTCGTCGTCAGCGATGTTGACCAGGACCATGTCGTCTTCCTTCAGGTCCTCCAGCCCGTCCACATCATCGCTGCTGACGGTGTAAGTCGTGGAGAGAGTGGTAGGAGCGGTGCCCTTCTTGACGCTGGTATAAACATCCAGACGGACATTTTCGTTCTTCTCGCTGTAATCGGCGGCAACCTCGGCCAGATAAGTGTTGATGACAACGATGGTGGTCTCTTCCTTGTCGGCATCCACAAAGACCTCGGTCAGGACGCCCTTGCCGGTGGAGGACATCTTCTCGTCATTCTTCTTTTCCAGCTTCGCAGCCTCAGTCTCGGTATCGGCCTTGTTCAGCTGTACGCCGTCGACCCAGTACTCCAGATCGAACTCGCAGGCATTGGATCCAATGTCGCTGTAAACGTCGCCGCCCTCGACCTTCTTGGTGTAGGTAGCGGTCAGCAGATCGGTGTTGACATAGGTGCCAATGTCCTTCTTATTGTAGCTCCACTCGCTGGAGGGACGGCCGAAATCATCGGTATCATCGTCGCGAACCAGCTTGGGGAAATACTGCTCGGCGAACTGGATGTACTCGTCATCCTTGATGTTGGTCTTGCGGGTAGCGGAGTTGTTCCACTGCTGGGCCTTGGCCTGAGCCAGGCTGGTCAGATTGCCAGCGGCGGTGACGCCCAGGCTGGTCTCATACTCCACCAGGTCGGCCTTCAGGGTATTGAACGCAAACAGGCAGGCCTCTTCACGGGTCACGGCCTTGATGCCGTTGAACTCGCCCTGCAGGCCCTTGGTCAGGCCGGCGTTGATGGCGCGCTTGGCCACGTTGATGGACCAGTTGGCGCCGGTGTACTGCTCGACGGTGGCGTCATAGCCCAGGGCGCCCAGCAGCATCTTCATGAAAGCATAGCTGGTCAGGGTGTTGCCGGGACGGAAGGAACCGTCGGCATAGCCGCTGATGATGCCTTCCTTCTGGCAGTAAGCGATGTAGCCAGCGAAATCGCTGGTGACGGGCACGTCCTTATAAGGAGCGGTGTCCGCGTGCAGCTCGGCTGCGGTGGTGGGGCCAAGGATCATGTTGCAGATGATCTTGGCGGCGGCCTGACGGGTCAGGACGTTGGTGGGATTGAACTTGCCGTCGGTATAACCGTCGACAACTCCAATCTCGGAGATCACGTTGACGGCTTCTTCATAGGTGATCTTGTCGTCGTCCGTGAAGTCCTTGGCGCCGGCGCTGACAGTGACCAGGGACATGGTCATCACCAGAGCCAGAACCAGAGAAAGGAACTTCTTCATGGGGTGTTTTCCTCCTTTAAAATTTTTGCGAAGCACGCCGGGAGCCTCCGCCGTTCGGGCAACGGCATCGGGGGCTAGCCAACCCCGTAGTTTTCGGCAGGCAGAATGCCTCCGGCGCTCTCCGCAAGGCTACGTTACGATAAAATTCCTTGGGGCGCAAGGGTTTGGCGGGTCTTTTAACGGAAGTGAAAAGGGGGGATGAAAGGGTCGCGGCAAGTTGTCTGGAAGAGGTAACATGCCTTCAAAAAAGCGGCACAGCCACTTTTTTGAGAAAGCTACGGCCCGCTGCGCGCACTCGTTGGCGGCCGCCAACTCGTACACTTGCGGGCCGAGAAGTGTTTTTCCCGACGTACACGCCGCCGGAAAAAACAGATTTCATTTTTTCGCGCCCGCGGGCGCGAATCCGCTTTTCCATCACTTCGCCGTGAGGGCGGGGGGCGTCTCCTGGGACGGGGCGGGGAGGTAGTAACGCTGGCCGGACTGGACCAGCTCTCCGGCGGCCACCAGGCGGCGGAGCACCAGGGTGCACTGCTTGCGCTGGATGTGGAGCAGGGCGGCGATGTCCTGGCGGTAGGCGAAGCCCTCCCGCTCCAGGTAGGCGCGGATGACGGACAGGTGGCGCTCCGGCGGGACCACCGAGCCGGGGGGGTAGTATTTGCCGCCGACGCGGACCAGCTTCCGCTGCTCCGTCAGGCGGCGGAGGCGGGCGTGGGCGGCGGTCTTGGACAGGCCCAGCAGGGCCATCACGTCCCCCCGGGACAGCGCTCCGGCGGAAAGGGCCGCGTCCAGGATGCGGGCGTCCTCGCTCTGGCGGCTCTCGTCCCGGCGGAGATCCCGGAGCTGCACCTGCTCCATGCCGCCCCGGATCAGGGCCGCCCGGGCCAGACGGGACAGGCGGGGCAGGTCCAGGGGCTTGCGGGAGCGCTCCGTCAAAAGAACGTGGGGTTCGCCGGCAGGGGCGCGGCGGCGGGCGTCCTCCAGCATCCGGCGGACGGCGTTGGTCAGGGGGACCTGCCGGTCCGGCAGGCGGAGCAGGTCGGCGTCAAAGTCCACCTGGTCCCAGGTGAGGGCCGCGATCTCCCGGGCCTGCAGGCCCAGCTGCCACGCCAGCCACAGGGCAAGGCCCGCCGGTGTGTTCCGCTCTGATTGCAGGAGCTTCCACAGCTTGAATTCGTCGACGCGGGGGGCGGCGCGGCGGGAGGCGGGGCGTTTTTCCACGTAGGGGGCGAAGCGGGCCTGGAGGGCGGGGACCTCCACGCCGCTGATCCGGGCCACGGCGGGCCAGTCCTGCTCCGCCAGCTGGCGGATGATCCAGTCGTGGCGGAGGTCCATCAATCGCACGGCGGTCTGGCCCTCCCGGTCCAGGGCAAGGCGGGCAAGACGGGAGATGGACTCCGGCTGCAGGGGCGTTTTCGCCCGGGAGGACAGGACTACATAGGGGGAGATCGCGCCGCTGGCCTCCCGGAGACGCAGGAGGTGGGCCTGCAGCTCCGGCTCCAGGGGGACTACGCGGTCCGGCAGGCGGAGCAGGGCGCTGTCGAAGTCGACCCGGTCCCAGGTCAGGGCCGCGATCTCCTCCCGGGCCAGCCCCGCCAGCCAGGCGAGGCGCAGGACGGTCCCCTCCGGACCGACCCGCTCCCGGGCCAGGATGCGCGCCATGGCCTCGCTGTCAGGCCGGTTGACTTTGTATTCCCGCATAGCCGTCTCCTTCGTTATCTTTGCATGACAAATCAGGCGGATTTTTGGAAAAATCCGCCTGTCCGCCCTAGGGCAGTCTCAGCACTCCGTGTCCGGCTCCAGGCGCGCCGCCGCGGGGGCCGCCTGGACGCCGGTGAGATCCCAGCAGCCGTGGCGGGTTATCAGGCCGCCGGAGAGGCGTCCGCCCTCCACGGTGAAAATAGCGTCGTATGGCTCCTTATCCACCGGAGAGCGCAGCGCTCCTGAAATGAGGTACTTTCCGCTTTGCAGCACACTTCCGGAAAAGCGGTTGTGGTGGCCCAGCAGACTGAGGGTCCCCGTGACCACCGGAGCGTCCTCCCGCAGGACCAGTTCGCCGCTGCGCGGCCCCAACTGGCTTTGCAGCATTACCGCATAGCAAACTTTTTTCACATCATCACTCCTGTATGGCGCATTATAGGATAGGGAGATTCTGACAAAAACGGTCACTTTTTGTCAAAACGTCGGTTTTTTGACAGTTTGGCTAAAATTGTCAAAATCCCGTCCCCGCCCAACAGGAAAAAAGAAGGACAGGGGGGATCCCCCTGTCCTTCTTTTTATAATCAAAAAACGCCGGATACCGTGAAAATGGTACAGATGTGCGGCAGGGCCACAGCAGGCAAAATCCGGACAGGGGACCCCCCTGTCCGGATTTTGCCGCTATGCCCAGCGAGCCATGTTCTGCCATGCCGCTCCCAGGGTCTCCCGCTGGACGGAGACCTCCAGCCGGCGGATCAGCTCCTCCGGCGGCTGGGCCAGTCCGCCCCGAAGCCAGCCCTCCAGCAGGGCCAGCAATACGGTTTTCCAGTATACCGGGCCTGCCGGGTCCTCTTCCGCCGGAACGCCGCAGCGGCGGCGGTAATAGTCCACCGTCTCCGCCAACAGCCGGTCCAGGGCTGGGTCCAGGACCCGCGCCAGGCCCTCCTGGCCCCGCAGCTCCAGCAGCGCCAGATAGTAGGGCTGCTGCTCTGTCATATGGCCCAGCAGCGTGCCCAACGCCTGCTGCCAGGTGAGGCAGTCCTCCTGCAGCCGGCAGAGTGCGGCACTCTCCCGCTCCAGGGACCAGTCGTAAAGCGCGTAAACGTCGGGAAAGTGGTAATAAAAGGACTGCCGCCGGATGGCGCACAGGTCCGTCACCTCCCGGACCCGGATCTGGTCCAGCGGCTTTTTGGCCAACAGCGTCCGCAGGGCGCTGTCCAGGCTGCATTTCGTCCGGTTCTCATTGGTCATCGGCATCCTCCTGTTTCGCGGCGGCGGGGCCGCCAGGCACTCGTCACGGGCGTCGGCACGCTTGAAGGGGATCAAAGAGGCCCTCTTCAAAGCAGCGGTATCATTTGCCGCCGCAAACCGCACGAGCAGCCCGCGTATCTGATTTCATCGTGGACCCCCACGGGCAACATCGTCCGGCAGCCCAAAGGCCTGCCGGCGGAAGATTGCAAAGATCTTCCAGTTTGTAATCCAATATAAGCATACCTCGCCGGTTTCCCTTCCGTCAAGCCGCTCCGCTCCAAGGCGCAAAAAAACGGCCCTTGGGGCCGTTTTGCGTTTGACGCCGGAGGGCTTTACTTTTCCAGCAGTCCGGCCCGCTCCAGGGCCAGCACGATCACCGGGATCAGCAGGATGTGGAGGATGATGCCGGGAATGGCCTTGGTGAAGGCGCCCGCCAGAAAAGCCGCCCAGGTGAAAGCGCTGCCGGTGGCACCGGAAATGACCACCATCACCACGCCCCAGACCAGCCGCCCCAGGATCATGGCAGCGATGAGGGCGATGTAAACGCTGGAGGTCTTTTTGGGCAGCTTTCGATAGAGCAGTCCGGCAAAGCAGCCGTAGGCCGCCAGCTCGAAGCTCATAGCCACGGCGGTGATCAGCGGCGGCATGTGGAGCGTGAAGTGCCGCAGCAGCGGTGCGATAGCCCCCACCGCCAGCGCCCACCAGGGGCCGCAGAGAAAGCCCGCCAGCAGGGCGGGGATGTGCATGGGGGACAGCATCCCGCCGATCTGAGGGATCTGTCCCGTCAGGAAGGGCAGGACCATGCACAGGGCAAGGCATGCCGCCGCAAGGGTCATGTGTTTGATAGATCGATTGTTCATACTGGATCTTCTCCCTTTCAAATGGTTTGCCGTCTTGAACGGGAGCCGCGTCTTGGGGCGCGATTATGCGGGGATGACGCGCAGGGGTATCCGGCTTGGCCGGATCTTCAGCAACACATGGACCGAAGCAGCTCCACCGCCTCGTCCATGAGCTTTGACAGGGTCAGGGCCTGGGTCCCCACCACGATGTTGCCGCACTGGTTCACTGGCAGCAGCAGCTTTTTGGCGGCGCTCCGGCCCACGGCCGCCGCCATGGCGGGAGTGATCTCCCCCAGCAGGGCGTCCGCCGCCAGAATGCCGATGGGACCAACGATGATATCCGCCGTCCGGCAGGCCACCAGCACCGGGTTCTCCCCGGTGGCACCGGCGGAGGCCCCCGCCTTCAGCATGGCCGCAGTGGCGATGGCATTGGCGCCGACGGCAGTAATGGCGCAGGGCAGCTCCGCCGCTCTGGCCCGCTCGATAAACAGCTGGCCCATGCGGCCGCTCTGCCCGTCGATCACGACGACGTTCTTCATTCTTCCACCTCCAGGATCACATCACAGCGGCCCGCCGGGTCCAGGGCGGCAAAGTACCGCTCCTCCAGCGGGATCCACTGCGTAAAAAACCGCTCTCCAACCCCCGTCCCGTTCCGGGCCAGGATACGGACCCGCTGAACTGCCGGTGGGATCCGCAGAAAGGCCGTCAGGCCGTAATAGCCCGCCAGGGCAGGGTGCAGGCTGTACGCCCCCTCCACCACGTTCAGCTTTCTGGGCAGGACCTCTACCGCCGCCTCCAGCGTCTGGGTATGGCAGTCATACCGCCGGTATCGGACCATTTCGCCCCGGGACAGGGGCAGCAGCACCTCGTCCAGGAACCGCTCCCGGTCCACATTGCCGCCCGGCTCCGCCAGCCGCTCCGCCGTCCGCTGGCAGGGCCGCAGAAAAAAGTCGTCCATGTGGAACACATGGCAGTCATAGACCCGGGCCAGCAGCGTCCCCAGAGTCGTCTTGCCGCTGGCACTGCCGCCGTCGATAGCCAGCAGCAGCCGTCCTCCCTCTGCCAGCCGCCGGTCGATGGCCGCCAGCAGGGGCAGCGCCCAGGCCAGATCCTTTCGGACGACCCGGTAGGCCGGGGCGTAAGCGGCCCGGAAAGCGTTGGAGTGATGGCAGGCGGGAAAACCGGCCCGCCGCCACGCGGCAACGGCTTCAGCGGTCTCGCCGGGAGGGAAGGGGAGCCGCCCCGCCTCCGCCAGGGAGCACAGTACCGCCAGCTTTTCCTCCAGCTCCCCCGGCCCGCCCCCGGGCGTCTCCGCCGACAGGGCAAACAGCCGGAACAGCGTCTTCTCCGACAGGCCGCTCTCTTTCAGATAGCCCAGATGGACCCGGCGGAAGGGACCGTCCAGCGGCTCCACCTCCCCGGAGGCCTGCCGCGGCAGAGCCGCCAGCTCCGCCCTGAGCCGCTCCGCCGCCTTCTCCGTCAACAGGTGGCCGCAGCCAAACACGCTCTGGTACAGGGCTTTCAGCAGATCCTGAAGCTCCAGGGCCGGATACCGGGCACACTGGTCCAGCAGATACGCGGCTGTGGTCTGTTCCCTGTCCATGGCTGTTCTCCTTTTGCCTGTTCCGGCGGGCAAAGTCCCGCTTTGAAAAATCATTTGCGATTTTTCAAGTTGATCGGCTATATCATACCATGGGCGGACCGCCGCGGCAAGCCCAAAAACGGCAAAAATCCCGAAACTCCCGCCCCATTCGCCTCCCATCCTCCGTTTTTTTCAAATCTTTTCAAATTTCAGGAGCTATCGACAAATTCAGACAGAATCTCCCCCAAGTTTTGTGTATGATAAGGATGCTCCTTCCCATATTTTGTGGCCATTCAGAAAGGATGATGCCAAATGAAGCCCCTTCCCAAGGAATATCTCGTACTGTTCAATGCTATCACCGACGCGGAGGAAACGCTGAGCCAGCTGCGGACCAGACTGATCGAGGTCCAGCAGCAGGCTGAGGAACTGTTTTTGGAGGAAACGGATCGCGGCTGAGCGAAAGCGGCCCCATGAAAAGTGGGGCCGCTTTTTGTTGCATTTCCACCGGACAGGAGGCGGCGGCCCTGTTATAATAGATATATTCTACTCATGGAGGTCTCCGCTATGCTGCACATCGGCTGTCACCTGTCCTCCTCCAAGGGCTTTCTGGCCATGGGCCGTCAGGCCCTGGAACTGGGGGCAGACACCTTTCAATTCTTTACCCGCAATCCCCGGGGGAGTCGGGCCAAGGAGCTGGATCCCGCCGACGCGGCGGCTCTGGCGGCGCTGCTGCGGGAGCGGCGGTTCGCCCCCATCATCGCTCACGCGCCCTATACCCTGAACCTCTGCGGAGCCGAGGAGGCCAACCGCCTCTTCGCCCGGGAGACCATGGCCGACGATCTGCGCCGTCTGGAGCACATCCCGGGGCAGTACTACAACTTCCACCCCGGCAGCCACGTGGGGCAGGGGACTGAGGCGGGTGTGGCCTATATCGCCCAGGGCCTGAACACCATCCTGCGCCCGGACCAATCCACCACGGTGCTGCTGGAAACCATGGCGGGCAAGGGCAGCGAGGTGGGCGGCCGGTTCGAGGAGCTGCGGGAGATCATCGACCGGGTCGCGCTGGACCAGAAGGTAGGGGTCTGCCTGGACACCTGCCATGTCTCTGACGGCGGATATGACATCATCCACGACCTGGACGGCGTTTTGACTGAATTTGACCGGGTCATCGGCCTGGACCGGCTGAAGGCCGTCCACCTCAACGACAGCAAGAATCCCCCGGGCAGCCGCAAGGACCGCCACGCGTGCATCGGCGAGGGCTGCATCGGTCTGGAGGCCCTGACCCGCATCGTGCGGCATCCCGTTCTGCGGAAGCTGCCCTTCTGCCTGGAAACGCCCAACGAGCTGCCGGGCTACCGGCGGGAGATCGAGCTGATGCGGCAGGCGGCGAAGTGACCGGCCTGTTGGGGCATCAGCGCCGTTGGGTCCTGCAAAAATTTGAGCAATTTGAAACAGTTCAGCAGCCGGGCGCAAGCCCCGGCTGCTGAACTGTCTCAGAATCCGTCTGATCCTGTTTTCCCCCTCAGCACCTCCGCCAGCCGTTCCGCGAACAGGCGGCCTGCCAGCGCCGCCTCCTCCGGCGCATTCCCGGCGGCTCCCACCTCCACCAGCAGCGCCCCGGCGGCGGTGTGCTGATTGTAGCGGGAGTTCCGCAGCAGCACAGGCCGCATCAAAGTCGGATAGCGCTCCAGGGCGTTTTCCTGGACGGCCACCGCCAGCCGCAGGTTTTCCATCCAGTCCGGATGGGGCAGACCGCTGCCGTCGCTGCCCACCACGATGGACATCTGGGCGGCGGTCCCCACACCGTCCACCTGGGAGACCACCTTATACTGGTTCCCCTGGCCGTCCTCGATGGCGTCCCGGTGAACGTCCAGGATAAAGCGGATGGAGGGGTACTGGGCCAGGTAGCGCTGGATGGCCTCCAGCGCCCGGTCATAGGCTCCGGCGTAGGAGGGATAGTCATACAGCGTCCGGTCGTGGAGCACGGAAATGCCGGCCTTGCCCAGCGTCTCCGCGATCACGTCTCCTACCTGCACCACATTATAGCGGGAATCGGTGGTGCGGTGGTCTCCAGACCAGACCACCTCCGGCTCTCCGGCGGGAGTATATGCCTCACTGCCGTGGGTATGGAGGATCAGGAGCTGAGGCACGTCCGCCGCCAGCTCCGCCGCAAAGGGGGCCTCCAGGTCGGAGACGGAGAGGGCGTGGTCCGTGGAATTGCTGATGTAGGTCCGGCCCACCACCGTGTAGCCGCTGGGGTCTGTGGGGATCAGGGTCTTGGCGGTCACGCCGTTGTCCGCGGCGGCTGGGGCCTCCAGCGGCGTCTCTTCCACCGGCACGGTGACAGTCTCCTCCGGCTCCTGGGCCGGCGCCTCCTCCCGGGCGGACCACAGCTCCGCCACGGCGGGCCGTGCCGCCAACAGCAGCGGGGCCTCCCCCAGGGTCAGAGCGGCGGCTGGGGACAGACCGTCCCGGGTCCACAGGTCCCCCAGCTCCCACCGCAGGACACGGAGGGGCAGCGCCTCCCATAGGGCGGCGGCTGCGGCGGACGCGGTGTCGCTGCCGGCGGTGACCGACACGGCCCACAGGGTCCCGGCGGCCAGCAGGGCGGCTTCCGCCCGCCGGATCAGGCCGGCGGGCATGTGTCTTTTGGGCATCGTTCTCACCTCTGGGACAAACCTATGCGGCGGGGGCGGGGAATATGACCGGGTCGATTTTTCTGTTGACATGGGGGACCTGCGGGTTTATAGTAAAGAAAAACAGGGGAGCTCGTAAAGCGGGCTGAGAGGAAGTTATCAACTTCGACCCTTTAACCTGATGCGGGTAATGCCGCCGTAGGAAGTCATTGTATGATTTTTTCGGAGGCGCCTGGATCAGGCGCCTCTGTTTTTTTATGTAATGACAGAAAGGGGAGTGAGCGCCGTTCCGCGCAGACGCGCGGCGGGCCGAGGGGGAGCGCCCTGGGCCTGAGGATGGGCGATGGGAAGCCGTGTTCCGGCGTGAGAGGAGGCCAGCAAGCCTCGACCGAGCCTGCCGAAAGGCAGGAACAACACACGGCCCCCGCAGAGCGGCGGGCCGGCAGGGAGGAATTTTTTATGAACGCAAGTGTTGCCATCCAGGTGCTGCCCAAGGCAGCGGCGAACCAGGAGACCATCCGCGCGGTGGACGCGGTCATCGCCTATATCAAGTCTTTCGGCCTGCACACGGAGGTAGGCCCCTTCGAGACCACCGTGGAGGGGGACTACGAAGCCCTGATGGAGATCGTCAAGGGCTGCCCCAGGGTCTGTGTGGAGGCCGGAGTCCCCGGCGTGATGACCTATGTGAAGATCAACTACGCCCCCGCCGGAGTACTGACCATGGAGGAAA
Organism: uncultured Dysosmobacter sp.; assembly: GCF_947631165.1. GTDB lineage: Bacteria > Bacillota > Clostridia > Oscillospirales > Oscillospiraceae > Oscillibacter. Next base: position 49,055 of record NZ_CANRKH010000005.1, on the reverse strand, counting down.
AGACCGCCAAGCACCGGGAGGGGGAAGCGGTATGAAGCGCTCGACCCGCAAGCTGGTGCTGACGGCCATGCTGGCCTGTCTCTCCTTCGTGCTGTGCACCTTTGTCTACTTTCCCTCCATGGCCCCCTTCCAGCATTTTGTGGACGTGATCGCCGCCGTGCTGCTGGGACCGTGGTACGCCTGCGCCGCCGCCTTTTTGTGCGGTGTGCTGCGGATGCTCAGCGGCCGGACCATCCAGGCGGTAGTAGGCGCTATCTTCGGCCCCATCGTGGGGGGGCTGCTGTATGAAAAGACCCACAGCGTCTGGATGGCGGCGGCAGGAGAGGTCTTTGGCACCGGCATTCTAGGGGCGCTGACCGCCTACCCGCTGATGAAGGCCTTTTACGGCCTGGACGCTCAGGAGTGGTATTACTACATCCCCTTTTACACACCCTCCGCCGTCATGGGCGCGCTGATGGGCGTGGCCGTAGTGCTGGCGCTGAAGCGCGGCGGCGTTCTGAACCGGATGCAGGAAACGCTGGCGAGGTGAAGGGCCATGGAGCTTGTTGAATATCTGAGCAGGGTCCGGCGCCAGGCCCCGCTGGTGCAGTGCATCACCAATTTCGTCACCGTCAACGACTGCGCCAACATCCTGCTGGCGGCGGGAGCGTCCCCCACTATGGCTATGGACCCCCGGGAAGCGGCGGAGGCGGCGGCTGCTGCCGCCGGTCTGGTCTGCAACCTGGGGGCCATCGAGCATGTGGAGTCCATGGTCCTGGCGGGCAAGCAGGCCAACCGGCTGGGCATCCCAGTCGTGCTGGACCCGGTGGCCGCCGGAGGCACCGCCTTGCGGCGGGAGCTGTCCGCCCAGCTGCTGCGGGAGGTCCGGTTCACCGCCATCCGGGGCAACGCTTCGGAGATCCGCGCCCTGGCCCGGCAGGGCAGCGGCGGCAGCGGCGTGGACGTGACGCCTTTGGACGCCGTGACCGAGGAGAACCTGCCCCAGTCCGCGGAGCTGGCGCGGAGATTGGCGGCGGAGCTGAGGACGGTCATCGCCGTCTCCGGCGTGCTGGACCTGGTGTCCGACGGAGCGCGGACCGCAGTGCTGCGGAACGGCTGCGCCACCATGGCCCGGATCACCGGCAGCGGCTGTATGCTGACCGCTTTGATGGGGGCCTTCTGCGCCGCCGCGCCGGAGGCGCCCTTTGAGGCCGCCTGCGCCGCCATGGCGGTGATGGGCACAGCGGGAGAACTGGCGGAGGAACGCCGCCTGCAAAACGGCACCGGAAACGCCACTTTCCGCGCCGATCTGATCGACGCGGTGTTCTGTATGACTGAGGAAACATTAAAGGAGAGATCACATTATGCGCTTTACCAGGGATGAGATCCGCAGCGCCATGCTGCTGTACGCGGTGACGGACCGGATGTGGCTGAAGGAGGGGGAGACCCTGCCCCAGGTGGTGGGATCCGTGCTGGAAAACGGCGCCACCTTTTTGCAGATCCGGGAGAAAGACCTGGCCCCGGCGGCCTTTGAGGCGGAGGCGGAACAGCTGAAGGCCCTGTGCGCCTGCCATCACGTCCCCTTTGTGGTGAATGACAGCGTGGAGATCGCCCTGGCCTGCGGAGCCGACGGCGTGCATGTGGGGCAGTCCGACATCCATGGCCGAGATATCCGGGCCATCATCGGGCCGGACAAGATCCTGGGCATCTCCGCCGGAACGGTGGCGGAGGCCGTGGCCGCTGAAAAGGCGGGCGCGGACTATATCGGCGTAGGGGCCGTGTTCGGCACCAGCACGAAGAAGGACGCCCGCAGCATGACCGTGGAGCGGCTGCGGGAGATCGCCGCCTCCGTTACCATCCCCGTGGTGGCCATCGGCGGCATCGGCGCGGGCAACATTTTGCAGCTGAAGGGCAGCGGCGTGGACGGCGCGGCAGTGGTCTCCGCCATCTTCGGCGCGGCAGACCCCGGACAGGCCACGGCGCGGCTGCTGGCCCTGTCCCGGGAAATGGTGGGCCGGTGTGGATAAGCGCTTCGCCATTTTCGACATGGACGGGACCCTGGTGGACTCCATGGTCTTCTGGCAGCGGCTGGGCCGGGAATACCTGGCCAGCCGGGGCCTGACAGAGGGCGTGGAGCCTGTTTTGGAGCGCGTCAAGGCCATGACCATGTCGGAATCTGCCGCGCTGTTCGTGGAAGAACTGGGCGTGCCCGGCACGCCGGAGGCGGTGGAGGCAGAAATGAACGGCATCATGGAGATCCACTACCGCCGGGACATCCCCCTGAAGCCTGGCGCCGCCGCCTATCTGGACGGCCTGCGCCGCCGGGGCGCGCGGCTGTGCGTGGCCTCCGCCACGGCGGAGCCGCTGATGGCCGCCTGCCTGGAACGGCTGGAGGTCGCGGACCGGTTTGAGTTCCTGCTCTCCTGCGAGACGGTGGGAGCGGGAAAGAGCAGGCCGGACGTGTATCTTGCCTGCGCCCGCCGCTTCGGCGCGGAGCCGGGGGAGATCGCCGTGTTCGAGGACGCGGTGTACGCTGCCCGGACCGCCAAGGACGCCGGGTTTTACACCGCCGCGGTCTACGATCCCGCAGGCGCAAAAAGCTGGGAGAAACTGACGGCTCTGGCCGACGAGGCAGTCCTTGATTGGGCAGACGCCGCTCAGACTCTATAATCACCGGAAAACTTTTCCGGCGCGGCGCATTGGGGGCACCACCTTGCGCCGCGTAACAAAACTGTGCTGTTGCGGAGGCGTTTTCGGCACGGTCCCGGCGGAGATCCCTCCGGACCGCGGCAAGGCGTTTCCCAAAAAGAAAGGAGTCATCTATGAAAACAGCATTGACCATTGCTGGGACCGATCCCAGCGGAGGCGCCGGGATCCAGGCGGATATCAAGACCATGACGGCCAACGGCATATTCGCCATGAGCGCCGTCACAGCCCTGGTAGCGCAGAACACCACCGGCGTCAAAAGCATCATGGAGGTCACACCGGACTTCCTGGCGGAGCAGCTGGACTGCGTGTTCACCGACATCTTTCCCGACGCGGTAAAGACCGGCATGGTATCCAGCGTGCCGCTGATCGAGACCATTGCGGACAAGCTGCGGCAGTACGGCGCGAAGAACATCGTGGTGGACCCGGTGATGGTGGCCACCGCGGGGTCCAAGCTGCTGCGGGACGACGCCATCGACGCATTGAAGGAGCGGCTGCTGCCTCTGGCCGCCGTGGTGACGCCCAACATCCCCGAGGCGGAGATCCTGGCGGGAATGGACATCCGCCGCCCCGCCGACATGGAGACCGCTGCCCGGGCCATCAGCGACGCCTACGGCTGCGCGGTCCTGTGCAAGGGCGGCCATGATCTGAACGACGCCAACGACCTGCTGTGGCGCAGCGGTGAAGGCAAGTGGTTCCAGGGCCGCCGGATCGACAATCCCAACACCCACGGCACCGGCTGCACCCTCTCCAGCGCCATCGCCTCCAACCTGGCCAAGGGCTATGGGCTGGACGAGGCCGTGGAGCGGGCCAAGGCCTACATCTCCGGCGCGCTGGCCGCCATGCTGGACCTGGGACACGACCGCGGCCCCATGGACCACATGTTTGACCTGAAGGGGGAGTTCGTCCAATGATCTCCGCCATCATCGCCGCTGTGTTCGCGGCAGTTTATCTGCTGGCGACCGTGCGGCTGTGCCGGGGCGTAAGGCTGGACGCCAGGGCCTTGTGCCTGGGCGGCGTGATCTGCGCCCTGACGCTGGTGCTGGCCTCCATCCGGGTCCCACTGCCCACCGGCTCCAACATCACCTGCGGGTCCTGGATCCCCCTGATGCTTCTGGCCCTGGTGTACGACTGCCGGCTGGCTATGCTGACGGGAGGGATCTGCGGTATCCTGGCCATGCTCCTGATCCCCGGGTGGCAGGCGGTCCACTGGGCGCAGATCTTTGTGCAGCAGCTGGTGTGCTTCTCCTGTCTGGGCTACGCCGGTGTTTTTGGCAGCGACAAGCGGTGGAAGGCCCTCTGCGGCATGGCCCTCGCCGTGCTGATCCGCTGCTGCGGCCATGTGCTCAGCGGCGTGATCTTCTACTCCCAGAACGCCTGGGACGGATGGGGGGCCTGGGGATACAGCCTGGCTTTCAACCTCTCGTCCAGGCTCCCCGAGGGCATTTTGAGCATTCTGATCGTAGGGCTTCTCCCGCTGCGGCTCATGCGGCGGACGATGCCGCAAAAAGGAGGGAAAGCATGAGCACGGTAGAGAGACTGCTGAAGGCCACAGAGGACATCTGGGCGGATTATCACACCAAGCCCTTTGTGGAGGGCCTCAAGAACGGCACACTGGACGTGCAGAAATTCCGGCGCTACATCATCCAGGATTACTGGTATCTCATGGACTACACCAAGGTGTTTGCCGTGGGCGTGGCCAAGAGCCGGAGCGTGGAGGTCATGAAGCTGTTCGCCAAATATATCCAGGCGATCCTGGACGGCGAGGTGGACGTTCACAACGGCTACATGGGGATGCTGGGCATCACGCAGGAGGAGCTGGACCACACGCCCATCGCTCAGGACAACCGCTCCTATACCTCCTATATGCTCAGCGTCGCCTATAAGGGCGGCGAGGCCGAGGTGCTGACCGCCATCTTCTCCTGCGCCTACAGCTATGAGGTCATCGCCCGCAGGATCGTGGAAGAGAATCCCGCCGCGCCGGACCATCCGCTGTGTGGGCGGTGGGTGCGGGGCTACATCACGCCGCGCTACACCGGGAACAACGTGAAGCTGATGGAGATGCTGGAGCGGCTGACGGCAGACTATACCGAACCGCAGCTGCGCTATCTGGAGGAGGTCTTTACAGCCTGCTCCCGGTATGAGGCTTCCTTCTGGGATATGGCGTGGGAGATGCGGACATAAACGGCCTCGCGGCATAAAAAATCCGCCTGTCTATGGGACAGGCGGATTTTTTTGCAGATTTGGCGGATCTTCAGGCGCGCTGCCTGTATAGTCGGCACACACGGGCTTTGCCCGTCCAGCGGTTATTACCGCTGGTTGAAAATCTGCTTTTGCTGATTTTCAAGTGCGTTGACTATATCAGGCCACCATAACGGCCCAAAGCAGAATGCCGCCTGTGAAAACAATGCCGGTGGCGATGGTAACGACGCACATGAAGCCCATGATGTCCTTGGCCCGCAGATTCGCGACCGCCAGCGCGGGAAGCGCCCAGAACGGCTGGATCATATTGGTCCACTGGTCGCCAAAGGCGATGGCCATCGTCGCAACGTTGGTGGAGACGCCCAGCTCCTTGGCGGCCGTCATCATAACAGGCGCCTGAACAGACCACTGACCGCCGCCGGAGGGGACCAGGAAGTTCACGATGCCGGCAGACCAGAAGGCAAACATGGGGAACGTCACCTTATTGGAAATGCTGACGAAGAAGTTGGAAATGATGGTCGCAAGGCTGGCGCCGTTGGCATCCGCCACCACCATGATCGCCATGATACCGGCGTAGAAGGGATACTGCAGGATCACGCCGGCCACGGAGGAGACGGAGTCCTTGATGGCGTCCACATAGCGGCGCAGGTCGCCATGGAGCAGGATGCCCGCGAACAGCAGCACCAGGTTCACAGAATCGCGGCCCAGGCCGTTCAGAATGCTCTTGCCACTGGCGGCATAAGAAGCGAAGTAGTACACGATGTACGCCCAGCCGAGGATGCAGGTCAGCGCCCACATGATCTTGCTGTGCTCCAGCTTGTCAGCGGGGGTGTTGATCTCATAGACATACTCTTTTTCATCCTTCAGCAGAGCGGGGTCAACAGTGACCAGATGCTCGGCGTCGGGCTGCATGGCAACATTGACGACGCACAGCACCGCGATGCAGACTACAACGGTGATGAGATTCGCGGGATGGAAGATCGTCTGTGTGATATCCGCCTGGATCGTGCCCAGCCCCTCCACGTCAAAACCGGTGGAAATGGTCAGGGGAATAGAGCCGGACAGGCCCTGATGCCAGATCACGAAGCCGGAATAAGCGGAGGCGATCAGCAGGCGGTAGTCAACGGTGTGCAGCCGCTTGGCGATGGCCTTGCCCAGCAGCGCGCCGCAGATCAGGCCCAGGCCGTAGTTGACCCAGGAGATCACAGCAGAGACGATGGTGATCAGAATGATGGCCTTGGTATTGCTGGTGGCATAGCTGGCCAGCTTGTTGATCATTTTTGTGAAAGCCGGTGTTTTTGCCAGTGCGGAGCCGAAAACGACGATCATGGACGTCTGCATGGAGAACTTCAGAAGGTTCCAGATACCGCTGGAGAAGTTGCCCCACGCCGCCAGAACATCCAGCGGGCTATTGCCCGTAAAGATAACTGCCGCCAGATAGCAAATGATTGTCAGCACGACTGCGAAGAGGAAGGGGTCCGGCAGATACTTATCTACCAATTTGACACATGCGTTCGTAAACTTTTTTAACATGCTTTCTCTCTCCTTTTTTGTATTTGGTCCACGAACAAACCAACTCATTCTAGCTCCTACCCTGCGGATTGTCAAGAGTATGTAAAATTTACGTTAAATTTTATGATGCTATCACATTTTCTCCACTAATTCTTGTGAAAATGCCAAAAAAGAAGCCTGTCCGCTGTTGGGACAGGCTTCCTTTTTGCTTGTTATGACCTCTGCTCAGTCGGTGACGTAGGGCAGCAGAGCGATCTGACGGGCACGCTTGATAGCCTCAGTCAGCTGACGCTGATGCATGGCGCAGGTGCCGGTGGTCCTGCGGGGCAGGATCTTGGAACGCTCAGAGATGAAACGACGCAGCTTGGCGGCGTCCTTGTAATCGATGCTCTCGCACTTTTCAGCGCAGAACTGGCAGACCTTACGGCGCTTGCCGCGCATGGGGCGAGCGGGTCTCGCTTCACGATCGAAAGCCATGAAAGGTTTCCTCCTTTATCAAATTCAATCAGAACGGCAGTTCGCCGTCCTCCTCGCCGATCTCGGCGAAATCGGAATGGCTGTCCATGGGAGCCGGCGCCGTGCGGCCGCCGCCCATAGGCGCGCCGTAAGCGGGAGCGCCGCCGTATTCGCCGGCACCGTCACGCTTGGAGTCCCCGAAATAGATGTTATCCGCAACGATTTCAGTGGCGACACGCTTGCCGCCCTCCCGGTCCGTCCAGTCGCGGGTCTGCAGGCGGCCCTCAACCACAGCCATACGGCCCTTGGCGAAGTACTTGCTGACGAATTCCGCGGTATTGCGCCAGGCGACGACATCGAAAAAGTCGGCCTGCTTGCTCCCGTCCTGGCTCTTGAAATCACGATCCACCGCAATGCGGAAGGATGTAACGGCGACGCCGGACTGAGTGCGGCGCAGCTCCGGGTCCTTGACCAAACGGCCCATGATGATGACTTTGTTCAGCATGTTCGCGCTGCCTCCTTATTCGCCCTTGCAGACGATCAGGGAACGCATGATGCCGTCCGCGATCCGCAGCTTACGGTCCAGCTCGCGGGGGAAGGACGGCTCGCTGGTGAAGCTCATCAGCACATAGTAGCCCTCGGTTTTGTAGTTGATGGGATAGGCCAGCTTGCGGCTGCCCCACTCCTCCACCTCGACGGCGGAACCATTCTGCTCAGCCAGGGTCTTGAAGTTGTTCACCAGAGCGGCGATGCCCTCCTCACCCTGTGCAGGGTCGATGATATACACGACCTCATAATTGGCAGTAACCTTTGCCATGTTTGCACCTCCTTTTGGACAAATGGCCCTCATTCCAAGATGAGAGCAAGGATACGCCCGCAGACTGCGAGCCTTTACATTATATAAAAAATCCGAAAAATGTCAAGAAAAACTTTTATTTTTGAAAAAGCAGTTCCCTTTTACCGCTAAATGTGGTATATCAGTAGTGATCTCACACAAGGGAGGAGATATGCCTCTATGCGATTTACACCAGGCACCGTTCTATTCATCTTCGCGGCCCAGCTGCTGGCCTATACCGTCAAAGGTCTGATCGGCTTTGGAAACCCGCTGATCTCCGCGCCCATTCTGTCCATGCAGCTGGACAATATCGTGATAACCCCCGGCACGCTGCTGCTGGACTGCCCGGTGAACGGCTATATCACCTGGAAAAACCGGAAGAACTTTCAATGGCGGCGGATCCTGCCGCTGCTGCTTGCCAATCTCTGCGGCGTGATCCCCGGGGCCTGGCTGCTGCGGTTTTCCCTGCCCTGGGCCATCAAAACGGCGCTGGGCGCCGTGGTGGTGCTTTTGGGCGTGGAAATGGCGACCCGGGAGCTGCGGCCCAAACGGGAGGGCATCGACCGGCCCTGGCTGCGGCTGGCAGTGGCCTTTTTCTCCGGCGTGTGCGCCGGGGTATTCGGCATCAATATGTTCATCGTAGCCTATCTCCAGCGGGCCGCGAAGGACTACGGCGAGTTCAAGGGCAGCATGTGCTTTCTGTTTTTGGGCGAGAATCTGTTCCGGCTGTGTACATACGCTCTCAGCGGCCTGCTGACCTGGGAGGTGCTGCTGTTCGGCGCTGTCTCCGTCCCGGCGGCGGCGCTGGCCATGGCGCTGGCCGGCAGGCTGGGACCCAGGCTGGATGAGAGCAAGCTGCAAAAGGGCGCTATCGTATTGTTTATCCTGGGCGGCGTCAGCATCATCGTGAAGTCGCTGCTGTTCCACACTTGATATCAGAAGGAGAAAGAAAAGATGAAAGAACATTATCAGGGCATCGGCCACGTGGCCATCTATACCCAAAACATGGACGAGAGCATCGCGTTTTACGAGAAGATCGGAGGGCGGCTGTCCCAGCGGGCGGCGCTCCAGACCCCGGCTGGGGAAAAGGGGCTGGCGCTGGTGGCCTTCGGGGGCTTTACCCTGGAATTGATCCAGTCCCCCACAGCCATGCCCATGACCGAGGGCAACGTGCCCCACTTCGCCGTCTATGTGGACGATCTGGACGCGGCGGCCGCGGAGCTGCGGGCTGCCGGGGTCGATACCTTCATGACCCCGGAGAAAAAGGTGCTGCCGGAGCTTTTCGGCGGCTTGCAGAACTGGTTTTTCACCGGTCCCTCCGGGGAGCAGATCGAGCTGCTGCAAAGGCTGTGAACAAAAACGGGCCGCCGGAAATCTTTCCGGCGGCTCATTTATCAATGAAACAGCTTCCGGCCCAGCCAGATGAACAGACAGGCGCCCACCACATCCACCAGCAGGTTGGCAAACAGACCGTAGGCATAAAAGCCCAGAAGCCCAAACACGAAGCTGCCCACGAAAGAGCCGATGACGCCCACCACGATGTTGCGCCCCAGGCTGCCCTCCGCGTTCATCAGCTTTCCGGCGATCCAGCCCACCAGAGCGCCCATGATCAAAGAGCCGATCAAATGAAACATAGTCTCCATTCCTTTCCTGGGCCGCCCCTGGGGGCGGCGCTTTCTTTAGTCTTCAATATATTCCCGGACCCGGTAAATGGCGCCGATCTCCTCTTCGCAGATGCGGCGGCAGTTCTCGATCTCCTCCGGCGGGATGGTGTCCACCACGGTCATCATGACGGTGGGAACATACTTTTGGATCTCCTTGGCAAAGTCCTTCATGGCCTGGTAGGCCCCCGGCTGGACCGGGTGGCACAGGGCCTCGTACTTCTCCGCCGTGTCGGTGTTCAGGGAGATGGACACCATGTCGAACCGGCCCGCGAAATCCGGACAGACATCCCGGCCGTGGATGAGATTCGCAGTGCCGTTGGTGTCCATGCGGGTGAAGATCTTCGTGCCGTGCTCCTTCAACCGGTCGATGACCCAGCAGATGTCCTCCAGGCGGTAGCTGGGCTCGCCGAAGCCCACAAAGACCAACTGCTTGTACTTGGAGAGGTCCCAGCTCTCGATGGAGGACAGCATCTCCTCCTTCGTCGGCTCCCGCTCCAGCCAGAGATTGTGGGTGTAGATGCTGCCGTCGTGGCCGTTGTGCCGCAGGCAGAATTCACAGTTGAAGTTGCAGCGGTTGGTGGGGTTCACATAGAGGTTGCCGCCGTATTCGTAGGTGATGGTAAAGCCTTTTTTCATGGATATCGCTCCTTACTTCGTCTCTCAGTCCCACCAGAAGAACCACACCGTGGACTGGGCCAATCCGTCCGCCAGCGCTCCCACGGTCTGGCACCCCTGGTCCACAATATCCGGACACCAGGCATACTGCTCCAAGGCCAGGTCCATGGCCCTCTCCGAATCCACAGGGGAGGGGACCTCGAATTGCAGGACGTCGTGGGTCATAACGGCGGGCACCGCGCCGTACTGCTCGTACCAGTGCTTGGCGGCGGCCATCAGGCCCGGAGTGTCCGGGCACTCGTTCCAATTGCCGAAGGGCAGCCAGGCGAACACCTCCCAGGGATGCTTCACCGGGATCTCTGCCAGCAGCATAGGCTCTTCCAGGCCGTAAAACCCGTCCATGGCCTCGCCGCCGTCCTGTTCTCCCAGCACGTCCTCCAGCCAGTTGAAGCCGTCGTCCGCCGCTTCCTCCTTCCGGGTCCCCAGCAAGGCGGCAAAGTACGCCTCCCCGTCTTCCACCGGAGCGGCCAGCATCTCCCGGCGGTACTCCTCCGCCGGTTTGCCGCTGTCCTCCGTGTTCATTTCCAGGCACTCCAGCAGCGTCGCGTCCTCCGCCGCCACAAGGATGGGGACAAAGCCCTCCCGCGTCCCGCGTTCCCTGGCTTCCCAATACGCCGCCATCAGGACCTGTTTCCCCTCGCTGGGATGAAACAGATGGCAGGGACACCCGATGCAGGCGATCATCTTGTCGATGGTTTTGTTTTCCATGGTATTCTCCCTCTTTCTGCTTCTTATACTGTATCTCCATAAAAGAGCGCCTCCGTTACAGACCCCAAAAGCCTCCGACAGGCACGATCTGCGTTGTCCAGCGAAAAAGCTGACGGCAAGCAGGCGTTTCAGAACGCGCTAAAGTTCTTTTTGCCTGCTTTTTGTCCGAAGGTTTTAGAGGGCTTCTAACCGGCAAAGCCGCTAAGAATCCCCATATCTTTCAAGAAAAAGTACGGTCCAATCCGAACAGCCGCAGGCCGTTGCGCCAGGTGATGTCCGTCATCTCCTCCGGCGTGACGCCCTTCCACTCCGCCAGCTTCCCGATGACATAGGGCAGATACCGGCTGTCGTTCCGCCTGCCCCGGAAGGGGACAGGCGTCAGGTAGGGAGCGTCCGTCTCCACCACGATGCGGTCCAGGGGGGTCATGGCCGCTACTTCCGGGGCCCGCTTGGCGTTTTTATAGGTGATGGGGCCGTCAAAGCCCAGATACCAGCCCCGCTTCAAAAGCTCCGCCGCCATCTCCGGACTGCCGGAAAAGCAGTGGAACACGCCCCGGACCCGGGGGTACTCCAGCACGATGGCCAGACTGTCGCCGTGGGCCTCCCGGTCGTGGACGATGACGGGCAGGTCCAGCTCCGCGGCCATGTCCAGCTGGCGGCGGAACACCGCCTGCTGGAACTCCCTGGGGGGATTTTCCGCCCAGTAATAGTCCAGGCCGATCTCCCCAATGGCCACCACCTTTTCATGGCGGCACAGATCCCGGACGGCGGCAAAGTCCCCGCCGCCGCAGCCGCCGCAGTCCTCGGGATGGACGCCCACGGCGGCGTAGACATGGGGATATTGTTCCGCCAGGGCCACCGCGGCCCGGGAGCTTTCCACATCGCAGCCGGGGTCCACCACCAGGCCGACGCCCGCCCCGGGCAGGGCGGACAGCACCGCGGCCCGGTCGGCGTTGAAGCCGCCGGAGTCGTAGTGGGCATGGGTATCGAAAATGGGCATAGATCCACCTCATTGCTTCTGGTATGGTATGATTCCCGCGTTAAAACACAGGGATCATACCTTTTGATTGAAGCCGTTTTGTTCGCCGCCAGGTGCATTTCAAGGAGAACCCACGCAAAACGGCGGGAAAAGGACCGCTCAGACGGTGTGCTGCACCTATTGGCACAGATTCTTAAGTTTGGAAGTAATATTTTATCACGTTCCAGCGAAATAAAAAGGGCCAGACTGTGAATTTTTCCTGTATCCAAGTATGAAAAAAGGACACCTGGCGGTGTCCTTCTCACGCGTATCAGCACGATCAGCCGATCTTGTTCAGCTTCAAGGTCATAGCGCTCTTGCGATGAGCGGCCGTGTTCTTGTGCAGAACGCCCTTGGCGACAGCCTGATCGACTTTCTTCACTGCAACCCTATAAGCGCCATCGGCCTCGGTGCGATTGCCTTCTGCGGCAGCAACCTCGAACTTCTTGATGGCGGTCTTCAGCTCGGATTTCGCGGCCTTGTTGCGTGCGTTTCTCATTTCACCGATCAGAACGCGCTTCTTGGCAGACTTGATATTCGGCAAACCAAACACCTCCTTTGGCATATTCACACGAAGGACCAGATTTTCCACCGTGCAGAATGGTATTTTAACAGGAATCTCCCCAAAAAGCAAGTGTTTTTTTGCAATTTCCATACATTTTTTGTATATTGTATCCCAGAACGCAAAATCTAGCGAAAAGACCACAAGATTTTGTGTTTGGAGGAATGGAAATTGTTTGCAAAACGCACCGACCTGGCTCTGGAGGCCAGGGAGCTTTGGCAGGAGTCCGCCCAGCGGACCAGCCGCCTGTCCGGCGTGAAAGCCGCCAAGTCCAAGCTGGAGGGCTATTCCATGACCAGGGTCGATATCCTGGATGACCGGGGAGAGCAGGCCCTGGGAAAGCCCCGGGGCAGCTACCTCACCATTGACCTGACCACCTTTTGGCAGCGGCGGACGGACTTTTTCGAACGGGCAGTCCGGGCGGTGGGGGGCCAGCTGAAGGAGCTGCTGCCTGCGGAGGGAGAGGCCCTGGTCATCGGCCTGGGCAACAGCGCCATGACGCCGGACGCGGTGGGGCCTCTGGCGGCGGACAGCGTGCTGGTGACCCGCCACCTGATCGCCTCCATGCCCAAGCACTTTGCCGGCTTCCGGCCGGTGGCGGTGTTCCGCACCGGCGTGCTGGGCACCACCGGCGTGGAATCCGCCGAGGCGGTGCGGGGGCTGGTGGCGGAGCTGCGGCCCGCCCTGGTCATCGCCGTGGACGCCCTGGCCTCCCGCAGGGTCCAGCGGGTGTGCGCCACCGTGCAGCTCTCGGATACGGGCATCATCCCCGGCTCCGGCGTGGGGAACCACCGGGCGGCGCTGAACCGGGAGACCCTGGGGGTCCCGGTATTCGCCATCGGGGTCCCCACGGTGGTGGACGCCGCCACGCTGGCGGCGGACCTGCTGGAAGAGAGCGGCATCGCCGAGATCGATGAAGAAAAGCTCCAGAGCGGAGGGCAGAATCTCATGGTGACCCCCCGGGATATCGACGCCCAGGTACGGGACTTGGCGAAGGTGGTGGGCTACGGCATCAACTGGGCCTTGCAGGATCTGGACATCGAGGAGATGGAGGGTCTGCTGTCGTAACGGCCGGAACGGCTCGTCCGCTCCTTATATGTCCAGCTCCAGCACCACCGGGCAGTGGTCGCTGCCGGTTACCTCGCTCCAGATGTCGGCGTTTTTGATCTTCTTCTTCAGCCGCTCCGAGACGAGAAAATAGTCGATGCGCCAGCCCGCGTTGTTCTTCCGGGCGTTGAAGCGGTAGCTCCACCAGGAATAGGCCCCGGTCTTGTCGGGGTACAGATACCGGAAGGTATCCACAAAGCCGCTGGACAGGAGCTGGGTCATCTTGGCCCGCTCCTCATCGGAAAAGCCGGGATTCATCCGGTTGCTTTTTGGGTTTTTGATGTCGATCTCCTCATGGGCCACGTTCAGGTCGCCGCAGTAGACCACCGGCTTTTTCCCGTCCAGCTCCAGAAGATACTCCCGGATGTCGTCCTCCCAGGCCATGCGGTAGTCCAGCCGGGCCAGCTGGTCCTTGGAGTTGGGGGTGTAGCAGCACACCAGATAAAAGTCCGGGTACTCCGCCGTGATGACCCGGCCCTCGTGGCGGTGCTCGTCGATCCCGAAGTCATAGGCAACGGCCAGCGGCTCCGTTTTGGTGAAAACGGCGGTGCCGGAATAGCCCGCCTTGTCGGCGCTGTTCCAGAAGCGGGCATAGCCGGGCAGGTCGAATTCCGCCTGCTCCGGACGCATCTTCGTCTCCTGCAGGCAGATGACGTCCGCGTCCGCGAAAGCGCAGAAGTCCAAAAAGCCCTTGTTCAGGCAGGCCCGCAGGCCATTGACGTTCCAGGATACCAGTTTCATGGCGTATTTCCTCCTGTGTTTTCCGTTTTCCCCATTGTAACCGATTTATGGTGAAAAAACAATATTGCCCTTTTCCGGCAAAGCGTGTAAAGTAGAGGCAATGAGGAAACACCAAGGAGGAAGGACATGAATCACCAAAGCGGTATGCGGAACATGACCACGGGCAGTCCCGCCGGACATATCTTCTACTTTGCCCTGCCCCTGCTGGCAGGCAGCTTTCTGCAGCAGCTCTACAATATGGTGGACAGCTGGGTGGTGGGCCAGTACGTGGGCGACGGCGCTCTGGCCGCCGTGGGCGTGGGTTTTCCCGTGATCTTCATGTTCACATCATTATTTATGGGGCTTGCCAACGGCGGCACGGTGGTCATCGCCCAGTTTTACGGCGCGGGAAGGCTGGATCGGGTACGGGACGCGGTGGACACCATCTACACCGCCTTTGCGGCCTCTGCCATCCCCGTCACCGCGCTGGCGGTTGCCCTGGTAAAGCCCATTTTGTTTTTGATGCAGGTGGAAGAGGACGCCTATCACGAGGCGTGGCTCTACCTCATCGTGGTGTGCGCGGGCCTCATCGGCACCATCGGCTACAACCTGAACGCCGGCATCCTGGGCGGGCTTGGCAACAGCCGGACCACGCTGCTGTTTCTGGCCATCGCCGCCGGAATGAACATTTTTTTGGACCTGCTGCTGGTGCTGGCCTGCCACATGGGCGTGCTGGGCGTGGCTCTGGGAACCATCATCTCCCAGGCGTTTTCCTGGCTGTTCGGCCTGTTCTACATCAACCGCAGATATCCGGACATCGCCATCCGGCCCTTCTGCCGCCGGTTCGACAGGCGGCTGTTCCGGCAGATCATGGGCATCGGCCTGCCGGCGGGCATCCAGATGTCCCTGGTGGCCATCGGCGCCATGGCGGTGATGAGCAAGATCAACACCTACGGCAAGGAATTCACCGCCGCTTACAACGTGGGGTCCAAGCTGGATTCCCTGGCTTTCCTGCCGGTGCAGAGCCTCTCCAACGCCGTTACCTCCTTCGTGGGGCAGAACATCGGCGCCAAACGGCTGGACCGGGCCCGGCAAGGCATCCGCATCACGGTGGCCGCTTCGGTGGTCTGGTCGGCGGTGATGCTGGTGCTGATCCCCCTGGGACCGGCGCTGGTGGGCCTGTTCTCCGACACCCCCGCCGTCATCCAGTCCGGCTCCACCTACCTTCGGTGCATCATGCCCTTCTACTTCCTGTTCTCCGTCATGTTCTGCCTGAACAACGCCATGCGGGGCGCGGGGGACAGCCTGTTCCCCATGCTGGATGTGATCTTTTCCCTGATTTTGATCCGGGTCCCGGCGGTATACTGGTTTGCCGACCACTATGGGCCGGACTACATGTATTACGGCGTGGGCGTGGGCTGGATCGTGGGCTTCACGCTGTCGGTGGTCTACTACCTCTCCGGCCGGTGGAAACGGAAGGGAAGCCTGGCGGACGAGGGAAACGGCTGATGGGCGAACGGACGCCGGGGGAGGATGCCATTGGCTCCGTGCTGTAAAGAAAACGATATGACAAAAAATCCAACTTTTCAGGAGGGCGGTCAAGCCATGCGGCATGAATGCAAAATCACCGTACTGGAGACAAAGGTGTTTGCCGATTATCAAAAAAAATATCTTGCCGATCCGGAATCGGGTCCCTGTCCCTGCTTCAAGGCGGGCGACACATTCCTTCTGAAGCGAACAAGCGAACGCGATGATTTTTATCACTTGATGGATGGGAAATTCTGCGGCGAGGCGTGGGACGCCATCAGCAGATATGTTTACACGGCCCTTCAAGGCGGTTCCATCATGCACAGGTGGACAAACGATGAGCGGATGATGATCGCCTGCTGCAACGACGGAACCCGGCCTGTGATCTTTAAGATCGAGCGGATCGACATTCCCGAGACGGAAGAGGAAAAGCTGTGGCTCGAACGGCAGGATTTTAAAAACAGCGCGGAGGGCGCTTATACGGGATAATTGGGAAGGAGCCTCCCGCCCCCTTGTATTTTCCTGCCAGTTTCGGTATAATAAAAAATTACGATCACTGTTATTACCGGCCCTCTTTCATTCGGAGCGGCCGTCAAAAAGGAGAAGATCCCATGGAGAACAAGAAGTTTTATATTACAACCCCCATTTACTACCCCTCGGACAAGCTGCACATCGGCCACACCTACTGCACCGTGGCCACCGACGCTTTGGCCCGGTATCACCGGCTGAAGGGCGAAGAGGTCATGTTCCTTACCGGCACCGACGAGCACGGCCAGAAGATCGAGAACAAGGCCAAGGAGGCCGGCGTGACCCCCAAGGAGTTCGTGGACCGGATCGTGGAGGGCGAAGGCGGCGTGAAGGCGCTGTGGGAGCTGATGAACATCTCCAACGACCGCTTTATCCGCACCACCGACGATTATCACGTCTCCGCCGTGCAGAAGCTGTTCCGCAAGATGTATGACAAGGGCGATATCTACAAGGGGACCTACAAGGGCAAATACTGCACCCCCTGCGAGTCCTTCTGGACGGAAAGCCAGCTGAAGGACGGCTGCTGCCCCGACTGCGGCCGCCCTGTGGTGGACGCCGAGGAGGAGGCCTACTTCTTCCGCCTGAGCAAGTACGCCGACCGCATCCGGGACCTGCTGGAGAACACCGACTTCCTCCAGCCCCGCAGCCGGGTCAACGAGATGGTGAAGAACTTCATCGATCCCGGCCTGGAGGACCTGTGCGTCTCCCGCACCAGCTTCACCTGGGGCATTCCCGTGGACTTTGACCCCAAACACGTGGTCTATGTCTGGCTGGACGCCCTGACCAACTATATCACCGCCCTGGGCTACTGCAACGACCGCTACGACGACTACGACAAGGGCTGGTGGCCCGGCGTCAATATCGTGGGCAAGGAGATCGTGCGGTTCCACTCCATCATCTGGCCCGCCATGCTCATGAGCCTGGGCGAGCCCCTGCCCAAGCATGTGTTCGGCCACGGCTGGCTGCTGCTGGACGGCGGCAAGATGAGCAAGTCCAAGGGCAACGTGGTGGACCCCTACATTCTAGCGGAGAAGTTCGGCGTGGACGCACTGCGGTTCTTCCTGATGCGGACCTTCCCCTTCGGCAGCGACGGCAACTTCTCCAATGAGCTGCTGATCCAGACCATCAACACGGACCTTGCCAACGACCTGGGCAACCTGGTGAGCCGCACCACCGCCATGGCGGGCAAGTACTTCGGCGGCACGCTGCCGGAGGGCTGCGGGACCTGGGAAGCGCCGGAGGACTGTGATAAGGACCTGACCGCCCTGGCCTCCGGCCTGCGTGACCGCTATGAGGACGCTATGGAGCAGTTCGCCCCCCACAAGGCGCTGGATGAAGTGTTCAAGGTCATCCAGCGGGCCAACAAGTATATCGATGAGACCGCGCCCTGGGCGCTGGCCAAGGATATGGACGCCAACGGCAGGCGTCTGGCCCATGTGCTGTACAACCTGCTGGAGGCGACCCGCATCTGCGGCATCCTGCTGAGTCCCTTCATGCCGGAGAGCATGGAGAAGCTGTTTGCCCAGACCGGCGCTCCCGCCGAGGGCCGGACTTGGGACAGCGCCGCCCAATGGGGCGCCCTGCCGGAGACAGTCTCCGTCACCAAGGGCGAGAACCTGTTCCCCCGCATCGACATGGAAAAGGCCATCGCCGAGCTGGAAGCTGCCGCCGCAGCCGCCAAAAAGGCCGCGCTGCCCGCCGTGGAGGTGGAGCCGCAGTTGACGGAGAAGGTGGACTTTGACACCTTCTGCAAGAGCGACTTCCGGGCCGTGAAGGTCAAGGCCTGCGAGGCTGTAAAAAAGAGCGCCAAGCTGCTGAAGTTCACCCTGGACGACGGCACCGGCGTGGACCGGCAGATCCTCTCCGGCATCCACGCCTGGTATGAGCCGGAGGACCTGGTGGGCAAGACCCTGATCGCCATCGTGAACCTGCCGCCCCGGAAGATGATGGGCCTGGAGAGCAACGGGATGCTGATCTCCGCCGTCCACACCGAGAAGGGCGAGGAGTGCCTGCACCTCATCATGGTGGACGACGCCATCCCGGCGGGGGCAAAGCTGTGCTGACACGCTTCAAGGGGGAGCAGGCTCCCCCTTGAGAATCCCCCACCACCAGTGACGCCGGTCACTGGTGAACGCCGCCCAGGGCGGCTGGACCGCGGTATGTTCGGCAGGCACATGTCCTGCCGAACATAATTGAAATTTCTTCTTTCGCCGACGGCGAAAGATCTGGGGAAACCGCAGTTTTCCCCTAGCCCCCTTTTTTTACGCCTGCGGACGCGGATTATTCTGCAATTCCTAATTCCTAATTTTCGAGGTTTCCTTATGCGGTTGCAAAGCGCGATTTTTGATATGGACGGGACCCTGCTGGACTCCATGCATATCTGGACCGGCCTGGGGCCTGACATGCTCCGGTCCATGGGCATCCAGCCGGCGCCGGATCTGGCGGACCGGCTCATGGTGATGACCCTCCGGGAGGGGGCGCAGCTCTGCCGGGAGGAATACGGCCTCTCCCTGTCCGTGGACGAGATCATCCGGCGGATCGAGGACCAGGTCCGGGATTTCTACGAAAACCGGGTCCAGCCCAAGCCCGGCGTGCAGAAATTCCTGTCCCTGCTGAAAATGGAGGGCGTGTGGATGTATGTGGCCACCAACACCGACCGCCATCTGGCGGAGGCGGCGCTGCGCCACGCCGGCATCGACGGATATTTCCGGGGCCTGCTGACCTGCGCCGAGGTGGGCGCGGGGAAAAACAGCAGTCCGGAAATCTACGAGCGGGCCATGCGGCGGCTGCGCTCCACCAAGAAGGACACCGTGATTTTTGAGGACGCCGTCCACGCTGTCCGCACCGCCAAAAAGGCGGGCTTCCGGGTCTGCGGCGTCTACGACCCGTCGGCGGAGGCGGACCAGGCGGAGATCCAGGCTTTGTCGGACTACTATATCCGCTCCTTTGAGGAAATGTTCGAGACCCGCACATTGGAGCAAGAAAAAACCTGACGGCGTTTGGGAGGGACTGGGAAGTCCCTCCCAAGTTTTCTCCTGATGGTGATTTGAGTGCGCCGCTTCAAAGCCTGCCCATCTGCGCAGCGCACAGAAAAAGGCCCGGAGGATCTGCAAAAACGCGATCTCCGGGCGAAGGCGGGTCGATGAAATTTTTGCGGCGCTTTGCGCCGGTCAACGGCGGGCCGGCGGTCTCCCCGATAAATGGAAGGTTGTCAAGGTGAGTGATATTCGATCCATTTTCCATCTTTTAGAATTTCAAACTTTCCCCATATAGGTGTTCCTGCATCTCTTCCCTTAACTCTTACAGGTAAAAATGTGTCATGTTGACAATGCGGTAATGGGTCGCCTATTTCATGCCAACCATTTTCATCAATTTCATTTTCCCAATCTTCCAATGCATCAGATAATTCGTCATAGTAGTAGTCAAAAGAACTTTGCATTGCATCTTTTGAACAATAAAGAAATACAAATGTTCCCTCATTTGCAGTTTCATATATCATAACCCTATAAGCCACATCTTTTTTATTGCAAATATAGGGCTTTTTCAGATATGCCCATTTTCTCAACGCTCTTATCCTCCATAAAATGCCGATTTGTCTCTCGGTTGCTTGACTCAAGTATATCATGTTTTCCAATGATTTTCTATGTATTGCGGAATAGCAGGACCGCTATCAATCAAATTCTTGCGTGTTGCTTTGCCGCACATGCGCATTTGCGCCGGGAGTTGGCCCGCCCCTGTCGGCCCAACTAAAAAGGCAGCGGAAAGGGCGGCGCTTCCTCACGGAGCGCGGCGTTCCGCCGTCAGTTTTTTCAGTCCGCTGTAACGAAACGCCCATCAAAGGGATATATAAGGCGAAAGGAGGGGAGGACCATGGATGACATGAGCGATATCTACCGGCAGCACGCCCAGACCGTCTATAAATTCCTCCTCTCCCAGTGCCGCGACCCGGACCTGGCGGAGGAGCTGACTCAGGAGACCTTTTACCAGGCGGTGCGGTCCATCGGCCGGTTCGACGGCAGCTGCAAGGTGTCCGTCTGGCTGTGCCAGATCGCCAAGCACCTGTGGTACCGGCACCTGCGGAAACACCAGAGAGAGGCCCCCATGCCGGAACAGCCCCCAGAGGTCCCCACCCCCTCGGCGGAAGAGGGGCTTCTGGAGCGGGAGGGACGGACGGCGCTGCTGCGGCAGATCCACGACCTGGCTCCCGACGCCCGGGAAGTGGTGTATCTCCGGGCCTTCGGCGGATTGAGCTTCCGGGAGATCGGGGATGTGATGGGCCGGACAGAGACCTGGGCCAGAGTGACCTTTTACCGGAGCAAGGAAAAACTGCGGAACGGAGGGACCAGTGATGAAAAATGATCTGACCTGCGGGATTGTGCGGGATTTACTGCCATCCTATGTGGAGGGCCTGACTTCGGAGGAAACCAATCAGGCGGTGGAGGCCCATCTGGCGGTCTGCCCGGACTGTATGGCCCGGAAGCGGGCCATGACCGCGCTGGAGAAGGCGGCGGAGCGGGCGGAGACCGCCAAAGAGGTGGACTATCTGAAAAAGGTGGAGCGGCGGCGGTGGAAATGGGCCGTGGGCGCCGTGCTCTGCACCCTGGCGCTGGTGGCGGCAGGCATTGCCGTCAAGCTGTTCCTCATCGGCGAACCGGCCAGCGCGGCGGGGATGGCCTGGCAGATCCATGAGGCCCGGGATGGAACCTATCTGCAGCTGCGGATCGACGCGGTGGAATCCGCCATGGCCTACCGCAACTGGAAGCTCCGGGAAGAGGACGGCGTGATGACCATCACCGCCCGGAAATCCCTTGTGTCGCCTCTGGGAGCCGACGGCTCCTATGAGACGAAGCTGAAAACGGACGGACTGCGGGAGATCTGGCTGGCGGAACGGCTGATCTGGCAGGACGGCGTGAGCATTTCCAGAGAGGCCTGGGACCTGTATCAGGTGAAAACGCCCTATGTGGGGGACGCACCCGCCTTGGGGCGGATCGCGGAGACTCTGGGCGTCCGCCTGAAGCTGGGCAACTATATCAACAGCCTCCACACCTCGGAGCGGCCCTATGACTGGACGCTGGAATTCTCGGCCCCCATGACGGACGCGCGGGCCGGCCGCATGAACTTCAGCATGACGCCCCAGGCGGTCATCATGCTGGCGCTGGTGGAAAATCTGGACCAGGTCACCTGGACCTATACGGATACCGCCGGCAGCTTCCACAGCCGGACCGTCACGGCGGAGGACGCCGTGGACCTGCTGCGGGAGCAGATATCCTACTATGCGAGCGAGGAGGAGGCCGCGTCCTGCGGCGCGGTCCTGCTGGACAGCGTGAAGGACTACGCCGCGTCCCCGGCGGACCTCCAGCGGCTTCTGACCACGATCTGCTACGATCCGATCAATTATAGTTGACACACTTGAAAAGATTTTCAAACCATCGGCGCATGTGCCGATGGTGGCCGCAAAGCGGCCTAAGTGTCTTCTTCATAGTCAACGCGCACGGGCTTTGCCCGTCCAGCGGGTATGGCCGCTGGTTGAAAATCTGCTTTTGCTGATTCTCAAAGGCGTTGACTATATTGAGACTTATCACGCAGCAAGGCCCCCGGCGAAAGCCGGGGGCCTTTGATCGTTTCGATTATTCCTCCACCTCTTCCAGCCGGTGCAGGTGGGGGCTGGCGGTGCAGCTCTGCTCGGGAGCGGCCTCCTTGAACTTCTGAACGTTCATGGCGCTCTGCTTTACCGGCTGGATGGTGCCGGCTCCCGCTACGCAGCCGCCGGGGCAGGCCATGCCCTCCAGCAGATAGCCATTGCGCTTGCCGGCCTTGGCCATGGTCAGCATCTTCCGGCACTCCCGCAGGCCGTCGCCGTACTCCACCTGGATCTCACGGTCCGGGTCGATGTGCTTGATAGCCTCCACCACGGCGGCAGCCACGCCGCCGCCCACGGCGAAGCCCCGGCCCAGGCCGGTGCCCTCGTCCATGTCGTCGGCGGGATCGGCCTCGATCTTGGAAAAGTCGATCTCCTTGGCGTCGAACATGCCCAGCAGCTCCTCGAAGGTCAGCACGAAGTCCACGTCGGACCGGACGGTGCGGCGGTTGGCCTCCAGCTTCTTGGCGGCGCAGGGCCCCACGAACACGATGCGGGCGTTGGGGTGGTCCTTCTTCACCATGCGGGCGGTGATGACCATCGGCGTCAGGGCCATGGAGATGTTGTCCTTGAATTCCGGGAACATGGTCTTGGCCATCATGGACCAGGCGGGGCAGCAGCTGGTGCCCATCCAGTCCAGCTTCTCCGGCACCTCTTTCAGGAAGTCGTTGGCCTCCTCCACCGTGCACAGGTCCGCGCCGATGGCCACCTCCACCACGTCGGCAAAGCCCAGGGTCCGCATGGCGGCCTTCAGCTTGGCAGGGGTCGCCTCCTTGCCGAACTGGCCCACGAATGCGGGAGCCACGCAGGCGATGACCTCCTCGCCCCGGCGGATGGCAGTGATGATCTGAAAGATCTGGCTCTTGTCGGCGATGGCGCCGAAGGGGCAGTTCACCAGGCACATGCCGCAGGAAACGCACTTATCATAGTTGATCTTGGCCCGGCCCCGCTCGTCGGATTCGATGGCGTTCATGCCGCAGGCGGCGGCGCAGGGGCGCTCGATGTAGCTGATGGCCCGGTAGGGGCACTGGTTGAAGCACTTGCCGCACTTGATGCACTTGTCCTGATTAATGTGGCAGTGCTTGTCCTTATCCAAATAAATGGCGTCCTTGGGGCAGACGTTCATGCAGGGATGGGACAGGCAGCCCTGGCAGCTGTCCGTGATGCGGATCTGCTTGGGTGGGCAGGCGTTGCAGGCGGAATGGATCACGTTGACCAGGGGATTTTCAAAATATTTCTGGTCGGTGACCGCCTCGTCGATATGGGTGCTCAGGTGTCCGCCGATATCGATGTTCATGCCAAGGGCCAGCCGGACCCGGGCGATGATGACCGCCCGCTCCAAATACACGTCATGGCGGTATTTGGCTTCGTCGCCGGGGACCAGCTTATAGGGGATCAGATCCACCTTGTCCCGGTCGCCATCCTCATACTCATAGGCCAGACGGGCCACTTCGGTAAATACGCCGCGGCGGATATCGTCCACCGCGCTGTGTACACCTCTCATATGTTTTTCCTCCATCTGTCGGCCGGACAGCCGCGTTCCGTCCCGGCCAGCGTTTTTCCCTCTTTCCGCGCAAACCCGGCGCGGCCCGTTCACATTATATAGGACCATAGGGTCTTTTGCAAGCGCCTGTTTTGGGATATCCGGGGAATTTCTGGATATTAGCGCCCCTTTTACCAAGTGTTTCAGGCGGTTTTCAGCTTCCACCGGTACGCTGGCGGGAGAAGCGGGAGGACTGGCGTTCCTGCGCCGATGGGGCGGACAGAAACAAATTGCCTTCCAATTTGCAACGGCGGCCATGGTGTGGTATACTAAGGAATACATATCCTGCGGCGCCCCGCCGGGCTACCGCTGACAGGAGGACATTTCCTATGACCTGGCAAGAAAGAAGGACCATCACCATCCTCAGCACGATCCTGGCGGTGCTGTGCGCCGCGCTGCTGATCGTGCTGGGTATGCGATACCGGGAGAACCGGGACCAGCCGGAGACGCCGGACGGCACCGTTCCCGGCATCACCGCCGGAGACGCCGCTTCCATCACCGCGCTGACCTATGAGAACGGCAAAACGACCCTGTCCTTCTCTCTGGATGAGGCAGGGAAGTGGACCTGGGACGGCGACCCGGAGTTCCCCCTGGACACCGCCACAGTAGACGCCATTCTGGAGCTGCTGGTCTCCTGGACGCCTCAGCAGACTGTCACCGACAGCGACGCCATCGCCAACAGCGGCATGGACGCACCCACCGCCTCCCTCACCGCTTCCACTGAGAGCGGCAGCGCCATCACCATGACGCTGGGGCGGGCCACCACCGACGGCAACAGCTACTACATGCAGCTCAATGACCAGGAGGACACGGTGTATATCATCCCGGATACCCTGTACCGGCTGATGTGCGTCCCCATTTACGACATGTACATCCTGCCGGAGCTGCCGGAACTGACGGAGAACACCATCGCCTCCATCGTCATCCGGGGCGCTGCCGCCGGCGAGGACAGCCTGCCCGTCATCACCTCCCTCTCCGCCCAGCGGACGGAGGAGGGCGGCGCCGCCACCTGGCGCTGCGACGGCGCCAATGTCACCGACGACGAGACGGTCCAGGCCCTGCTGGATGATCTCAGCGGCATGGCTTTTGAAAAATGCGTGGATTACCGGCCCTCTGACGAGGCGGCGGAGATCTGCGGCTTCACCTCTCCCGCCGCCACCGTGGATATCCGCTATCTCACCGAGGGCGGCACAGAGCAAACGCTGCTGCTGACCATCGGGACCCAGGCGGCCGACGGTACAGGCCGCTACGTGCGGATGGACGAGGACAGCACCATCTATCTGCTGCCCACCGCATCGCTGGACCCGCTGATGCGGATATCTGCCAAGGGCCTGGAGGGCTGAACATCTGAAAGGAGGATCTCTTATGCGCGTACTGGTGGTGGAGGATGAAACACGGCTGGCTTCCACACTGCAGGACCTGCTGGAGCTGAACGGCTATACCGCCGACGTCTGCCACGACGGCGAGGCGGGACTGGACAACGCCGCCACAGGCATCTACGACGTGGTGATCCTGGATGTGATGCTGCCCAAAATGGACGGCTTTACCGTGCTGCGCCGCCTGCGGCAGGAGAAAAACGCCACGCCGGTGCTGCTGCTCACCGCCCGGTCGGAGGTATCGGACCGTGTGGAGGGGCTGGACCTGGGGGCGGACTACTACCTGACCAAGCCCTTTGAGCCAAAGGAGCTGCTGGCCTGCGTCCGGGCGCTGACCCGGCGGCAGCCGGAGCTGCGGGACGCCGACGCCCTGTCCTACGGCGACCTGAAGCTGGACCGAGCCTCCTTCGCCCTGTCCTGCGGGGACCGCTCCGTCCGCCTCAGCCGCAAGGAATTCGATATGATGGAGCTGCTGATGCGGAACCGGGAGATGGTCATCACCAAGGAGAGCCTGCTGGTAAAGATCTGGGGCTATGAGTCCGACGCCGAGGACAACAACGTGGAGGTCTATATCTCCTTCCTCCGCCGGAAGCTGGCCCATCTGCGGTCCCAGGTGCGGATCAAAACCATCCGTATGGTCGGTTACTGTCTGGAAAGCCAGGAAAGTTGACCGATTTTCGTACTTTTTCCACATTTTCCACAGACTTTTCGACAAGGGGGAACGCTTGTCATGATCCGAAAACTGCGGCTGAAGCTGGTGGCCATCTGCATGGCCATGGTCACCGCCGTGCTGGCGGCGGTGTTCCTGTCCGTCTTTTTCGCCATGCGGCGGAACGTGGAGGACCTGAGCCGCCAGCTCCTGCATCAGGTGGCCCAGGAGAGCGGCTATACCCTGGGCGGGCAGCCCAGCGTGGGCATCGCCATCGACGGCGACCAGACCATCCTGCTGCCCTACTTCACCGTCAATGTCTATCCCCGGGGCGGCGCCTATCTGGCCGACGTCACCGGCGGCACCTATTCCAATCTGGACGACAGTGCGGAGCTGACCGCCATTTTGCAGGACTGCCTCAGCCAGCCGGAGACAGAGGGCTTCATTCAGGACTACCACCTGCGCTATCTGCGGCAGGATAAGGGCCTGTACATCCGTCTGGCCTTTGTGGACGCCTCCATGGAACGGGCGGTGCTGCGGGAGATGATGGGCAGTTATCTCATCATCGGCGCGGCGGCGCTGCTCCTGCTGCTGGGGGTCTCCGTCCTGCTCTCCCGATGGGCGACCCGGCCGGTGGAAAGGGCTTGGCGGCAGCAGCGGCAGTTTTTGTCCGACGCCTCCCACGAGCTGAAAACGCCTTTGACGGTCATCCTCTCCAACGCGGAGCTACTGGAGGCCGCGTCCCTGGCGGACAGGCCCGCCCGGTGGGCGGACAACATCCACTCCGAGGCCCAGCAGATGAAATCCCTGGTGGAAGAAATGCTGACCCTGGCCCGGGCGGACAATATGGTCCGCACCGCCGTCCTCAGCGAGCTATCCCTCTCGGACGTAGTGACCGACTGTGCCCTGGCCTTCGAGCCGGTGGCCTTTGAGGCAGGCAAGCCCCTGCTGGAGCGGATCGAGCCGGACGTCCTGGTGGCCGGCGACCGGGACAAGCTGCGGCAGCTGGCGGGCATCCTGCTGGACAACGCCATCAAATACGGCGCCCCCGGCGGGGCCGTGACACTGACTTTGGAGAAAACGGACCGGCAGGCCCGTCTGGTGGTGGCCAATCCCGGCGCGCCTATACCGCCGGAGCAGCTCTCCCGGCTGTTCGAGCGGTTTTACCGGGCGGACGGTTCCCGAGGGGAGCAATCCGGCTTCGGTCTGGGGCTGCCTATTGCCAAGGTCATCGCCGGGGAACATCAGGGAACGCTGCGGGCAGAGAGCGACGCAGCTTCCACCCGGTTCATTTTTACCATGCCGCTGAAGAAATGACCGCCGGACGGGTCTGTCTCACCCGTCCGGCTTTTCGTAGTGTGCAATTCCACAAAATGGTTTATCGGCAGCTGTTTTGTAAGAAACTTGTAAGATTTTTGTCAGGAAGCCTGTAAGATTTGCCCGGTATCCTGAACATGCTCAAGGGGGAACGCTCATGAACGAATGCATCCTGGTGGTGGATGACGACCCCGAGATCGTCGGCGCCATCGCCATAACCCTGGAACGGGAGGGCTATCAGGTCCGCCGGGCCTACAACGGCTTGGAGGCTCTGGATCACGCCCTGGACCCGGCGGTGCGGCTGATCCTGATCGACGTGATGATGCCCAAGCTGGACGGCCTGTCCGCCCTGATCCGCATCCGGGAGAAGCGGAACCTGCCCATCATCGTCCTCTCCGCCAAAAGCGAGGACACGGACAAGGTCCTGGGCCTTTCCATGGGGGCGGACGACTACGTCACCAAGCCCTACAATCCCCAGGAGCTGACGGCCCGGGTACGGAGCCAGCTGCGGCGGTATACGTCCCTGGGAGACATCCACGCCGAGGGCCGGGGCCGCCTGATCGTCAATGGGCGGCTGACCTATGACCCAGACAGCCTGACCCTGCGGGCGGACGGAGATCCGGTGAGGCTGACCCCCACAGAGACCCGGATCGTGGACCTGCTGATGCGGAATCCCGGCCGGATCTTTCCGGCGGAGGAGCTTTACCGCCGGGTGTGGAACGAGGATGCCTACGCCTGCGAGAACACGGTGATGGTCCATATCCGCCGCATTCGGGAAAAGATCGAGCTGAATCCCAAGGAGCCAGATTACATCAAGGTGGTGTGGGGTATTGGATACAAAATGGAACAGCATGGATGACAAGCCGGAGGCCCTGGAGCAGGCCGTAGGAGGCATGGTCCAGGACGCGGTAAAAACCGGAAACACTGCGATCCGCGGGGGCGGCCATCCGAAAAGGGCGCAGCAAACCAAGGCCGCGGCCGGCTTTCTGGCCTTCTTTCTGGGCTTGAGCCTGGTGCTGAGCAGCCTGGGGGCCATGGCGGGGCGGCTGGCCTGGGAACGGGGCGCCGGCGAATGGTGGAAGGACGACTGGCAGGAAACAGAGGCTTTCCGCGCGGAGACCGCCGCCTATCTGCGGGAGTTTTTGACCCTGGCGGCGGGGGGACGGCTGGACTGGTATGACACGGAGGTGGTGCGGGAGGCCGTCAGCGGCACCGCCGCTTCTTTATACGCAGAGGTCGCCTACGTGGATACCCCGGTCCGTTACGAGCCGGAAGCCGACAAGCCGGGGAATGAGGACTTCTATTACCGCAGTGACAAAAACGTGCTGTATAGGGTCTCCTGCTACGGGGTCCTCAAATACAGCAACCTAGACAGCGGCCAGCAGCTCGGCAGCTATGACGACCTGCCGGAAGGCTACAACTTCTTTTTGGCCTTCCGCCCCGAGCAGGGGGGAACGGTCTCCATCTGGAAGGACGGCGCGGAGGTGGATGTGTACGGCGGCGGCATCCTGACCGGGGAGTCCGACTGGTTCGTTCCCGGCTATGAAAACTTCCCGGCGGGAGAAGATGTACGGGGCGTGACAATCTGCATGGCCGTCCGGGAGACGCCGGTGCTGTATTACCAGAGGGACTACGCCGACGGCGGCTACACCCAGGGCAGCCGGATGTACTATGTCTGCCAGAGCCTTCAGGAGGGCCGGGGATTTTACTTCCGGCAGGCGGCGCTGCTGGGTCTGGGGCTGCTCCTGCTGGCGGTATGGTTCATACTCCGCCGGGAAAAGCGGTTGGCGGATCAAAAGATCGCCTCCTGGACCATCCATGTGTGGACGGAGCTGCGGTTCCTGGCGGTGGTACTGCCGCTGGCGGCACTGCTGACAGCGAGAGGCTGGAACGTCTTTCGGGACATCTGGTGGTCCTTCTCCTACTCCTATGTGGAGATCGAGGAGCTGGCCTACTGGCTTCCAGAGCTGGTCAGGAGCCTGGCAGCCGGTCTGGAAAACACCGGCGCGCTGCTGTGCCTGGTGTGGGCGGTGTGGCTCATCCACAACGACCACCGGTACAATCCCAGGGAAAAGCGGCGGAACCTCTGGCGCTTCATCTCCGTCCGCCTTCCCAAATATCCCTTCCAAAAGCGGATGAACCGGCTGAACCTTGCCGCTGCCGTTCTGGTCTGCGTGCTCCCTGTAACGGGGGTCCTCTCGGCGATCAGCATGGGCCTTTCTCCGCTGCACTGGCTGTTCTGGCTCATGGCGGCGGTCCCGGGCATCGCCGCCGCGGCGCTTCTGCTGATCTTGCGGAAGCACGCGGCTCTGGCCCGGGACGTCGGGCGGCTCTCCGGCCAGGTGGAATCCATCCGAAACGGCGATCTGACCACGCCGCTGGACCTGCCGGAGGACGCCGATCTGCGTCAGACGGCGGAATCCCTGAACGACATCCAGGCCGGCATGCACAAGGCGCTGGAGGAGCAGACCCGCAGCGAGCGGATGAAGGTGGAGCTGATCTCCAACGTGTCCCACGACCTGAAAACGCCTTTGACCTCCATTCTCTCCTACGCGGAGCTGCTGCGGCAGGAGCCGCTGGAGGGGGCGGCAGCGGACTACGCCCGCATCATTGACGAAAAGGCCCAGCGGCTGAAGGCGATGGTGCAGGATGTGTTCGAGGTCAGTAAGGCCGCGGCGGACCAGCTGCCTGTGCAGCTGGAACGGCTGGATCTCGCCAAGCTGCTGCGGCAGACCCTGGCGGACATGGACGGCCCCATACAAGCCAGCCGCCTGACCTTCAAGCTGGACCTGCCGGAGGACCCGGTGATGATCGTGGCCGACGGCAAGCGGCTGTACCGGGTATTCCAGAATCTCATCCAAAACGCCCTGCAATACGCCCTGGAGGGCAGCCGGGTCTATCTCTCCCTGAAAACCGGGGCGGGAAGGGCAGAGGCCAGCCTCCGCAACACCTCCCGCAGCGAGCTGCCGGAGGGCGTGGATTTCACCGCCCGGTTCGTCCGGGGAGACGAGAGCCGCACCGGCGGCGGCAGCGGTCTGGGATTGAGCATTGCCAGCAGCTTCACCGAGGCCTGCGGCGGAGAGTTCCGCGTGGAAACCGTAGCGGACCTGTTCACCGCCGTAGTGACCTTCCCGCTGGCGGGGGAGTGAGGAGCCGCACCGGCGGACAGGGCCGGGGCAGATATTGCCGCATAAAAATTCACGGCGGACAGGGAATTCCCTGTCCGCCGCTCTTTCCTATGCCCGGTCATCCGTCCTTCTGAACCTTTTCATCCATCAGGCCCTTATCCACGCAGAAAAAGGTGAACTCCCCCGTGGCCAGCAGCACATCATCCGTGCCGGTGATATCCACCTCCACCAGACAAGTGGATCTGCCCCGGTGCCGCACCCGGGCCTCCGCCCGCACCGTGCCCTCCGACTGGTTCCGCAGGAAGTGCAGGGAACTGGTCTGGGTCACATAGTACCGTCCGTCGGTATGGGCGGCGGAACCCGTGGCGTTGTCCGCCAGGGTATAGATGGCGCCGCCGTGGATCATGCCGTAGGGGTTTTTGCTCTCCGGGCGGATATCCAGCTTAAAGACCGCCCAGTCCGGCTCCACAGCCACGATCTCAATGTGGTTATGATGCATAAAGGCATTGGTTTTGATCCGTTCCTCCGCCTGCTTTTCTAATTCGTTCATCATGGATCTCCTTTGGTGAAATCAGTATCAGTCTATCATCAAATAACTTGAAACAAGTTGAAACCGCTTTTTAAGGGCCGCGGCCCCCTTGAAAATCGCCTGGTTTTTAAGACTATACCACACCGCCGCAATTTTTTCCACATATTTTGAAAAAGGGGGTTGACAAATGGATCTCAATTCGTATAATGAACATATGAACAGTTGTTCAATTGATTATGTGAGAGGGGGCGGATCATGGAGGACCGCTACAACGTGGAGTGCTGTGATTTTATGCACGCCCATGAGGACATCGTGGAAAGGGTCCGCCGGGAAATGCCCAGCGAGGACACCCTGTACGACCTGACGGAGCTGTTTCGCATCTTCGGCGATTCCACCCGCATCCGCATCCTGTACGTCCTGTTCGAGGCGGAGATGTGCGTGTGCGACATCGCGGCGCTGCTGGGCATGACCCAGTCTGCTATCTCCCACCAGCTGCGGGCGCTGAAAAACGCCCGGCTGGTGAAAGCCCGCCGGGACGGCAAGACCGTGTTTTACTCCCTGGCGGACGACCATGTAAAGACCATCATCGACCAGGGCCTGGAACACGTTTCCGAGTGAGCTTTCCATACCCTCAGTGGACAAAGGACAACGCGGTTTTTCAGGGCATCTGCAGCGGCTGGCGGCGTTATCCTCGTTGCCGGGCGGCAGCCCGGCTGCCTCGTCTGCCTTGCCAGCCGCTAAATCTGCTCCTGAAAAACTCCAAAGGACCTGCCAGCGAGAAAAAATCGGTGCTGGCAAGGAAGAGGACGACGGTGGGCTGACGCCCACCTAGAACGATGACGCTGCCAACGTTGATTTTAGCCGCCGGCAGGCGTGTTGCCCCTTGTCCACTGAGGGTATCATATTTTTAACATACATACGGGAGGAAGATCATCATGAAAAAGCGTTACAAGTTCGTTATCGACTGTGCCAACTGCGCCGCCAAGGTGGAGGACGCCGTGCGGAAGATCGACGGGGTCCATTCCGTCACCATCAACTTTATGTCCCAGAAGCTGATGCTGGACGCTGACGACGCCCGGTTTGACGATATTTTGCAGGAAGTCATCGCCACCGCCAAAAAGGTGGAGCCGGACTGCGAGCTGTCCGTATAAAATGGGCCGGACGTTCTGGGACAGGATCGCGGGGCTGTATGATCTGGCAGAAGCCGTCAACCGCCGGGCGGTCCGGGGAATGGCCGCAGAGGCGGCCCGCCGTGTCCCGTCAAGGTCCGATCTGCTGGAGTGCGCGGCGGGTACCGGGGAGATCTCCCTGGCCGCCGCGCCTTTTGCCAAACGGGTCCTCTGCACGGACCTGTCCCTGCCCATGCTGGAGCGGGCACGGAAAAAGGCCGCCCGGCGGGACCTTTCCAACATCGAATTCGCCCAGCGGGATCTTTTCTGCCTGCCGGAGCCGGACGGGGCCTTTGGGGCCGTGTGCGCCGCCAATGTGCTGCATCTGCTGGACGCGCCGGAGCGGGCGGCAGCGGAACTGTGGCGGGTCACCGCCCCCGGCGGCGTGCTGCTGCTGCCTACCTTTCTCATGGGAGAGGCCGGCGCGGTGATGAAAGGTCTGATTTCCCTGTACTGCCTGCTGGGCTTCCGGCAGAAGCACCTATTCACGCAGGAGAGCTACCGCGCCTTTTTTGAACGCCTGGGCCTGCCGGTCTCCGAGCTGGCTGTGATCCCCGGCCGCCTGCCTGTGGGACTGGCGGTGCTGCGAAAACCCGATATCCAGGAGGTTTCCATATGATGAAAAATATGACGAAAAAACAGAAGAAGATGCTGAAGCGCATCATCGCCGCGGCGGCGCTGCTGATCCTCGTAAAGCTGCTGACGGCCTTTGGGCCCCTGCCGGAGCAGGGACTGCTGACGGCCCTGTGCTACCTGGCCCCCTACGCCGTCATCGGCTGGGACGTGCTGTACAAGGCCGTCCGCAACATCCGCAACGGTCAGGTGTTCGACGAAAATTTCCTGATGGCCCTGGCGACAGTCGGCGCTTTCGGCACCGGCGAATACGCTGAGGCGGTGTTCGTCATGCTGTTCTACCAGGTGGGCGAGCTGTTCCAGGACTACGCCGTGGGCAAATCCCGCCAGTCCATCGCCGCTTTGATGGACATCCGCCCTGACACCGCCAACCTGGAAAGGGAAGACGGCGAAATTGAGGAAGTGGACCCGGAAGACGTGGCGGTGGGCGCCGTCATCGTGGTGAAGCCCGGCGAGCGGGTCCCCCTGGACGGCGTGGTGCTGGAGGGCAGCTCCGCCCTGGACACCGCCGCCCTTACCGGCGAATCCGTCCCCCGGGACGTGGCCGCCGGAGACGCGGTGATCAGCGGCTGCGTGAACCAGACCGGATTGCTGCGGATCAGGGTCACACGGCCCTGCAGTGAGTCCACGGTGTCCAAGATCCTGGACCTGGTGGAGAACGCCAGCGAAAAGAAGTCCACCAGTGAGAACTTCATAACCCGCTTCGCCCGGTATTACACCCCCTGCGTGGTCATCGCCGCCCTGGCGCTGTTCCTGCTGCCCACCATCGCCCTGCTGGTGGTCCCCGCTGCCAGTCAGCCTGCCTTCCTGCTGGGCACCGACTGGGCCAACTGGCTCCACCGGGCGCTGATCTTCCTGGTCATCTCCTGCCCCTGCGCGCTGGTCATCTCCGTGCCCCTCAGCTTCTTCGGCGGCATCGGCGGCGCTTCCAAGTGCGGCATTCTGGTGAAGGGCGGCAACTACTTAGAGGCTTTGGCCCATACGGAGACCGTGGTCTTTGACAAGACCGGCACGCTGACCAAGGGCACCTTTACCGTTACCGCCGTCCACCCCGAGGCGGACTTCACGGAAGAACAGGTGCTGGAATACGCCGCCCTGGCAGAGCACTGGTCCGACCATCCTATCTCCCTGTCCCTGCGGGCCGCCTGCAAGGCCGATCTGGACGCCTCCCGCGTGGAGGATGTGGAGGAGATCGCCGGCCACGGCGTCACCGCCAAGGTGGACGGCAAGGCCGTGGCCGTGGGCAACAGCCGCCTGATGGAGCGGCAGAGCGTCAACTGGCTGCCCTGCGAGCTGCCGGGGACCATCGTTCATGTGACGGTGGACAGCTTTTACGCCGGACACATCGTCATCTCCGACCTGCCCAAGGAGGACGCCCGGGCCGCCATCGCCGACCTGAAGGCCAGCGGCGTGAAAAAGACCGTGATGCTCACCGGCGACGCCGAGGCCGTAGCCAAGGCCGTGGCGGCGGAGCTGGGGATCGACGAGTACCATGCCGAGCTGCTGCCCGCCGACAAGGTGGACCTGACGGAAAAGCTGCTGTCGGAAAAGAGCCAGAAGGGCAAGGTGGCCTTCGTGGGCGACGGCATCAACGACGCCCCGGTGCTGAGCCGCGTCGATATCGGCATCGCCATGGGCGCCCTTGGCTCCGACGCCGCTATCGAGGCTGCCGACATCGTGTTGATGGACGACAAGCCCTCCAAGATCGCCACCGCCATGCGCATCTCCCGCAAGACCCTGCGCATTGTCAACCAGAACATCTGGTTTGCCCTGTTGGTCAAATTCGGCGTAATGATCCTGGGCGCTTTCAACATGGCCACCATGTGGGAGGCGGTGTTTGCTGACGTGGGCGTGGCCTTCATCGCCATTCTCAACGCAACCCGGTGCCTGCGGGTCGATGAATTCAAAAAATAGATCCATGATGGACCGGCCCAGTGTGGGATTTTCCACACTGGGCCGGTCTTTTTAATATTGATACTTTTTTCGGCCCCACGCCAGAAAGGCCGCCGAAACCGCCAGGCCCAGCAGTTCCGCCGCCGGGACCGCCAGCCACACGCCGGTCCCCTCCCACAGCCGGGGCAGGAGCAGCAACATCCCCACCAGAAACACGAAGGTGCGGGCAAAGGAGATGACGGCGGACGCCACGCCGTCCGACAGGGCGGTGAACAGGGAAGAGGCAAAGATGCCCACACCCATGAACAAAAAGCTTGCCGCATAGAGGGGAAAGCCCTCCACGGTGATGGCGTATACCGCGCTGTCCGCATCTGTGAAGAGGGTCAGGCAGGGGCCGATGACCAGCCGGGCCAGTCCGTACATCGCCCCGGAGCAGACCAGCACGAATCCCAGACAGCAGCGGAAGATGCGCCTCATCTGGGCTGTGTCCTGGGCGCCGTATTTGTAGCTGATCACCGGCGCCACGCCCATGGAGAAGCCAAAAAACACTGCTGTGAACACGAACTGAAAATACATGACGATGGTAATGGAGGCCACGCCGTCCTCCCCCCAGAACTCCAGGAAGATCAGGTTGAACAGCAATGTCGTAACGGCATTGGCGATGTTGGTGACCATCTCCGACGAGCCGTTGCCGCAGGCTTGCAGCACCATCCGCCGCCTGGGGCGGAAGGGCGTGAAATACAGGGTCCCTCTCCTGTTCCGGAAGAAGAACACCATGCCTGCCGCGGCCGGAACACAATATCCAATGCCCGTGGCCACGGCGGCTCCCGCCACGCCCATGCCCACAGGCCCCATCAGCAGCCAGTCCAGCACGATATTGGCCAGGCCTCCCGCCACCGTGAGGCCCAGGCCCAACCCCGGCCTTCCGGCGGTGACGAAAAGCGTCTGAAAAGCCGTTTGCAGGAAGAAAGCCGGAGCAAACAGCAGCAGGATGCGGGTATAGATCCGGCAGTAGGGAAACTGGATCCGGCTGGTGCCTAAAAATCTCAAAACCGGGTCCAAAAACAGGTTCCCCAGCGCCAGAAACGCCAAGCCCAGCAGCAGCGACGCCGCCACGATGCAGGTGAAATCCTGCCGGGCAGCCATTTCCTTTCCCTCGCCCAGCTCCCGGGCGATGACCGCGCTGCCGCCGGTGCCCAGCATGATGCCCACTGCCATTTCCAGGCAGTTCAGGGGATAGGACATATTGATAGCGGACAGGGCCAGCGTCCCCACAAAGCGGGAGATGAACATGCCGTCCACAATGGTGTACAGGGACAAAAACACCATCATGACGATGTTGGGCAGGGCGAACCGCAGCAGGGAGGCGGTGCGGAACTCTCTTGCCAGCGGGTTATCCACGGCGGACCTCCTGGGCAAGTGTTTCCGCAAAGGCCCGCTCGCTTTTCAGCAGCATCTCACACAGTTCCGGGCCCATCTGCTCCAGGACCCGGTCCTCCATTTGATACATTTTCTCCAATATCTCCTTTGCAAACGCCTGTCCCTCCGCTGTTAGGCAGACCAGCTTCTCCTTTTGGTCCTGTCCCGCCGCAAAGCGGACCCTGCCTTGGCGCTCCAGGCCTTTGACAATGGTATTGACAGTCTGCTTCGGGATCATCCAACTCTCCGATACCTGCTTCTGCGTACATGGTCCCGCGTCCAGCGTACACAAGATCATCAGCATATTATAGCTCATGCCATGCTGCTTGGCCCACTCGCCATAGAGCATATTGCTCTGGCTGATACAGGTGTTGATGGCCGCCATCTGTTGTCTGGTATTCAAAAAATCCCCGCCTTTTGGTACGATTTCGGACTATATTATAGTACGGTATCGGACCATTGTCAAGGGAACGGCTGCAGAATATCATGATCCCTGCTAAGCTGTGCCCATGAAACAGGATAGGAGGGGTTTCCAGAGATATTCAAAAGGCTTTTGAAAAAAATGCAATAGGCAGTTCATAGGCAGCAAAAAGAGCTTTCCTGATGGAAAGCTCTTTTTATCAGGTCTTTTGCCCACTGGACGTTTTAATGCAGTGTCTCCAACTCCGCCTGCCACTCGTCAAAAGCCGCCCTCTCGAAACGGCCCGCCGTCTTACGCCGGCGTGCCTTTTCCTGCCGTGCGCCTTTCTCCTCTCCCTCCCCAAACGCTTCGCTAGTTTGGGTCGGGCAAAGGGGCTGCACGGTCAGTTCAGCGTCTCCAGCTCCGCCTGCCACAGGTTCATCTTCGCGTCGCTGGGCATCCGCCAGTCGCCGCGGGGGGACAGGGCCACGGTGCCCACCTTGGGGCCGTCGGGAAGGCAGTTCCGCTTGAACTGCTGGGTGAAGAAACGGCGGTAAAAAGTTTTGAGCCACTTTAAGATGACCGCGCTGCTGTACTGTTTCCCCAGGGCGTACTGGGCCAGGCGGTAGACCTTGGCGGGGGAGAAGCCCCAGCGGAGGACGTAGTACAGGAAGAAGTCGTGGAGCTCGTAGGGACCCACCAGGTCCTCTGTCCGCTGGCTGATCTCGCCCTTCACGGCGGGCAGCAGTTCCGGGGAGACGGGGGTGTCCAGGATATCCTCCAGCACGTCGTGGAGGGCCTCGTCCTTCTCCGCGTTGTCCCGGGCCAGATAGCCCACCAGATGCCGCACCAGGGTCTTGGGGATAGAGGCGTTGACGCCGTACATGCTCATGTGGTCGCCGTTGTAGGTGCACCAGCCCAGGGCCAGCTCACTGAGATCGCCGGTGCCGATGACGAGGCCGCCGGTCTGGTTAGCGATATCCATCAGCACCTGGGTCCGCTCCCGGGCCTGGCCGTTTTCAAAGGTGACGGAGTGGTCGTCCATATCGTGGCCGATATCCCGGAAATGGCTGCGGACGGTGCCCGAGATATCCACCGTTTTCAGCACGGCGCCCATCCGCTCCGCCAGGATGACGGCGTTGTTTTTCGTGCGGTCCGTGGTGCCGAAGCAGGGCATGGTGACGGCCACGATGTCCGTCATAGGCCGGTCCAGCATTTTCATGGCGAGGCCGGTGATGAGGACCGCCAGGGTTGAGTCCAGTCCGCCGGAGAGGCCCACCACGGCGGTTTTTGCCCCGGTGTGCTCCAGCCGCTGTTTGAGGCCCAAAGAGGCGATCAGCAGGATCTCCCGGCAGCGGGCGTCTCGGTCCTCCTTCCCCTCGGGGACGAAGGGCATGGGGGCCACGTAGCGGGACAGCTTGGTATCGGAGAGGGTAAGGGAAAAATGGCTGTCCAAACGCTGCTCCATATCATCAAAGGACTGCATCCGGCGGCGCTCATAGGACAGCTTCTGTACGTCGATCTCCGAGATCAGCAGGCCGCCCTCAAACCGCCGCTCCGCCAGCAGCGCGCCGTTTTCCGCGATCATCTGGTGGGCGCCGAACACCAGGTCGGAGGTGGACTCTCCCTCGCCGGCGCTGGAATAGACATAGCCGCACAGCAGCTTGGCGCTCTGCATGGTCACCAGCTGGCGGCGGTAGGCATCCTTACCGATGACTTCATTACTGGCGGACAGATTGCCAATGACGGTTGCTCCGCGCTGGGCCATCGATACAGCGGGAGAAGTGGGTGCCCACAGGTCCTCGCAGATCTCAAAACCCAGGATCAGCTCCGGCAGATCGTCACAGACAAACAACTGCTCTTTCCCAAAAAGCGGCGTCTGTCCGCAGAGATTGATCCAATTCCGCCCCGCTTGGGCCGGAGCGAACTGCCTCTTTTCGTAAAACTCGCTGTAATTGGGCAGGTGGGTCTTGGGAACCACTCCTAAAATCTCCCCTTTTTGTATAATTGCCGCGCAGTTATACAATTTGTTGTTGACCCGCACCGGCAATCCCACCGCCGTGACCACTTCCAGGTTCCGGGTCGCCTCCAGCACCGTGGACAGAGCCTCCTCCGCACCCCGGAGCAGAGTGTCCTGATAAAACAGGTCGCCGCAGGTGTAGCCCGTCAGGCCCAGCTCCGGCAGCACCAGCACCTTGACGCCGGCCTTCTCTGCCTGACGCATCATCATAAACGTCTGCTCCGCGTTGTAGCGGCAATCCGCCAGCCGCAGTTTGGGACTGCCGCAGGCCACGGAAATAAAACCATCTCTCATGAAATCGACCTCCTGACGATGGTGATCTTGATGGGCCTATCTTACCCCGTTCCGCGAAAAAAAGCAAGACGGCAAAAGGACCGCCGAAGCGGTCCTTTTGCCGTGTGTGTTTTAGGAGGGAGAAAACGCATCGGGTTGGGAGGACCCGTTGCTAGTATATAAAGTACCCGATATTTTTTGCGGAATTATGTTTTTCATGTGAACAGTTTGTGAATGTTTGTAACGAAAACGATTTTGCAGCGTCTCTCTCCGTCTGTTTTACGCCTCCGCTTCGACGACCTTCGCCTCGGGGGCGTTTCTGCCAATGGAGTCGATGCCGTTCAGGCAGCTGGCCTTGGCCTTATAGCCCTCGCCGGTGGCGATGATCTCGCCGTTTTTCGCCTTCAGGCGGAAGCGGAATTCGCCGGCCTTGTCCACATAGACCTCATACTTGGGGTGAGTCAGAGTCTCAAATCCCTCCTTAGTCTGATCCTCCACATGGGCGGCGCAGTTCTTCCGAACGCTCTCCACGCCGTTTTTGCAGCTTTCCAGGCTGGAATAGGTCTCGCTGGTTGCGATCACCTGTCCATTGGTGGCGATCAAATTGAACCGATACCCGCTTTTGGTCTGCTTGATCTCAAATTTTCCTGCCATGTTTTTGCCCTTCTTTCTTTTATTTCCAACGGTCCAATGGCGGGACCGCCGTTTCACTTGTATTTCCGGCTCTTGGCGACAGCCAACTGGCCGCAGCGATTGTTGTATTCATTTTCCGCGTGGTTTCCCATCCGGCAGAGCCGGACGGGAGCCCTTTACTTGAAATTTGCTCCGGGCGAAGTCAATTCGCCCTACGCCAAGATTTTGCTTCGCAAAATGCTTGTACGGCGCTTTCCCGCCGCCCCGCGCTGCGGGGCCCCAGGCCACATTGGCGCTTATTTATACTTCTGGCTTTCCGCCACAGCAAGCTGGTCACAGCGGTTATTGTATTCATTCTCCGCATGGCCTTTGACCCAGTGATAGTGGAGGGTGTGGACATCCGTCAGCACCAGCAGCCGTTCCCACAGATCCGGGTTCAGGGCCGGCTTTTTATCAGCCTTCTTCCAGCCCCGGGCTTTCCATCCCTTGGCCCAGCCCTTGGAAAGGCCGTCGATGACGTATTTGGAATCGGACCACAGCTCCACCACGCACGGCTCCTTCAACAGGGACAGCGCCTGGATGACAGCCGTCAGCTCCATGCGGTTGTTGGTGGTGCTCCCCTCGCCGCCGGACAGCTCCTTTCTATGGGGACCGTACATCAGGACCGCCCCCCAGCCGCCGGGGCCGGGATTGCCGGAGCAGGCGCCGTCTGTATAAATGGTAACAGTTTTCATGGGCAAGCTCCCTGCCTCTATTTGGTGTATACATGCCCGCATATGGGACAGCATTCAGCATCCGCATCATGCTCAGCGCCGCATTCCGGACAGACTTTTCTGCCTTCTTCGCCTTGTTTCTGCGGATCCTCCGCGCTGAAAAATTCCAGCTTTCCGCACTTCGGACAGGCAAAAATCTTAACATCCAAGGCTCCCGCCAGCAGATTGGAAAGGTCGCCCAAAAACCAGCCTGTCTTTCCAAGCTGTATCTGCTGCTCTCCCAAAAACCGCATAGGGACATTGCAGTGCAGGCAATTCACGACATCCGCTCTCATAATGCTCCTTCTATTCACAGGTAAAAAGGCCGGTTCTTTCCCCTTTCATTACACAGAGGTCCCATCTGTGCCCTTTTTCTCCGGCTCCGTGCCGGTCTCCGTCTCTTCCGCCGCGTCCCGGTCCGTCAGAGCCAGGGAGATGACCCGGTCGCCCTCTTCCTTGAAGCGCATGACGATGACGCCCTGGGTCGCCCGGCCCGCGCTGCGGATATTTTCCACAGCGGTGCGGATCAGGATACCCGCCTGGGTCACCAGCAGCAGATCCTCAGACCCATCCACCACCTTGATGCCAACTACAGGGCCGGTCTTGTCCGTGATCATGTAATTCTTGATGCCCAGGCCGCCCCGGTTGGTGATGCGGTATTCCTCTACCGCCGTCCGCTTGCCGTAGCCCTTCTCCGTGATGGACAGGACGCACTTGCCCTCCGCGGCACGGGCGGCGCCCACCACATAGTCGCCTTCCCGCAGGCGGATGCCCCGGACGCCCACGGCGTCCCGGCCCATGGGACGAACATCGTTCTCGTCGAAGCACACCGCCATGCCGTCGTGCGTCGCGATCAGGATGCGCTGCTTCCCATCGGTCTCCCGGACGGTGATGAGCTGGTCTCCCTCATCCATCCGCAGCGCCCGGATGCCGTTGTTCCGCAGGTTCTTCAGGGTGTTGGCCGGCAGGCGTTTCACGGTGCCGTTCCTGGTCACCATAAACAGGAAGCGGCCGTCATCCTCGATGGAGCGGGTGTGGATCATGGTCTGGACCCGCTCGCCCTGCTCCACCTGGAGAATGTTGATGATATTGGTGCCCTTGGCGGTCTTGCCGGACTCGGGGATCTGGTAGCCCTTCTTCCGATAGACCTTGCCGGTGTCGGTAAAGAAAAGGATGTAGTCGTGGGTTGAGGCAGTAAACACGTCCACCACATAATCTTCCTCCCGGGTCGTGATGCCTTTCTTGCCCATACCTCCCTTGGATTGGGCGGTATACTCACTGACCGGCGTGCGCTTGATATAGCCTGCCTGCGTCAGGGTAAAGACGCACTGCTCCTCTTCGATCAGATCCTCGATGTCGATCTCGTCCTCCACATCCTGGATCTCCGTCATGCGGTCGTCGCCGTACTTATCGGAAATAGCCCGCAATTCGTCTTTTAAGATCTGTTTCACAAGGCCCTCGTCGGAGAGGATGCGGTTGAACCAAGCGATCTTCTCCTCCAGCTCTTTATATTCGTTTTCCAGCTTCTCCCGATCCAGGCCCTGCAGGGCTTTCAGCCGCATGTCCAGAATTGCCTGGGCCTGGATATCGTCCAAGCCGAAGCGGTTCATCAGGTTTTCCTTGGCGTTGTCATAGCTGGAACGGATGATATGGATGACCTCGTCGATGTTGTCCTGGGCGATCAGCAGGCCCTCCAGCAGGTGGGCGCGCTCCATGGCCTTTTTCAGGTCGTATTTCGTCCGGCGGACGATGATCTCCTCCTGGAAGGCCAGATACTCGTCGATGATATGACGCAGAGACAGGATCTTGGGCTGGGACTGGTCGTCCACCAGGGCCAGCATGTT
Source organism: uncultured Dysosmobacter sp. (assembly GCF_947631165.1). GTDB lineage: Bacteria > Bacillota > Clostridia > Oscillospirales > Oscillospiraceae > Oscillibacter. Next base: position 7,640 of record NZ_CANRKH010000005.1, on the reverse strand, counting down.
GATGGCAAAGGTGGTCTGCAATTGGGTCTGGCTGAAGAGGCGGTTCAGCACCACCTGGGGGTTGGCGTCCCGCTTCAGCTCAATGACAATGCGCATACCGTTGCGGTCGGACTCGTCCCGAATGTCGCTGATGCCATCCAGCCGCTTGTCCTCCACCTGGTCCGCCATGCTCTTGATGAGCATCCGCTTGTTCACCTGATAGGGGATCTCCGTAATGACGATGCGGGTGCGGTCCTTGCCGAATTCCTCGAATTCATGGCGGGCGCGGATCACCAGACGGCCCCGGCCGGTGGCGTAGGCCGCCCGGATGCCGCTGCGGCCCATGATGATGCCCCGGGTTGGGAAGTCCGGGCCCTTCACATACTGCATCAGATCCGCCAAGGTCGCGTTGGGGTCCTCCAGCACATGGATGCAGGCGGCGATGACCTCCCGCAGATTGTGGGGGGGAATGTTGGTGGCCATGCCCACGGCAATGCCGCTGGAGCCGTTCACCAGCAGGTTGGGAAAGCGGGAGGGCAGGACCCGGGGCTCTTTGCGGGTCTCGTCAAAGTTGGGGTCCCAATTCACGGTGTCCTTGTCGATATCCCGCAGCATCTCGTCGGAGATCCTGGCCAGGCGAGCTTCCGTATACCGATAGGCCGCCGGGGGGTCGCCGTCCACGGAGCCGAAGTTGCCGTGGCCGTCCACCAGCATATAGCGCATGGAGAAGTCCTGCGCCAGGCGCACCAGGGCGTCATACACGGAGGCGTCGCCATGGGGATGATACCGGCCCAGCACGTCGCCCACGCAGGTGGCGGATTTCTTGAAGGGCCGGTCGCTGGTCAGATTGTCCTCGTACATCGCGTACAGGATGCGGCGGTGCACCGGCTTCAGGCCGTCCCGCACATCCGGCAGGGCGCGGCCTTTGATGACGCTCATGGCGTATTCAATATAGGATTGCTCCATCTCAGGGACCAGAGGAGATTCCACGATCTTCTGGTCGGGATAGCGGATCTCCTCGGGATCGTATTGGGGTTTTTTACTCATCTATCGTTTTCCTCCTTTTGGAAGGTCATATCTTTCAACCAGGAATGAGGAGTTAGAAATTAGAAATTCTGGTTCCTGTTCTGCTGGACAAATTTCCATCATTCCGCCTGCGGCGGGACCTTATGATGCCTAATTTCTCATTTCTAATCATCAGTAGTCCAGATTCACTGCGTACTTGGCGTTCCGTTCGATGAACTCTTTCCTCGGCTCCACCTTTTCGCCCATGAGGATCGTAAAGGTCTCGTCTGCCCGCACGGCGTCGTCCAGAGTGATGCGGCGCAGGGTGCGGCGCTCCGGGTCCATGGTGGTCTCCCACAGCTCATGGGGATTCATTTCGCCCAAGCCCTTGAAGCGGGAGATATCGATCTTCACGTTGGGATTGCCCCCCCGCAGCTCGGCGGAGATGGCGTCCCGCTCCTCCTCGGAAAAGGCCAGCCGGGTCGTCTTGCCCCGGCTCAGCTTGAACAGGGGCGGCACGGCGGAATATACGTAGCCCTGCTCGATGAGAGGCCGCATGAAGCGGAAGAAGAAGGTCAGCAGCAGCGTGCGGATATGGGAGCCGTCCACATCGGCATCGGCCATGATGATAACCTTGTGATAGCGGAGCTTAGCGGGGTCAAACTCTTCGCCGATCCCGGCGCCCAGGGCGGTGATGACCGGCTGGAGCTTGTCATTGCCGTACACCTTGTCCGCCCGGGCCTTTTCCACGTTCAGCATCTTGCCCCACAGAGGGAGGATCGCCTGGAACCGGGAATCCCGGCCCTGGGTCGCGGAGCCGCCTGCGGAATCGCCCTCGACGATGTAGATCTCGGTCAGTTCCGGGTTGTTTTCATTGCAGTCCCGAAGCTTGTCCGGCATGGCCGCGCCGCCCAGGGCGGTCTTGCGGCGGATGGACTCCCGGGCCTTTTTCGCGGCCTCCCGGGCGCGGTTGGCGGTGAGGGCCTTGTCCAGGATCATCCGGCCCACCTGGGGATTCTCCTCCAGGAAGGTATCCAGCTTCTCCGAAACGATGTTGTTCACCAGGGTGCGGATCTCGCTGTTGCCCAGCTTGGCCTTGGTCTGGCCCTCGAACTGGGCCTCCGTCAGCTTCACGGAGATGACGCAGGTCAATCCCTCCCGGCAGTCCTCGCCGGAGACCTTTTCGTCATCCTTCAGCATTTTGATCTTCCGGCCGTAGTTGTTCAGCACGGTGGTCAGGGCCCGCTTGAATCCCTCCTCGTGCATGCCGCCCTCCGGGGTGTGGACGTTGTTGGCGAAGGACAGGATGGTCTCGTTATAGCTGGAATTGTACTGGATGGCCACCTCCGCCACAGAGTCCTCCCGCTGGCCGGCCATATAGATGACGTTTTCGTGAAGGGCGTCCTTGCTGCGGTTCAGCCAGGTAACGAACTCCCGGATGCCGCCCTCGTAGCACATGACGTCCTCCTGCTCCTGGCCGGGGCGCTTGTCCACGGTGCGGATGCGCAGTCCCGCGTTGAGGAATGCCTCTTCGCGCATCCGGGTATGAAGGGTTTCGTAGTTATAAACAGTCTCCTCGAACATCTCCGGGTCCGGCTTGAAGGTGACGGTGGTGCCGGTGCGGTCTGTGGCGCCCACCACAGTCATCTCCTGAGTCACATGGCCTCGGGAGAATTTCATCTCATAGATCTTGCCGTCCTTGTGGACCTGGACCTCCAGCCATTCGGACAGGGCGTTGACCACGGAGGCGCCCACGCCGTGGAGGCCGCCGGAGACCTTATAGCCCCCGCCGCCGAATTTGCCGCCGGCATGGAGGATGGTATAGACCACCTCCAGGGCGGGCTTGCCGGTTTGGGCTTGGATGCCCACAGGGATGCCACGGCCATTGTCCACCACGGTGATGGTGTCGCCCTCGTTGATCTGCACCAGGATCTCCGTGCAGTAGCCCGCCAGGGCCTCGTCGATGGCGTTGTCCACGATCTCATACACCAGGTGGTGGAGGCCGGAGCTGGAGGTGGAGCCGATATACATGCCGGGACGCTTCCGAACAGCCTCCAAGCCCTCCAGGACCTGGATCTCCGAGGCGTCATATTCGTTGGACGCGTCCACGGCGGTGGAATTCAAAATTTCATTGTCAGCCATGGGATTTCTCCTTTCAAGGGTTGTTTTCCAATGCAAGGCAAAGAGAACCGGGCTGGAGCCGTTTCCGGCCTGTTTCTCCCTGCCTTGAATGTGTTTATTTTATGAAGGGCGGTTTTTGAAAAAATGGAACATGCAAACGGCGCAGGCCTTTTCCCGTCAGCGCAGGCCACAGCACCTGTTATATATCCAGACGGCGCGGATCAAAAAGCCCATGGCCGCGCCCAGCAGGGCGGCCTCCATGAACCAGCATAGGATACCGAGAACCATGAACCGCTCATCCCGCAAGATTTGAGCGATCACCTCAAAAAGGACCATCATCATGGCGCAGATCAGCGGATACAGCCATCTGGCCCTGGAATCCCTTCTCACACAGATCTCCACCACAAAGCCGGTGAAAAAGCTGATGATGACAAGAAGGTTCAGAGGAAACACCCAGTCGTAGAACGTGAGAATAGCATGAAAGAACTCCAGAGTCATCAGATTCATATGGGCCTCCCTTCACAGCTCCAGGTTTGTACTCTCCGCCCGGTTTTTCAGGGTCGAGGGATTCAGCTGGCTCAGATACACGATCTGCCGGTGGTAGGGGTGGTCGCACACTACGAAGGACTTGGGGATGTCGCCGGAGACATCCAGCACCACGCCCTCCTGTTCAGCAGCGGCCAGGTAATCCCGGGTGCGCTTGCCGTAGGTGCATTTGTCCAGGTCAAAGATGCCGATGACCCGATGGTCGGAGACGATCTCGTTCTGGCCCAGGTGAAGATACATCTCAGTCCGCCTCGCAGTCGTCCGCCAGGTCCAGATCACAGTCCTCCGCGGTACCGCCGCTGTCGCCCATGACCTCCATGGTCCGCATCCGCCGCTTATCCTTGGCCTCCTCTACGTTCTGATGGATCAGTTCCTTGACCTCTCTTGGATTCTTTACATTTTTCAAGTCCAAATGAGGGATGCTCTTGTCCGAGGAGACCACGCAGATGGTCCCCACGCCGAAGATGCGCTGCCCAAGGGATATATTCAATTGCAGATCCCGCACACGGTACAGCAGCACCTCATTGGCCTGGATATTCAAAAATCCTTTTTCGCAGAAAAGGCGGTCTTTGCTCAGCCGGTAGCGGATAAAGGACAGAGGCATACCGAGAAAACGCTTGCGGTCTTTCCATAGATATTGGATGGGTTCCATATCGTTATCCTCCAAAATCAGACGTTTCTATAATCATAGTCGATATTTTATCGTTGGGCGTTCATCCTTCGATGACGCCGTTTTTTATATGCAGCACCTTGCCGCCCAGCAGCTTCGGCAGACGGTCATCTTCACAGCAGGTGATGCGCCGCGTTGCGGCGCGGCGATTTAAAACGCGCTGTCGCGCGGCTCCCGGCGCTTCGCTTGGTCGCGTGTTCATCACCTGCTCATGCCAGCTCCCCTTTGCACACGTGGAGCACCTTGCCGCCCAGCAGCTTCGGCAGACGGTCATCTTCACAGCAGGTGATGAACACCTGCCCTCCGTTGATGCGGTTCAGTACGAACTCCTGCCGCTTTGGGTCCAGTTCGCTGAGTACATCGTCCAAAAGCAGTATTGGATACTCCCCAGTCACGTTTTTATAGATCTCCCGTTCCGCCAGCTTCATGGAAAGGGCCGCCGTTCGGGTCTGGCCCTGGGAGGCGTACTGCTTGGCATCCCGTCCGTCGATGGTGACGGACAGATCGTCCTTGTGTGGGCCGGACAGACACAGCCGGGAGGCCCGCTCCGCCGCCTGATGGGCTTCCATATGCTGGCGCAGCTGTTCCGTTAAAACTGCAATATCCGCTGAGGGATCTGCGACAGAAGAGACAGTTTGATACCGCATTTCCAAACGCTCTTTTCCACCGGAGCACTCCAGATGGTGCAGGGAAGCATATTCGTTCAGCCGAAGGGAAAATTGATGCCGGTAATGGATCAGCACCGCGCCGAAGCGCACCAGCCGTTCATTGAAATCCGGCAGGGTCTCCAGCAGGTCCGGCCGCTCTTCGCTGTCCCGCAGGATGCGGGTCTTGTGGTCATAGGTCCGGTTGTACTCCGCCAGAGCGGCGCCATACCTGGGCCGGAGCTGACAGAGAGCGGCATCCATGAAACGCCGCCGGGCGGCGGCTCCCTCCCGGATCAGAAACAGGTCCTCCGGACAGAAAAAAACCGTGTTGTACACCTGGCTCAGGGCGGCGCTGTTTTTGGCAGGCACCTGATTGACGGACAGCTTCCGCCGCCGGTCCCGATAGAGATCCACCTGGACCCGGAACTCCCGGTCTCTGGCAAACACCTGGGCCAGCAGGCGGGATGCCTGCGCGTCGAAGCCGATCATCTCCCGGTCCGTCCTGGCCCGTGGAGACCTCCCGCAGGAGAGATACACCAGCGCCTCCAGCAAATTGGTCTTGCCCTGGGCGTTCTCGCCGAAGATGACGTTGCACCGGGGGTCAAAATCTACGTTCTGATGTCCGTAATTGCGGAAGGATTCCAGTTCCAGCTTATCGATCCGCATAGGAAACTGTATAATGCTGGCCGCTGAAGCACACGTCGTCGCCAGGCCGGATCTTCTTGCCCCGCATGGTGCAGATCTCGCCGTTCACCGTGACCTCGCCGGCCTGGATCCGCTCCTTGGCCTCGCCGCCGCTCTCCACCAGATTGGCGAATTTCAGCAGATCCTGAAGCTTGATAAATTCAGTTGTGATAGCAACAGTTTTCATATCATTCCGCACTCTTCAGCCGCACGGGCAGCACCATGTAGAGGAAATTCTCCTCTCCGTCCACAGGAACGATGATAGCGGGGGAAACGCCGGTATTCAGCTCGATCTTCACCGTGTCGGCCGGCGCGTACCGCAGAGCCTCCATCAGATAGCGGTTGTTGAAGCCGATCTCCAGGCCGCCCCCTTCGCCGGAGAGGCGGCAGATATCCTTTGCTTCACCGTTGCCGGTCTTGGCGGACAGCAGCACTTTATCATGGTCGAACAGACAGCGGACAGGGCTTTTCAGCTTGTCGGAGATCACCACAGATACCCGGTCGATGCTCTCGATCAGCGCCTTGGTGTCTGCAACGACTGTGATGGGGTTCTTCCGGGGGATGGCGTTCTTATAATCCAGGAATTCCCCCTCCAGGCGGCGGCAGATCAGCTCGGTGTCCCCGATCTCAAAGAGGATATGGCGCTTGCCAAGGGTCACGGCGGCCAGGTCCTCCACATCGCCGCAGATGCTCTTCACTTCGTTCAGCGCCGCGCCGGGGGCTACAAAGGAGAACGCGCCGCCCTCGATCTTTTCCAGAGGCTCCCGGCGGATCGCCAGGCGGAAACCGTCCACCGCCACCATGGTGAGGCCCTTGTCGCTGATCTCAAACAGCGCGCCGGTGTGGACCGGGCGGCTCTCATTGGTGGAAACGGCAAAGGCCACCTCCTCGATCATGGCCCGCAGGGTCTTTTGCTGGATAGAGACGGAGTACTCGTCCTCCACCTCCGGAAGGTCGGGATAGTCCGCGGCGGAAAGGCCCAGGATATCGAAGTTCGCGTCGCCGCAGGAAAGGTGAACCAGCTGTTTGTCGTCGGCGGTAAAGGTCACGATATCGTCAGGCATCCGGCGGATGATGTCTCCGAACAGGCGGGCGTTCAAAACGATGGTCCCGCTCTCCGTCACGTTGGCGGAGATCCTGGTGCGAATGCCGGTTTGCATGTTGTAGCCGGAGACCGTCAGTTCCTGATCGGCGTGGAGCAGAAGGCCCTCCAGTGCAGGAATGGAGCTTTTTTGAGCGACGGCGCGGCTGGCGACGGCAATGGCACCTTGCAGTAACACTTTTTCACAGCTGAATTTGATCATAGGGATCGCTGCCTCCTTTTATGTGGGATGTTTGTCGGAATGCGTGCTTTTTAGTAAAGAAAAGAAAAATTTGTTTTAGAAAAAGAAGTCATAGTAGAAAAAATTGTGGAAAAGTGGGAAAATTCCTTGAACGGCAACGGATAGGAGGTACACAGACATCGTGGAGAGAAGAGGGAGGTTTTTCCACGGAGCTTTGGCGGAGAAACGTTTTCCACAGAAAAGTTTTTATCCTGCACAGGAAGATGTGGAGAACTGTCAGTGTTTGGAGTTGATGTTGGTTTTGATCTCCTTGACGGTCTCGGCAAAGGCGGGTTCCTTTTTCATCTTCTTTTCCACCTGCTGGATGGAATAGAGCACCGTGGAGTGGTCCCGGTTGTCAAAGACCTTGCCGATCTCGTCCAGACTGAGGTTGGTCATGCTGCGGATCAGGTACATGGCGATCTGACGGGCCGCCACGGCGTCCTTGACCCGGATCTGTCCCCGGATGACATCCTCTTCCACGCCGTAATATTTGGAGATGTATGCCAAAATGGCTTCCGGTGTGGGGATGTATTCACTGCTGCGCTTCAGGATGTCCTGCATGGCCCGGGTCACGGTGGCCTCGTCCGCATCGTTGCCCAGCAGGTCCTTGTAGGCCAGGATCTTGTTGATGGTGCCCTCCAGCTGGCGGACGTTGGCGGTGAC